>JAJYUB010000017.1 GCA_021792795.1 Acidobacteriota bacterium | reverse complement strand
GCGCTCTCCGGCAGCTGTCGATGGCACTGAGTGCAATCGATTTCCCACCCGTTGCCCTCGGCAGAATTCGTTAGAGAGTAGGCAGGATTTTTTGAAGCCGACCTCTGGAAATCTTTTGCGAGGGCAAATCGATGCGGCGTTCTTCTCTGGTTCTGGTACTGGCTGTACTTGGATTGACGTTTTTTGTTTGCGCCCCCTCCTCCGTGGCGAAGCAGCCCGCCGATCAGCTTGCTTCCTTCGAGAAGTATCTGCGGATTCCGGGAGCCACGCCGGTGGGTTCCGACACGTGCGCAACCTGCCACGCGGATGTGGCCAAGAATTTCCGGCATGCGTATCACGCCCAGCAGGGTGTCAGTTGCGAGGAGTGCCATGGCGAGGGCAGCCTTCACGTCGCGGGCGGGGGAGATACAACCAAAATCATCTCGCCCGGGAAGAGTTCCGAAGCCGAGGCGAATGGCGTCTGCCTGAGTTGCCACGCGCAGGAAGTCAAGGTCCGGCACTGGTCGAACGGGATCCACGCGGCAAACCATGTGCGCTGCATCGACTGCCACCAGATCCACGCGAGCGCGGTACCGGCTTCCAACGTGGGCCGCGGCAGCTTCAACACGGCAACGAGCGGGGCATTGAATGCAAAATTCGTCTCACCGGAAACGGACGCCGTGGTCCAGACCAGGGCGGCGAGCAACGATGCCTGCCTGCGGTGCCATCAGACCGAGAACGCGCAACTGAGCATGCCGTATCACCACCCGTTGCGCGAAGGCAAAATGACCTGTGCCGATTGCCACGATGCGCACGGAGGGAACGCGGGCAATAATCTGCGCACGGCGAACGTAAACGAGCTTTGTCTCGGCTGCCATGCGCAGTACCGCGGGCCGTTTGCGTATCAGCATCCTCCAGTGACGGAAAACTGCATGAATTGCCACAATGCGCATGGCTCGCCGAACACGAACCTGCTCTCGGTCAGCGAGCCCGCCCTGTGCCTGCAGTGCCATGCGGGCCATCACAACGGTGCCAGTCTGCCTCTAGATGATCGCTGCACCAACTGCCACGGATCGATTCACGGCACCGATGTCGCGACACCCAGCGGCGGAAGCCGATTCATCGACAAAGGGCCGGTAGGGGTGCCCTCCGAACCTGTCCAACCCGCGTCCGCCGCTTCCACTGGACCCTTCGCGAACCCGCAGATGGCGATCTTTGCTCCGGCGCTGGCGTCGGCTGCGTCGCAGGGTTCGGCATCCGCAATGGCGGCTGTCGGCGGAATGCTGGCGATGCTGTCTTCTCCGCTTCGGCATTTGATGCCGGGCGGGAACATGCTGGGTGGAAACGGCGATGCGAGTGATACCGGCGCACCCGCGGAAGCGGTACCGGGAGATGCGTCGACGGCGTGGTCAGTGACTCCGGCCTCGTACCGGCTGCTGGATGGCTCGGGTTTTCTAGGTCGCGCCGGCGAGTATGACCCCTTGCGGCAATCGGCTGGGGCCAATATGACCACCGCGTATGTCTCGCCCCAGAATCACCTGACGCTGGTTTCCCAGAGCAGCGTTCTGAGCGGCAACGACTACTCCATCCGGTCCCAGCTTACGGTCGGAAACTGGCTGAAGTCCGGACTGGATCTGCGCAGCCTGGTACAGCAGCAGGACAACTATCAGTTTTACGCGGGCATCATGTCGCCCGACCTGCTGCCCATTACCAACCTTATTCCCTCTGGCGCCACGTTTGGCGTGACCCGGAGACTGGGCAGCGGGTACGCCCGGGTGAAGGTGCCGACACTGCCCGTCCATCTGTTTGTGAAAGGAGACATGCAGGCCAGGGTGGGCAATACCCAGATCACTTACCTGGATGAAAACTCAACTCCGGCCGTTTACGTGGATGGTGTCAATACAACCTGCGGCGATACATGTCACTACACCTCCCGCTTTCAGCCGGTCAACTATACGACACGCAACGTTGGCGGCGGAGTGGACGTCAATCTGAAACGCATGTTGCGGCTTACCTGGCAGCACGACTTCAGCAGCTTCAATGACCGGCTTACATTTCCCACCGCGACCTACACGGGTCCGTTCACTCCGGAGAACGAAGGGATTTCGACCGTCAATCCACCTCCGTTTGGGCCGGCCCCGACGGATTTTCCCGCCGGAAACTACTACCTCGACATTCCCTCTCCAAACCAGTTGTCGACGGACAGCGTGGACATGAACCTGACGCCGTCCGACCGGCTGACTTTCAACGGGCACGTGAGTTATGCTCGCCTGCGCAACACGTTCACGAAGAACCCGCAAAATTGGTTCGACTCGGACGAGACGCTGAATTGGCTTCCGCTGCCGCGCTTGCGACTGATCGCCGATTACCATCAGCAGAACCTGATCAATAACTTCGTCCCGTACTACAGCATGTACGGCAATGTGTCGTATCACCGGCATTGGGAGGGCCTGCGGGTGGAATATGCATTGCCTGCCGGCTTCGATGTGGAAGCGCACTATCGGCGCAGCGGAATCACGCGATCCAACGCCTTCCTGTGGCCGCAGATTTATTCCATGGACAATACGGACCTGCTGCGGGTGGTGCCATCCTCCTTCAGCAATACCCTGGGACTGACGCTGCACTACCACAACCGCCTTTGGAACGCGCGGGCGGGAGACGAATGGACGGGGACCCACCAACCCGGTTTTCTGATCGTTCCACAGAGCGACAATCGCACCTTTGCCGATGTCTGGTACACGCCCCGCAACTGGCTGGCGTTCACCAACGACGCCAGTATCACGGTACAGAACGATTTTTCATCTGTTCCGCTTCCTAATACGCCCAGCGTAGCTCCGGGATTCGGCGGGGACATCGCAGGCCTGCCTCCCGCATTTCAGCGGCGTGACCGCTTCTATACGGAGGCGGCCAGCGCCACCATGCGATTTGTGCCCGACTGGAACCTGGCACTTGGATATTCTTATCAGCAGAACAATCTGACCAGTTACATGGCGTTCCAGAACGATAGCTCCGTCGGGTATATTGTCGATCAGCCGAACATTCCCTATAAGCAGCTCAGCCAGGTGTATTGGGGCGACTCAACCTATACGCTGAAAAAGCGTCTTGGCCTAGACCTAAGGCTGACCTATAACTCGTCGAGCAGCAGCTTCCGGCCCGACCTGAATCCGAACGACGCGGCGCAGCTTGGCAACGCAGCGCTCATCCAGCAAGGCGCGTTCGATCCTGTCCTGTTCCAGCAGGCACTGGGCAACGTGCAACTGGGCGCAACCCAGGTTTCGGCGGTGCAGGTCCCGCAGTGGCTCGGCCAAAGCAAAGGCTACTATCTTTTCCCGCACAAATTCGAGGGAGGACTGGTTTTCTATTACGGCAGTTACAGCGACCACTGGAATCCGAACCTGAACGGCGTCCTGCGGACGTTCGACGTGTACGTCGGCCGCTCGTGGTAGCAGAAGCTGACGGCGTCATATAATGGATGCGTTGCATCTGTCTCATGAGCGTGCAATCCTGCTTTTGAACATGGTTTGACGCGGCGGCAGCCCGGCAAATCTCCTCCCATTGCGGCGCGCAGTTGAACATTTTGCCCGCACAAATTTTTTCTTGACAGGAGGCGCAATTCTTCCTAAACTCCTTATCTAATATTCAAACGTTTGAAGTTGTATTCCGAAAAGGGCGGTCAATGAAATGAAATACAGGGTACATTCGGTCCTCGGCGCCCGTCTCGTCCGGTGCATTCTACTTCTGTCCCTCTTCTCCGGCATCGCGGGCTTTGGCCAGGCCGGCAGAGGCGCAATCAACGGCTCCATCACGGACCAAACTGGCGCAATCGTTCCAGGAGCGAAAGTCACGCTGCTGAACAACGCCAACGGAGTTGCACTTCACGCCACCACCAACTCCTCCGGCAACTACGCCTTCATCTCGCTGAACCCAAGCGTATACAGCGTCACCGTCACTGAAAAAGGTTTTGTCACCGTCGTTCAGGACGATATATCCGTAACTGCGGACCAGGCCACGACGGTCAACCTGACGCTACGCGTCGGCAGCGTCAGCAAAGTGGTCACGGTCACGGGTTCCGCCAGCCTGATTGATTCAGGCAACTCCACTGTGGGCCAGTTGATCTCTTCGGCGACGATCGACCGCGTCCCCCTGCTCACGCGCGATGTCAACGATCTGGTGCAGTTGAGCCCGGGCGTCACTCCCGCCAACGGCGCGACCAACTCCTCCAGTTCCTTCGCCATTGAAAACATCAGCAGCGGACGCCCCGGAATCAATATCTCCTCCTACACCATCAACGGCGCAATTGTAGGTTCGATTTACTACATGGTGGACGGCAGCCCGATTGGAGTGGCGGAAAACAACTCCGCCGCCATCCTGCCCGCCATGGTGATCCCCGAGGACGCGGTCCAGGAGGTCCGCGTCGAGACCCAGAACACGCCGGCGTCGTATCAGAGTGGAGGGGCAGGCGTCATCAGCCTGGTCACCAACTCGGGAGGAGATCATTTCCACGGCGATGTTTTCGGGGTCTTCCGTCCCGACGTCCTGGCCTCGAACGAATACTTCAATAAGCAGAGCGAGATCTCCAACGGAACCGCAAACACGCCGCCCTCGTTCCACCGGTACCAAGAAGGCGGGTCCATCGGCGGCCCCGTCCTGCGTAACCACAAACTTTTTTTCTTCGCGGATTATGAGGCCACCCAGCAGGCGCTCTTCGATGGATCGAATACCTTCACGGTCCCCACCAGCGCGGAGCGCACGGGAGACTTCTCCGCCGACAACTTCACGATCTACAATCCCATGGTCCCGGACAACCCTGACGGGACACGCCAGGCCTTCGCAAACAACATCATCGCCAATCCCAACCCCATCGCAGTGAAGTTCCTGGCAGAGATGCCAAAGTGCAACGCGCCCGACCCCACCACCTGCGACCAGGCGACGGACGGCGCGGTGAACAACTTCTACATGCCCGGAGTGGACCCCTCAACGGCACAGAAGTTCGACATCCGAATGGACCTAGACAAGAGCGAAAAACAGCACATTTTCGGACGGTTCTCCTTCGACCGTCTCTTCACTTCTCTGGTAAACGCCTTCAACAACGCATGGGACCCGTTCTACGCCCAGAACATTACCAACGGCCGCAATATCCTGCTGGCCGACGACTACACGTTTAACGCGAACACCGTCCTGCAATTGCGTTACTCCTTCACGCGCCATTACGAAAATCAGGGCGGCGATCCGCAGCAGAGCCAATTCGACAACCTCACGACGCTCGGGTTCCCCGCCGCGCTCGCCGCGCAGGAGAACTACAAGACGCTCCCCTACGTGATCTTCAACGATGTAGGGGGCGGCGTGGGCGGGACCGCGAACTACAACACCTTTATCTACGCCAGCGAAAACAGCGACATCAGCGCCAGCGTGACCAGGGTGCAGGGCAAGCACGAGATCAGTACCGGCTTCGAGTACATGCAACGTTTTCTGAACGTGGGCCAGCCCCCCGCGCCTTCCGGGGCCTACTATTTCGACAACAGCGCTACCGACCAGACTGTAGCCAGCGGCACCGGAGGCAGCGACTTTGCCTCCTTCCTGGTAGGCATGGGCACCCCGCCGGGAAGCGAAAGCGTGAACTTCACGAAAGATCTGTTCGTGGCGGAGTCGAGCCCCTATTATGCCGCCTTTGCCCAGGACACCTATCGTCCCGCGAGGAGCCTGACCATCACCGCCGGACTGCGATGGGACATTTTCGGCGGACGCAATGAGCGTCACAACCGTCTGGAGTACTTCAATCCCACCATTGCCGGTACAGCGGACAGCGTCGCATTCACAGGCGCCGAGATCTATGTGAACGGCGGCAACCGTTCGCCCTTTGCCACCAATCTGACTAATTTTGGCCCGCGCCTGGGGTTTGCCTGGCAGCCAGTGACCCGCCTGGTCGTGCGCGGCGCCGCAGGCATCTATTACGGCCCCAGTACGGAGATGGTGGCGAGCGCGCTGCAGGACAGCGATGGCTTCTCCTCGACCACCAACTGGAACGCCACATGCTACAACAACGATGGGAACACGGTGTACAACGGCACGTCAGGCTGCGCGGGAGCGGCGCCGGGCAGCCCAGCGCCCAGCGACACGGGCATTTATTCTCTCAGCAATCCCTTCCCCAATGGAGTCGTTCCGATTTTTACCGCTGCGCCATCCGGCCTGGCCAATAACCTGGGCACGACCCTGAATACGGTACTGCACAGCCAACGCACGCCCACGACGTACAACTTCAACCTCAACGTTGAGTACCAGTTTCCGCACGAGGTCGTTCTCGACCTGGGATATGTCGGCAGCCGCGGCCTGTTCCTCCCCATGTCGAGTTTCGACAGCAACACGCTCAGCCTGGAAACCATTGCGAAGTACGGAGCAGCGCTCTGCGTCGATCCTTCGAATCCGGCATGTCAGACGGTCCCCAACACCTGGGGGCCGACGCAGCCGTCCACCAATTCCAATTACGGTTCGGCGACGGTCCCCTTGTGGGTATCGCTGCAGCAGTTCCCACAGTTCGGCAACGGCAGCTACGGCTCCGGCAACGGCGTGAAGTTCAATGGCTATCCGGATGGCGACTCGGAATACAGCTCACTGCAGGCCAAGCTGCAAAAAAGGCTCTCCCACCACATCACCACTCTGAACAGCTTCACCTGGGCCAAGCTCATCACGGACGACGGCAATCCTCCGCTGGGTTTTGTCGGCTTTCACAATGGCTCAGCCCAGGACATCAAGGACCTGCAGTACGAACACTCTGTCAGCCCGCAGGATGTCAAGTATCAATTTACCGGCATGGTTTCGTACGATCTGCCCGTGGGGCCGGGAAGGGCCATTCAACCGGACCGCGTGGCGAATGTCTTCCTCGGGGGCTGGACGGCGAACGGCATCCTCTACCTGAGCACCGGTATTCCCATCGCATCACCTACTGTGGGAGCGCCCATATCGTACTTCAATCAGCGTCCCAATCTTACCTGCGATCCCAGCAAGGGCGCTCCGCATACGGCGACCACCTGGTTCAACTACGCTTGCTTTGCCTTGCCATCCAGTCCGTTTGTACCCGGTAACGCTCCGGCCTATCTCGATCACGTACGCACCATGGGCTCGCGGGACCTGGATATCTCTCTATATAAGTACATCCCGATGGGCGCAGCCCGAACTTTGCGCCTGGATGTTTCCTCTTACAACCTCACCAATCAGGCGCAGCTTGGGATGCCGCAAGTTCCATCCATCACCAACGTGCTGACTCAGCCCTCTGTGGCGGCGACCTTTGGCACCATCACCAGCACCGTGAACACCCCGCGTCAGTTCCAGTTCGGCGCGAGGTTCACCTTTTAGAGAGGATGAACAGATACAGTATTCAAAAAACGAGATGAGTCCTTCTGCGCGCAGGGAAGAATCCAGAGGCCAATAGCAGTGCTTACAATCCGCATATTGCCTGGATTCTTCACTCCGCTGCGCTCCGTTCAGAATGACTCCCTCGCACAAATAACCGCACCAACTGTGAATCCGCTTTAGAAGTTGTCCGATATATGACGTCGCGACTTCGGCCAACGACCTGAGATCCGCTTGGATTGCGGGTCTCACACTAGACGTATCGAGCGATTTCAGAAGACTGATAGAACGGGGCCCGATTCAGATGAAATTGGGCTGCGGCCTAACTGCCGGCCAGGGCCCGCAGAAACTGACGCCCATCCATCCGATACTTGAATGCCTTGCGTCCATCGATGAAAACCACGGGGACCTCGTCGGTGTACGTCCGCTGCAATTGGGGGTCGGCATCGATGTCCACCTCGCGCCACTGGAAGTCGGCCTGGCCCTGGATTTCCGCCAGCGTCTCCTTCACCATGTCGCAGAGATGACATCCCTTGCGCGAATACACCACCACGTCGTGCATGTGGCGATTGTAAGCGTTGCGCGAAAAATCCTCGGAGATCGGGTCCCGATCAAAACCGGGCCTAGTTTTTGTCCGGGTAGGGGATGAATTTGTTGGCCCACTGGATAAAATATTTCATGTTGGGGGCGTCGGTGTGGCCGCCATCATCCTGCCGCCAGGCCAGCTTGCCGCCGAGCAGGCCGTCGTTGACGCCCGGCATGGGGGCGGTGCGGTAATCGAGATTGCCGGTGCTCAATCCGGGCGCGCCGAGCAGGGTCCAGACGGGACTTGCGGCAACGGTCGCCATCCAACTGCCGCGATGGTCGAGCCATTGGGCATCGCCTTTTTCTGGAATGCCGTAGCTGACGAAGGCGAGGCGAGGGGCGCAGAGGGCGAGGAGCTCGTTCGAGTCCACGGGAATGTCGCCGGGATTCATGCTGCCGAAGGCGGCTTTCGATGCGCCGTACTTCAGGAAGTTGCCGGCCATCCAGTGATACTCGCCGGCGCCGGTCAGGTTTTCGACGGCTTCACCGAAGTTGCGGCGCAGTGGGGTGGCTCCTCCTTTGCCAGAGGAGCCGATGAGAACCATGGCGAAGCGTCGATCGTAGGCCATGGCGACCAGGGCCGCTTTGCCGTAGCGGGAAACGCCTTCAATGCCGACGTGTTTGGCGTCGACGGCTGGATTGGTCTGGAGATAGTCGAGGCCACGGCCAGCAGCCCAGGCCCAGGCGCGCAAGGCACCCCATTGATCGGGCGCGCGGGGCTGACCTTTGTTGACGAGGCCGATGATGCCGCGGGTGAGGCCGGCACCGTCGTCAGCTTGCGCAGATTGCGGATCGAGGGTGGCGAAGCCCCAGCCGGCAGCGATCAGCTCCCATGTATTGGGCGGATCGCCGTCGGCATTCATCTGGGGAAACGCGAAGGGGACGGGGCGAACGGGGACCCATCCGGGATGCTGGGCGAGGACGCCTGTGAGGGATGGGTCCTGTTTGACGAGGAGCGCTTTGAGAGCGGCGTTGATGCGGGAAAGCTGGTCGGGCGAAGGCTGAACAGGAGCGGGCAAGCCGCTGGGGCCGAACATCATGAGGACGGGCACGGGGCCTTTGACGTCGGCAGGCGTGACGAGCGTCATGCGGAGGTTGACATCGATGAGCGGGTACGAGGAGTTGTCGACGTGGCCGTTCAGCTCGGTGGCGATGACGGGGTGAAAGCCGACGCGCTCGTTCTCCGTGGCGACGACGGACCAGGTGACCCTGGGAACATTCCTGGGGACGACGCCGTAGACGTACTCGTCGAAATCGTGGACGATTTGCGGGCGACGCTGTTGCCACCACATTTGCGCGGTGGCGACTTTTTGTCCGTCGTTGAGCGTGAGGGCATCCGGCAGATTGGGCCAGGGGTTGGCCTTCGACTCGTCGTAGTTGGCGTGGTCGGGCGCTTTGGGGTTTCCGTTGGGACCGGGGCGCAGGGCCTGGATGCCGAGCTGGTCCATCATGTTCCGATGGTCCTGATCGGCGGTGAAGGCGACCGGAGCGGGAAACGCGGAGCTTTGCGCGAGTGCCGTAGCGCCGGACAGTGCGAGCGTGGCCGAGAGGGAGATGGTTGCAAGCGTCGAAGGCAAGCGCGTGGGAATTCGCATGGGTATCCTCTTCAAACATTTTCACTATTACCGTGAACTCTTGACGTCCAATGAAGCGCAGCTTTTCTTGAGGGAAAAGCTGCGCCAACATCGCCGCTTCGTTTTACACCAATAGTGAAAATGCTCATGTGCGTGTCCAAATCGATTTAGTTCGCGATCCATACTAGAACATTCGATGGGGAACGGGCAAAGGAACTTCGCGCGGAGAGTTGGGAGACAGTTGCCGGTTCGCACTCAAGCCAAAGGAGGGCCCGCATGGGGCACCGGCATCGTTCCATCCCACCCTAGCGTCCTGAGTCTGAGGTCCATTCAAAAATTCGACGCCTGGAAACGATTCGAACAGGAACACTCGGGGGCTGAAGCCCATCTGTTTTTGCGCCATGTGCGGCACCCTTCGGCTGCGCTCAGAGCGGGCCCAACGAAGAATCCATCGGAGGGCGATGGCAGCATCTACGATGCGGACGTCGTCTGGATTCTTCACTCCGGTCGCCGCGGCGACCTCCGTTCAGAACGCCCCCCGCCACAAATGACGATACAAACTGTAAATCTCCTCCAGGGCGGGACAGCCGGCCAACGTCCGATTAACCGACGCGCTGGCGACCAAGAACGCGCTCGGGAGGAACGGCGTACACGACGGTCTGGATGCCATCTCCGCGATACGCCTTCAGATACATGCGATGTTCCGGGCAAAGGCCGCGAATCAACAGCGGCAGGCGCCAGATATCTTCCTGGGAGTGATAGACGCAGATGGCGAGGATGGGGCGGTCGCGCTGGATCACCTGTTGCGCCCCTAGCAGAGCGTCATATTCGCCGCCTTCAATGTCCATTTTGATCATGCTGACGCGCTTGGAAGCGAACATCACGTCGATCGGCACCATATCGATGAGGATTTTTCCCTCGTCTGAAACTTTGGATTCCACCCCGCCGGTATCTTCAAACCGGACCGCGCCACGATGGGCGCCAACAGCGCAGTGATGGAGGCGAATCCGGTTGCGGATGTCCGGCCCCAGGGTCGCGACAAAGTCCGCCAGCCGCGCAAACGAGTGCGAGTCGGCCTCGACGGCCTCAATCTTGTCGAACTGAACCTCGCGATCGATCAAACTGCGAATGGTGTCGCCGTCAAAAGCGCCGCAGTCGAGGAAAATATCTTCCGGCACCAGCCTGAAAACGCCGGGCAGGACATACGACTCTTCGATGGCCGGCTGCGAAAGCAAAGAGGGATCGCCAAAAGCGCGAAGCTGAATCTGGGCCTGATATTCCGCCAGGGATTCGTCGTCCGCCCAGAGCTTCGCAGCGCGGACCACTTCTTCCGCGCGCGCGTACAGGTTGTGCGGAAGGTCGTACAGAAGGAATGGAGGAAACTTGTCTGGAAAGCGCCAGGCAATCGGTTCGCTGCTGGAGACGTGGCGGCATCCAAGGCGTCTCAGTTGCTCGAATGTTTCCCTGTACCAATGATTTTCATTGCGAATGGCGATGAAAAAGATCGCGTCCTCGCCGAACAGTTCGGCCGCGTCTTCCGGTGAGCGGACCGGAACGCCCTCGATGGACTTGCCCCACAGGGCCGGGTTGTTATCGGCGAAGGAAAGCGGATGGACGCCCATGACGCGCAAGGCCGCGAGCGCGCGGCGACCCATGGTCCCAGCGCCGAAGACGACGCATTGCCGGTTGCGTTCCGCCAGCAGGCAGTCAAGAACAGTGTTCTCGCGCTCTTTGACGCGCGCCATGGATTCAGCCGATATCCCTTGCAGTAAGGTTTCCAGTCTGTCGGCAGAAAAGCTTACAAATGAAGCTACGGCAGAATGAGGGGACTCCATCATGCTCCATCACCTCTACAGCTCGTACAGCTCGCAATATTAGATTCTCAATCTTGCAGTGGTGCCACAATCATATTCGATAAAAACTCGCTCCTGTCAAGAAAAGGCCACAGATCCTCCAGCGGACGGGAAACGAAAGTACCGTCCGGTTTTTGGGTCGAGGAGAGCCGAGGGGCCCTGGTTTCGTCGGGAATCACGTGAACATCGCACAGGACCGGGCCCGGCGTGTCGAGGACGGCGCGCACATGCTGGCGAAGATTTCGCTGGTCGGCAATACGCGCGGACTTGATTCCATAGGCGGCGGCGATCCTGGCGAGGTCCGGAACGGTCAGGCCGGTGCTTGCATCGCAGCCGATGCTTTCCTGGCCAAAGTAGTTTTTCTGCGAAGCCCGGATGGACGCGTAGCCATCGTTATTCAGGACAAAAAACTTGATGGGCAGGTTCAGTCGCGCCACTGTTTCCAGTTCCTGAATGTTGAATTGGAAACCGCCATCCCCGTCGACACAGATCGTCTGCCGACGGCCCGCCGCGAGACAAACTGCGATCGACATGGGCAGGCCAAAGCCCATGCTGCCGAGACCGGCGGTGTGATAAATGCGCTGGCCGGTGCGCGTGGGGCAGGCCAGCAAAAAAATCTCAATGCCGGCACCGGAGCTGCCGGAGACAAGTTGGTCGTTGGCGTCGGTCTCGACGCCAATGATTTCCGCCAGATGATAAATGCTGACCTGGGTATCCGGGTTGCGATGCTCCTCCGTCACCACGGGGTAACGCGTCTTCCAGTCGGCACAGCGGCGGTCCCAGGCGGCGCGGTCGCGCGGGCGAATGGCGTCCCGCTGGCGCAACATTTCCGCGAGAAATGCGCGCGCGTCGGCGCGGACCGGCTGTTGCATGTGAGGATGCAACTTGGCCAGCTCGGCGGCGTCAATGTCGACGACCACCTTGTGGGCCTCGCGGGCAAGTTTTTCGGGCGCATAGCCGGTGATGGCAAAGTCCAGGCGGACGCCCATGGCCAGGAGAAAATCGCAATTCTGCAGCGCGAAATTGGCCCCGCGGGCAGCCACGGAACCAGGACGGCCGACATAGAGCGGCCCATCGCTGGGCACCAGGTCGGCGGCGCACCAGGTGGCGGCGATGGGAACATTCAACAACTTTCGCAGTTCGTGAAACTCCTTTTCGGCGCGGGCCAGGCGGATGCCATTGCCGGCAAACAGCAGCGGACGTTCCGATTTGTTGAGCGCGGCGATCGTTTGGCGGACTTGATCTTGTATCTCCTCTGTCGGGTCGGCGTCGAGCGATGCATTCTCCGCCGGATCGAAGCCCTTGAGCACCGAGAGATCGTCCAGCGGAAACGCCTGCACATCGAGCGGCACGTCAATCCACACCGGACCGGGACGACCGGCGCGCGCCAGATATACGGCCTTTTCCAGGTGATAGCGAATGCTGCAGGGATCGAGAATGGTGACGGCATATTTGGTAATGGGGCGCACGATGGAGACAATGTCGACTTCCTGCACGCCAAGCTGGCGCATGCCCAGCGGCTTGCCTTCCGCGTCGAACATGCGGTCGGGACGCTTCACCTGCCCGGAGACAAACAGGACGGGGGTGGAATCGAGCCATGCTCCGGCGACGCCGGTGACCGCGTTGGTGCCGCCGGGGCCGGTGGTGACCATGGCAACTCCAAGCGAGTTGGTGGCCTTGGCGTATGCCTCGGCGCAGATCGCGCTGGCCTGCTCATGGGAGTTGCACACCGGTTCGATCGACTTGCACCGCGAGAGCGATTCGTTCAGGTGCATTGCGCCACCGCCGGTGACGAGGAAAACGTGCTGGACGCCCTGGTCCGCGACAAACTGGACTAAATAGTCAGAAAGTTTTGGCATGTTTTTTTATCGGAAAGTTTTGGCGTGGATTTCATCGGAAAGTTTTGGCTCGTTTTGCGGGCAATTTGGGCCTGGAGTCGCACCACTTGGAATTCCATCTCAGGTTGCACGCGCGGCGAGAATGGCATCGATCAATTCTCGAACCGCGCCGTTGCCGCCGTTATTTTTTGCAATGAAGGTGGCGGTGGCCAGAACAGTTGGATGAGCGTTTGCGGGAGCAGCCGACAAGCCGGCAATCTTTTGCGCGGCGATGTCGTTGATGTCGTCTCCCATAAAGCAAATCGCGGCCAGCGGAAGCTGCTGCCGTTCCGCAAACGCGCGCAAAGCGCTCGCTTTGTCGCGGCAGCCCTTGGCGATGTCGGTAATTTGAAACTTCTCCGCAAAGCGGTCGACCAGCGGGCTGTCCTCGCCGGAGATCAAGGTGACGATGAGGCCCGCCTTGCAGGCGTTCGAAACGCCCATAATGTCGGCAAAGGAAAAGCGCTTCCACTCCTCGCCGTTGGGGCCCCACCAGACGCCGCCATCTGTCAGAACGCCATCGACATCGAGAGCGATGGCACGGATACCCTTCATCAAACTCCCGCTCCGACCCGGCGCAGTTTCTTGATGATCGGCAGTTCGCGTTCATAGACGCGCTTCACGCCGTCGCCCATCGACTGCTCCACCAGGCGAATGTCGCGAATGAGCCGCGTGATTCCATTCGGCTCAAGAGACGCTGCCTGATCGCTGCCCCACATGGAGCGGTCCAGCGTGACGTGACGCTCAACAGAACATGCGCCCAGAACCGCCGCGGCAACGCTGGAAGCAATTCCGGTTTCGTGGCCGGAGTAGCCGATGGGCAGCTTATAGCGTTCTTTCATGGTCGGAATGGCGCGCAGGTTCAGCTCTTCGTAATACGCGGGATAGGTGCTGCAACTGTGCATCACGACCAGGTCTTGTTTGCCGAGTACATCAATAGCGTGATCGATCTCCCGATAGGTACTCATGCCGGTCGACAGAATGATCGGCTTGCCTTTGGAGCGGGTGTGGCGCAGCAAGTGGTCGTCGGTCAGCGATGCGGAGGCAATCTTGAAGCAGGGTATGTCGAATTCGGCAATCAGATCGACCGAGCCCTCATCCCAACAGGAGACAAACCAGGGAATGTTGACGGCCTTGCAATAGGCGTCGATTTCGGCGAAATCGTCCGCGTCGAATTCGAGGGCCTCCTTCAAGTCGCCATTGGTCGCGCCAAACGGACTTTCGCGCGGACGCGCGAGTTCTTCCGCGGAATAGACCACGTCCACGGTGCGCTTTTGGAACTTGACGGCGTCGCATCCCGCCGCCACGGCGACACTGATGAGGCGCTTGGCAATGTCCAGGTTGCCATTGTGATTGATGCCGATTTCCGCGATGACGTAGCAGGGCTGCCCGTCGCCGATAAGTTTTTTGCCGATTTTTACCGCGCCATGTTCTTGCATCGTCATTGAACCCTCTTCTCGTGGGACCTGGCACGTCATCGCGACACCATGACGCGATTTCCCTGTGCATAGATGCAACTTTACCCTGTTCCCGATGCAGCGGAGTATACACTTTTATCGATGATGAACCCTTTGCACGCCGCGCCTCCGGTTTCCGCCGCAGACCTGAACTACATTTTAGAAAACAATGCGACGTTGTGGGAAGAATTGCGCGGTCGCCGCATATTTATCACGGGGGGCACAGGTTTCTTCGGCTGCTGGCTGCTGGAGAGTTTCCTGGCTGCCAACCACGCCTTCGATCTGCAGGCGCAGGCGGTTGTTCTGACGCGGTCAGCGCGGAAGTTTCGCGAGCGGGCGCCGCATCTTGCCAACGATGCCGCCATCGAGCTGCTCGAAGGCGATGTGCGGAATTTCGCGTTTCCCGCGGGCAAATTCCATTTTGCGATTCACGCGGCGACGGAGTCGGTCCGGACCAGCCCCACCAATCCGCTGGCCAGCGCCCCTTCCACGGAGTTGCTATCGACGATCGTCGAGGGGACGCGGCGATGCCTGGAGTTTGCCGAGTCGCATGGGACCGAGAAATTTCTGCTGACCAGTTCCGGCGCGGTGTACGGTCGCCAGCCGTCGGACATGACCCATATTGCAGAGGACCATGGCGGCGCTCCCGACCTATTGCATGCAAGCTCAGTCTACGGCGAAGGCAAGCGCATGGCGGAGATGCTGTGCAGTCTTTCGGCAGACCGCACGCAGATGGAATGCAAAATTGCCCGCTGTTTTGCGTTTGTCGGTCCGCACCTTCCGTTGGACGCTCATTTTGCCATTGGAAATTTTATTCGCGACGCCATGCGCGGAGGGCCCATCGTCGTTCAAGGGGACGGGACGCCGATGCGTTCGTACATGTACGCCGCCGACCTGGCGATCTGGCTATGGACGATCTTATTTCGGGGGGATTCGCTGCGGGCTTTCAACGTGGGATCGGAGCGGGACCTGAGTATTCGCGAAGTTGCCGAGACGGTTTCGGCGGCGATCGCGCCAGGAATTGAGGTCAGGATCGAGCGGACCGCCGGTCCCGGCGTTCCTGTTCAGCGCTATGTGCCCTCAGTGCAGGCGGCGAAGAAATATCTCAACCTGACCGATGGGATTCCGCTGGCCGAGGCAATCCGGCGCACAGCGGCCTGGCATGGCATTAACACATGAATCCAGTCGAGGTTTCCCGGTGCGAATGAAGCGGCTTTTTCTGCCTATTTTGGGCTGCGCGCTGACAACGGCGGACCTGCCCGCGCAGTCGTTTTCGGCCCAGAATCTCGCCGGGCTTACATCGTTTTACGAGTCCGGGCTCAAGCGCAATGGGATTGTGGGCAGCAGCCTGCTCCTGCTGCACGGGAGACGCATCGTATTTCAAGATTTCCATGGCAGGCAGGACCTCTCGCCAGCGCAGCCGGTCGATGAAAATACCGCCTACCATTGGGCGTCGATTACCAAGACCTTTACCGGAATTGCGATCATGCAACTTCGCGATCGCGGCCTGCTTTCGCTGGATGACCCGCTGGTCCAGTACATTCCCGAGCTGGCAGCGGTACACGATCCCTATGGTCCCATCTCCGCCATCACCATTCGGGAAGCGATGTCTCATTCCAGCGGATTCCGCGATGCCACCTGGCCGTGGCGAAGCGAGCCATGGCAGCCGTTCGAACCCACGCAATGGTCTCAGATTGTCGCCATGCTGCCGTATACCAGCATCCATTTCGCGCCTGGTTCGCGCTTCGGCTACTCCAACCTTGCGGTCGTATTTCTGGGGGAAATTATTCAGCGTCTTTCCGGCGAACCGTATGAGGCGTATATGGAGAAAAATGTGCTGGGGCCGCTGGGAATGGACCGCTCGTATTTCGACCGCAGCCCGTACACGCTGCTGCGATATCGATCGCACAGCTACGATTTGCACGACGGCAAGCTGACGGAAGATCCCTTCGACTTCGATACTGGAATTACGCGCTCTAACGGCGGCCTGAACGCTCCGCTGCCGGACATGGCGAAGTATCTGGAGTTCTTGCTGGGCGATCCAGCGCGTCAGGCGGAATATGACGCGATCCTGAAGCGTTCCTCGCTGGAAGAGATGTGGAAGCCCATCCTGCCGGTGGTCCCCGATGCCGATTTTCCCTCGCGCGCCGGGGCCCATGACTTTGTTGCGGGAAGTTTTTTCGTCCATACCGATGGCAAGCTGCGTTTGGTTGGGAAGTCCGGATCGCAGAACGGATTCCAGAGCAATTTCTATCTCGATCCAGCGTCCCGCAGCGCATACATCGTGGTCTACAACACGGACGCGCAGGATGCCAGGCAGAACACCCACGATTTCGATACGCAACTGCGCGACTATCTTATCGACCACTATTTCAGCGTAGAAAAATGACCATGGATCATTTGGAATTTCCCGTGTCGCTGATACACTAGCAACGATAGGCCACGTGGGGCTATAGCTCAGTTTGGGAGAGCGCGCCGTTCGCAATGGCGAGGTCGTCGGTTCGATCCCGACTAGCTCCACCAGAAGATCCTCCACGAAATTTCGGCGAAGGAAGAAGCCCGCTTGATGGCGGGCTTTTTCATTTGGCACCCAGAAAGACGAAGGTCCCTCCACTGCAATCGCCTCGGCGGCCTCAGGCTGGAATGACAATTCCGCCAAACGAGTTTGTCATTTAGCACCTATTGATCCGGCCCGATTGGAATGAACCAATTTTTCCAACCCTAGCCGCAAAGAACGCGGCGAGGATGGGGCACCCAAACGCAATACTTTCGGGCCGGATCAATAGCGGGCAGCGGGTCCGACGGAAACCAGTCCTTTGGCTGCAGCAACGGGCTTGCAGGATTCGCGTTTGATCAGCTCGGTTGGAATGGTGACCACCTGGGGAGGAAGACTCGGCTGCGAGATTCGATTCAGCACCAGTTTGACCAGTTGCTGGCCCAATTGCTCGGGAAATTCCCGCGTGGTGGTGAGTCCAGGATAGAGCCAGGTGCTGGCGGTATCGTCGCAGCCGGCCACGCTGATGTCGTCTGGAACTTTTCGACCGCTGTCGCGCAGCCCCTTGTAGACGCCGTGGGCGGTCTGGTCGTTGCCCGCGAGGATGGCAGTGCAAGGTCCGCCCTGGGCCAGAAGAGACTTGGTGTTGATGTAGCCCATCTCGGTTTCATCGTCGAACTCAAGGCCGCTCAGGCGCGGAGCCAGTCCAGCCTCGCTCATGGTTCGGCGATATCCTTCAAAGTGCCGGGCAAACCAGGGCAGGCGAACATTGCCGACAAACCAGATGTCGCGATGGCCAAGGCCGATCAGGTATTTGGTCATTTCATGGCCGCCCTGAACATCGTCGGAATACACGATGTCGCCTTTCAAACTCTGCGATTCTCCGATGACGTTGTTGCCCAAGACGGAATAGGCGATGCCCTTGTGGTCGAGCAGCTCCAGAAGGTTGGCGGAATTCGTTCCGGCCAGCACCACAGCCCGAACCACGTCATGACGCTGCACCGCCTTGGGCAGGTGCAGTTCTTTCCAGGGAACATTCGGGGAGTAGTTGTAGGACAGGAAAACCATGTCCCAGCCGTTGGCGGCGCAGTACGCCTCCGCTCCCAACAGGATCCTGGAATGGAAGGCGTGCAGCACGGCGCGGTTGCTCAACAGGAAGGCCAGCGCTTTGGTCTTGTTGCGCTGCGAAAGATCGACATTGAGCTTGGCGGCCGCATCCAGCACCACTTCCCGAATGGCCGGATCGACGCGATGGTTTCCATTCAGCACGCGCGAAACCGTGGCCACGCTGACATTGGCCCCGGCTGCAATTTCTCGCAGTCCTATCTTGTTCTTCCTGGGGTCAGCATTCTCTTTCATACGCACTCAACACTCCGCCATTCATGGTGAATTGTTCCCATGCTACCGCCTCAAGCTACATCCCCACTATTTGCCAGGTCCCACCGGTGGCGGCCCCGGGGGTGCATCCGGGCCCCAAACCTGCTGCAGAAATAGATACCTGTCGCGATGCCGGTCCGATCTGGCTTCGGAGTCCGGCGACAAATGCATGACCTGCCATTTCCCCGCCTCATTGTAGGCGGGCCAGCGCGGAAGACCGGCACTGTTAGGATCGCCGGTCTTGGCAAAATTCGTCCAGTAGGCCTGCATCAGATCAGACAGCTTATAGTCCTCCGGTCTCCACTTCGCGCCCCGCCGCGAATCCAGGGTGCCGAAGACATATTCAATATCGTCGGAGTGAAAGGCGCCGATTGCAGGCGGATGAAATGGATCGCCGGGCGAGCCCAGATCGAAGCGGTAGCGATAGACCGGAGCGTTGCCTGTTTTCACCTGCGCCTCCAGCCACTCCCAGGTGGAATAGGCGATGAAAGCGTCGCCGGAAAAATCCTCCGCAGCCCGCAACGCCTCGGTATTGTCGGCAGCGGCGTACACGCGGAGAAAATCTTCTGCGCGAGGACCGAACCTCTTCGTCGCCAAGGCGCGCATGGCCTGCGGAGTCGGCTTTTGGGGCTGACCTAAAACTTCCCCGCTGCCTTCATCTTGATTCCATCCAGCCAGCAAAGGAACGCGCGCCTGGTTTCCCTTGGCATAGATGGCGGGAACGCTTTCAGGCAGAAAATCTCCATCGACGTTGGGCCAGAAAATTCCATGGCCATGAGGAGCGGTACTCGCCGCCTTGAGCAGTTGGCCCGCGCCGACGGACCGCAGAAAGGCCAGACTACTGTTTTTGAACGCGGATTGGGCAAATCGCTGGCCGCGTTGCTCACTGACCGGCAGCGGCTGGAAGGTCAATCCGGGACCGGTGAGGGCGCCTCCGCTTTCGCCGATGGCGCGGACAAACAACCCTTGCGAAACCGGGGACGCCATCTGAGCGCTGACGGAGATGGAGCCGGCGGATTCGCCGAAAATCGTGACCTTGGCGGGATCGCCTCCGAAAGCCGCGATATTGCGCCGCACCCAGTCGAGCGCAGCCGCCTGGTCCATCAAGCCATAATTGCCTGCAGCATGTTTTGGGGACTCAGCAGCCAGGCTGGGGAGGGCAAAAAATCCAAAAATCCCCAGCCGATAATTCATGGAGACAACGATGACGCCTTTGTGGGCCAGGTGCTCGCCATCCTGGCGAGGTTCCGACGATCCTCCGGTGACAAATCCGCCGCCATAAATCCAGACCATCACCGGCAACGGCGCAGAGTTTTTTCCCGCTGGCGCCCAGACGTTCAGCGTGAGGCAGTCTTCGCTGGGGCCGGGATCGCGGAAGACCATGTCCGGAAAAAGCTGGGTCTGCATGCAGCGCGGGCCAAAGCGGGTGGCCGAACGAACTCCGGACCACGCGGGCGCGGGTTGCGGTGGTTTCCAACGCAGCGGCCCGACAGGCGCCGCGGCGTAAGGGATGCCAAGAAAGGCGCGCACTTGTCCGTCGCTGCTGAAGGTCCCCTGAACGCTTCCGCGGTCGGTGACCACCGTAAGCCCAACGTTGCCGCGCGCCGCCGGTGCAGACAGCAAAACCACGCAGACACCTGCAGCAAGAAATTCGATTCGTTTGAGTAGGCGCATTGTCTCCGGTGTTCCCTCCTATCTATTCGAACCCAGCGTACACCCTCCAGCAATGTCGTGAAGTATTCCAGAAACATTTCCATCAATCGAGAAATTTAGATTACCATCACCTTGAAACCCAACGGTTGTGTGTCACGCGATTGCCGTCGTCCAAAGGAGACCGGAGGCTGCGACAGGTTCCGCGGAGGCCTCATTCGCGGCTTCGTATTCAACTCCTGTGTCCCTTGACACGCGATGATAACGCCCGCGCCAGTCCGTCTCGCAAGCACGCCGTCCAGATTTTTCTACGGCTGGTGGATCGTGGGCGCTGCATTCCTGAACCTGTTTTTCACAACTGGCGTCATTTACTACGGGTTCCCAGTATTCTATCCGGCATTTGTCGCGTCCCTGGGATTTACGCGGGCGCAGGTGACACAAGGATTCTTGCTCGGGGCGCTGGTCGTGGGACTTCCCTTCGGCCTTTTCGCCGGGACCTTGATCGATCGAATCGGCGCTCGCCGCGTGATTCTGTCGGGCATCGGCTTGATCGGCCTGCCGCTGATGCTGATGGGACGGATGACGCACTTCTGGCAGTATGAACTGCTCTGCATCGCGGAGGTGGTCGGCTACACGCTGGCCGGTCCAATTGCCAACCAGGTATTGATCGCGCAGTGGTTTCGCGCGCGGCGCGGCCAGGCGATGGGATATGCGTATCTGGGGCTGGGACTGGGCGGGGTGGTTTCTCCTGTGCTGGCGAACCTTCTGGTCGGCAATTTTGGCTGGCGAGCAGCGTTGGAAATTTCCGGGGGCGTCATCCTGGCCGTGTTATTTCCAGTGGGCATCTGGGTGACACGCTCGAAACCCTCCGATATGGGGTTGTTTCCGGACGGAGCCATCGCGGATGATTTGAGAACGCTCGATTCGGAGCCGGACGGGCGCGTCGTCAGCGTCGCCGCGGCGGTCCGCACTTCGGATTTCTGGCTGATTCTGGCTGGCGCGACGCTGATTTTAAGCTCCGTCAACGCGGTGATTCAACACTTCATCCTTTTCTTGAAGGATCAAGGCCATTCCATTCGAACAGCATCGCATTTTCTCTCGGCGCTGTTGATTTCCAGCTTGGGAGGACGGGTGCTGGCCGGGTATATTGCAGATCGCTTTCGGAAAAAAAATACGATGGCCCTGTTTTATCTGGTGCTGGCGGCTTCCATTCCGCTGTTGTATCTGGCGCGCCAGCCGATGGCGGCCTTCGCCTTCGCAATCGCGTTTGGGTTCTCGATGGGCGCGGATTACATGCTGATTCCGCTGGTGACGGCGGACCGTTTCGGACTGGCTTCCCTAGGAAAACTGTTGGCGCTGATTATCATGGGATACACGATCGGCCAGTGGATTGCGCCATGGATGGCTGGCAAGATCTTCGATACGTACCACAGTTATCGACTGGCCTGGGCCATCTTTACCGGCGCGGGCCTGCTGGGCGCGGCGGCCATTTATTCAGTATCCAGCGCAGCGATCGCCTCCGGCGCAAAATTATCTGGGAGAACAGCCGAATGAGCCGAACTTTTCTTGTACCGGCGCGCCGCCTGGGCAGCCTCGACTTCAATTCGCGCCGGCACGCATGCTTCACTCGCGGAGCCCATTTGTAATGGACACAATCACTCTCAATCCAGACGCGCAACTCTACTGCACGACGCATCCGGCGATGGGAACGGAGTACTCGTTGTATCTGTACGCGCCGTCGCGCGAGCAAGCTGCGGCCATAGCCAGGCCAGTGTTCGAGGAGGTGGATCGCGTCGATGGACTGTTGAGCAATTATCAGCCGGGCAGCGAGCTGTCCCGCATCAACCGCGAGGCCTTCCAGCATGACGTTACGACGGACCCGGAGACGTTCGGCTTTCTTGCGACGTGCCTGGCATGGAGTGAACGATCGCGAGGCGCCTTCGATATTTCGGTGGGCAGACTGATGAAGGCCTGGAAGTTTTTCGGCGCATCAGGAGCGGTCCCGTCGCAGGAGGAGTTGGCGGCCGCGCGAGCCGATGTAGGTTGGGAAAAGATTCGACTGGATCGCGGGCAGCGCACGGTGCGATTTCTTGCTGCAGGCATCGAATTGGATCCTGGCGGCGTCGGCAAGGGGTATGCGGTGGATAGGGCCGTCCGAGTTCTGCGAGCGAAGCAGGCGCCAGCGGCGTTACTCTCCGCCGGCAGCAGCACGATCTATGCGCTGGGCGCGCCGCCGGGAGAAGCAGGCTGGAAGGTGCGCGTGCCCTTCGCGGGCGCAGGAGAAGACCCGATCTCGACCGTAATTCTGCGGGACACTTCCCTCTCGACCGCCAATCTATCTGAAAAAAACTTCGTCCATGACGGACATTTTTACGGCGCCATCATGGACCCACGAACTCTGCGACCTGTAGAAGGAATGGCGCAGGTGACGGCGATTTCGCCGTCGGCAACCGATAGCGACGCGCTATCGAATGCATTGTTTGTCTCTGGACCGGAAGACAGGGCGTTGTTGCTGGACGGGCGGCAACAGGACTGCGCGCTGGTCATCCGAGAAAAGCAATGTGGGCAAGAAAAGCAATTTGCGGCGGAGTACGAGGCCATTCGCTGGCCCGCCGAAGTTGCCAACGGGCAGATCGCCGCACTGGCGAATGCCAAGGAGAAAGTAAAACTATGAACCGCAGAAGTCTGCTGCAGGGTCTTTCGTTCAGTATGCTGGCGGCGAAGTTGCCGGGCGCTTCGTCGTTGTACGGACAAGCGGAGGGACCGCAGGCGGCGCCCTCGCGTCGTATCGCAGCCAACGATCGCGTGAATATCGGCTTTATTGGCCCGGGCAGCCGCGGGCAGGAGCTGATCCGGCAATTGCTGCGCACGCCGGGCGTGGAAATTGCCGCGCAATGCGACGTGTATGAACCGCGCTTCGCGGAGGTGAATGAGATGGTCGGCAAGAAGGTGCCCGCGCATCGAGACTATCGCGAGCTGCTGCAACGGAAAGACATCGACGCGATTTTTATTGCCACGCCGCCGGTGTTCCATGCGAGCTATGCCATTGCCGCCATGAAAAGCGGGCGTCCGGTCTATTGCGAAAAAACGATCGGGTTTACCCAGGAAGATTCGCAAAACGTCGTGGACGCGGTGCGGAAGACCGGGCAGGTTTTTCAAGTTGGACATCAGATGCGCTATGCGTCCTGGATTCGCGACTCGATTGAGCGCGTGCATCAGGGAGAGATTGGCGAGCCGACCCAGGTGTACGGCTATTGGCATCGCAGCGACAACTGGCGGCGCGAGGCGCCGAACCCCAGCCTGGAGCACCTGATGAACTGGCGGCTCTATCGAGAATCGAGCGGCGGCCTGCTGGAAGAGCTGGGCTCGCATCACATCGACATAGCGAACTGGGTCTTCAAAGAGCGGCCGCAAACGATTCTAGGCGCCAGCAGCATCGCGGTCTACCACGATGGCCGCACCGTGGGCGACAACGTACAAGCCGTGCTCGGCTACTCCAAAGGCAGACGCATGTTTTTCAGCTCGATCACGGACAATGGCCTGATGGCGGACCAACTTTGGATCTACGGCACCGAAGGCAGCCTGCAGATCACGCTGGAAGACGCCACCTTTTACAAGCAGACGTCGAAGACAATCACAGAGGCATCCCACTCCGACGTGGTGCAAAAAGGAGTGGCAACCGGGGCCTCCTACAGTGCGGACTCGGCGATGCCCTATCGCGGCCCGGGAGATCGCTTGCAAGCGAAACCGGGCGAGGACGCGACGCTGACCGCTTGCAAGTCATTTGTCGAATGCGTGCGCAGCAAGCAGCAGCCATTCGCCAACGTGGAAGTCGGGTTCGGGTCCGCGATTGCCTGCTCGACTGGAAGAGCGGCAGTCTACGAAGAGCGCGTGGCGAAGATTCCGCAATTGCCGGCTTGAGTGGGAGCCTGGGAATTTCAAACTGAATGGACAGAAAGAGGAGATACGCACACATGGCACTGACACGAAGAGACATCTGCATTCTGCTGCCCGCCTTGATGGCGACGGCCACCGGACATGCAGCGGAAGATTCCACAAGCAACGATCAAGCGCTGCCGTCCGCGATTTACGATTTCAAGGACTTGAAGGTGGAGAAAAGCAAGGGCCGCGACTATATCCCTGTGTTTGAGGGGACCACGTCGAACGGACAGCATCTGTCGATGCATGAGTCCGGCGTGGCCCCGGGCGGGGTCGTCCACGAAATGTACAGCCATCCGGGCGATGAGCTATTTTTGGTGCGCGAAGGAATGCTGGAAGTGGAGATGGAGGGCAAGCGCTCCCAGGTGGGGCCGGGCGGCGTGGCCTACGTCGCTTCAAATACGAGATATGCGGTCCGCAACACCGGCAAGGAATGGACACGCTATTTTGTGTTTTTGTTCGGGCCGTCGCACCCGCATATCCAGTGGGGTTAGGGGCGGTCTTACGGTTGGCGTGGGCAGAAGTCGAACAGAAGGCTTTCTGGACCCTTTGGCGACGCTGTGGGTAAACTGCGCAGCGGAGTGAAGGACCCAGAGAACATTTACCTGGCAAGCTCCGGCATCGCACTCTGGATCTTTCGCTACGCTCAACGATGACAAATCCGGCATTTTTGACGCTGCTGCAACTGGAATCCGGCGCGGCGCTTTATTCCGGCGCGGCTTCGACTTCCGCCGGAGGCCGAATCAACAGGAACAAAAAGACGGTCGCGAGTACGGGTAAAAGCCCGGCGGCCAGGAACGCTGGCCGATAGGAAAATCGATCGACCAGAAAGCCCACGAGAAGGGTAAAACCGGTACTCACCACTCCGGCCGCCAATCCGCTGAGGCCGGTGACGGAGCCAACGACTTCCTGCGGGAACAGATCGGACGGCAAGGTGAGGCCCATGGTGGACCAGCTTGCATAGCCCCAGAGCGCGACGCATATCAGCGCCAGCGCGAAGTAGACATTGTGTACGCGGGCCGCGGGAATTCCAGCGAGGATGGGCAGGCAACTGACGAGGCAGATCCAGGTGCGCGCGCGCACCACGGACATTCCACGCCGAATGCAGAGGCCGGAAATCCAGCCGCCGGTAAAGTTGCCAAGGTCGGCCGCGATGAACGGAATCCAGGCGAACAACGCGATCCGCTTCAGGGTGAAGCCGCGCGCATCGCTGAGATATTGCGGCAGCCAGAAAACATAGAACCACCAGATTGGGTCGGTGAGGGCGCGGCCGAGAACGATGCCCCAAAGATTGCGATTCTTCGCGAGGCGTCGCCAGCGGGTCCATCCACGATCGGTCGTCAGGGGCTCGGCATCGCGGCCGGCCTTGATGAGCGCGACCTCTTCCGCGCCGACGCGAGGATGACGGTCCAGCGGATGATAGACGCGCAGCCAGACAGCGAGCCAGACGAACCCGAGCAGTCCGGAGGCGACAAACGCCCAGCGCCAGCCGAAGGCCAATGCGATCAGTGGAATGGTCAATGCGGCCAGCGCGCCGCCGACGCTGGAGCCGCTGTCGAAGATGGCAACGGCGAGGCCGCGCTCCTCGCGGGGAAACCATTCGGCGACAACTTTGCTGGCCCCCGGCCAATTGAAACCCTCCCCAATGCCCAGCATGAATCGAAAACATGCGAAGCCGAAAACGGAGCCGGCCAGGCCGGTGAGGATGTTCATCGCGGACCACCAGATGGCCGCCGCCGCGAGACCGACGCGGCTGCCGACCGCATCGAGAACGATGCCGCCAATCAGCCAGGTGATGGCATAGGAGATCTGAAACGACCCCAGAATTTTCGCCAGGTCAGTGTGGGACAAGTGGTACTGCGCCGTAATCATCGGCGACAACACGGAGAAACTTTGACGGCTGATGTAGTTGGTTACGGTGGAAAAGAAAAGCGTCCAGACGATCCACCAGCGAGTTCTGCCGACACGCACGGAAGGTTTGGATATGGCCGCGCCAGACTGCCCCTCGCTCAAGTGTCACCTCGTCCGGCTGCGGCTCAATGCGTGGCTAGAATTCCTGGAAACCACTTGACCGCATTGTCGTGATACAGCTTGCGAAGGACCGGTTGTGGCAGCGCAAGTCCCTGGACCTTGTGGCCCTTGTATTCCAGCACATCGTCGGTGGCAAAAAAGCGCCAGTCGTTGGCGTAAACGCTCTCCCACTCCTTCATGGCGTCCTGGGCATTGCTATCCGGATTGAGCTCGTTGTCGGTCGCATAGATCAACCGGTCCTGATACTTGGCGATGAACGCGATGATGTCCGCCCGCGGTTGCATTTCGACATACGGCATGCGTGCGGCGAGATCGACGGCAAAGTTCGGATACTTATCCAAATGCTGCGCAAGCTGATGGAAATCGGCTTCCATGCTGCCCAGGTGCGCGCCCACCACGCGCAGGTTCGGGTTCGCTTCCAGCACATGATCGCGCGCTACCAGAATTGAAGCCTTCGATGGCACACCATGCTTGAGATACATATAGAGCTCAGGGTGCTGGGTGTAGTAATCGTAATCGGCGGAGTTGGGATTGGGGGCCTCCCAGATGGTATTGGGGTCGGCGAGATGGGCGACCAGCGTTTTATTGTGGGCTGCGATGTTCTTGAAGATCGGCTCAAAGACGGGATTGTCGGGCATGATGTAGTTGCCTTTCGCGTCCTTGATCTCCATGCCGACATTTTTCCAGATTTTGACGGCGACCGCTCCGCGCGAAAAATCTTCATCGATGATGCGGTTTGCGTTGCGAGCGAAATTTGGCCGGCTGTATTTGAATGGGTCGAACGTGCTGCACATGGCGATATATCCATCGCTGGCATGGACAACTTTCCATGCGTCCTTGCGCTCTTTCGATAGGTCTTTCAGCTCCGGATCGTAGTCGTCCACCAGGGTGATATCGAGGGTATGCAGATTGAGCCGCTTGAGCAGCGCATACAGCGCGGGCGCATTCTGAAACGCGTGGGTGTGGGTGTCGATCGGGTCCAGCGCGGCGAATTGGGGCAGTTCCTGCGCAGTGAACGGCCCGCTGACTGGGGTGGCGGATGCGGTGTCCGAGGAAGTAGGAGCCTTTGGCGGTGGTTGCTTGTTGCAACCTGCGAATGCCAGAAGTAACGCTAAGGGAAGAACAGTTCTTTTCATGCTGGTCATCCTCCGATTCAATTGTGCTTCACCGCCAATTCACATCGCTCGATTCTGGGTTGCGATCACACCTCGACCTGGTGATCGAGAATTTCCTCGTTCTTAGGATCCCAATACAGTTTCTTGCCGCTCCAATAAGATTGCGCCGCCATGATGACCACGATGGCGTGGGAGAAACCGTGATCGACATTCGCGTCGGGCTGCTTGCGCGTCTGCATGGCCGCCAGCCAGTTGATCACGTGATGCGCGTCATCGTCATCCGGGCCGAGTGAGTCCGGCGGGGGCGCGCCGGGGACATGGACAATCTGCTCCTGCTCCCGCGCCGGCGGCACAATGGGGAGCTGCGAATAATTGACGGAGCCATCCATTTCATCTCTGCCGCCTTCTTTGCTGACAACAAAAAACGAAGCGCCTTCGCCGCCATAATTTGCGATGGTGCCGTCGCGGCCTTGAATCCGCGAGAAGCTGCGATAGCTGTTGCCGAACGTAGTTTTGTAGGTATAGAGAAATCCCTTGGGATAGGTTACCGCGGCAACCACGGTGTCCGGATTTTGCCGGCCATCCGGCCAGGCGTAGATGCCGCCGTTGGCGACCACACTGACGGGATAGCTCTCGTCCGTCCAGAGATGCACCAGGTCGCTGCCGTGGCTCATCCACTGGTCGAAGATGCCGGAGGAGTAATCCTTATAGAGGCGAAACTCCAGGTAGACATGCGGATCGAAGGGCTGGTACGGCTTGCCCAGCAGCCATCGCTTCCAATCCGTGTCTTCTTCACGCAGTTTGGATTGACGGTCCTGCATCCACTTTTTCCATTCCATGTTCCGGTCCTGGTCCATCCGGACAGTTTCGCCAATGTCGTTCGGCACAAAGCGCCAGCGTTCTTCGTTGACGTTCCATTCCTGCTCAATGTGGACGATCTTGCCGATTCGTCCGGAGCGGACGATGTCCCGCACAGCAAGTTGATAGGGCTGAGTGCGATGCTGCGATCCCATCTGGACGACTTGCTTGGACGCCTTGACGGCGGCGCGAGCTTCCTTGGCTTCGGCAAGCACATTCGCGAACGGCTTCTCCACGTAACAATCCTTGCCGGCGCGAACGACTTCTGTACACAGCTTGGCATGCTGAAAGTCGCCGGTCGCAATCATCACGCCGTCAATGTCCGGGCGGGCCAGCATTTCCTCTGAATACTTGAACATTCGCGGGTCGAGATTGAATGCCTTCTTCACCTGGGCGGCACGCTGCTCGCGGGCCAGGGTCCAGATATCGCAGACCGCAACCGTTTCCACCGGCAATTGTTTCGACGCCAGGCGCACCATGTGGACGTGGCCTTCACTGCGTTGTCCGCAGCCAAGCTGCCCGAGGCGAATGCGATCGTTTGCGCCCAGAACGCGAGCGTAGGAGCGCGCATCCATCCCCGCCGCGAGTACGGCGACCCCGGCCTGCTTCACAAATGCGCGGCGATCGATCCCTTCTTGTACCTTGTCGGTCATCTCCTGCCCTCCGGTTCGAACATCTGCTTACGAGCGGTTGCCTCAACCTCTGCTGTCCAGCACCGCCAAGAACTGCAAAAGCTCGTGCGCCTGCGCCGCCGATTCCCTATCGAGGAATAGCGTGGCGTCGGGATGGGTGCGAAGCAGCGTCGCCGGGCAGGCCGTTGTGATGGAATCCTCCAGCGCGCGGCGAACGATGGCGGCCTTTCGCGGGCCGGGTACGGAGACGATCAATCTTGGCACGCGAAACAATGCTGGAATGGTGAGTGTCATGGCCTGTTCCGGCACTTCCTGAAAATTCTTGAACCAACCTTCCGCAGCTTGTTGCTGACGACATGTTGGGTCCAGATGCACGACCTTCATGTCCAGCGGATCGTTGAAGTCCGCGACCCCGGGATCGTTAAATGCCAGGTGTCCGTTCTCCCCAATGCCGAGCAAACATAGCTGCGGACTGGCAGCGCGCAACAATTCCGCATAGTCTTTGCATGCCTGTTCCGGGTCGGGCGCGGTGCCGTCGATCTCGAAGAATTCCCGCATCCGCACTTTTTGCGTCAGGTTCTTGCGCAGGTATCCGCGAAATGAGGCTGGGTGATCGGCGCTCATGCCAACGTACTCGTCCATGTGGAAACCGCGAACGCGCGCCCACGGTAGATCGGGAGTCGTCGCGAGCGCGTGCAGCGTGTCCAACTGCGAGGCCCCGGTCGCAAAGATGACCGCGACTGGATTCTTTGCTTTCGCGAGCTCAACCATCGAACTAGCTGCGGATTGGGCGGCGGCAACGCCGGCGGCTTCACGCGTGGGGTGGACCTCAATTTTCAACTTGTCTACCTGGTAGTGCTGCGCTTCACCATCCTGTTTCATTTCTTCCCCTGTTAACATTCGAGATCAAGCGTATTCTATCTTTTCATGTCGAATTACAATTCAAGAGACGCTGCAAATCTGCCGGGCGACGGAAGCTGGCGTCACCGAAACGATATTTGTTTACAAGTTCTTAAGCGCAGGCACGGAAGACCGATTGGAGCTTCGATTTCCACAGAGCCAGGGCGATATTTCTTGAAGTTAACAGTACCGTGTCACAACCCGTTCGTCAAGATAGTTTTCCCAATATCAAGCAAGTTTTCCATTCATGCGCGTAATCTTTGGGCTTTATCCATCGAGCCGAAGCCATCGCAGGTGAAGTTACGAATAACTCAGCAGCGATCTGCTCCGTCGCTGCATCTTTAACAACCATGAAGATTGCATTTCTCGGACTGGGGAAAATGGGTACCGCAGTGGTTGGCCGGCTGTTATTGGCCGGGCATACGGTATCGGCGTGGAACCGCACGCCAAAATCGTTGCAGGAGCTAGGAATTCCGTCGGCCTCGCTGGCGCCTTCCGTCCACGCCGCAGTGGAACAATGCGACGCGGTTTGCACCATGCTTGCCAACGATGAAGCGACAGAGGCCGTCGCCTTCGGCCCGGAAGGATTTCTAGCCGTGCTGCCAGCGAATGCCGTCCATATCGCGCTGGGCACGCTCAGCGTGGCGCTGTCGCGGCGCCTGATGGAAAGCCATGCGGCCGCAGGCCAGCGTTATGTCGCGGCTCCCGTCTTTGGACGGCCGAATATCGCCGCGCAAGGTCGATTGTGGGTCGTGGCCGCCGGCGACGATTCCACGCTCGAACAGGCACGAACCGTGCTGGATGCGATCGGGCGCGGAGTGACCATTGTCGGGAATGAACCGACGCAGGCACACGCATTCAAGCTGGGCGGCAATTTTACGATCAGCGCCATGGTGCAGACGCTCAGCGAAGCGTTCGTGTTTGCATCCGCGGAAGGGCTCGACCCGGAGTTGTTCCTGAAAACAGTGAACGAAGCCTTATTCCAATCGACGTTTTACCTGAACTACGGTCGCGTGATGCTGCATCCGCCGGAACATCCGGGAGCGACGGTCTTGCTGGGCGAAAAAGACATTCGATTGTTGCGCGAAGCCACGCAGTCCGCTGGCATTCGACTTGGGCTTGTAGAGTATTTGCAGGAACAATTCAGCGCTGCGATCCGCAGCGGCATGGGTGACACGGATTGGGCCGTCGGGCAATATCGCATGGCCGAACAGGCTTCCAGGAACAAAACCTAGTGGCCTGTCGCGGGGAAAACGTTAGTAACGCCGCCGGTTCGGTCGAAATCGATCCTTGAGAGATTCTCGACAGAAGTGACGCTGTGTTCATCTGTCGTGGTAACGAACTCTCTGCGACATGCCCCCTAGTGTAGGATTTAAGCGTGGGCGCGATTGCCCCGGTGAGCAGCCGACCGGACAGGTTTGACCCCTGCCGCGACCCCGTGATGGTGGATTCCGCATGAAGCCGAAAGTGATATTCGCAACGTTGATGCACCCGGAACCGGGTTCCGCTATTTTCGTCAACTGCGACAAGGAACGTAAATGTTCCTGCGACCGCGGGAAAACGGGCAAAAAGAAATATGCAAGCCGAGCGGCTGCAGAAGCGCACATTCGCGAAATAGCGGAAAAGAGAGCGCCCGATGCGGAGAACCTCGAAGCGTATCCATGCCGGTACGGTCGCCACTGGCACACCGGAAACCGCCTTTCCGCGCCGTCAGACGGGGGTGTCAGAATCGTGGACGGGCAAAGCCGCAGCCGAAAGAAGTTTTCAGCGAAACGCTGACGCACCAGCACCCTCTGACAGAACATTCCCTTGCGGCGCATCACTCTCGACAGATATGACGCTGTGTTCATCGTTGTGGTAACGAACTCTCTGCGACACGCCACTAGTTAGGAGTTGCATGACAAAGTCATCCAGCATAAGTATGAGAGACCTGCCGTTGGCCGGCAAGATTGCCTTCATTACCGGCGCGAGTTCCGGCATCGGAGCGGCCTGCGCGGAAAGTTTCGCCCGTGCGGGAGCGCGATTGCTGCTGGCGGCGCGACGAGAAGATCGTCTGCGGGAGATGGCGGCCGATTTGCGGGCCGCGGGCGCTGAGGATGTGCATACCATCGCGCTCGACGTGCGCGACGGGAAGCAGATCCAGGCTGTCGTGGATGGATTGCCCGCGGCCTGGAAGGCCATCGATGTCCTGGTGAACAATGCGGGGCTGAGCAGGGGCCTGGAGAAAGTCCACGAAGGGCACGTTGAGGATTGGGAGGAAATGATCGACACCAACGTGAAGGGGTTGCTGTATGCGACACGCGCGGTGGTACCGGGCATGGTGCAACGCGGGAACGGGCACGTCGTCAACATCGGCTCGACAGCAGGACACATGACCTATCCCAATGGCGCGGTGTATTGCGCGACGAAGGCGGCGGAAAATCGAATTTCAGAAGGTCTGCGCGAAGACCTGCTGGGCACTCCAGTGCGGGTGACCACAATCGATCCTGGAATGGTGGAAACGGAATTCAGCAAGGTGCGCTTTCACGGCGATGAAGGGCGCGCCGCCAAGGTGTACCAGGGGCTGACGCCGCTGCAAGCGGAAGATGTTGCGGATGCGATCCTATGGGCGGTGACGCGGCCTGCCCACGTCAATATCGCACAGGTCCTGCTGACCAGCGTGGACCAGGCGAATTCGCTGCTGTTCAATCGACGGACAAATTAAAGCAGATTTACAGTTGGTGCAGTCGAGTCTGAACGGGAGTTATTCTGAGGTGGCCGCAGCGACCGAAGAATCCAGAGAACATCTGCCTCGTCCACGCTGCTGTCGCACTCTGGATTCTTCGCTTCGCTCAGAATGACCAACTCTCCTTTAACTACGGAATCTGTAAATCCGGTCTAGCTGTACCCAGCAAGTCCAGCCTTCCGATACTCAAAGCCACGTATGTGCTTTGTGCTGGCGGTATTGATCGCCAAATGCTTCCTCCAGCACCCGCTCCTCTTTTCGCATACGAGGCACTTCAACCGCGGAGAAAACGAGCACATAGCACAGGAAGGGGACCCATTTCCCCCATACGAGAAACACTCCTGCAAAGGCGAAAAATCCGAACAGATAAACCGGATGCCGGAATCGCCTGTAAAGTCCCGTAGTCACCAGGGTCCTGGCATGCGCTTTAAGACTGAAGGCACTCCCAAGTTGCAGCCGCGCCGCCAACCACAAGGCGAGGCCGGCAAGGGCAACTGCCATTCCGGCCCACGCACGCAGATTCAAATGAACATGAAGCACAACAAGCACCCAGAACCCTAGAAAGAACGAGAAATCCCCCCAAACGAGTATTTTCCTCATGGTCCTGTCGGATTTATCCCAGCTTTAGCAATTCCGCTTCAATGTCCTTCAATGCGGCTTGCAACGCGGAACGCCGCACTGGATGACTGGTCTTCTCGGCCAGAATCCTCTCTCGTTTCAACTGCAGCATCTGGCGAGCCCGAGCCTGTTCCGCGCCGGCCGCCCTCACTACATCTTTTGAAGCTACTTTCGCAGCCTGTTCCCTTTGTTCCGCCCGCTGTTCCACTTGCTCTTCGACCGATTTACTTTCCCATCCTCGCGCCATATATACAGAGTAGCGGATTGGCGGATGAATCGCACCGCCAAATGAAACATCTGCTTGAATAGAGAGTGCAGCCGGACCAACGGCCGGCGAGGAGTTTTGCATGCGCGCGTTTCAAATTTCGCAATTCGGATCGGAGAATCTGCGGCAGGTCGATCTGCCCACACCCGCCTGCGGCGATGGAATGGTCTTGATTCGGGTCCATGCGACATCGCTCAACTACCGCGATCTATTGATGGTCCGCGGCCATTACGATCCTAAATTGCAGATGCCGCGCATTCCACTCTCCGATGGGGCGGGCGAGGTGGTCGAGGTTGGAACGGGAGTAACTCGTTTCAAGCCGGGAGATCGTGTCGTCGGACTTTTTCTGCAGCGCTGGCAGGACGGCGCTGCATCGGCGGCGAAATCGCGCGGCGCACTGGGCGGCGATATCGACGGCATGTTGGCGGACTATGTGGTGCTGCCTGAAAATGGCGTCGTACACTTCCCTGTTCACCTAAGTTATGAGGAAGCCGCCACGTTGCCATGCGCTGCGCTGACGGCGTGGAATGCATTGTTTTATGCATCCGCGACCAAACCCGGCGACACAATTGCGATACAAGGGACCGGCGGAGTTTCTATCTTCGCGTTGCAGTTTGCCAAGTCAGTCGGCGCGCGCGTGCTGGGCACCTCCAGTAGCGACGAGAAACTGCAGCAGGCGAAAACCCTGGGTCTGGATGAAGGTCTCAACTACAAAAACAATCCGGAATGGTCTAGCTGGGTCAAGAAACAAACGGATGGCGAAGGGGCGGATTTAATTGTTGAAGTGGGCGGTTCGGGGACCCTGAAAGAATCGATGAAAGCGGTGCGCGTGGGCGGCACGATTGCGCAAATCGGAATTCTTGCCGGGGTGGAAGAAACGTTTGCGATTACTTCGGTACTCATGCGGCAAATTCGCCTGATCGGCATCTATGTCGGCTCCCAAACCATGATGTGGGCCATGAACCGGGCCATCGCACAGTCCAAAATGAAGCCTGTAGTGGGAAAAGTATTTCCCATTTTGAAAACAGTAGAGGCATATCGGTATCTAGAACAGGGCCGGCACTTTGGCAAGGTCGTCATTTCCTTGCAGACGGACAAATTAAGTCCTTCTTGTTCCTCTAAATCTAATCAATGAGTTAGCGGGAACCATCTGGCCCTCTTTCATTTTATTGTTGTCGAACACATATCCGTGGCATTCAACTTGCATCTATTTCTTATAGCGGCCCAGGTAGTCCACGGGGAACGCAACATGGGGAGGCGCAAGCAACCTACAAAATACCGTAGCGGTGCTCGCGAGGTGAGACGATGTCTTGGCTAAGCGCAAACTGCGATTTCTTGTATGAAATGTTCTTTGGCTGCAGTCACGGCCATCTGAGTCGACCTTTCACGTTGCAAGCGTCGAGCTACAAGGTTTGCCTCGATTGTGGACGGCAGATGCCATATTCCCTGGATGAAATGCGTCTCTTGCGCCGTGGGGAAGTGGCGAAGCTGTCTCCGCAGTCCCGTGCAACCGCAGTCGTGCCGATTGCAATGGAATCCGACCTATCGCAAGCGACGGATTCCAGGCGGACGAAAGTCCGCCTGCTTGCGGAGCGAGGGCTCGCAGAAAGAATGTCCGCATAAGCGCTCCTCGGCCGACCTGCCTCGGCCCGCGCATGGCAGAGGACAGGCCCCGGGAGCACATTCGGACTTGCTACACTATGGCAACCCCGGAACTGTAAGGTGTTGCCATAGGCGATTTTGCGCCAACTCGAATTGTTTCCATTGAAGCGTTGACGAAGATCTACGAGAGTAGGCAACGCGTTGTGGCGGTCGATGGAATCGATCTGTCTGTCCCAATCGGGGAAATTTTCGGGTTGCTGGGGCCAAATGGCGCCGGCAAAACCACGACCATCGGTATCTGCACGACCCGCTCTCTTCCTACTTCAGGGCATGTCACCATCGCCGGTTGCGACGTGGTGGCAAAACCCGCGGTTGCGCGTCGCCAGATTGGAGTGGTGCCGCAATACAATACGCTGGACCGCTCGTTGACGGCGTTTGAAAATCTTTTCTTCCATTGCCGTTACTTCGGCATGAGCGATTCCAAATCCAAGGAACGAGCGCAGGAGCTGCTGGCGCAGTTTCGCCTGGCAGACCGCGCCAAAGCGTTCCCCGGCGAACTTTCTGGAGGACTGGCGCAGCGCCTGCTGGTCGCGCGCGCGATCGCGCATCATCCGGCAGTCCTGTTCCTCGACGAGCCCAGTGCCGGCCTGGACCCGCAAAGTCGCCTGGCAATGTGGGAATCGATCCGAGGACTGAAGGACCAGGGCATCACCGTCCTGATGACCACACATTACATGGAAGAGGCGGAAGCGCTGTGCGACCGCGTGGCCATCATCGATCATGGAAAAATCCTGGTTGAAGACACACCGGAACGGCTGAAAAACGGCCTGGGGATTCAAACCGTCTATGGGCTGGATGTGCAGCACTTCGAGCAACGCGAAGAGCTGGCCGCCAGGTTGCGCGCGGTGTTTCACGTCAGCTCTGTCGAGACGACCGCGACTGGCGTGCGGGTCTATACGCAGGGCGCGGAGGGCGTGCTTTCCACCATCGTTACGGAGGCGCAGACGTATGGCCTTCGCGACATCTCCATTTCCGAGCCTTCGCTGGAAACCGTTTTCATCCACCTGACCGGGAGGGAGCTGCGTGAGTAAAACCGGCAGCTTCGTGACCACTCCCGATCGACATGGCTCCCCTGCCACCCTGACGCTCTACCTACACGCATTCTGGGGGCTACTGTTGCGCGACTTCCGCGTCCTGCAGCGGGAACTGGGTCCGTTTACTGTGCGCGTGATTATGAACCCGCTGCTGTTTCTGTTTGTCTTTACGTACATTTTCCCTCGCATCGGACAAAGCTTCGGCAGCTCCTCCGGCGCGGGCGGGATGAACTTCGGCACGGTGCTGCTGCCCGGGCTGATGGCTGTGGCCATCATGTTTACCGGAATCGCAGCGGTGGCGTTGCCGCTTTCAACGGAGTTCGGCATCACCCGCGAGATCGAGGATCGGGTGATGTGCCCGCTTCCCGTGGCTGGCGTGGCGATTGAAAAAATCTGCTTCAGCGCAATGCAATCCGTTCTTTCCGCGCTGATTGTGTTTCCCCTGGCCTATTTCATTCCGTCGGAGCCGGTGCATGTCCACGTCAGCAGCTATTGGCTGCTTGGCTCGGTTGTGCTGCTGGCCAGCCTGGTCTCGGGCGCGCTGGGGCTGACGATCGGCACCACGGTCGAGCCGCGACAGATCGGCCTGATCTTTTCCGTCGTGGTAGTGCCGATCACGTTTCTCGGCTGCGTGTACTACCCTTGGGCGCTGCTGCGGCATATTCCATGGTTGCAATATGCCGTGCTGTTGAACCCGATTGTGTATATGAGCGAAGGACTGCGGGCGGCGTTGACTCCCGCCCTGCCGGCGCGGCTGATTCTGGGCGCGCTGATTCTGTCCGTCCTGATCCTCGGATGGGCGGGAATCCGCGGCTTCCTGCGCCGCGTCATCGGATAGCCGGCAACGCTTCCTTTCTATGCAGAGTACGAATCCAGAACTGGCAGCAGGTCAGAAGGAGCATAGAGCGGCTCCGGCATTTTCAGCTCCGGCATGGGCTTGGCTTCAAACAGCTTGCGGCACGGGACCGCCAGCCATCGCGCCATGCGGGTCGCCTTCTGGCGACGGGCGCTGTCGGTGGAAATGCCGGTCTTGGCATACATTTGCCGGTATAGCTTCGAGATGAAGAGAAACGCCAGACGGCCGCGCAATGTTGGCACGCACTTGGAGCGCTTCCAGATTTCCGGCAGGCTATAGAATTCATCCCAGACACCCTGGGTGCGCTCGCGAATTTCTTCCGACGACATGATGGCGTGCGGGCTGAACATCTTGGGCCGAACGGCCGCCGGAATCAACCAGTGGCGCGTGATGGGAATGCCGCCGACGTGCATGACATTTTCGCCGAGGTTCTTCTCCCAGCGGTCGAAGTCGATGGTGCCGGGAAAGGGGGTGAGCATCACGAATTGCGCAAAGGTAATGCCAGCGCGCTTGGCCAGCTCCGCCGTCGCGGCGAAAGTGTCCGGACGGTCGGAAGAGAGCCCGAAGATGAACGATCCGAGGACGTGGACTCCGTGTTCCTTGAATGTCTGTAGCCGCTTTATCAGGTTGTCGCCGGAGAGGTTGAAGTCCTTGAAGACGGCCTTGAGCCCTTCCGCAGTGGCTGACTCCACCCCGACAAGCGCGCCTTTGATGTTGGCCTTGCGCATGGCATCGAGAAATTGAACGTCCTCGCCGGCTTCCATGGTGATTTGCGTAAAGAACACCATGTCCCTGGGTAGCTTGGCCAGCTTGCTCATCAGCTCAAACCGCTCGGAGCGGATGCCTTGCAACTCGGCAACACGGGCGGTGTTTCCCTGTTGCTCCGCCAGTCGAAGATCGGCGAGGCTGACGGGGTAGAAATTGTCGTCGGCGAGGGCGATGAAGCGAAATCCCCGGCGGCGCAAATCGACGATCTCGCGCACCACGACGTCGGAAGTGCGGGGTCGCGGTTTTTGACCATCCGTGCGCCATACGGAGCAGAACGAACAATGTTTCGGGCAGCCCCGCACGGTTTGCACGGAGGCCCACATATATTTGTCGCGCGGCGCCAGGTCCCAGCGCGCCGGGATGAACTGGTCGCCGGAGATCCGGCCACCGTCGTAGACCGTTTGGGCCGTTCCCGCGAGCAGGTCCGCGATGACTCTTCCCCAGATCACGTCGCCATCGCCCTTGACGATGGCGTGAGCGGCGCCGAGTTCCATGGCTTCATTGGGATAAAGGGTCGCGTGGATGCCTCCATAGACAACGAAAGCGCCGCGCTCGCGGGCGATTTTTCCCAGTTCCATGCCGCGCAGCGCATTGCCGGTATGAATGCCGATGCCAACCACGTCTCCAGGCTGGACGCTCTCCGGCTGGAACCGCTCCAGAGTTTCATCGGTAATGAGTGGATCGCCGTATTTTACGGGGGTGGCGGCGGCGAGAACATACAGCCAACGAGGGGTAATGACGCCAATTCCAAATGATGAATCGCTAGGATTTACTAAATGTACGCGCATCGATGCGAAGGTCCCTTTCCGGTTGGCACTACCTGCGCACAATCGAAGGAAATCTTCGGTTCAATGTGGCGAACTTTCCGGCACCAGCAAAGTGTCGGAGACGTTCACTATCTGAAGGGAACACTATCCCACGGACGCTACAACCGTACCTGTGAGTATCCGCCGCTGTTCTATCCGTTGTCAAAAAGCGACAATTCAGTTGTCATGTTTTCTGGCGGCCCGATTTTGTCGCAAGCCGCGAAACGAAAGGGCGGGCAGCGCTGAAACGCCCTGTAAAAACATTTCGCTTCGCGGTACGGCGGACGGGGCGACCCATATCGCCGGGGAAGCTCAGTGCGTCGCGTCGCCTCCCCAGTTAAATTGCATCCCGGCGCGGAAGTTGAACGGCAACGCCGGATAGCCCAACGCTTCCTGATAGTGCTGGCTCAGCAAATTGTCGAACACGGTGTAGCTGGAGATGTGCCGATCGATGCGGAGATGGGTTGTCAATCCAATGTTTTGGTAGGCCGGGTCGAGATTGCGATTCGGCAGCAACAGCGTGGTCCCGCCATTGGCGTCGGCCAGAAACGTACTATCGTCGCGTCTGCCGACGAGCGTGCCCGTCATTTCCGCATACCAGCGACTTCGCGCGTAGATGACCGCGTAGTTGCCGGTGTGCTGCGCCCGCCGAAAGGGACGCTGGCCGACCAGCGGCGAGTAGGCCCCAATGGGCGTGTTGGGATATTTCGGATTATAGGATGGAAAGGAATTGTCGCTGGAAAACGACTTCTGCACGGTGGAATTCAATAGCGTGTATCCGCCGCGGACAAACAACCGATTCGTGATGCGATACTCGGCGCTGCTCTCCATGCCTTGAGCGTTGAAGCTCAACGAATTGATATAGGCGCCGAAGGAGGTGTTGGCAATCGCCTGCTCGACTGCCTGCGGAACGCCGAGCTGCAACAGCGCCGGGGCATCGACAAACTCAATCTGCCTGGTGAAATTGTTGCGATAATAGCCGCCGTGGACCAGCGCCCGGGTCCCAAACAGGTGCTGGTCCGCGCCCGCTTCATAGGTGCTGGTCTGTTGCGCGCCGACCGGCGCGATTCCATGCTGCGCGATCAGTTGCTGGCCGTTCGGCAACGAGTTCAGCACGTCGTAAATGGAGCCGTTCTGCTCGGCAATGGTCGGCTCCAGAATGCCTTGCGAATAATTGAATCGAAGTTTGGTGCCGCTCAAGAGGCCGTCGGCAGTCGGCTTGGAAAGATAGTAGGCCGCGGTTGCATGGGGCGTGGGCTGAAAACCGAACACGGAATAGTATGGAAGGTCGGTCCCGGCGCTGTAATACAACCGGTTTGCCATGCTGCCGGAGGCCTGCAGGATGTAGTCGTAGTTGCCGCGATGGGCCGATTGCGGGAAATAGTCGTAGGCGGTGTAGCCGCGTTCCGACTGATAGCGAAACGCAGCGAACGCGGTCAATTTATCGTTCTTTTTATAACTTGCCTGGCCGTAGAAATAATCCTGGTTGGTCAACGTTCCGTCGGTCCCTGGAAACGTGTAACTCGGGCAGCTATAGAATGCCTGCCCGCTGGCGCTGGTCCCATTGGCGCCATTGATTGTGACCTGCTTGCCCAGATATTCCGGTTGTCCGGGATTCCCCAGGTTGTCATAGCAATTGAAGTTGTTGGGATTGTCGGTCAGGATGCCGACCGGACCCGGATCCGTGTTGAGAGAGCGCAGTCGCACCAGTCCATATTGGGCAATCATATCCAGCTTGTCGCTGGGACGATCTTCGATGGTGCCGCTCCCGTACAGGTCATGCTCCTTCAAATACTGCACGTCGGGGATTCCGTAGAACAGGATGGCGTTCGGCTCGCCGGTGGAGGCTGCGATGCGATGCGCGGTGGCCCGCACCTGAACGTGCGGGGTGAGGGCATATCCAAGGTTGCCGACGGAAGAGACATTGTGGAACGTGCTGTTGGGATAACTGTTGGAAGTGTCGATGCGGGCGAAGTCGCCAAAATAATCGAACGCGCTATGCACCCCGCCCAGCGAGGCTTCCTGATGATAGGTCCCGAAGTTGCCGGCATCGATGGCGTATTGCAGCAGCGGCTTCGCCGTGGTTCCCCGCGTAGTTGTCAGCGCCACCACGCCGGAGGATGCATTGGCGCCGTATAGAGAGCTGTCGGGGCCGCGATAGACCTCCGCCTGACTGATGCCGTTGGATGCCAGGTAGGCGAAATTTACCGCGCCGCCAATGTCGTTGATGGGAACGCCATCCAGCAGCACATCGGTCTCGTTCGAATTCCCGCCCATCTCAAACAAGGAAGTCGCCGCGCCGCGCTGCCCGCTGGTTGTAAATTGCAGGCCGCTCACCAGGCGCAGCGTGTCCTGCACATCGAGCGCATAGGGGTAGAGAGACTGATCGACCACCGTGGTGGAAGCGCCGCTTTGCGCTTCTGGCGTGGGGGTGCCGTTCGCCGTCACAGTCACGCTCTGCTCCAGGTGCCCGAACTGAAGCGCGACATCGGCATAGGACGTCTTGCCCATCGCCACATAAATATCGTTGCTCTGAGTGGCGTTGAAGCCGTTTGCGATGACGCGGACGCGATACCGGCCAGGCCGGTAGACATAGACAATGTACTGTCCGCGACCGTCGGTCCGTCCGTGGGACTGCAGCATGACACCATTGGGAGCCATGATGTCGACGCGGGCGTTGTACACCGCTGCCCCCAGCGGATCTGTCACGGTTCCCTTCACCGTTCCCGTGACGGTCCGTTGCTGAACGGGAGCGGCGATCGCAGGTTTGGACGACAGCAGAAACGAGGAAAGACAGATTGCCAACGCGGCCAAAAGCGATGCGCGTCGAACTGCAGGGCGAAATACATCTGGAACAAGAGCTGAAAAAGTCATGCGTGATCCCCTCGGATGGTTGCATGAAGCCGGTCTCCTGACTTGCGCTTCCTCAAGCTTGGGCACCTTCCCAGACGCGTACGTCCAGTGGTTGCGAACTGCCTTGCCCGGCTCTAGAGCAAAACCAGGGTCGTTCTCTCCGGTCCCTCTTCGCTCAAGGTCGCCGCTCCCTGTTGGTCGCGTCGATCGAACGATCTGGTTCCGGCAAACATTTTCCCTGGTTTTGCTCTCGCGCTTACAGTTACGGGGTAGTGGCGGAGTTGCACCGCGCTTCCCGACACTTCATGGATGGTGGACAGCTTACGCCTGCCGCGAAACGATGCAGCCAAGCGCCGGACGCCGCGCCCTCTTCGCAAAGGAAGAAGCGCGCGGAGCGAAACATGCGACACGAAACCTGGGAATGCGTCGATCAGCCGCAGTCGGGCTGAAACGCGCTCCCTTCGGTCCTCCCATCGCGACCGAAAGACAGCTATGAAGTGACCCTGGCCGGTCTCCTGACTTGCGCTTCGATTGAGCTTGGCACACCTTCCCAGACGCTCTCCGTCCAGTGGCTGCATACAGCCCTGCCTTGCTCTCCGCGCTTACAGTTACGGGGTAGTGGCGGAGTTGCACCGCGCTTCCCGAACACCAAGGGCTAATGAATATATATCGGGATCGAATCCTGGCGTCAAACGGCGGGCATTGGCGCGGCGGGCGCCATGCGCCAGGATGAAAGACTTGCATGGCCGCGAGAATCCATGCGCAGGCGGGGCACGCGCGGACGAATGCGCCGTTGTACAGGCCCGAAATTACTTCTTCACGCGATGCGCAATGATCTGGTCTTTGATCTTTTCGTACACCCCCTGGGGCAGAATTCCCTTGTTGACCAGTTGATTTTTCGCTCGATAGGGGCGCCCCGCGATAATTCTCTTCGCAAAGACATCGCCGACTCCCGGCAGGACTTTCAATTGGTCTTCCGTGGCCGTGTTGATGTCCAGTTTGTCCGCGTGAGACCGCGTTGCGGACATGGAAGCGGCCTGACCCGCGCCGGAAGACGGAGACAGCGCCCAGGTCGCCGGCATGACAGCAAGCGCGAAAACAAGACATGTCGCGCAGACCACGAAACGGATTCGCTTTTGAAGGTCCATCGTATTTCCCTCCAGTGCAATCGAAACTTTCATCCCCAGACCACGGTAACGACCGCAATGGTGGCGCGTCAATGACAAACCTTGCCGACGAGAAAAATCTCAATGGTCCAGCAGGATCTCCCGACCGATCCACCCGGAACTCGCAAGGCAGGCTTGATGGATGATCGCTGAGTGCATTGGCCTGGTATCGTAAACCCAGAATTCTGCGGAAGCCAATGGCCGAAGCCTTGGCGACTCTCGGGGCGCAATCCGCATCGTGATTGACTGTCGTGCTGGTGACAAGAACCGCTGGCTCCTGATCGAGATGTTGAGAACCCGCTCATTGCGGTACAGCCACGATGAACGCGGCACAGCCCCCGAAGCCCTCGGAGTATAGATCGAGAATCGATGAGTGAGCCGCCTGCCTGATATTTCGCCAGGCGACCCTCTTATTATCCCATCAGGCCATTACCCTGAATTGTGATGGATGAAACTGCGGAGAATGAACGTGACGAAGCGAAAATGGAATCTCGAAGCGAAGGATCAAGGCGGGAACGACATCTCGGAGCAAATTTCCGCTGAGTTTGAGGTAATTGTTCAGGCGACGCGCTTGGAACAAATCGCGCAGGGCCGGATCAGCGTGCTCTTCCTGTTAAGCTTGTTCGGCGCATACAAGGCCGACAGGATTGACCCTTTCCAGGTTGCTGCCGAAATTGAAGCGTTAGAAAAAGGTGAGACGACGGGCTTGAAGCCGCCTATCCAGAACCGATACCCGCCCCTCAAGGGACTTTGGCACAAACACTACATGCAACCGGGCATGGCTTCGCTGGCGACCAACATGCAGCATGGTCTGAAACAGTTCGGGATTCCCTACTTCGCTCAGAAGGTCCGCGAAGCCCAGGAAGCGGGCGAGAAGCGATATCTCATCCTCGACGACATAGCGCCAATAGTGGACGACGCCGTTCGTGGAAACTTTCAGCGTCTTCGCAAAGCGGAAAAGCTCACCGGCGAGTGGATTGTTTTTGCAAAGCACGAAGAGCTGAACTACTACCTCACACTGGCGACGCATGACAAGACAACTCACGAGCACGAACGGCAGCTGATTGAAAATATCTGCTACCGCGAGTTCCCGTTCTTGGAGGACATGCTTCGCAACGAGGGTTGAATTCCTTCAAATCACGTTTAGCGGGTGGCAGGTGGCGGGCATCTTCGGGGCCGCGCTCGGCCGGGATTCGACGGTGCAGCAGGTTCCGATTCTGAGACCTGGGATCGCTCGACCGTGGATCACTCCCCGTAAATGCCGATGTAGCCAGAATGGACTCTGGAATTACGCCAAATCGCCGAGTCGCTCAGGGAGTGCTTCAGGAGGGCTGTTATGGGCCAGACCCAATTTTTCGAGTTGCGGGTGAGTGATGGGCAATTCGGAAACTGATCCGCCGTCTGCTGGCCGCGATGCTTGACATAGCGGCGTGTTCTTTCTTATTCTCGAACCATGCAGATGAGTCCGCTCCATCGCCATCATCCCCATCATCCTCACGTGGCGAACGTGTCAGCGGAGCATTCTGAGCAGGATTCATAAGGTCCTGAACAAGTTCAGAAAGTCACCGTCCCGCTGATGCGAACCGCATCCGCGGGTTTTTTATTTTATTCACCAGATTTTGAAATGGACAAGGACGAATCAAGATGAGCGAAACAGCAACGTTGGACCGAGCACTCGACTTTACGAAGCTGGACGGGCTGGTACCCGGCATTGTGCAGGATGCCGGCACCGGGCAGGTGTTGATGGTCGGATTTCTGAATGAAGAGAGCTATCGCAAATCCCTCGAAAGCGGCTTTGTCACCTTTTGGAGCCGCACCCGCCGGAAGCTGTGGATGAAGGGCGAAACCAGCGGCAATCGCCTGCGCATTACGGATGCGGCCACGGATTGCGACAATGACACGCTGCTGTTTCGCGTGGTGGTCGAGGGCGACGGCCTGGTCTGCCATGAAGGGACCGTCAGTTGCTTTACCAAGCCGATTTCGATGCGCAATGCCGGTAGTACTCACAAAGAAAGCGAGAAAAACGCATGAGCCAGAAACTGCGGATTGGAATTCCGAAGGGCAGCTTGCAGGACGCCACCATCGCGCTGTTTGAGCGCGCCGGCTGGCGCATCTTCGCCAATGGCCGCTCCTATTTCCCCGGCATCGACGATCCGGAAATTGAGTGCATGTTGATTCGGGCGCAGGAGATGGCCCGCTACGTGAACCATGGCGCGCTGGATGCGGGACTGACCGGCAGCGACTGGGTTGCGGAAAGCGGGTTGAGCGTGGAATCCATCGCCAGCCTCACCTACTCCAAACAAAGCCGGCAGAAGGTTCGCTGGGTGCTGGCCGTGCCGGAGGATTCGCCATATCGGCGCGCGGAAGACCTGGCGCATAAAATCGTCGCCACCGAACTGGTCGAAGCGACAAAGAAATACTTTGCCGGCAAAAACGTTCCCGTGCAAGTGGACTTCAGTTGGGGAGCCACGGAGGTGAAACCGCCGGTGCTGGCCGACGCCATTGTGGAAGTGACGGAAACGGGGAGTTCCTTGCGGGCAAATCGCCTGCGCATCCTGGAGACCGTGCTGGAAAGTGAAACTCAGCTGATTGCGAATACAGCGGCCTACAAAGACCCGTGGAAACAAGACAAGCTCGACAAGATTGCGCTGATGCTGCAGGGCGCGATTGCTGCGCAAGGCCAGGTTGGATTGATGATGAACGTGCGCGCAACTGGGCTGCCCGCTGTGCTAGGCGTGCTGCCGGCTTTGAATTCACCGACTGTGTCAGCGCTCAGCAATGCGGAATGGGTTGCAGTCAACACTATTCTGGAAGAGCGCACCGTGCGCGATGTGATTCCGAGGCTGAAGGCCGCCGGGGCAACCGGGATCGTTGAGTATCCGCTGAACAAAATTGTTTTCTAAGGGGCGATTGCAAGAACGATGAAGCTAATACGCACCTACGGAAAAAGCGCGAAGCAAGCGGAAACGTTGCTGCGTCAGATCGAGGGCCGCTCCGGTGCGGCCACCTCAAAGTTAGAGCCTGCGGTGAAGCGCATCCTCGCTGCGGTGCGGCGCCGGGAAGATGCGGCGCTGCGCCAATATGCGGAACGGCTGGATGGTCTTGCGCCGTCTGCAAGTTTGCGCGTCACGCAGGAAGAGATGGCTGCCGCGTGGGAGCAAACTCCCAAGGATTTGCGGAAATCCTTGCAGGCCGCGGCGGCCAATATCCGGCGCTTTGCACGATGGCAAATGCCGAAAGAGTGGACCCGGAAACTGCCGGGCGTGCAGTTGGGCCAGCGCGCTCTGCCGCTTGAGTCCGTGGGCTGCTATGTTCCCGGCGGCCGCTATCCGCTGCCTTCCACGCTGCTGATGACGGTGGTGCCGGCGCAGGTCGCTGGAGTGGAACGCATCGTCGTGGTTTCGCCGCGCCCTGCGCGAGAGACCCTGGCAGCCGCGCATCTGGCCGGCGTCAAGGAGTTCTATCGCATCGGCGGCGCTCAGGCCATCGCTGCGCTCGCCTACGGTACGACCGGCATTCCACGTGTGGACAAGATTGTAGGCCCGGGAAATCTCTACGTCACCACGGCGAAGAAGCTGGTTGCCTTCGACTGCGGCATCGACATGCTGGCCGGACCCACGGAAATTGCGGTCGCCAGCGAGGATGGGGACCCGCAATGGATCGCCGCAGATCTTGTTGCCCAGGCGGAGCACGATCCTGAAGCGCTGGCTATTTTTGTGACCAGCAGCGTGGAGTTGGCGCGAGGGGCGGCGAAGGAGGTGCAGCGGCAATCCTCGTCAAATAAGACTGCCCGGCTAGCGATCGCCAAGAGCGGCTTTATTTTCCTGACGAAAGACAGTAAAGAAACTGAATCAGTTACAAATAGGCTGGCAGCGGAACATTTGACGGTCGGTGGCGGGAAAGACCTCTCGTGGGTGCGTCATGCGGGGTCGATTTTCATCGGCGCCCACACTCCCCAGAGCATGGGGGACTATATTTCTGGGCCAAACCACGTGCTGCCGACCGGGCGGCTGGCGCGTGTCCGCGGCGGGTTGAGCGTCTACGACTTCCTTCGTCTGGTGACGACACAGGAATACACGGCGGCAGGGCTTGCGGAACATGGCGCGCACGTTGAGCGGCTGGCAACGGCCGAGGGACTGGTTGGACACGCAGCTTCTGTGCGTATCCGCAATGCCGGCAGGCGCACAGTAAAAGGGGAGCGATGAGCACCGATCCGGCGACGTCCGTTGCGCAAAAACTTCGTCCGCGCCAGGCTGTCGAGCGCATGCATGAATACCATCCGCCGCTGGCTGGACGGGAAGGACTGCGACTCGATTTCAACGAAAATACTTTTGCTCCCTCGCCGCGCGTGCAGGCAGTGTTGCAACGGATTGCGGCGGAGACGCTGACCAAGTATCCGGAACGGCACCACGTCGAGCGGACCGTGGCGAAACACTTCGGCTTGGCCGGCGAAGCTGTTTTGTTGACCAACGGCGTCGATGAAGCCATCCATCTGATCTGCGAAACATATATTGAGCCGCAGGATGAAGTCGTCATTGCGACGCCGACATTTTCCATGTATGCGTTATATGCGGAAGCGACGGGCGCGCGGGTCCGGGAGGTACAGGCGGATCGCTCGCTGCAATTTCCATATAAAGAGATTCAACAAGCAATCCAGCCATCCACCCGGGTCATTATGCTGGCGTCGCCGAACAATCCCACAGGCGCGGTGGTGGAAACTTCGTTTTTACTGGAGCTGGCGGCTGCGACTCCGCAGGCTGCGCTGTTGGTGGATGAGGCCTACTACCATTTTCATGGGGAATCAGTTTTATCTGCAACAGTCACTGTGCCAAATCTATTCGTGGCCCGGACATTTTCAAAGGCATACGGTCTCGCGGGACTTCGTATCGGTCTTCTTGTCGGCCATCCCGACGCCATGCGTTTCGTCCGCAAGGTGAGTTCTCCGTACAACGTGAACTCAATCGCACTGGAATGCCTTCCGGAAGCGCTCGCGGACGAAGCCTATATTTCCTGGTATGCGGGGCAGGTGCTGCAGGGCCGCGCCGCTGCTGAACTGGCGCTGAGAAAGCTAGGAGTTCCCTACTGGCCGAGCCACGCCAACTTTATCTTGATGAACATAGGCGGCAAGCATAAGGAGTTTGTCGCTGCGATGCGGCAGCAGGGCGTGCTGGTGCGGGACCGCAGCAGCGATCCCGGCTGCGACGGTTGCGTGCGCATCACATTGGGGACGGTGGAACAGACCCACCGCGGAATGATCGCATTGGAGAAGGCGTTGAAGGAGATCCAATGGCAACCAGAAAATTAGCTCGACGCAGCGCAAAACTGCGGCGGCATACGACGGAAACGCAAATCGACTTGAAGCTGACGATCGATGGCCAGGGGCACTACAACATTGATACTGGCATCCGTTTTCTTGACCACATGCTGGAGTTGTTCGCGCGCCACGGAGGATTCGATCTGGAACTGATCTGCAAAGGCGACCTGGATGTGGACCAGCACCACACGGTGGAGGACATCGGCATCGCCCTCGGGGAAGCATTTTCGCAGGCGCTTGGCGACAAAAAAGGGATCCTTCGCGCCGGCTATTTTCTGATGCCGATGGATGAGACCCTGGCCGCCGCCGCGATCGACCTGGGCGGACGCGCTTCCTATGCGATCGACACAAAGGTCCGCGTGCGAATCGTGGGCGATCTTCAAACCGAATTGCTGCCCGATTTTTTCGAAGGTTTCGCGCGCGGCATTCGCGCCAACGTCCATCTAAAAGTTCTCTACGGACGCTCCAATCATCACAAAATTGAGGCGCTGTTCAAAGCCTTCGCCCGCGCCCTGCGCTTTGCCTGTTCGCGCGACTTGCGATTGCGGTCGATGCTGCCCAGCACGAAAGGACTGCTGTAGTGGAATGTCTCGCATGAGTGCCGGAAAGACAGTCGCGATCGATTACCTGACCGGAAACCTGAATTCCGCGTGCAAGTCGCTTCGCGCCGTCGGAGCGGACCTGCTGGTCACCCAGCGGCCCGAGGACTTGAAGAACGCAGCCCGAATCGTATTGCCGGGGGTCGGCCATTTCTCTTCCACGGAGCGCTTGTTGACCAGCGGCATTGGAGATGCTTTACGCGAGCGCGTGGCCCAGGGGGTCCCATTTCTTGGCATCTGCGTAGGGCTGCAATGGTTGTTTGCGGGCAGCACCGAAGCGTCCGACACGCCTGGCCTGGGCATATTCCCAGAAGTTTGCGAGCGCTTCCCTGCCGGCATCAAGTCGCCGCACGTGGGCTGGAATTCGCTTGAGCCGGTCGGCGAATCGCGACTATTGGCGGGCCTGCCTGCTTCTCCGTATGTGTATTTTACCCACTCGTACCGGGCCCCCCGAATGAATGCAACCGCTGCTGTTACATATTATGGCGGCGAGTTTTCCGCGGTCGTCGAAAAGGACAATTGGATGGCGGTACAGTTCCATCCTGAAAAATCCGGGTCCGTGGGACTGAAGATTTTAGAGAATTTCTTGAAGGTCAAGCCATGCTGACACGCCGCATTATTGCCTGCCTCGATGTCTCTGCCGGACGCGTGGTGAAGGGCGTTCAATTTGTGGACTTGATCGACGCTGGCGACCCCGCTGCACTGGCGATGCGCCATGCCACCGGCGGCGCGGATGAGATTGTTTTCCTCGACATCACTGCGACCCACGAAAAGCGGGCGCTGCTTCTGGACGCGGTGCGGAGGGCGGCCGATCGAATCTTCATTCCCTTGACGGTAGGCGGAGGCATCCGATCTCTCGAAGACGCGATGCTGGTATTCGATGCGGGAGCGGACAAGGTGAGCGTCAACTCCGCGGCGCTGTCGCGGCCCGAACTGATTACGGAAATTGGATCGCGTTTTGGCGAACAGGCAGTCGTTGTTGCGATCGATGGACGGAGAAATTCCGGCAGCCCGGAAACTGTAGAAGTCTACGTCAGCGGCGGAAGAAAGGCAACAGGATGGAACGCGATTGAATGGGCGAAACAAGCCGAAGGTCGCGGCGCAGGTGAAATTTTACTGACTTCCATGGACTCCGATGGCACCCGCAACGGCTTCGACTGCGAACTGACGGCTGCGGTGAGCGCGGCGGTCCAGATTCCAGTGATTGCCTCTGGAGGCGCGGGGAACGTGGGGCATTTCGCCGAGGTATTTACGCGCGGACGCGCCGACGCGGCGCTGGCAGCCAGCATTTTCCACTTTGGAATTTCGGATGCGCGGTCGCTGAAGGAAGAATTGGCTGCATTCGGACTGCCGATGCGGCTGCCTTGCTGACCCGTTCCCATACACTAAAAGGATGAACATGGATTTGAGGTCAACATGCTGATTCCATCCATCGATTTGATGGGCGGCCGGGTTGTGCAGTTGGTGCAGGGTGAAGACCTTGCGCTTGGATTCGACGATCTGGAATATTGGATCGACCGCTTTGCCAGCTACCCGCTGGTGCAATTGATTGACCTTGATGCGGCGAAACGACAGGGCGACAATCGCCGCCTGATTGAATCCATCGTCCGGCGCTTGCCTTGCCAGGTGGGCGGAGGGATTCGCAGCAGCGCGGAGGCGCAAGTCCTGCTGGGCATGGGCGCGCAGCGCGTAATCTTCGGTTCTTCCCTGTTTAACGGCCACGCAGCGGCGGAAGCGGCGGGCCGCGACAGTTCCGCCGCCATCTCCAATCTTGTGCGCACACAGTTTGCTGAAGAGCTTGCGTTTTCCCTCGGCGTGGAGCGGCTGGTGTTCAGCGTGGACACGAAAGACAGCAAAGTCGCCGTGCGCGGGTGGAGGGAAAAGATCGAACTGCGGCCGCAGGACGCGATGCAGCAATTGGAGTCGTTTTGCGGAGCGTTTCTCTATACGCACGTGGACACGGAAGGCACGATGTCGGGATTTCCCATGGAGGTGGCGCGCCATCTTCGCAAGCAGACGCGGCGGCAGTTGATTGTGGCCGGCGGCATTCGCGCGCAAAGCGAGATTGACGATCTGGACGCCGAGCACATCGACGCGGTGGCTGGAATGGCGATTTACACCGGCCTGATGAAGGCGTGAGCGTCGCGGCTGGGCAATCGTTTGAAACCGTTCTACGATCATCAGGCCGATTCGCGGCGGCTAGGAAATCGGGAGATCGCCGGTCGGGGAATCCGGCGGCACCGGCCAGATTTCAGCCGGCGGGCTTGGCACCGCCAGCGGCGGCACGACGATACCGAATCCTTCCTTCCGTACCCGCAGGTCGTAATAGCAGAGCGCGGTGGCGATGCCGACCACAACCATTACCAAGGCTGACATGACAATGCCGACAATACTGATCAGCAAAAACAGGAAGCCGATTCCGGCCCCGACTGGGGCAGTGGAAGGATGGAACGGATGGAATGCCATCAACTCGACAGGAAGAAGCACTGCGTCCAGAACCAGGTACATGCCAACGATGGCCAGCAGCATGGCATAGAGTCTGCCCTTGCTGCCACGGCTTAAGTGAATGGATCGTCGGATGGATTCTGTAATGGAAAGATTCTCGGCGAGAGCTGCCGGTACCGATAGCGCATACCGCGCGTACAACCAGAAGAGAAAGAAGACGTAGAAGACAATCCACGCCAAGGCCAGCAGTACAAACATCGCAACCAGTCCAAACGATGCGCCATGGCTGAAGGCGAACGGGACTGCTCCCGTGGCGCGCCGAAGACCGCCAAACATCAAGGCCACGATCAATATCAGCACAAGCGATGCAATATAAAACAACAGCAGATAGCCGATGATCCGCAAAAGGACAAGCAGCGCAATTCCAGCGAGTCTGCCAGCCTTGTCGGCAGCGAGCTTACACGCTTCGCCCACCGCCATGGGAGCGCCTGTGAGTCTCGCTCGCGTCGCAATGAAAAACGCGCCCTGAATGATCAGGACAAAAATAAAAAGCAGAATCCCGCCAACGAAGAAGATAGGCATCATGAGCAGCGCGCGGCCAACCGAGGGCGCCCCGCCATTGAATCGAAGCATCCAGAATTCGCTGCCGCCGAAGATTCCCATGGCAACGATGTGGACGCCGATCAGGATGGATGCAATCCCGAAAAAGAGCTTGAAATTTTCGCGCAACAGTTGAAAAGTCCGCTCGAACATTTGCCCGGCGGCGATGGGGCCATAGACATTCGGCTGAGAAAAGTTGGGAACAATCGCGTCGTCATTCATAGGATTTTGTCTGTTGGCGAAGCGTAGCACAGCTTAGGCCTGAGGATGAAGAAAAAAATCGGTTTTCAAACTTGCGGCCCACGGTCCCAGTCCGGCGGGCTAGAGATTTTCCCTATTACCGTGAACTTTCCGAGTTCAGCTCAGTGCAGCTTTTCTTAACGGAAAAGCTGCGCAGGCATCCCCGCTTCTGTCTATACCTATAGGGAAAATGCTCTAACGGGGGGCAGCCTGCGGCGCTTTCATCAGGTCGCTCAGGTCATATATCTCGATGGTCCCGCCGTGCAGGACCGCCATGCGGGCGCCGTCCGGCGAAAAATCGACGTTATGGCCGCCGGTATAGACGGGCGTGGTCTGAAAGGTTGCAACGCGAACGCCTGAAAGGGTGTCGTAGATATCGATGTCTTCGCCGTCGACGTCCTCTTTCGTCAGCGGGTCGAGCGCCGCGCGGGGATGGGTGAGATGAAGCGACTCGATCGCAAAATGCGCGCCATTCGGGACCAAAATCAACAGTGGAAGGTACTGGTCTGGCCGGCGAGGAATCTGCCAGAGGAGCGAACCGTGAAAATCGTAGCCTTGGAATACGGTCTCGGTGCGATTGGGGCAAGTCGTCGCCATGAACAGGCTGTTCGTTATGGGCCTGATTTCCGGCTGGCAAAGCGAATGGACCGTGGCGATTTGGCGCAGGGGCCCTTGGAACGGCCGCAGGTTCACGATCCATCGATCGTGGGGCGCTGTCAGCGACTCCAGTATCCCCTGTGCAGTCACCGGGATCGCACCGGGGAACGGGATCTGCGCATGGGCGATCATCCGCGGGGGATGCAGGCCGATGAAATCGACCTCCGTTCGCTGCGCCATAACGCCCTGTTCCAGGATGGAAGGGACATTGCCGCTGTCTTGCGCATTCGCGCCGGGCTTCGCTTTTTCCTGGACCACAGTAATGGACCGGTCCGGAGAGAAGCTGACATCTTGAACCTCGCCCGAGGCGTCGATCAAAGGGCGCGGCTGCAGGTCTGCGCCGATCACATCCAACTGGGTGCAACGCCGGAGCAGAAGCTGACCGTCATCCAGCCCCCAGAGAAAATCCGCGAAATCGTACAGTTCCCAGTCCTCCTGTTTCAGCACATGTCCGGATGGGAGCTGCAACACGACGGCGCGCACCATGCGCTGAGAATCGGAGTCGGGACATTTGTTATCGCGCTTCAACAGGCCGGGAACATTGAAAGCGAACATCAAATGGCTTGCATCGATAAAATGCAGTTCGACCAGCGCGTAATAGTAGAACGCCGGCAGTTCGCCGGGAGGCAAGTAGCCCAGCGGGCCGACAGGGATGGCAACGCCGGGACGCACAAGGTCCGCGTTCGCCGCCGCGGCGGGCGACGCATGGCCCTTTTCCGCGCGCAGCGGTACCGGCAGCAACGCGAACAGCAGCAGGACCACTCCGCGCCAACGTATTGGCCAAGAACGGTCCGCGGCGGCCGGCTTCCCGATCGACTTCGCGTTGGCGTGCGTTTCCGACGGTAAGGCGCTTATCATCTACAGAGATACGTTACGCTTTCGCATGAAAGGAACCAAGACTCATGGCCGCAAAAAGAATTCTGCGATCCAGGCTGGCGTTGACACTCGCGGTAACATTCGCCGCGATGTGCCTTCCGTGCTTTGGCCAAAACGCCAAGGCTTCCAACTCTACGCCCATGTCCTCCAAGATTTCTCCTATTCCCGGCTTCGATACCAGCCTTATGGACACCAGCGCGGACCCATGCGCGGATTTTTATCGGTATGCCTGCGGCAAGTTCTCTAAAAAATATCCAATCCCCAGCGACCTGCCCTGGTACAACCAGTTTGAGAACGTGGAGGAGTACAACCGTCAGTTGCTTCGCGGCATCCTGGAGCAGGCGTCGAAGGCGGGCGCAAAGCGTTCCGCGAATGAGCAGAAAATCGGCGACTACTATGCCAGTTGCATGGACACCGCCGCCATCAATGCCGACGGGCTGAAGCCGCTGCGGGCGGAGCTGGACCGCATTGACGCGCTCAACAATAAGAAAGAACTGCCGGCATTGCTCGCGCACTACCAGAAAATCAGCGTCAACGCATTTTTCGATCTCGGTTCGATGCAAGACTTCAAGGATGCCACCAAAGAGATTGCCGTGGTCGACCAGGGCGGCCTGGGGCTGCCGGAAAAGGACTATTACCTTCGCAACGATCCAAAAAGCGCGCAGTTGCGCCAGCAATATGCGCAGCACATCGCCAATATGCTGCACCTGTATGGCGAGCCCGCCGACAAGGCGACGACGGATGCAAAGGCCATTCTGGCGCTTGAAACCTCCATGGCCAAAGCGTCCATGGGAATCGTGGACCGGCGCGACCCCTATAAGACCTACCACATTGAAACGCTCAGCACGCTCGCCAGCACCGATCCTGGCCTCGACTGGGACGCGTTGCTTCACGCCGCCGGGACGCCGCCGATTCAGGATTTGAACGTTGCGAACCCGGCGTATTTCCAGGCCCTCAACGGCATTCTGGAACAAGCGGACATGGCGACGGTCCGCAATTATCTGCGCGTGCATCTGCTCGATTCGTTTGCCTCGCGGCTGCCCACCGCGTTCGATCAAGAAAGCTTCGATTTTTATGGACGGAAACTGGCCGGCGTCCCGAAAATGCAGGTCCGCTGGAAGCGCTGCGTTTCTGCCACGGACGCTGCCATGGGTGAGGCGCTGGGCAAAGTCTACGTAGAGAAATATTTTGCCGGCGACAGCAAACAACAAACGCTGGACATGGTGAAGACCATTGAAGCGGCCATGCACCAGGACTTGACGACCCTTAGCTGGATGAGCCCGGAAACAAGGACCAAGGCCATCGACAAGCTCAACCTGATTACCAACAAGATCGGCTATCCCGACAAGTGGCGCGACTATTCCAAACTGACCATTCGACGGGACCAGGCGCTGGGAAATTCCATGCGGGCCAGGGAGTTTGAGTCCGCGCGGCAACTCAACAAAATCAACAAGCCGGTGGACAAGAACGAGTGGGAAATGTCGCCGCCGACCGTCAACGCCTACTACGACCCCAGCATGAACAACATCAACTTCCCTGCCGGCATATTGCAGCCCGCCTTCTATGACCGGACGGCCCCGGAGGAAGTGAATTACGGCCACATCGGCTCCGTGGAAGGCCATGAGCTGACCCATGGATTCGACGACGAGGGGGCCAAGTTCGATGGCAACGGCAACCTGAAAAACTGGTGGACACCGGAAGACAAGAAACAGTTCGAGGCGCGCACCGCCTGCATTGACAATGAGTACAGCAGTTTTATCGCAGTGGATACGCTGCATGTGAACGGCAAGCTGACGCTGGGCGAAAATACCGCCGACAACGGAGGCATACGGCTGGCTTACATGGCGATGGAAGCCTACGCAAGCCAGCACCACATCGACCTGACGAAAAAGATGGGCGGATTCACGCCGGAGCAGCAATTCTTTATCGGGTATGCGCAGAATTGGTGTACGAACGACCGTCCGGCCTTCGTCCGCCTGCTGGTGCAGAGCGATGGGCATTCCCCGAACCGCCTGCGCGCCAACGGCGTGGTGCGGAACATGCCGGAATTTGCCCATGCCTTCAGTTGCAAGAAGGGCCAGCCAATGGCCCCAGTGGACCGCTGCCGCGTCTGGTAGCAGGTTGAACGCTTTTCCCCAGGGTGCGGCTGCAAGGCCGTACCCGTTCTGTTTCTCTGTGGCAAGAAATTAACGTATGCAGACTCTCCATCATTCGCGTTCGCACGCGGCGCTCGGCTATGCCGCCTGCGCGCTGGCCGGCGGCTTGTGGGGGACAGGATTTTTCTTCGGTAAAATCGCCATGCGCGAGATGATCTCGGCGCACATGGTGCTCTACCGGTTTCTGTTCGCCTGCATCGGTCTAAGTCCTGTCCTGCTGCGTGGGCGTCCGGGGCTGGACGCGCGCGGGTGGCGCATCCTGCTGATTGCGGCCTTTCTAGGAGTGCCGGTGCAATTTCTGATGCAATTCGCCGGGCTGGCCCGCACCACTGTCTCCCACGCCGCGCTGATGGTGGGCACGCTGCCGGTGGTGCTGGCGGTCGGCGCCGGCATCTTCGCGCATGAGCGGCTGGATCGGGTGGGATGGATCGCGTTGGCGGTTTCCTCTACCGGCGCAGCCCTGATTGCCTTCGGCCACTCGTCCGCGTCCGGGCGCGGCGATACTCCCAGCATGATTGGAGACCTGATGATTGTGGCTTCGCTGATGATTTCGCTGGTATGGATTTTGCTGAATCAACGGCTGCTGCGCGACCATTCGCCGCTGATTGTGACTGCCTACGGGTTGATGACAGGGACGGTCATGCTCGCGGTCTGGGTATTCGCTGTGGATGGCCCGCCGCCCGTTCACATTTCCGCGCAGGCATGGCTGGCCCTGGCCGCCAGCGGCCTGCTGTGTACGGCGACCACAACCCTGCTGTGGAACTGGGGCCTGACGCGGGTGCCTGCTTCCCGCGCTGGCGTGTTTCTGAACCTGGAGCCGATGATTGGATCGCTGCTGGGCGTGAGCGTTCTGGGCGAGCAATTGGGGCCCGCTGCGTGGCTCGGCGGAGCGATGATTCTGGGCGCTGCCATCACGCTGACCTCGCGCCATGGCAGCCATGCCGAGGATGAGCACCTGCTGGCGTGAACTATGGCCTTGTGTCAGCGAACTGCGAGTGCGCTGGGTGCGCGGCCGCCATCTTTGGCCGGATTTCCTATTTTTGCCGGGTGCCGGGTGCCCCTCGATAAGGACGAGGGCTTTGTCAAGGCACAGATCACCTGTGCGGTACGCGAGCACCGCTTGTCTTTGCCAGAGAGGTTGAGGACCAGAGCTCCGGTAGATTCACGCTGCATCACCAAACGGCGGGCAATTACGCCTCACCAACCATCGATACGGCCACCGACTGCTGGCCATGATGCTTCCATGCGGACATCCAGCCTACTGCCGGATGCGAGAGCGCCCAATCAATTCATCGGTCTGGCTTGCGCCGACCAGGGGCACCCGCGGGCTGCTCTCGATATGGGCGATCTCTGGATAACCGACGTTCTGCCGCAACATCCAGTAGAGTCGCACGGCCAACTTTCTCGCCGCCGCCACCTTGGCCACGCCCTTCGGCTTATGATGGCAACGGGCCTGATACTGCTTGCGAAATCCTTCATCCAACCGGGTCGCACTCTGCGCCGCTTCCACCAGCAACTGGCGCAGAAAGCGGTTGCCCTGCTTGCTGATTGCACCCAGCCGCTGCTTGCCGCCCGAGCTGTGCTCGCGCGGAACCAGCCCCAGATAGCTGGCCACCTGATTGCTGTGCTTGAACCGGCTTACGTCGCCGATGGTCAATACAAAGGCCAGGGATGTGATCGGACCCACGCCCGGCTGCGTCATCAACAGCCGCGCCTGCGGATGCTCCTCCGCCGCGCCAGCTACTGCCCGGTCCAACTCGTCGATCTGCCGATTCAGCTCCGCCAGCAGATGCAACAAATCTTCGCGTCGCCGCGCCGTCCAACCTTGCAGAGGAAGTTTTTCCAACTCAGCCCTCCCCCGAACGCTCCACAGGCGACTCTTCTTCTGCACCCCACGGTTCAGCGCCAGGTGCTGCAATCCGTTCTTCACCCGGCTGCGGATCTCCACCAGCTTGTGCCGGTGGATCAGCAACTGGCGCAGGTCCCGCTGCTCGACACTCGGAACCCACAACCGGGGAAACCGATCCTCCATCAACAACTTCAAAATGTGTCCCGCATCGCGCCGGTCCGTCTTCTGCCGACGCACATAGCTGGCACGTATCTGGGCCGCATCTCCTATCAGAACTACATGGCCCAGCCTCTCCACCAACTCGATCAACCACTGGCTGTTTCCGCAAGCCTCGATCCCAACCAGCGCCGGGGCTTCCAGTTCGCGATAGAACCGCTCCGCCTCGCCGTTTCCGTTCACCAGCTTCAGCTCTGCTATCTCCCCGGTCTCCGCATCGAAAACCGCCACCTGCTGCCAACTGGGATGAAAATCACAACCTATAATCTTCATAGAAGGCTTCTCCTTGTTCCCACAGTTCCTGGTCCTCAACCAAAAACCATAGGTCCATCGTAGAAGCCTTCGTCCTTATCCCATCAATTCAAGCCATCAGTTGGCTTGAGTGGGCTGCGAATCCTCGTTCTCCCTACGCGTAAAATCCGCGCTGGCGAATCACTCCCGCCACTCGATCCATGGCCAGCATGTATGCCGCAATTCGGTTGTTCACGCCATGCGCCAGCCGATAGCGAATTACATGCTCAAAGCTATTTACCAGGATCTCGTCCAGCCGCTCATTCACCACTTCTTCCTTCCAGAAATATCCCTGCCGGTCCTGCACCCACTCAAAGTACGACGCCGTCACGCCCCCCGCATTCGCCAGGATGTCCGGAATAATAAACACGCCCTTCTCTCCCAGGATGTCATCCGCAAACGCCGTCGTCGGCCCGTTCGCCCCCTCGCACACAATCCTCGCCGAAATTTTCCCCGCATTGTGGCTGGTAATCACGTTTTCCGTCGCCGCCGGAATCAGAATGTCGCACGCCGTCGTCAGCAACTGCGCCGAATCCGCCGCCTCCGCTCCGTGGAACCCGACAATCGTGCCGTGGTCCTTGTGGTGCCGGTTCAACGCATGGATGTCCATCCCGTTCGCGTTGTACAGCCCGCCGTCGTACTCCGCAATCCCGATGATCTTGCAGCCCACTTCCGCCAGCAGCTCGGCCGCGTTCGACCCCACATTGCCAAATCCCTGGATGATGATCCGACAACCTTCCACCGGCATCTTCAGGTGCCGCAGCGCCTCCAGGCACACCACCCGCACCCCGCGCCCCGTTGCCTGCCGCCGCCCGCGCGACCCGCCCAGCTCGATCGGCTTGCCCGTCACCACGCTGGTCACCGTCTGCCGCATGTGCATGGAGTAGGTGTCCATCACCCACGCCATGGTCTGCTCATTCGTGTTCACGTCCGGCGCAGGCACATCTTTTTCCGGCCCCAGAAATTCGATGATCTCCGACGTGTACCGCCGCGTGATACGCTCCAGCTCGCCCCGCGATAGCTTCTTCGGGTCGCAGATCACTCCGCCCTTCGCCCCGCCAAACGGAATGTCCACAACCGCGCACTTCCATGTCATCCAGCTCGCCAGCGCCCGCACTTCATCCAGCGTCAGGTCCGGGGAGTAGCGAATGCCGCCCTTCGCCGGCCCCCGCGCCAGCGAGTGATGCACCCGGAATCCGGTCATCAACTCAACGTGCCCGTCATCCATCAGCACCGGAAAATGCACAATGATCTCCCGGCTGGGCGACCGCAGCACCTTCCACAAATCGTCGTCCAGGTTCAGCTTCTTTGCCGCAAAATCAAATCGGGCCGCCTGCGCTTCCCATGGATTCATTTCCTGCTCAATCGCTACTGACGCCATACAACTCTCCGCTTCTGTCTGCCGAAATTTCATGTGCGATCCTGGTCGCCTCGGCAATCCTGGTCGCACGGTGCCCTTGCAAGCCTTGTCGCCGCAGCGACGCTTGAGTGGGGATGAAGAAAAACCTGGGTGCCCCAGGTCTCGCTTCCGAGACCTGGGGTTCTCCCTTTCGTCTCCACAAACCCTATTTCGGCCAAACCTACGAAGTATAGGCCCGCCCCCTCACCTCCGGCAAGCGCATCCGTGACATGGGTAATCAGTCGCAAACGTGGGCCGGGCGCCCCCCTCAATAAGGACGAAGGTTTTGCCAAGGCAAAGATTTGCTGTGCGCTGCGGCGGCATCGCTATCGTAGCCAGAGGGGTTGAGGAGCAGAGCTCCGGTAGATTCACGCTGCATCGCCAAACGGTGGGGCAAACCTCCCCGCCAACCATCGACACGGCCCTCGACCACAGGCCACGATGCTTCCATGCGAACATTCCAGCCTATGGCCGGATGCGCGAGCGCCCAATCAATCCTTCGATATGGCGCACGCCGACCAGGGGCGCCCGCAGGCCGCTCTCGATACGGGCGATCTCTGGATATCCAACATTCTGCCGCAGCATCCAGGAGAGTCGCACGGCCAACTTCCTGGCCGCCACTGCGCCGGTCTCCGCATCGAAAACCGCCGCCTGTTCCAACTGGGATGAAAATCGCAACCGGGTAGAATCATCTTGGGTGCCTTCCTCGCGCTCGGCAGGGACCTTCGTCCTTATCCAATCAATCCTTGCCGCGTTGTTTGCGAAGGGTGGGATAGAAATAGGTCCGCATCTCAGCAACTGAAAAAATACTTCGGGATGGGAGAAGGCCATGCGGTCCACAAAACCGGCACTGCTTCTGACCATAGTTTTTCTCGCGCTTCCGTTTCCGGCGCGCTCGCAAAGCGACGCGCCACACTCCTCAATGAACGAGACGGAGCGGAGCGCCGCCGCCGATCTTCTGCAGGCGACGAACCAGGACCGATCGTCGCAGGGGCTGTTGCCGGTCCATTCGGATCGAGCGTTGACGCAAGCCGCATGGGAGCATGCGCAGCGCATGGTCGCGTCGGGAAGGCTGTCGCATCAACTGCCGGGCGAGCCGGACCTGATCGTTCGCGTGCAGCAGGCGGGGGTGCATTGCAGCACGGTTGCGGAGAATGTTGCGGACGCTCCCACGCCTGGACAAATCAACGATGAGTGGATGCATTCGCCGCCGCATCGCGCGAACCTGCTGGACCCGCGGGTGAACGCCGTTGGCATTGCGATTGTGCAGCGTCGTGGGGAACTGTACGCGGTGCAAGATTTCGCCCGCGAGGTGCCGTCGCTGACACGGCCGCAGCAGGAGAAACAAGTGGCCACTTTGCTGGCCCAGCATGGCTTGCGGGTGCAGCCTGGGGATGCCAGGGCAACCAGCTACTGCGATGCGGACCCGAGGCCGCAACAACCGTTGCCCAGGCTGATTATGAGGTACGGCACGGTGGACCTGCGCCAGTTGCCGAACCGGGTGAAACAGGGAATTGCCGCCGGGACGTATCGCAGCGCAGTCGTGGGGGCGTGCAATCCTGCGAATCAGAACGGCTTCACGGCGTATCAGATTGTGGTCCTGTTATTTTGAGCCGGCACCATCTCAGTGGGCCGGCGCGGTGGCTTCCATGTCGAGCAGATTATTGAAGCGGTTGAAGTAGTTGAACAATCCAATGGCGGCCATCAGTTCTACAACTTCGCCCTCGGAGTACACATCGCGAACCTGCTGCCATTGTTCCTCGGTGAGAGGGCCTTGGTTGCGCGTCATCCACTCGGCCAGTTGCAGGGCCACTTTTTCCGCGTGGGTGAAATCGTCGCGCTGGGCATAGTCGGCCAGGTTGACCAACTGGTCGTCGCTCCATCCCAGCGTTTTGCAGATGCGCGAATGCGAAGCCAGACAATAGCTGCACCGGTTTAGCTGGGAGGTGCGCACGATAGCTAGTTCTTTCAGCTTGAGCGGCAGGGTGCCGGTGTGCAGGACCGCTTCAAAATGGGCAATCATGGTCTGAAAAATTTCTGACCGGTGCGCGACCGTGCGAAACATGTTGGGAACGTTTCCGCGCTGCCGCATGTAGCGGTCGTAGATCTCGCCGGTCTCTGCAGTGACGTCGTTGCGGCCTAAACGGGAAATTCTTGGCGTGACAGTTTGCATAATCTTCTCCGGTTTTGATGATAGCAATTCGATCTTGCGGTCAAACCCGGGTTGCACAGAAATAGATACAGGAAACATGGAAAAATTCGCCGATCGCTTTGACGATGGTTCGCTTTGACGATGGTCCGGCGATTTGTTACCTTACGATGTAGACGAATCCCATCGCGTCCTCACTCCTCAGTAGCTCAATGGCAGAGCATTCGGCTGTTAACCGAAGGGTTGTAGGTTCGAGTCCTACCTGAGGAGCCAATAAATCAACAACTTGCATCATTCCCTCCCAAAAACTTCGTCAAACTTCGTCAAATTGCGATCCGACCTTCTTGCTGTTGCTCTGCCAGTGGCACGCTCCGGATGTTCCGGCCCGTCAGTCCCAGCCTTTCAGCCGGGGCTGTCCAACTGCCAAGCACCGCCGTGGTCCTGGAACTTACCGCCCGCGCAACACTCTCATCGATGGTCTGCACATACACATCGCCAGTTGTCTTGATGCTGGAGTGGCGTAACGCGCCCTGAGTGTCTTTGAGCGAGCCGTGATGCTGCATGTCCGTCCCCATCGTCCGGCGCATCACCTGAAAGGTGACCAGCCGATCTGGAATCTCCAGCTTGCGAGAGATCGGGCGAATCCGGCACCGCAGGAAGTTTTTCCCGCAGCGCGGTACGGCCTCTCCCTTACGGTTTCCTCGCCCGAAGGTCGGGAACATCAACGCTTCCGGCGAGGAGTCGGTGCAGATTCTCCGCCATGCTTCGATGACCGGCCTGACTTGCTCGGGAACAGGGATGGGTGCTTTGCTGGCCTTTGTTTTGAAGCGCCCTTTGTAGAACTGCCCTTCATACGCCGTGCCGTAGGGCATAAGAGCAGTTCCCGTCCAGGACTTCCATTGCAGCCCCATAGCCTCGCTGGTGCGCGGCCCGCAAAAGATGGCCACGTACATCAGGCAGAGATCATGCACGTCCTCGATGGCCCCGAGCAGCGCGAGAATTTGATCTCGCGTCATCACGGGCTTTTCTACGAAATCGGTCAACGGCATGGTCACGTCTTCTCCGGGGTCCTCGGCCAGATACTTCTGTTTCCTGGCCATATGGGTGATTGCACGCATGTTGGAAAAGCACTGGCGAACGACTGCCTGTGAATATCCCTTTTCCGCTATGCCATTCAGCCACACCTGAATCTCGAACGTACTGAGATTGCGTAGCGGCAGATCCCCAAAGTGCGAGATCAGATAATGCTCCAGTTGGTAGGTGTTCGTCTTCTTGTAAGCCGGACTCCAACCCCCCTGCCGCATCGGGATATACCGCTGTTTCACATACCAGCGGAACGTGACAGAATCATCGGGAGGGAGCGTTGGTGTCGGACCGAGACCTTGGCTCTCCTTCAGGATGATTTCCTGCAACATCTGCTCCGCCTTCCATTTTGGCGTGTTGGCTTTGGGGCAGATGCGGACATTGCGTTGCTTGCGTATCTCCTTTCCGTTTTGGTCTTTCCTGTAGACGAGGTACTGTCCGTACCACATCTTCACCCGCGTTCCCCGAAGGTAGACGGTGCCTTTCTGATATTTCATTGCCATTGCTATTCTCCATTTCTGGTACTGCCTTGGCCGTGGAGAACGGTTCCATTAAACCATTGTTTTAGCGATGTTTGAAGTTCTTTTCGGTCTCAAGTTTCGCAACGAACGCCTGAACGTCCGTCCAGCGGAAACGCACCAGCGGGCCAAGCTTGATAGCTGGTATTCGTGGATTGCGCCGCGTGGCATGGTCGCGCAGCCAGCGTTCGGAGACACCGAGTCGCGCTGCCACTTCTCGCGCGGTCAGTAGACGCTCGCCGAGATCGAACGGGTCTGCCTGTTCCTGATGTAGTCCTGAAAGGGACTGAGCTGCTAATAGAAAGGAATCGCGCATGGAGGCTCCTTCGGACAAATGCGTTCCGTCCTTGTGCCCAGAGTAGGCGGCTGCCAGACACTTTCCTCGGAAAATTTTTCCGTGAGATTTCCTGGCAGGACATCCGCATAGTTTCTGGTGCAGTCGCGTGATCGAAGCAAGAGGTCGCCATCCTCACAGTATGCAGTGTTCATAGGGGTCTCTGCGAATTATGTGCGTAGCAGTGGCACTCATGCCCTTCCCGATCTTTTGCGCTCTCAGGCACTGCTGCGGGTCAAAACCCGGCGCCCTGGCGGCACGGCAGGTCTCTGCTTTTCCGGTTCCTCCCCAAACAAATTTGTCGCACAGTACGCGGACAAATTTCTTTCGGTTGCCCTCCCAAAAAGCGACCTTTGGCCTGGGGAGCCGGACCCTTGCATGGCTTCGCCCGGTGTGCCCTGAGAGTTTCAAAGACACGGGCAGAAAATGGAGATCGAAACCATGACAATCACCACCACAATCCGCACAACAGAGGACCACGCAACGAACCGCATCCTGCACGGCGACTGCATCGAAGCGATGCGTCGGCTGCCCGCCGAGAGCGTCGATTTCATCCTCACCGATCCGCCGTATCTGGTGAACTACCGCGACCGGACTGGACGAACCCTCCAGAATGACCGGGACGACAACTGGCTGAAACCCGCCATGGCAGCGGCGTATCGTGTACTGAAGCAGAACCGCTTGATGGTATGTTTCTACGGCTGGCCGCGCGCCGATGATTTTCTCGATGCATGGCGCGGCGCAGGATTTCACCCTGTGGGGCACTTCGTATTTCGCAAGAGCTACGCGTCGAGCGCGAAATTTATGAAGTGTCAGCACGAACAGGCGTATCTGCTGGCGAAAGGCAGACCGCCGCTGCCGAAGAATCCGCTACCGGATGTGCAGCGGCTTTTCTATACCGGCGATGCTCTCCATCCCACCCAGAAAGCAGTTGTCTCACTGGTGCCTCTGGTTCGCGCATTCACGCTGCCGGACGAGTTGGTGCTCGATCCCTTCTGCGGTTCGGCATCGAGCTGCGCTGCAGCCCTGTTGACTGGCCGCCGATACCTTGGAATAGAACTGGATGAGACGTACCACGCAGCGGCGTCGGCGCGCATGCAGCGCGTCCATGAAAGGATTGCCGCGAGGCGTTTCTCCCGTGGCATTCCCACGACTGCATGATTCTGGCCGCGCTCCGGCCCACGTCAAGACATGCCGGAGTTCCATCCAGCATGATCGTGTCTTGACTCGCGCCAGCACGCGGCTCTTTCGCTGATTATCGTGGGAATGCCATGCTGTGTGCTACTCGGGGGGGGCACCAGTTGATGCGAAGGCGACTTTGCTGAAAGTGAGGATATCCCGCCGGGATTCGCTCCGCCCCTTGTCCCATGACACTAGGGCATCATGGCCGCCGCTTGTGTGGGATGATTCAATGGGAGCGCTTATATTAGACGTTTTCCGTAGAGTTCACTATGAAGCCTCACGAATCGCCGAAAATCGAATTTATTGAACAGGCTGCAGCAAGGTTCACAGAGCTCGCCCAAGATATACTAGCTAAGGTTGGCACTTTTGGCCGAACCCAACCACCTCGTCTCCAGAGGACTGATATCCATCCAGTTGCAAATCTCACACAGCAGGACATGATTGGAAGCATCGCCATCCGTGAACATTCTGTAAACGGTCTCGGCGAAGAAACCGGACGTTTCTGGGAATCGGGTGGACATCGCGTGGGATGGGATGGAGAAGGATTCGAGGCCATCAAACAGCTCGCGTCTATGCTAGAGCGCACCGCACCATTAAAAGGTCGTGTTTCAACGCAATTTGTACTTGATGAGGTGTTCATCTGGTTGCAGGAAACCTTAGAGGCAAAGAGAACAGATCCCCTAACCGAATTTATCGCAAGGCGATGTTCAGAAGAGACCAAGCGCCACGAGATTTGGGTTCCTGTTTATAGGACTTATTCAGCCCATGATTTTTCCATTGGAGATGTTCAGTTCCTCACGATCACTAGGTCGATGTTGGATCGCTGGTACTCACGTATTCCGGAAGTTGATCGTAACCGCAAACCTGAAATAGAACTCGCCCTCAATAGAGAGCGCTCGGGCTTACAGGGGACCATTGCTGCCCGCATCAATGTGGAAGCTGAGCCTAGAAAAGCGATAGAAACGGCGCATGCTGATGCAGATGAAGCGGTAGCGCTACTTAGATTTCTTTCGCCGGTTAACTGGACATGCCGAATTACGAGTCACTGCCTCCCTATGGGCAAAGAGAACACCCGTACATCAAAGGATATTGTCGTTGAAAATGGCAATATCCGAAGCATCGGCCAAGCGACGGTGGAGGAAGGCCCAGCAGCATGGAACGTAGATGAGGCGCGTCAAATGCCATTACTTGATGGAGTACTCGAAACTTTGCACCAACTTGCATTACAGCGAACCAGAACTGAGTTTCGATCTGATCTCTACGGAGCATTACAGCTTCATGCTCGGCATTCCGTTGCAACAGAAGTTGTCCACAAAATTGTTTTTGTGGTTGCTGCTGCCGAATCGCTGTTTCTTAGAAACTCCAGCGAGCCGATACAGAAGAACCTCGGCGAAAGAATGGCTTTTCTCGTGGGTAATACAGTTGACGAGCGTAGGAAAATAATTCAGAACGTCGATGAGTTCTACAAAATTCGCTCAGGATTGATCCATCACGGCCGAGACATTCAAAATGATCAAAAGGACATTGTCGATGCATTTTTCTTCAATGTTTGGTTTAGCTTCGTTAGGCTCTTAGCCTGTGTGGATCAATGGCGGACAAGAAGTGAAATGTTCACGATGCTTGAGAACAGAAAGCTGTCTTAGGCCGTCATGGGATCTGATCGTGTTACCCGCGAAGACCGAGGATTACGGACGCTTGATCTCAGTTGTTGACAACAGGCCGTTCCACGAATTGAAGCATTGTCGAACGGATCGCTGTCTGTCATAAGTAAACTTTCGTATCGTCGCCTATACCGGAGTCGGCGCCATCGCTGGGCCAACCTCGAAAAGAACCTTCCCAATATCAGCGTTGCAATGGCGGTCTGTTGGCTGTAACCTCCGCACGACTTCGATACCTTCCTACCTGAAAATCCCTGTCGCTCTATCACAAAATCCCCGGTCCCCGATTTCCTTTTCGGAAATCTCACGGAAAACTTTTCCGACCCACCCCTGGCCCGGCGGCCTTACGTTCACCTCAGACGCGGAGTTTGCCTGACTGGACCCCGCAAAAATCGAGTGAATGAAGGGAGAACCACCGTGTCCATTCGTATCAAGAAACTCCTGACCAGCCTCTCCGCACGAAAGAGAGCCATGTTCGTAGCGTCGGCTGCGCTTGTCGCTGCCACGCCTGCATTTGCCCAGCAAGCGGGCGGCGGCAGTCCGTGGGAGAACGCGGTCAACGTTTTGGAGCAGGCGTTCACCGGTCCGATCGCCACAGGGTTATCTCTGGTTGCCATTGTGGTTGGTGGCCTGATGTTCGCCTATGGCGAGGGCCAATCGAAGCGCATGTTGGCCGGGATCGTCTTCGGCATCGGCATGGCCATCGGCGCGGTCAACTTTATGGCCTGGCTGTTTCCGGCGTAGTGGCCACGAACAACATGATGAGCGGAAAGGAGGAGGACAGATGGCAGCAGGCGGTTCACGGAAGAACAAAGTGCATAAAGCGATGAACCGCCCGCTGACCATTCTGGGCGCGGAGCGGCGGCTGTTCTTCGTCGCGCTGGTTGCGGGCGGGGCCGTCTTCTCCCTGCTGCATTCGTTGCTCGGAGGCATTCTGCTGTTCATTGTCGGCGTCGTCATCGCCCGCATAGCAACGAAGCACGATGTCGAAATCCTGCGCGTGCTTTTCAACTCCGGCAAGTTCCGCAGACGCTACGACCCGATGCAATGGGAGCCATCAGAAATCAGGATCAAGAGGCGAAATGTTCAAGATTGACACCATCACGAAGGACTGGAAGGAAGCCGGGGCGTTCATGTCCCAGGTGAACCTGTACGGATTCTGGGACGAGCACTGTTTCCTGACGAAATCAGGCGACCTCGGGTGTGCTCTGAAAATCGGCGGCATCGATGCAGAGGGCCTCAATCATGCGGGTCAGGATTACGTGGTGAAACGCCTCGAAGCGGCGCTTCGCTCGCTCAATGAAAAGACCCGGCTGTATCAGATTCTCTTCCGTCACAACCGGCCGGAGATACCGCATGCCGAATACACGAATCCGCTGGTGCGGGCAGCGGTGGAGCAACGCGCTGATTTTCTCGGAGCGAAAGCAGACCGACTGTACTCGGTAGAAATTTTCTGGATCGTGATGGTCGATGGCAGTTATGCCAAGACCGGACTGCTGCACGCGCTGTCGCAGTTGCCGAAATCGCCACGCTCGTCCCTGCGGGGCTTGCATGCGCTTTTCTCGGCTAATAAGGAACGCACGTTCTTGTATGAGCAGATCGAACGTGACCGGATGCGTTTACAACAGAAGGTCCAGAGTTTGAGTGGGCAGCTCAGCGATCTCACGGAGATCGAGCTGCAAGGGGCGGAGAAAGCCTTCCGGCTTGTCCGGCGCTTCGTCAACTTCCGCCCCTCAAAGATTGAAAACAGTAAACTGCGCGGCGCTTGCTACCTCGACTGGCAGATGTGCGACTCAGAACTGGAAGCTCATCGCGGTCATCTGCGTTTGGATGACGACTATGTCCGTGTGCTCACGCTGAAAGAACTGCCGAGCGAGACGCGGCCCCTGCTGTTGCATGGCCTGCTGGATGTCCCGGCCAACTTCCATGTCGTGACCGAATGGCATCCAGTCGATAACGCGCGGGCACGCAAGGAAATCAACAAGCGCCGCCGTCACCACCACAACTCAAAGACCAGCTTTCTTTCCAACCTGCAGGACCAGAAGCACGCAGGCCCACGTGAGGAGTTGGTCGATGACTCGAAAGAGGCCGCTGTCGCCGAGTTGGGCGAAGCGTTGACTGCGCTCGGCATGGAAGGAAAGTCCTTCGGCGAATTCACGTTGACGGTGGTGATTTACGACGAAGACCACGCCAAGGTTGAACATGCCGGTGCGGAATTTCAGAAGCTCCTCACCCAGCACGACGGACTGTTGTACGAAGAACGATACAACCTGCTGAACGCATTCTTCGCCAGGGTTCCTGGCAACAAACACTTCAACCTGCGCAAACAGTGGGCATTGAACTCGAACTACGCCGATCTGTCATTTTTGTTCAGTATAGACTCCGGTTCCAAGTGGAATGCGCATCTCGAACGCGAACATCTCGCCGTTCTTGAAACGGCGCATGCGACGCCATACTATTTCAATCTGCATGCGGGCGATGTTGCGCACACGCTGCTGCTTGGCGCAACGGGTTCCGGTAAAAGTTTCCTGCTGAATTTTTTACTGGAGTCGCTCCAGAAATACAGTCCGTTGACCTTCATCTTCGACCTTGGTGGAAGCTACGAGACACTGACCCGAGTTTATGGCGGCACATACCTGAACGTCGGTCTGAAGAACCCCGGCTTCGAGATCAACCCGTTTTCGTTGGAACCTACGCACGAAAACCTGAATTTTCTCTACTTGTTCACCAAGGTCTTGATCGAGGCTCAGGGCAAGTATGCGCTGACGCCGGAGGAGGAAAAGGCGCTCTATGCCGCTGTCGAGCGCGTATACCAGTTGCCGCTCGAGATTCGGACGCTGACCAACTTTGCTTCGATCCTGGGGCCTCTGGGCGAACGGCTGCATCGATGGACGCAAGCCGGACAGTTCGGCCATCTGTTCGACAACGTCGCGGACACGCTGACCTTCTCGCGCTTCCAGACCTTCAACTTCGATGGCTGGAGCGATGCGCCGGATGTGCTGGAGCCCCTGTTATTTTACGTGCTGCACCAGGCGTCCTCTGAGATTGAGAAGCCCGAGAACACGGCGACTTTCAAGTGCTTCGTGATCGATGAAGCGTGGATATTCCTGAAAAACACCACCATCCGCGAGTGGATTGTCCGCGCCGAAAAAACGTGGCGCAAGAAAAATGCTGCGATGATTCTGGCCACGCAGTCCGTGGTCGAGATGGCCGCGTCCGAGATGTTGCACATCGTCCACGAGTCCTGCCCGACGAAGATTTTTCTTGCCAATCCGAACATGGATCGCAAACTCTACGCAGACATCTTCCAGTTGAACGATACAGAGTTAGAGTTGCTCGAATCTCTCGTACCTAAGCGCGACCTCTTACTGAAGCAGTCAGGTCACACGAAGAAACTGGTGCTTGAAGTCGATGCCCTGACGTACTGGATCGCCACCAACAACTCCCGCGACAACCTGCGCAAGCAGGAGTATTTCGCCCGCTACGGGCCGGAGCAGGGACTGCTGCATCTGGCCCACGACTATCCCAATCCAACTGCAACCCAATGAGGAGCACCATGCACACAAAATCTTATCTGATAGGATTGCTGGCGTTGGCGGCCATTGCCGCGCACGCCCAGCAGACCGCCCGCATCGTGCATTACCACGCGAATGACATCATCTCTATCCGCGCGAAGATGCATTACACCACGCTGATTACACTGCCGCCATCGGAGAAGATTCTAGAAGTCGCCACCGGCGATAAGGACTTCTGGATTCTGGATGCGGTCCAGAATTACTGCTTTCTCCATCCGGCAAAGGAAGGCATTCACTCGAACCTCAACCTGATCACCGACAAAGGCAACGTCTACTCCTTCACGCTTGACGATGTCGAGACGGCAGATCCAGATTTGAAGGTCGTGATCGAACCGTCCGACCCCTCGACACTCGCCAGTGTGCGCGGCCCGGAAACATTCGTGCCTGCGTCTGAGGTCGCTGCGGCTCGTATTCAGGCGCAGGCCGCGGAACTGAATGCGAAGCAGTCTGTCGAGCAGTTCCGCGCCAACTATCCCGTCGAGCATCTGGTCTTCGATTACAAGTACAAGAACAAACGGCCCTTCAACGTCCAGGCCATCTACCACGATGACCATTTCACCTACATCAAGTCATCGGCCCCTGAGAAATTCGCGGTCTACGAACTGAAAGATGGCAAACCAGATCTCATCAGTTTTCAACTCAAGGACAACACCTATGTGATCGCGCAAGTCGTTGACAAGGGCTATCTCCAGATCGGCAAGAAAAAACTCGCATTTGCACACAAAGGAAAGTAGGTGAGGTCGATGGCAGAGGAAAAACAGTCCCCAGAAATAGCGGCACAGACAGTGTCAGCGAACGCGCAGTTCCGCGACCAGCGCACGCAGCCACGCGGCGTAGTGGCGAAACAGAGTCAGAGCTATCTGATCGCCGGACTGTCGGTGGTGATCCTGCTGGCTGTGCTGTTCTCGAAGAACCATGCCAAATCAGCAGCGAAGGTGCTCGCGCCGGCGTCCACTGCTCCGACGACAGAGGCCAGCCAACGCAATATCGAGCGCTTCCAGGAAGACCTGACGGCGGAGCAAAGGCAGGTGGAAGCCCAGAGACGGACAGTAGCCAATGCGAATCTCTCACCGGGAGGACAGAATGGAACAGTCACGGGTACATATCCACAAAGGCCGCTCGATACCCAGCCACCCCGTGACCCCATCGCGGATGCGGAGAAGGCGTTGGCTTTCAAGTCGCGCTTCGCCTCGAACCTGGTGACACCGAATGCCGCTCCATCGCATGACAACATGGCGCGGAGTCCGTGGGAGCAGAATCCAGAAACCAGCATTGGCAGTGAGAGCGCTTCCGCGCAGACATTGCCGCAACCGAGGATAGACACCTCCGGCACGGCCCTGCCATTCGGCGTGTCACGCAATACAAATACCTCTGGCACTTCTGCCGCGACTGTCAAGCGTCCGCCGGAAGTGAATCTTAATTCCGCCCACGGCCAGCCCTATGTGTTGTTCGAGGGCACCATCCTCGATACCACGCTGGTCAACCGCCTGGTCGGCGATTTCTCCGGGCCGGTGAAGGTCATGGTGACCAACCCCGTGTACAGCCAGAACCGGCAGCATGTCCTGATCCCTGCTGGCACTTTTCTGTTGGGCGATGTCCAGAAGATCTCGGGTTTCGGTCAGCGGCGGCTGGCCGTCCGCTTCCATCGCATGCTCATGCCCGATGGTTATTCGGTCGATCTCGACCAGTTCCACGGTCTCGATCAGGCCGGGGCCACCGGCCTCTCTGATCAAGTCAATAACCATTACGTGCAGATATTCGGGGCCTCGATTGCCCTCGGCATCATCTCAGGCGCGGCGGAGGCCACTACTTACGGCAGCGGCTATAACATCAGTGGCCCGGCGATGTATGAGCAGGGCGTGGCCTCCAGCCTGTCGCAGTCGGGCGCGAATGTTCTCGACCGCTTCATCAACATCCTGCCGACGATCACCATCCGCGAAGGCCATCGCATCAAGGTTTATCTCACGCAGGACATGCTGCTGCCGGCGTATGAAAACCACACCATGCCGGGAGATTTCTGATGCGCATCTTCATCCTCCTTCTCTCTGCATGTTTTTTCCTGGCCGGTTGCGACACGAGCACGCAGCCTCCCAAGCCATCGCCGCTGCATTACGCCCGCGTCGGTTCCAACCAATGCGCGTTGGGCTGCTGCCGGTGCCGACACCGGCAACTTGCCCGCGCTGTCCCAGCCAGAAAGCACCAACCGCATTCGCATTAGGGATTGCAGAAATGGAATATTTTCATGAAGCCCGCCAGAATGTTTTGTCTTATTTTCTCGCTTCTCGCCCTGCTCGCGCCTGCGGCGCATGCGCAGTTTGCCGTCTTCGATGCCTCGAATTTCGGGGAGGCCGTCGAGGAGTTCGGCCAACTGGAGCAGATGTACACCACCGCTGTTCAGACCCGCGACCAGATCATCTCCGCCTACAATCTCGCCTATCAAATGTCCCAGATGCCGCAGGACCTGGCCGCTCGCTATGCCACGGACTTCGCGCTGTGGACGAACCTCTCCGCGCCCAACACCTACGGCAATACCTCTGCCTGGGTGAATGCGCTTGATATCGGCTCGCCTGCCCAGGCAGCGCAAGGCTACCGGGATGCTGTTGTGCAGGTTCAAAGTTATCCCGGCGGCGGCCTTGCCGCACAGGATGCGCAGACACAGGCCACCATCCAGAACCAATACGCGACGTCGGAACTGGCGCAAGGGACAACCACCAGCACGCTTGCGACGCTCGGCGCCATCCGGTCGAACTCGGAGGCGCTGGCGCAGAAATTGGCGAACCTCGATGCCGACACCTATTCGACCGACCCAACCCAACAGAGCGAGATGGCCGTGCTGGGCAAGATCAATACGGCAACCCTGCTCCAAATCCACTCGCAGCAGGACACCAACCAGATTCTCGCCGCCTCTGTGCAGCAACAACTCGTTGCGCAGAAGCAGCAGATCGATTCCCAGAACCGGGCCATCAACGAAGCCATCTACTTTCAGCAGAACTTCCCCAACACCATGCAACAGATCACCGGCGGGGTCAGCGATTCGATACACGCGATCTCGCTCAGCCCGAATGGACACTGAGCCAAAAGGACAGATTATGGACCCGAACCCTTTTACCTTTCTCGGCCAAGCCATCAACCAGTTGCTCGCGACCAACAGCCCCGCGATCCAGACGATGGGCCTCGACATGTTTCGCGGCCTCGCCGTCATCATGATCGCCTGGTTCGGCATCCAGAACGCGCTTGCGACCGCGCAGGGATTTTATGGCAGCTTTCACTTCGGCCAGTTCGCCAACCTGCTCCTGGTAATCTCCTTCGGCCTGGGCATGCTGACGTACTACTCCTCGCCCATTCCCGGCATGGGGTATAGCTTCAGCGAGTTGATCACCCAACAAGCCTTGCAGTTGTCTGCTCAGATAGAAAGCAATCAGACGCAGGTCATTGCCGACGCGGTCACCCATGCCGAGGAACAATTGGGCCAGCCTCCCGGCGAGTTCGACTTTCACGAGACACTGACGTTTCTCGTGATCGCGATTGCGTTAGCCGCGATGCAGGCCGTGGCTTTTGCAGTAATTGCCTATGGACTCGTCGCCAGCGCCGTGTGCGTGCTGATTGGGCCGATCTTCATTCCGTTCTTCATCGTGCCGAAGTTGGATTTCCTTTTCTGGGGATGGTTCAAGGCATTTCTCGGATTCAGTTTCTATCAGGTCATCGCCAGCGCCTTCATCTTCATCTTTGCAAAGGTCCTGCTGGCACTGCTCGGCGTCATTGGTCCGATCTCCATCTCGAACGCATTCACCATTCTGCCCGCGCTGATCGTGACCTTGTTCGTCTGCATCTTCGGCCTCTTCAAAATCCCGGAGCTGACCGGGGCCATCCTGAGCGGACGCACCGGAACGTGGGTCAACCCACTGGGGTAACGAACATGACAAAAAACAATTATCCAATCACAGATGCGGGGCAGAAGTATCTCGAACTCTATGCCGAGCCGGTGGTGACCAACACCTACCTCAAGGTGGCCCTGCTGGTGCTTTCCGTCGTCGCGCTCGCTCTGATTGCGCTCTTCTATCGTACCCAGACCGCTGCGCTTCGATTGAAGCCGCTCGTCATCTCGGTCTCCGATACCGGGCGTGGCCAGGTGATGCAGTATGACGACTTCGCCAAGATTCCCATTGATCGAGTCAGCAAGTATTATCTCGCGCAATGGGCCGAGTTGTACTACGGGCGCAACCACGCGACAGTGCAGCGCGATTTTGCCGAGTCGTTGAGTTTCTTCTCGAACCAGCTCCAGAGTGCCACGATCCAGCGCTACCAGAAGGCCAAGACGCTCGAATCGTTTCTGCTCGACCCGTCGCAGCCGAACGTCGATATTGAAATTCACTCGGTTGTCTTAGAAGACCTGCGGCAGCCACCCTATCGCGCCGAGATCGAGTTCGACAAAATCTTCCGCACGCCCGGCGATATCGAGGAACAACGCCGCGAACGTTGGACAGCAAATGTGGTCTACGGCTTCCGCGATGAAGTACCGAACCAGATGCTGCTCACCAATCCTCTCGGCCTCGTTATCACTTACTGCCGCGAAGACCAGGCATTCGGGAGATGACCATGCGATACCTCTTTGTATGTTCGGGGTCGCCGTGGCGACAGACTGGGATGGTTGCATGGTATCCGGCGGTCTGCAACCTCATCGTGGCGATCCACCAGATCGTGATGCATCGGAACGAGGCCCCGCCATGCCAGCGGTAACGAACTTTCCCATGCGGCTCGTAGCGGAGTTGCTTGCCATGCCGACAACGGATGGTATCTGCTACGTTCCATCGCCTCGGTCGCCCGTGTCTGGTCCTATCTTTGGGCAGGCTGCAAGCGGGATGCGGTTTCGTGTGCGTGCATTGCACGCGCTGGTTGCTTGTAGCTTGGACGGCGGCGAGACAGAAGATTTGATCGTTGGCGGTTTCCTGAAGTGCGTCCTGAGCAATCGCCCCAGTTTGCGGACAGTTTCGGTACGAGCGCCATTCCTCCAGTTTTTTCCCTGCTCTCCCTCGGTCACTCGCTCGGTGCTGTTCCCGCGCCCGGCGGCGCTTCGATGTTCTGCTTCGTTCGCCACGGCGAACGCCCTTCGGGTCTGGGTTTCCA
>JAJYUB010000073.1 GCA_021792795.1 Acidobacteriota bacterium | reverse complement strand
AAAACGATCAGGCTGCCAAACAGCTTGGTGAACCTCTCCATCGGTCGCCTCCCTTTGCTCTCGTCGGGATAACAAGATCATCGGACAGGCGACCGCTGGTTTCAAAATTTCAAATATCTTTGGCTAGCATTCAAGTCTTGCTCCCCCATAAGTTCTTTATTCTGTAACTGCGCAATGGCATCGCCAGCTTGCTGGCGGTTATAGCTATCATTGTCCAGATTGAGCACGCAAGACTGCCACTTCCACGATGGGACGTGACGTAGTGCAAGTGGCTGTACAAAGGCTACGCATTTCTGATATTGAGTAACACGGATAGCATACCAATTGCGGGCATTTGAGACACGGGCTATTCGGTCATTTCCCCAGCTAATGAAACCTTGCAATTCTGCGTCCAGTGCGTCTACGTAATTAATTAAGTCCTTTGCCTCCTTAATCGCTGCATACTTCTGTTTTATGTTGTCTCCGTGTTGATCCAATTCCACCAACGCGGACTCGTACTTGCGTGGCGACGTCTTTTGGAAATCCTCCGTGTTGCCACCAAAGTCAAGGCGCATCTCGTCGCCACTCAGAGAACCTACAGCGTTGAATTGACTTGAAAGAATGCCATTATTACCAATTTGCAGGGAAACGTTGCCACGGTAAATACTTCCAGAAACGATACGAGCCACGTCAGGCTTGCGAATGCCATCCTGATTAGTAGCGGAAATAACAAGCGTTCCACTCAAATGTCCTGCAGGGGCCTCTACAAGATCCAGCATATCGACTTCGTTTGAGCTTCGAGATACATATTTGCCAGACGTTGACGACCTGGAACATCCAGCAATGAAACATGACAGCAAGATCGTCACTGAAGCGCGCATCGTCCAGTTCATCGCATATTCTCCAATGCCTCTTTGTTATACAGAGAATTGTAGCCCCCGCGCTAAGACCAAACGGTTGGAACTTGAGTCGCGATCACTGCGAGATAAGTTCCTTCTCGTTTTGCAGCTTCCGCGGCGGCGCGACTGCTTCCTGCGCGAGCTTTTTGAAGGCGGTGTAGACGAACGAGCCCAGGTACCAGCCATCGATATATTTATAGGGAGTTTCGCCGGTGGTGTAGTGGCCGCAGGGCAGGATTTTCGCGTCGAAATCGACGCCGCGTTTGGCGAACTCGCGCAGCACCGCCTCGGAAAATTCCCGCAGAAACGTCAGATCGTACGGCGCGTAAATGACACGGGCGCGCTTCCTCGGCCAGGGCGGCGTGCGGTCGAGCGGCCCGCCTTTAGCATCGGCCCCGGCAAACTCATCCATGTAGGCCATGGGACTGACGCCGCTCCACAACATTCGCAGGTCCTCGTGGGTCAGGCCGGCCGCTTCGCAGGCGGCGCGGACGTGGCGCGTGCTCTGCCCGGTCCACACTACATCGCCGGTCCACAGGGATGCGTGGTTGAAGGCGTTGACGCGCAGGCGCGCATCGTGCGCGCTGGCAATAAACGCATAGCAGGAGCCCAGGCTGGTGCCCAGCACGCCGAACTGCTCGTACCCTTGCTGCTCCAGCCAGTCCAGGCAACTGCGAACATCGACCACCGCCTGTCGGCAGGCCGTAATGGTGCGCCCTATATTCGCGCTGACGGCGTAGTCGGAACGCTCCAGTTCCGCCGGACGACGCACGTCGTGGAACGGTTTCGACAGGCGCAGCGCCGAAATCCCAAAGCGGTTGAACAGGGTGCACAATACGTTATGGCTGAAGGCGTCCGCGTTCCACTGCGGCATGACGATGATGGCCTGCTTCGGTCGTTTCGGCTGCTGCGGGCGCTGCGGCGACCCTGGTTGCTTTTCCGGCGGCGCGGGATACCAACGCGCGTTGACCTGATCGTTCTCCGGATAGGGCGTCTTTACCGGCGAGGTGAAGCGTAGAAATCGCGCCTTGGGCAGCTTGCCTTCGGCGGCCAACTGCTTCAATTCCGCATCCTGGCGCAAGGTTTCCGGGCGCACATTGGTGGGGTAAAGCTGGGGGTGCCGTTCTTCCAGGCGAAAATCGGTTGGGGTCTTGTAGCCGAAGAACTGCTCGTGCTCCTGGACGATGCTTTCATTCACCCGCAGCATGGCGGCGTGCATCCGCGCCTGTTCGCCGCTCAAAACCGCTTCGGGAATGCCCAGATTTCGGCCTGCCGTCCAGTCTTCCAGCCAGTCGAATCCCCATTCCAGCGGGCGGACAATGCGGTTGGTGTCCCGCATGGTCAGCTTCGTCTCCCAGGCGTACATCCATCGCGCGTACAACTGTTTCAGCATTCTTCTTCAATGCTAGCAGCGGGGAGTTCATTCGGAAGTGACACGGGGCACGCGCGCGCTGATGGCGCAGAGGATTTCATAGGGAATGGTCCCCGCCCAGCGGGCATGATCGTCGGCGGTGACACGCTTGCCGGCTTGCCCGCCTCCGTCTTGTTCACCTAGGATCACGACTTCATCGCCGGTGGCTGCGTTGGGAACGTGGGTGATGTCAACCACAGTGAGATCCATCGACACGCGGCCAACGATGGGAGCGGCGGCCCCGTGGATCAGCACATGGCCGCCGGCACAGGAATTGGTGCTGGATAATTTGCGATTCAATCCGTCCGCGTATCCAACGGGCAACAGCGCCAGCCGCATCGCCGTCGGAGCGACGAACGTGGCGTTATAACCGACTGCGGTTCCCGCTTCCACCGACCGCGTCGAAGCGATCGCTGTCTTCCACGCCAGCACCGGCCGCAGCGTGGCCCGCGCCGTTTCAGGGGTTTTGCTCTGCGCGCCTGAAAACGCGGGAGCATAGCCGTATAAAGCGATTCCAGGGCGGACCAGAAATTTCGCGTCGTGTGTCTGCATCAGACCGCTCAGGTCTTCGCATCGACGCGCAAGAAGGGTCGACGAATTTCCGGCGTGAATCCATTGCGGATGAAACCCCGCGGCAAAAATCTGTTCCACCGCTTGCCGAAATGCGTTCCGCTGCAGCCGGTCCTGCTCCGCATCCAGCCTATCGGCAGAAGCAAAATGGGTGTAGACGCCAGCCAGCCGCAGCGCGGGCAGGCCCTGCAAGGCGTGCAGGAACTTCGCCAGATCCGCCAAGCCAATTCCCTGGCGGGTCATGCCGGTGTCAATTTCCAGATGGATGGGAACGCTGCCCAGCGCCATATCTTGTTTCCGCGCTGTGTTGGCCAGCCATTCAAGTTGCTCCAGACCCCAGACGGTCGGCGCCAATTGGGCGTCGATCAGCGCGTCGACCTCGCCGTGCATCAGGCCGCGCATGACAAGAATGCGGACTTTTGGGCAAAGTCGGCGGAGCGCCACGCCTTCTTCCACGGATGTGATGCCCAGCCATTTCGCGCCTGCCTGCACCAGCCAGGGAGCGCATGGCGACAGGCCATGCCCATACGCATTCGCTTTCACCACGGCCAGCAAATCGCCCGACGCCGCAGATGCGCCGCCGCGCTTCCCGCTTCCGTTATTTGGGAGCAATGACCGCAGAAATTCGAAATTGCCGATGAGTCGCGAGCGGGAAATTTCAACCCTAGTAGCGGGGGACGTCGGCATCTTCGCCCTTATAAGGATTTTCAAATCGCGTGAACTCGGGCATATACATCAGGCGGACGACACCGGTTGGGCCATTGCGCTGCTTGGCGATGATGATTTCCGCCTGGTTCTTCGACTCGGCGTCTTCGCCGCCTTCTTCGTCGCGATTGTAGTAGCTGTCGCGATGAATAAACGCCACCACGTCGGCATCCTGCTCAATGGAGCCGGATTCGCGCAGGTCGGACAGCATCGGCTTCTTGTCGCCGCCGCGCTGCTCGCTGGCGCGGCTCAACTGCGAAAGCGCGATCACCGGTACGCGCATTTCCTTTGCGAGCGCCTTCAGTCCGCGAGAAATGGTCGAGACTTCCTGGGTGCGATTTTCAGGCCGACGTCCATTCGGCCCGCCGCTGCTGGCACTCATCAGTTGCAGATAGTCGATGACAATCAAATCGAGCCGGCCGCCCCCCTGCTGGCGCAGGCGGCGCGCCTTGGCCCGCATCTCGCCCAATGAAATGCCGGGCGTATCGTCGATGAAAATCTTTGCCTCCGCCAGACGCTCCAGGCCGCCGACCAGCTTATCGCGGTCGTCGCGGGTGAGAAATCCAGTCTGAATATGCCGCATGTTGACCATGGATTGCGAAGCCAGCATGCGGCGCAGCAGCGCTTCCTTCGACATTTCCAGCGAAAACACTCCCACCACTTTGCCATCGCGGACAGCGGCATTTTCCGCAATATTGATTGCCCATGCCGTCTTGCCCATCGAAGGCCGCGCCGCGATAATAATCAGCTCAGAGGGCTGCAGCCCGCTGGTCATACGGTCGAAATCAACATAATGCGTGGCCAGGCCGGTAACTTCGCGGCCTTCTTTGTATAGATTGTCGATGGAGCCGAAGGAGCCTTTGACGATCTCCGGAATGCTGGAAAATCCCTGGGCGATGCCTCGTTCGGAAACTTCCAGCAACGCGGTTTCGGTTGCATTCAGCACGTCCAGCGCGTCTTCGCTTTGGTCGGCAGCCCGCGCCTGCGCGGTTGAGCAGATACCCATCAACTGACGCAGGATCGACTTGTCTTTGACGATGCGGACATAATCCTCGATGCTCAGTCGGCGCGGAAGATTTTCGGTGAGCGAAAAGATGTACGCCCGGTTGCCGATCGACTCCAGTTCCTTCTGGCGGTCCAGCTCCTCGCTTAGGGTAATAATGTCGACGGCGCGGTTGGCGTCGATCAACTCGCCCATGCGGGCATAAATCCGGCGGTGCGAGTCCAGCGAAAAGTCATCCGCAACCAAGCGCTCCGCCGCCTCGCTGTACGCGGCATTGTCCAGCAGGATGGCGCCCAGGATGGTGCGCTCCGCCTCCACGCTGGCAGGGAGTCCGTGTTCGAGCGAAAGTTGAGATAGGGTGGCCACTGTTTATGAGTGTAGCCTCGGGTAGCCGATGCAAATATCAGTGGAATTCGGCTGCGGGAAGTGGAGAAGTGGAAAAATCGGTCGCGCGCAGTATCATAATAGAAATGTATGGCAACAAGAGTGGACCGACAGATTCCCCGGTCCGTTGGCTCCATTGCGGCACGAGGAGTTTTCGATTGACGATTCAGCGTTTTCTATCCTTGCCCCGGCATCTTATTTTGGCTGGCCTTGTCCTTGGGCCCATCCTCGTATCTTCCTCCGCCTCACGCGCGCAGTTGCCCATGGGGTCGACCTTGCAGGAGTCCGCGGCGCAAATGACACAGCAGGTCGCGGAATTGCAGAAGGTCGCCGATCGCTGGGATGAAGCCGTCTATCAGCACGACCAATACGCGCTGGAACTGGTGCTAGCGCCGCAGTACATCGACATTTCCGACAAGGGCGAAGTCACGAACCGGGACCAGCAGATCTCCGAAATGATGATGAAGGACGCACCGCGTTTCCAGTTGACGCAGAAAGTGGTGAGCGTTCGCATGGCGGGAGATGCGGCGGTCGTGAACGGGACGTACGATCGCATGTTTCAGGGCAATAAACTGAGTCGCACCAAGCCAAGGACCGAGCGGGGCGTCTTCAGCCAGGTCTATGTGCGGGCGCGGAACACCTGGGAATGCATCAATTCTCAGCGCACCATCATCCAGGCGCCCACGCCGACGGGCAAAAAAAAGTCAACGGACACGTCGACGGGGAAGCCGATCGGCCACGACCTGGGATTCCATTTGCCCGGCCTGCACCATAGTTCCAGTTCGGACTCGCAACCGCAGCAGTAAGGATTACACTGCGCACAATTCCTACGCGGTCGCCGCTTCTGCGTTGCGGCTTTGGATTTCAATGTAGATGTTGATCAGAGACAGGGCCGCCGGTGTTACGCCTGGAATGCGGCTGGCGTGGCCAATGGTTCCGGGACGGACCCGCAGCAGTTTTTCCTGCATCTCGCGCGAGAGCCCGCTGACCGCCATGTAATCGAACCAGGCAGGGATGGCGCGGTGCTCGGCGCCCTTCATCCGCTCAATCGACTTGCGCTGCTGGTCAAGATAGCCGGCATACTTGATCTCCGTCTCGACAGCCTTCCATTCATTCCGCACATGCGCCGGAACGCGGTCGCTTGCCATAACATTTCCAATGGTCTGCAAATGGATCGCGTCGTCGCTCGACGCGGCTGAAATTGCTCGCTCAAGACTGTCCGGCAACACCGCGCGCAGAGATTCGATGGTCGCCTCCGGCCGCTTCAGCAGTTGTGCGTAGCTTTGAGCCACGGCACTGCTCAGCTTCGCTCCAAGATCCGGCGAACTCGCTGCCAGGCGTTCCAGGTCCGGCTTTTGCGCGGCCAGCATTCGTGCGAAGGCTTGCATTCGTGCCTGCTTGGCTTGGAAAGCCTTCCATGCGTGGTCGTCGATCAATCCTAGATTTCGCCCATACGGAGTCAGTCGGCGGTCGGCATTGTCGATGCGCAGATGCAGACGATACTCCGCCCTGGAAGTGAACATGCGATACGGTTCGTTCGTTCCTTTGCTAATCAAATCGTCAATCAGGATGCCGGTATAGGCTTCGCTGCGGTCGAGCACGAACGACGGCTCGCCCTTGACGTGCAGAGCGGCATTGATTCCAGCCATCAATCCCTGGCAGGCAGCTTCCTCATAACCGGAGGTCCCATTGATCTGCCCTGCAAGATACAGTCCTGCGATGCTCTTCACCGCCAGCGCATTGTCGAGTTCCGTGGCGTCGATGGCGTCGTATTCGATGGCGTATCCCGGTCGCAGCATTTCTGCATTTTCCAGGCCGGGAATGGAGCGCAACACGGCGGACTGAACATCCATTGGCAACGATGTGGACATGCCATTGATGTAGACCTCATGCGTATGCAGCCCTTCCGGCTCCAGAAATAACTGATGCTGCAATTTCTCCGGAAAGCGGACCACCTTGTCTTCAATGGATGGGCAATAGCGCGGTCCAGTGGCTTGAATCTGTCCGGAATACATCGGCGAGCGATGCACGTTCTCGCGAATAATGGCGAGCGTTTCCGGCGTGGTGAAGGCGATGTAGCAACTGATCTGCGGCCGTGCGATCGCTTCCGTTCGAAAGCTGAAGGGCGTCGGTTCGGCATCGCCGGGCTGCTCTTCAAACTTCGACCAATCGATCGTCCGGCCATCGATGCGCGGCGGAGTTCCCGTCTTCAGGCGGCAATTGCGCAGGCCCAGACGTTTCAAAGATTCTCCAAGCAAAACTGCCGCTGGCTCACCACTGCGTCCGGCAGGATAATGTTCTTCGCCACAATGGATCAGGCCGTTCAAAAAAGTTCCTGTAGTGATGACGGTCGCGCCAGCGTAGACAATCCGGCCGTCGCGCAGCTTCACTCCGCGCACGATGCGATGCGCCGCGCCAACCTTTGCTTCCGGCAGGTCTTCCAGCGCCACGTCGACGACTTCCGCCTGCTTGATATAGAGGTTCGGCTGCGACTCCAGAACTTCACGCATTTTCACGCGGTATTGCTGCTTGTCGCACTGCGCCCGCGGCGACCACACCGCCGGCCCCCGAGAGGTATTCAGCAGGCGAAATTGGATGCCGACCGCGTCCGCTACCTCGCCCATCACCCCGCCCAGCGCGTCCGCCTCGCGCACCAGATGGCCCTTGGCAATGCCGCCGACCGCCGGATTGCACGACATTTGCGCGATCAGGTCCAGGTTCAGCGCGAACAGCGCCGTCCGCAGGCCCATGCGCGCGCCCGCCATGGCCGCCTCGCAGCCCGCGTGACCGGCCCCGACAATCACCAGGTCGTATTGTTCCGTAAAGGCCATAGAGTCTCGATTGTATCGTGTAGCCGGACGGGAATCGAAGTGACAGTTACTCCCTCTATCGGTCAGAAGACGAGCGATTGGGCATCTTCGATGCGTGTCAGAGTGGAGATGGCCCAGCCGGCAATTTGGCCCGGTCAAGCAGATTGCAGACCTCCGCATCGCTGATTTGGGAGAAGTCCCGATACCACTGACCGACGGCATAAAAATCCGGCGGCGCGGAGAGGCATACCACCCCATCGGCCACCTTCGCCAGCTCTCTGCAGGCGGCGGACGACGCAACTGGAACAGCCACAATCATCTCCAGTGGCTCCTTCTGGCGGAGCGCCGTCACCGCAACCCGCATCGTATAGCCGGTGGCCATGCCGTCATCCACCAGAATCAAGGTCCGCCCATGCACGTCCAGCGCGGGACGATTGCCGCGATAGAGATACTCACGCCGCTCCAGTTCTCGTGTTTCACTTTGAGTGACGGCTTCGACCTGGCGAGGCGGAATGTGCAGGGCGCGAATCATTTCATGGTTCAACAGGCACACCCCGCCGGAGGCGATCGCTCCAATGGCCAATTCCTCTTGCCCCGGCATTCCGAGTTTACGGACAAGACACACGTCGAGAGCGGCATGCAAGGCGCGGGCAGCTTCAAATCCGACAGGAACGCCGCCTCGCGGCAACGCCAGCACAAGAACGCCCTCGCGATTTGCAAATCGACTCAGCCGTGACCCCAGGAGCTGGCCAGCCGCCATTCGATCTTGGAAAACCATCCTGCGCCTTTCAGGGGATGGAATCGATCGTCTCGCTATCTCGGTCTTCACGTGAGATGCATGGGGCCGAAGGGGTCGATTGCCATCCGTCATGCGATTCCCGCTGGCACGCTTTAAAATCAGCGTATGCCGACGCATTTCTCTCCGCAAGCCATCCAGTTTTTGCGCGGTCTGGCGCGCAACAATCGCCGCGACTGGTTCGACGCCCGCAAGGAGGTATACGAAAGGGAACTGAAAGGACCCTTGCTCGCGCTGATTGAGGAAATCAACGGCGACCTGATGGACTTTGCCCCAGAGCACATTCGCCCGGCCCCCAAATGCATGTTCCGCATCTACCGCGATACGCGATTTTCGCCCGACAAAACGCCATACAAAAAACACATTTCCGCGTGGTGGGCGCGTCAGGGGCTGGAAAAGAAATCCGGCGGCGGCTTCTACTTTCATCTCTCCGCAAAAGAACTGGTGATTGCCGCGGGCGTCTACATGCCGGAGCGGGAGCAGTTGCTTGCCATCCGCAGTCATCTGATGGAGCATCACGAAGAATTTCGGCGACTTTCAAAGGCGCGCGACCTGAAGCGGTTGATGTCAGATTTCGATGGGCTGCGCCTGACGCGGCCGCCGAAGGGCTTCCCCAGGGACCATCCGGCGATGGACCTGATTGCCTGCCGGCAGTGGGGAGTTTCGACCACGTTGCCCGCAGAAACAGCGTTGAAGCCAACCCTGCGTAAGGAGATCGTCTCACGCTTTCGGGCCGCCGCACGGTTGATTGAATTTCTCAATCGACCGCTGACGACGCAGGCTGCCAAGCCAGCGCACCGGATTGATTTCTTCTGATCTTTAGTCATATGGGGATGCGATCGCATCGCCGGGTTGCCGGAACGGGTTCCCTTGCAGAATTTTGGTGCCGCAACTCCTTTGCCTGGCGTGCAATGATGAACATGCAACTTTTCCCGTGAAGGAGCGTTCTTAACGGTAGCGGAATTCAGAAAGCCAGGACGGCATGAATCCGCTCGGCGGGAAGGGAACTTCCGCAGGGTTTCAAGGAGGTCATTATGCGATATCTACGGTACCTCGCGTTACTCGGGATTCTGCTGATTCCGGCCAGCTATGCACGCGCCCAGGTGTCCTTCGGATTGAGCGTCGGCGGACCTGTCTACGGCGGCGATGACGATGGCGGGTATTATGCGCAGCCGAACTGCCCCTATGGCTATTACAACTCCTACCCCTATACGTGCGCGCCTTACGGATATTACGGCCCGCAATGGTTCAATAACGGCATCTTTCTCGGTATCGGCCCATGGTATGGCTGGGGCTGGGGAGGTGGATACTATCGCGACGGCTGGGGTGGAGATGGCTGGCGGGGTGGTGATGGCTGGGGTCGCGGCGGCTGGGGTCGCGGTGACTGGGGTCGCGGCGGCTGGGGGCGTGGTGGCTACGGCGGACGTGGCGGCTATGGCGGGCGCGGCGGATACGGTGGACGTGGTGGCGTAGTAGCGCGTAACGGTGGCGGCGGATTCCACGGTGGCGGAGGTGGGTTCCACGGTGGCGGGGGCGGATTCCACGGTGGCGGAGGTGGGTTCCACGGTGGCGGGGGCGGATTCCACGGTGGTGGAGGAGGCGGGTTCCACGGTGGCGGAGGCGGATTCCACGGTGGCGGAGGCGGTGGACACAGATAGCCCCACCGTAAGTAAGTTCTTCGATCCGATCCCTTAATTTGGCGGCTGTCAGCTCCATGCTGGCAGCCGCTTTCTTGCGGAGGAACAAGCACGCCATGCTCGTAACTCGGCCCGCGATGCAGGCAAGGCTTCCTGCAAATGGGTCTCTCGCGGCAGCGACCGGTCGACGCAAAATCGTATAATCAGCGGATGAAGCGAGCTCCGCTGGTCGGCGTGGTAATGGGTAGCCGAAGCGATTACGAAATCCTTCAGCCTGCCATCGAGATTCTGCAGGAATTTTCCGTCGCGCATGAGGCGCGCGTGGTCTCGGCGCATCGCACACCGGATTGGTTGTTTGAATACGCAGAGACTGCTGAAGAGCGGGGGCTGCGGGTGCTGATTGCCGGCGCGGGGGGCGCCGCTCACCTGCCCGGAATGCTGGCCGCCAAGACGCATCTGCCTGTCCTGGGTGTGCCGATTCCCGCGACCATGCTGGCGGGTGTAGATTCACTCCTTTCCATCGTACAAATGCCCAAGGGCGTTCCTGTGGGCACGCTCGCCATCGGCAAGCCGGGGGCTGCGAATGCGGCATTGCTGGCGATCTCGATCCTGGCGTTGGAAGATCGCGCGCTGCGCGATCGCCTCTGCGCCTGGCGGGAAGCGCGCAAGCAAGAAGTGCTGAAGCAGACCCTTCCGTCGTCGGAGTCTCCCCTCTGATGCCGGATTTCAAGCGGCAAGTCATCCTGCCCGGCGCGACCATCGGCATCCTCGGTGGAGGACAGTTGGGCCGCATGATGGCCATGGCAGCCCGTTCTTTGGGCTATCGCATCCAGGTGCTCGATCCCGACCCCTCCTGCCCGGCCCGCTTCGTTGTCGATGCCTGTTTTGAGGCTGCCTGGAACGATGCGCGTGCCGCCGGGGACCTGGCCCGTGGCAGCGATGTTGTCACTCTCGAGATCGAACAGATTTCTGTGGCCGCGCTTGAGGCTGCGGAGCGTCATGCGCCGGTACGCCCAGGCTCCAGGATGCTGGCGATCATTCAGGACCGCATTTTGCAGAAAGAATGGCTGCTGGACCACGGTCTGCCCGTCGGTGATTATCGCGCCGTCCACGACCTTACTGAATTTCATGCGGCCGTTCAGGAGTTGGGCGGTCGTTGCTTCGTGAAGAGCGCCCATGGCGGGTATGACGGACGCAGTCAGGAAAAACTTGGTTTTACACGGCCTGCGGACATACCGACGATTGAAGCCGCATGGAAATCGCTCGGCGAACGTCCAGTTGCGGTCGAGCAAGCGATCGATCTGGAGATGGAAATCTCCGTCATGGTCGCGCGTTCGCCTCGCGGCGAAATGAAGGCCTATCCAGCCGCCGTGAATCTCCATGAGCAGCAGATCCTGGTGTGGAGCGCGCTTCCCGCCAACATTCCCGCCACGACTGCAAAACTGGCGCAAGAACTGGCGCTATCGATTGCGGAGCAGTTTCAGTTGGAAGGGCTGTTGGCGGTCGAGATGTTCGTCGCCAAAGATGGCCATCTGCTGGTGAACGAACTGGCCCCGCGCCCGCATAACAGTTATCACTCCAGCGAGCGCGCCTGCGTTACCAGCCAGTTTGAGCAGGCCATTCGTGCCGTCTGCAACCTGCCATTGGGCAATGTAGAGGTTGTCCAACCCGCGGCCATCGTCAACCTGCTCGGCGATGTTTGGCTGAATGCGGAGCCGGAAACGGGCCCGCGCTTCGATTTGGCCCTGGCTGTTGCCGGCGTGCGACTGCATTTGTATGAAAAGCATGTTCCCCGCACAGGCCGGAAGATGGGCCATTTGTCCGCTGTCGGCAAGACTGCGGAAGAAGCCGTGCAGCATGTTCTGGACGCAAAGAGTAAATTGTAACTGTCACTGTGACAGTATGGCAAGGGCATTTGCAATGTTACTGTAATGCCGGCTACGCTCTATCCCACCCTAGCTACGCAAGGATGGGGCACCCGCGCAATTGTAACTGTCACTGTGACATTGCGCTTATGGAAAAAGAAAAGGCAGGCCGATTGGCCCGCCTTTCCCCGTTGAAAGAGAGATTCTCTCAGCCGATGTCGCCGTCCCAGTTTTCCAGGGTCTTCTTTAACTCGGCCATAAATTTCCCGGCATCGGCACCGTCAATAACGCGATGATCGAAGCCCAGCGTCAGCCGAATGATGTGGCGCACCGCGATGCTGTCATTGCCGTCCGCATCGGTTACGACGGTCGGCTCCTTGAACAGTCCGCCTACCCCGAGGATCGCCGTCTCCGGCTGATTGATCACGGGAGTGCCGAATTGCTCGCCAAAGATCCCAGGATTGGTGATGGTAAACGTGCCTTCGGCCACCTCATCCGGCTTCAATTTTTTCGCGCGTGCCCGAGCCGCCAAATCGGCGATGGCGCGAGCGATGCCAAGGAAACTGCGCTCTTCCGCATGCTTAATCACCGGAACGATCAGGCCCCAGTCGAGTGCGACAGCCACGCCGATGTTGATATTTTTGTGATATCGAATGGCGTTGCCTTCCAGCGATGCATTCACGATCGGCATCTTGCGCAGGCAACTGACAACGGCGCTGGCGATAAATGGCATGTAGGTCAGCTTGACGCCGTTTCGTTGCTCATACTTGGATTTCTCGCGCTCGCGGGTCTTTACGATCCGCGTCATGTCAATCTTGAAAACGCTGTGGACATGCGCGCTGGTGTGCTTCGATTCCACCATGCGCTGGGCGATGATCGAACGCATCTTGCTCAGCGGAACCAGGTCGCCTGGTATCGATATTTCCGCAGGCGCGGATGCCGCCAGGGATGGCGCCACGGAGGGTACGGCAGCGCTCGCCGGCGGGGCAGTTGCTGCCGATCCAGAGCTTTTTCCGCGTTGCCCAATGTAGGCAAGCGCGTCGTCTTTGGTGATGCGTCGGCCAGCTCCGGTACCGGGGATCTGAGACAGGTCGAGGTTGTTGTCTTTCGCGATGCGTCGGACCAGCGGTGAGGAACGTTGCCGCTCTCCTGTCGTCCCTGCGTTTGCCTGAGCTGTGGCAGGAGTCGCCGCCGGCGCTGCACTCGCGGGCTGAGTGGCTGCTGGTTTCTTTTCTGCAGCCATTGGCGCCGCAGGTGCGGCTGCGGAAGTTTCTGCGCCGCTGCCGCCGATCACCGCAACCACTGTGTTGATCTCGACTGTAGCGCCTTCGGGGACTTGGATGGCCGTCAAAACACCAGCCGCGGGGGATGGAATTTCGGCATCAACCTTATCTGTAGAAATCTCGAACAGGGGTTCATCCCGCGCGACCGAGTCGCCCACCTTTTTCAGCCACTTCGTAATCGTTCCCTCGAAGATGGATTCGCCCATCTGCGGCATGACGACGTCGGTGCCACCCGTCACCTGAGTTGGACTTGATGGCGTGGGCCCCTCCTTCTTCGCCGCGTCCAGGGCAACCGGAGCCGCTTTCGGAGCAGGGACAGGCTCCCTCGTTTTTTCCGGTGTTGCAGCAACCGCATCCGCCTTGGCCTCTTTTACCGCATCGACCGTCGTCGCAGGAGTCGATGCAGCGGCGTTTCCGTCTTCTGCAATTACCGCGACGACAGTGTTGATTTCAACCGTTGCGCCCTCGGCGACTTTGATCTCCGTCAACACACCGGATGCCGGGGATGGAATTTCCGCGTCTACCTTGTCTGTAGAAATCTCGAACAATGGCTCATCCCGCTGCACGGTCTCGCCGGCCTTCTTCAGCCACTTCGTAATTGTCCCCTCAAAGATCGACTCGCCCATCTGCGGCATCACGACGTTGGTTGGCATGGGTCCCTTCCTGCTTTCATTCACTTTCAGATCGTCCTCGGCTGCAAATCATTCGGTACAGAGTTTGTCGCCCGTTGGCTCGTGCGCAATGTCGTGTCTATCGACGGACTTCAGTTCAGGGATGGTCTGGGATGGAATTTCCGTTTTCCTTGTTGCCGCCGGACAATTTTTTGTGCCGAATTGCACTAAACTCACCATTCTATATGACAAGATGCCGAACGGCGATCCCGCGGCTGCCAGTGCGACGGCCTGTTTCGCGGGATGGAAAGAGGCGGTCCTTCTCGAACGCGCAGCTTCAATCGTTGCCTTGACCGGATTCCTGCGTCAGCGCTTCCACCGATTCCGTCCATAAAACCTGTTTGCCAAAAACGCGCCCGAAATTTCGCGCCACAGCATGCGTAGCCTGTTCCATGGTGGGCATCGTTCCAGAATGTGCGTCGATCTCCTCCTCCAGGCTGGTCACGGCGCAATCCGCAATTCCGCAGGGAACGATCAAGCGAAAATCCCGCAGATCGGTCGTCACATTCCACGCGAATCCATGGGAAGTAATTCCTTGAGAAATATGCACTCCGATGGCCGCGATCTTTTTCTCTGCAATGCTGCCGCCGGACAGCGTCCACACGCCGGTGCGTCCCGCAATCCGCTGGGTCCACATCCCGTATTCCGCGCAGGTGCGAATCAAGGTCTCTTCCAGCCAACGAACGTATTCCACAGCGCCCAGATGCGGCCCTTTCTTGTCGGGAAATTCTCCCCGCAAGTCCAATATCGGATAGCCGACAATTTGTCCGGGGCCGTGATAGGTCACGTCGCCGCCGCGATCAATCTCGTGAACGCTGATTCCGCGCCGCGCCAGGTCCTGATCGCTGACCAGAATGTTGGAGCGATGGGCATTTCGTCCCAACGTCAACACCGGCGGGTGCTCCAGCAGCAGCAAGACGTCGCCGATCCGCTGCTGCTTGCGCAGCGCAACAAGCTGGCGCTGCAACTCCAGCGATTCCGCGTAGTCGATACGACCGAGATGAATAAGGTTGAGAAGCATTCCAGTGCCTTATTCTAGTTAGCTTTCAAGTTGAGACTAACTATCCAGGGCCATGCCGTCAGGCTTCGCAGCGCTTGGGTGTTTGCCGCCATCTGCGGCAGGCCAGCTTCCAGTTGACTCACAACCCCTTTCA
>JAJYUB010000016.1 GCA_021792795.1 Acidobacteriota bacterium | reverse complement strand
CGCCTATGCGCACCGCAAAGCCGACTCCCAGCCCGTCCGGATGGAACCTATCCGCTGATCGATGAATTTTGCACCGAAGGATTCTGCTGCTGAACGTGCTGAAAATGGCCGGTTACACCACGGGCTGATAAAGTTCCGGGTGGGATTTCGTCGCGGTCCATGGGTTGACTCTCTGGCATAGATAGCCTATGCAAGGAAGCTTACTTGCATAGGCTATCTATGTCAACAAAGAAAGGCTCTTTTTACAGACGACAATTCTATGCGGGCGCGGAGGCGTCAGGAGTCGGGGCGCTCGGGCTGCCAGGGATCGATGGGATCGCGATGCAGGCGGTCCTCACGATTTTCCTGTTGCTCCTGCTGGCGACGTTTTTCCTGTTCTTCGCGTTCCTCGCGGCCATCGCTCACGGGAAAAAATCCTCGCTGGGAATAGTGTAAGAGAGGCGGGCTGGGGCGGGAATTTGTTTCTTCCTGACATGGTGAAGCGAGGTGGAGGCGGGCGGCATCCCAATAGATAGGAAGCACTGCCTGCGACATTGAACACCAACGAAACAGCGAACAGGAGAGAACATGGAAACGCGCATATTGGGAAAGAGTGGATTGAAAGTATCGGCGCTGGGATTCGGCGCCATGGGGATGAGCTTTGGGCTGGGGCCGGCGAAAGACAAAAAGGAAATGATTGCACTGTTGCATGCGGCGGTGGAGCGAGGCGTGGCGTTTTTTGACACGGCGGAGGTGTATGGTCCGTTTGCGAATGAAGAGCTGGTCGGTGAAGGGCTGGCTGCGTATAAGGGAAAAGTTGTCATCGCGACGAAGTTCGGTTGGGAAGCGAATCCTGCAGACGGTGGCAAATGGAATGCGCTGAACAGCCGGCCGGAACATATCAAGCAGGTGGCGGAGGCGTCTCTGAAGCGGTTGAAGGTGGATGCCATCGATCTGTTCTACCAACATCGTGTCGACTTGAATGTTCCGATTGAGGATGTCGCTGGCGCGGTGAAGGAACTGATCGCGCAAGGCAAGGTGAAACATTTTGGGTTGTCGGAGGCGGGAGCGAAGACGATCCGTCGCGCGCATGCGGTGCAGCCGGTGACGGCGCTGCAGAGTGAGTACTCGCTGTTTTGGCGGGAGCCGGAAGAGACGGTGATGCCGACGCTGGAGGAGCTGGGGATCGGGTTTGTTCCGTTCAGTCCGCTGGGCAAGGGATTTTTGACGGGGAAGATTGACGCGAATACGAAATTTGACAGCACGGATTTTCGCAGCATCGTGCCGCGGTTCAGTGAGGAAAATCGCATGGCGAACCAGGCGCTGGTGGATGTGGTCCGCTCATTTGCGGCACGGAAGAAGGCGACGCCGGCGCAGATTGCACTGGCATGGCTGCTGGCAAAAGAGCCGTGGATCGTGCCGATTCCTGGGACGACAAAATTGGAACGATTGGAAGAGAACCTTGGGGCGACGAGGATTGAATTGAGCAGCGACGATGTGCGCGACCTGGAAGAGGCGTCGTCCAAGGTGAAGATCGAAGGCGCACGATATCCGGCGTTCCATGCAGCGCTGGTTGGCCGGTGAGCGAGAGTCGCGAGACAAGACCGAGGAGATAGCTGATGGACATTCGGAGGGTAGGGACGGAGCCGTCGGTGAAGGGGCCTGCGGACTGGTTCACGGGAACGGTGCGATTCGACCCGTTATTTGAGGCGCCGGAACCGGCGCGGGTGGCGGGTGTGAGTGTGACATTTGAGCCGGGAGCGCGGACGGCGTGGCACACGCATCCGCTGGGCCAGACGCTGATTGTGACGGCTGGGTGCGGAAGAGCGCAGCGATGGGGCGGCCCGGTGGAAGAGATTCGGCCTGGGGACGCGATCTGGTTTTCTCCGGGAGAGAAGCATTGGCATGGAGCGGCGGCGACGGCGATGACGCATCTTGCCATTCAGGAGAAGCTGGATGGGAAGATGGTGGATTGGATGGAGCCGGTGAGCGACGCGCAATATGAAGGCAGCCGCTGAGGTTTGCATCGCCGGAATTTCAGGCGGTGGATGACGGGGCTTCTTTCGATCCCACTGAAGCCAACCCGTTCGACTCGGTCGCCGGGGCGGACGAAGCTAGGGCACCCGGAACCTTCCCACGATAGCAACAGGAAAAATACGCTAGCGCGGTCCTTCCCGCAGGGCGACATGCAGGCGGTCCCAGGTGATCTCCAGTGGCTCGGGCAAGACGCGGGTTTCGCCAATCGCCGTCATAAAATTTGTGTCGCCGGACCAGCGCGGCAGCATGTGCATGTGGAGGTGCCCAGTCACTCCAGCGCCGGCAGCCTTGCCCAGGTTCATGCCGAGGTTGATGCCGCCGGGGCGATAGATTTCTCTGAGGACGCGCTCCAGTTGCTGCGCCATCGCCATCATCTCCTGGGCTTCCGCGGCTTCGAGCTTACCCAGTTCCGCAGTGTGAGCATAGGGCAGAATCATGACGTGACCGGAGTTGTAGGGAAAGGCGTTGAGGCAGATGAAGCATCGCTGGCCGCGGGCGACAATGTTGGCGGCGCGGTCGGCTTGCGCGGAGGGCAGACCGGCGGCAACGGCATGGGCGGAGGCTGCGAGCAGATTGCAGAAGACGCAGCCTGTATCTCCGGGCCAGGCTGCCAGCTCCGGCGGCACGCCCTGCCGGGTGGCGGAATCCAGCGTGCTGACATAGCGATAGCGCCAGGGAGTCCACAAGATATCCATACCGGGAAGTATAGACGGCGAAGTTCAGACCTGAATCACAAGTTTGCCGATGTGGGCGTCTCCGGGCTGCAACAGGGAGATAAAAGCGCCGGGGGCCTTTTCGATGCCGTGGAGAACTGTCTCCTGGTGCAGGACCTTTCCGGCGCGCAGCAGGGGGACCATTTCGGCGAGGAACGCGGGCATTCGGTGGAGATGGTCGGCGACCAGGAGTCCCTGGAGGCGCAAGCGGCGAATGATGACCTGGTGCAAATTTTGCGGGCCCGGGGCAGGAGCGTTATAGCTTGAAATAGCTCCGCACATCACGATGCGGCCATGGTTGCGCATGCAAGCCAGGGCGGCCTCCAACTGCGGCCCGGCGGTGTTGTCGAAATAGACATGGAGTCCATCGGGGGCGGCGATTTCCAACTGCCGCAGCGGGTCGGATTCGCGATAGTTGAAGGCGCAGTCCACCTGCAACTGGTTTTTCAGAAACGCGACCTTGGCTGCCGATCCCGCGCTGGCGACGACCTGACAACCGCGCAGCTTGGCCAACTGGCAGGCAACGCTACCGACGGCGCCGGCTGCGGCGGAGATAAAAACAGTCTCATTCTGTTTGATTTTGGCAACGTCGTTCAGCCCGACCCAGGCGGTGAGGCCGGTGGCCCCCAGGACGCCGAGGTAAGCCGAGGGCGGCGCTTGGGTGGCATCGATCACGCGCAATTGCGATGCCTGGGCGACGAAATAATCGCGCCATCCGCAGAAACTCAGCACCCAGGCGCTGGGCGGGAAACCGGCGTCTCGGGACTGCACCACCTGTCCCACGGCGGCGCCATCCAGGGCCTTGCCGAGCGCGAAGGGCAGGATATAGGACTTGCCTTCATTCATGCGGCCGCGCATGTAGGGGTCGATGGAAAAAAAAGAATTGCGGACGAGGACCTCTCCCGGTTGCAGGTCGGGCAGATCGACAGTGACGACGGCGACATTTTCCGGGGACGGTCCTCCTCGCGGACGAGACATGAAACGAATTTCTTTTGCCTGAAGTTTGCTGTTCGGCATGTAGAGCACCCTTCGATCGAGACGACGGTTGCGCGCGAATCGGCTTGCGGCGGTGAAATTTCTGCTCCTACGGCATTATCCGCTGTTCGCAGCAACAAGGAAACACCACCACGTCGTTGCTGTTGGGCGATTTCAAGGCGCGAGGGACAGATTCTATTTCACTGGGATAACCATATCGACGCCATCGAGTCAGTGATCCGAATCACGCAATACGCCGCGAAAGGTCAACGAGGACTGCGGTCAAGACGCGGTCCTCGTTGACACTATTTTCCACCGGTTGATATAGTTTAAGTGGGAGCGAAGCGGCCTGGGACTCATGCGCTCCGTTTCCCAATCCAGGGTCCCTTTTCTTCCCCGGCTCAAAATCTCGATCAGACCTGTTTTTTCAGGTACCGCCCGGAGGGTCGTTTTGTGACTTTCAGGCAACGGCACCGCCGACAGCATTTCGAGACCAAGGACGAGAGAGAAGCACCCAGATTGCACGTCCGGCTGAGATGCCATTTCGACAGCCAGTCGCCGCGGCGACCGCAGCCGGGTTGAACGGACGATCTACGGTTTACCTCGGGCGTTTCCCAAGGGAGGCTGGCGGTTGCCCGATACGGAGCGCCGGTCGCGCCGTATGAGTCCGGAGCCCCCTGTCTTATGGTAGACGTCCTCAATCCCGAACACACTGCGAGCAAAACCCTGAACACTACATTGGAAGCCAACGAAACCGCAACCCTCGAGACGCAAACCGAAGCGCCGGAAAACAACCACCACATTTCTGCCGTGGCAGAAACCCAACCAGAGGAGATGGAGCCATCCGAGCAGCTTCCGGACCTGGCCGCGGAGATGGAGCCGAGAGGCCCCCTCGCGGAAGCCGGGCCGGTCGCCGAGCCGACCGCATCAGCGCAACCCGTCGCAGGACCGCAGGTTGCAGCCGAGTCCGCGGAAGCGCAGCCCGTCGCTGAAAGGCACGCTGTCTCCTCGCATGAGCATGAGGAGGAGATGGATTTTGGCGCGCTGCTGGAGTCGTTTGAGCACGAGCAGGCGGCGCAAGAAGCTGCCCAGGCGGTTGACGGCAACGTCGTCACAGGCACCGTGATCAAGCTGACCGACAAGCATGTCGTGGTGGATGTGGGCCTGAAGTCCGAGGGCCTGATTCCGATCGAGCAGGTGCTGGACCACAACGGCCAGCCAAAACTGCAGCCCGGCCAGACGATTGAAGTGGTCGTCGAGCATGAGGAACCCTCCGGCAGCTACCTGTTGAGTTACGACAAGGCATTGCGCCACCGGGTATGGGACACCATCGAAAAGGCCGCCAATGACAAGACTCCCGTCCAAGGGCTGGTGGTGAGCCGCGTCAAGGGCGGGCTGACGGTGGACATTGGCATCAAGGCATTTTTGCCGGGCTCGCAAGTGGAGATTCGGCCGGTGCGCAATCTGGAATCGTACATCGGCCAGACGATCGAAGTCCGCGTGATCAAGCTGAACAAGAAGCGCGGCAACGTGGTGGTCTCCAGAAAAGAGCTGTTGGAGAATGAGGCCACGCTGAAGCGCACGCTGACGCTGGACCATCTGGAAGAAGGAACCATCCTGACCGGAACGGTGAAGAACCTGACCGAGTACGGCGCGTTTGTGGACCTGGGCGGCATCGATGGCCTGCTGCACGTCACCGATATGTCGTGGGGGCGGCTGACGCATCCGCGCGACCTAGTGAACGTGGGCGACGAGATCCAGGTGAAGGTGCTGAAGTTCGACCGCGAGAAGCAGCGCATCTCGCTCGGGTTCAAGCAACTGACGCCCGATCCTTGGCTGGACGTGGCGGAACGCTATCCCATTGGCGCGCGCGTGCGCGGACGCATCCTGAGCGTCACCGACTACGGCGCGTTTGTGGAACTGGAACAAGGGATCGAGGGCCTGGTCCATGTGTCCGAGATGACCTGGTCGAAGCGCATGAAGCACCCGACCAAGCTGGTGAAGCCGGGCGATGAAATTGAGACCATCATTCTGAACGTGAATCCGTCGGACCGGCGCATTTCACTCGGCATGAAGCAACTGATGGAAAACCCGTGGGAGCATCTTTCCGAGCGCTACACGACCGGCAGCGTGGTCGAAGGCCGGGTGCGGAACCTGACGGAGTTTGGCGCGTTTATTGAAATCGAAGACGGGATTGACGGTCTGGTGCATGTCAGCAATATGAGCTGGACCAAGCGCATCAAGCATCCGTCGGAAGTGGTGAAGAAGGGCGACAAGGTGAAGGCGGTGGTGCTGGGAATCGAGGCCGAGCATCGCCGTCTGTCGCTGGGCATCAAGCAACTGCAGCCGGATGTGTGGGAGTCGTTCTTTGCGCAGCACCAGGTGAACGATGTGGTGCATGGCAAGGTGCTGCGCATGGCGCAGTTCGGCGCGTTCGTGGAGTTGGCGGACGGAGTCGAGGGCCTATGCCATGTCTCCGAGGCCACCGACCTGCACGGGGCGCCGCTGAAGCTGGACGTGGAGCAGGAGCACGACTTCAAGATCATCAAGATGAACGCGGACGAGAAGAAGATTGGCCTGAGCCTTCGCGCCGTTGGCGATGAAGCAACACGGGCGGATGTGGAGCAATACAAAGCGCCGAAGGCAAAGGAGCATGGACACGGGCATTCGCCTTCCGGCGGCGCACGCGAATCTTCCTCCTCGCAATCTTCCTCGTCCACCACGCTGGGCGATCTGATCAACTGGAAGAAGCGCGAGCGGGAAGAGTAAGCGGTCGAGAAGGTCCGGAGAACTCGTGAAGCGCCGAATGCGATGCATTCGGCGCTTTTTCTTTGGTGCAGAGATTGTTGAGTGAGCGGATCTACTTGCCGGTGTCAATCCGGATGATGACGCGGAAGACGGGCTTGTCGTCGAACGAGCTGAGAATTTTCGGCTTGCTTTTTTTGCCATCCACCTGCGCCCACAGTTTGTAGTCGTCGCTGGGGGAAAGCTGCTCGAAGCGGTAATCGCCGTCCTCCTGGGTGATGTAGCTTTCCACCGCCAAGGTGCGTGTGTCGCTTAAATACACAATGGCGCTGCGGATAGGAACATCGTTCTGGTCCACCACGCGGCCCTGGACGGAGCGTGGCGCGGCCTGGGCGAGGACAGATGTTGTGTTGCCGGTGAAGTCGACGCCGCAAGCGAAAAGGCCCAGGAGAATTGCAACGATCCATCGAGCGCCCCCACGGGAGCGCCCTGCTTCAATGCTGTTCATTCAATCCGCACCTGTTTATTCTTCCTCTTCGTCATGAAAGACGATTGCGCTTTCGTCGTATCCGGCTTCTTCCACTTTACTCAATTCCACCGGGTCCGTGTTGACGATTTCAAACTCCGCACCGCACTCTTCGCAGAGAACGACTTCGCCTTCTTCGACTTCATCTTCCGCGAAGGTCAAGGTGTTTTCACATTCAGGGCAAACTTGCATGACCGCTCCTTCAGCGTCGCTCAATGTTGGTCCACGATTACACCTCCGCGAAGGTGTAACGAAGCTAGTTTAAGGAAATGGCTGCGTACGTCAAGCAGGAAACATTTCCACAAACGGTTTTCGATCGGCTGCGCGGAACTCCGTACAAGATGCTAACAAATCGCGGACGGCCGCGCAGAGAAAATCTTTGCTATGTTGACGCGCAAAGGGGCCCCGAGGTCACCCGCACCCGAGCGGAAATATTTGTGGATACAAAGGGCCTTGCAGACGCAGCCAGGCCCACGGCGCAGGGCATTTTTCCGGGGCATCGGGGAACATTTTCCGCGCATCTTCTTTGAAACAGGTAGCGTTCGAGCCCGGCTGGACGTAGGCTGGTATGGTATGCCGCGTTCGGGTCCGATGACGTTGTCGTTTCCTCCGTTTGCAGGGATGGTCCGCAAGATCATCCTGGCGACGGTCGCGATCTTCTTTTGCCTGCTGTTGTTGCGCTGGATCGATCCGGCGATCGCCGTCGAGGTTTTTGCGGTGGGGGCGCTGACGCCAACGATGGTGCTGCATGGGGCCGTCTGGCAAGTGGTCACCTACAGTTTTTTGAGCGGCGGAATTCTGCAGATTGCGTTCGACATGCTGTCGCTGTGGTTTATGGGCTCCTACCTGGAGACGACATACGGAACGCAATGGCTGACGGAGATTTACTTTTTCTCTGTGGTGGGAGCGGCGCTGACGACGATTGCCGTCTCCTACACGCACGTCTTTCACATGTCGCCCACCCAGACCATGGACGGCGCGCTGGGAGGCATTTTTGGCCTGCTGGCGGCATGGGCGGTGCTGATGGGAGACCAGAAATTTCTGATGTTTCCATTTCCCATTTCCATCCGCGCAAAATATCTGGCAATCGTCTTCATCCTGATCGCGCTGGCAAGCGTGCTCCAGGGGCCGAGCGGTTTTCTGTCTCTGGGATCTCTGGGCGGCGCGCTGTTCGGATACATCTACATCAAGGCGGCCCCGCGGCGCGGGTATGCGTTTGCGGCGACGGAGCGGGCCTTCTCGCTGCGCAATGGATACTACCGATGGAAGCGGCGGCGGGCGGCGCGTAAATTTGAGGTCTACATGCGCAAGCATGACCGCAATGTGAAGTTCGACGGGCAAGGACGGTATATCGATCCGGACGGCAAAAAAGATCCGACGGACAAACGCTGGATGAATTAGAGCGTCTCGTTGTTCGCGCGGCTTACAGGTTTCGGGGCGGCGGGCCCTTCGATTAGGTGGCTGGGGTCGAAGCTGCCGGCTCCCGGCGATTGCGCCCGATTCGTCTTTGCAATCTCGTTAACATCAGTAAACCCTGCAGGACCACGGCGAGCGCAATCACGAAGACATACCCTTCAAAGTGGGCGGCGCGGACATTGCGAAGAAAGGCCTGGATGCCGATTCCGATCAAAACGGTACCTCCGGCGGCACATAGCCGGCGTTCGGCGCGGGTGTTTGCGCGAAAGCCTCGAGTGAGGAGGGTGGCGAGGCTGATCCCGGCGATGCAGGCGGCCACGCCGATACGCAGGGCAAAACCTGGATGCCGCAGCAACATTTCCATTGCCGCCAGCCAGCACGCGGCGAACAGAGTGAATGGCGAGACAGACAAAAGGACTTTTTGCATGGTCCCCTTCCAGATCGAGATTCCGGGGCAACAATTCAAACGATGGCAAATATCGTATCGATTCCCGATCGAAAGAGGAAATGAAATCGCCAGCAAGCTATACAGCGACGGTGAAGGTGTCGCCGCTGCGCTCGACGGCGCGATAGAGGGTGTCGCGCTCGACGGGAATGCGCCCGGCTTCTGCGATGAGGCGGACCAGGTCGGCGCGGCGCATGCCTTGCGGGGTTTCGGCGCCCGCGTCGTGATAAATTTTCTCTTCGACAACGGTGCCGTCGATGTCGTCCGCGCCGAAGCGCAATGCGATCTGCGCGATCTTGGCGGTCATCATCTGCCAGTAGGCCTTGATGTGGCCGAAGTTGTCGAGCATGAGGCGGCCGACAGCAATCTGGCGAATGTCGGTCATGCCGCTGGTGCGGGGCAGATGGTCGAGCGCGGTGTTGTCGGGATGAAACGCCAGCGGGATGAAGGTCTGAAAGCCGCCGGTTTCGTCCTGCAACGCGCGCAGGCGGAGCAGATGGTCGACACGGTCTTCGTCATTTTCGACATGACCGTAGAGCATGGTGGCGTTGGAGCGCATGCCGAGCTGATGCGCGATGCGCGCCGTCTCCAGCCATTCGCCCCCGTCGATTTTGTGGTCGCAGATAATATGGCGCACGCGGTCGGCAAAGATTTCCGCGCCCCCGCCGGGCATGGAGTCGACGCCCGCGTCTTTGAGTTTCTCGATGGTCTCGCGGATCGATAACCTGGAGCGCTTGGCGAGGAATGCAATCTCCACCATGGTGAAGGCCTTGATATGGACCCTGGGAAAGCGCTGCTTCAGGCCGCGGATGAGGTCGAGAAAATATTCGAGTTGCAGATCCGGGTGCAGACCGCCGACGAGGTGAAATTCCGTGACGGCCTCGGAATAGCCTTCGGCGGCGCGCTGCCACGCTTCTTCCAGGGCCATAGTGTAGGCGCCGGGCGCGTCTTTCTTTCGTCCGAAGGCGCACAGACGGCAGGCGGCGACGCAAACGTTGGTGGGATTGATATGGCGATTGACGTTGAAGTAGGCAATGTCGCCATGCATTTTTTCGCGGACCCAGTTCGCCAGCCAGCCCACGGCGAGAATGTCCGGCGAACGATAGAGGACGACGCCATCGTCAAAGTTGAGACGCCGGCCGGCGAAAACTTTTTCGGCAATGGGGGTCAGGCGCGCGTCGTCGGTCTGGAAGGAATGGCGGGATTTCTTGACTGCTTCCACAATGGGGCCCCTGCGGGTATGATAGCCGACCGGTTGGGCGCGAACAACTGAGAGTCTGAGGCAGACGGTGGGCCGAGCCCATGGAGATGCCGGACGCGGAAAAAACGTCGCCGGGTGAAACCATGCCACGAGCGTATTTTTTCTACGGTTGCGATGGTGCTGTTAGGCTGAGACAGGAACCGTTGCCGATGCCCATGCGTCCTTGTACTGTGCCTGAACGTCTCGACTTTGCGCTGCCCATTTTCTGCATCCTTTTCGGCCTATTGGCGCAGGGCGCGACCACCACGCCGGCGGCAGCGCTGGGTCAGTTCCCTGCCATTGAGGCGAGGAGCCTGGATGGCGCCCATCTGAATTTGCCGGCAAATCTTTCCGGTCAGATGGACCTGGTCGTGATTTCGTTCGCTCGCGAGCAGCAGCCGGAGGTGGACAGCTGGATTCCGGCGGCACGGCAGATCCAGTCCGCTCACAGCAAGTTCCGCTATTACGAATTGCCGACCATGTCGTGGGAGAACCTGCTGTATCGCTGGTGGTTCAATGGGGCCCTGCGCAGCAATACCTCGGACAAGGACCTGCGCAGCCGAATCCTGACAGCGTATGTGAATAAGCGCGCCTTCAAGAAGTCGTTGCAGATTGCGAATGAAAAGCGGGTGGTGGCTATCCTTGTAGACCAGAAGGGGCAGGTCTATTGGCGGGCGGATGGGCCGTATACGGACCAGGACATGGCCGCGATCTTGTCGGTGCTTGCGGCGAACGGAGAATAGGCAGGGCCAGATTTTTGGTCAAGGGTGGACCCGCTGCATTTCCGAGGCGGAGTTCGTCTGGATGCTTCACTCCGCTGCGCTACGCTCAGCATGACTCGATGCTTTGGCGTGGAACAGCACTGCAGGCCCCTCGACCGCGGTCGTCGCGGCGACCTTCGGCCGAGATGACAATTTGTTGTTAGAGCAGGTCCTTTTCCATTCGCCAGGCATCGATCTTGTGCAGGTAATACCGCGGGATGCGGCGGACGGCGCGAAATCCCAAGCGCAGATAGAAGGAAGCCGCCGCAGTGTTTTCGACGGAAACATGGAGGTGGAGGCTGCTCGCTCCCCACGCGCGCGCATGATCTTCCAGCGTTCGATAGAGCGCGCCGCCGATCGATTCCCTGCGAAACTGGGGCAAGACCTCGATGGTGACGAGTTCTCCGTAGCGCGCATCCTGGCGGGCGCGACGCCGCCGCTCAAGCGCGGCAAATCCAACGACGACGCAGGAACGTTCCGCAACCAGGACCACGACGGCGGAGGTTGACAGCAGAAATGCGATCTCTTCGCGAGGATAGGCGATGCCGGGCGGAAAGCAGAGGGCATCGATGGCCGCCAGCGCATCCAGGTCCGGCATGACTGCCGGACGGATGACGAACGAAGGGGCGGGCGGCAGTTTCATGATCGGGAACGATGGCGGGGCACGGCTAGAAGCTGGCGGCGGCCATCCGCGCCGGTTGTTCCGCAACAACGCCATGGAGCAAGGTCGCCGCCAACAGGCGACCGTTGGATGAAGCCACAATGTGGGTGCGCCAGCCTGGATCCCAATAGTTCCAATGCCTGGCCGTTGCATCGATGCCGAAGACAAGGTCGGAGTCGTAGGAGGTGGCGACGACGCGCTGCAACTGAGGATCGTACCGGAGGCCGCTGATGTCGTTGATGGGAACATGGACGGGTTGCCAGGTTTGGCCTTGATTGTCGCTGAAGGCGACACCCAGGCGGCCGCCGACCCAGAGGTTGCCATTGGCATCGACGGCAAGGTAACGGACGTGATGCCAACGGATGGGGAGTGCCGGCGATTGCCAGGTTTTTGCCTGGTCGGAAGAGAAATAGAGAGCGGTCTGAGCGTTCGCGAACACGGAACTGCCGCGGGCCGCAACGTCGTAGAACGGGACCGCCGATTGCTTCACCCAGAAACTCGAACGGCCGTTGCCTCCAGGCCCCGGCTGGAGCGCAGCGCGGCGCCAAAGAAATGTGTTTCCACTGCTGGAATAGAGGCCGTCCGCGGTGGCGGCATACCACTTGCCGCCGGCAAAGGCGACAGCATGGACTGCGTCTTCAATTTTTCCATCGGGCACATCGACGGTCATGGTGGTATAGGTCACACGATGTTTTTTGCCGACGTGTCGAATTTTGCGCGGAATTTTCCTGACCCGGTCGCCGGCACTCTGCCACTGGGCGCCGCTTAAACGGTAGACGCCGTGGCTGGCGCCCGCCAGCAAAACGCCTCCTGGAGACATGGCGAGCGATAAGACGTCGTTATCGTTCAGGCCGAGATTGAGCTGGCCCCATCCATGGCCGCCATCTTTGGAAATGAAGACCCCTCCAAAGCGTTTGCCGTTCAAGACGCCGACGTAGATGTCGCCGGGTGAAGCGGGGCCGGCGACCATGGCAGAAACCTGGCGCTCGGAAAAGCCCTGATTGTCGTCGTGAAAGCTGACCGAGCCATCGCCACTTTCAAGAACGCCGCTGCGGTCCGTGGCCATTAAGATATGTTGCGAATTTTTAGGATCGACGTAGATATCGTTGACGATGATGTCGTTCGGGGTCATCAATGCCCACTTTTCGCCAGCGTCGACGGTGCGGTAGAGACCTTCCGTGGTCCCGGCGTAGACAATGTTGGGATCGTTCGGGTCTTGCATCAAGACGCGGGTGCGGCGTGCGGCGGTTGGAATGCCCTGGATCTTACGGAAGTTTGCGCCTCCATCGAGACTCTTATAAATCCCTGAACACGCGCTGGCGTAGACGGTGTCAGGCGCCCTTGGATCGATGACCATGGAGAACACATCGGAGTCGACAATCAGGCCCCGCTTGATGCTCTGCCATGTACGACCGCCGTCCAGGGTCTTCCAGGGCAAATGCCAGGTGCCGGCGTAGACGATCATGGCGTGTTCAGGATCGATGGCAACGGATTCCACTTCATGGATTTCCGAGCTTCCCAGGGGACTGATCAAGCTCCAGTGCAGTCCATCGTCTTCGCTGCGATAAACGCCCGTCAACGTGCCAGCGATCCAGACCCTTGGATTGGAGCGGGCCTGAGCCAAAGCACGGACAGACTGACCCCGCATGCCCACCACGGGCGTCCAGCGATGGCCTGCGTCCTCGCTGAGAAAAATGCCGCCGCCAGGCTGGTCCAATCTCCACGCGCCCACCAGGACGCGCCGGGGATTCGATGCATCGAAGACGATATGGTCGACGACCAGGGAATCGGAGTTGGAGATTTTGCTCAAGCGGGTCCACCGTCGAGCGTCGTACGACTCATACACCCAACTGTTTGTGGTGCCGAGAAGGACACGGGAAGGGACCGCCGGACTGTAGGCAAAGCTGCGGGCATCGCCGCCATAGGGGCCGACGCTCTGCCACTGCTGCGCGGCTGCGCCGGTCCCAGAAAGACTGAACAGACCCAGGATCATTGCCGTAATGGCGGGGAAGATTCGTTTCATGGTTGCGATCCATCCATGCGTATCGCCCTGGAAGGTTGAGGGAGAAGCGAAATTCACCCACAGGATGCCTGGCTGGCTGGACTGCGGGCCCAATCGAGAATGCTTGGTTCGGCACTGGAATGAAAAGGGCCAGCCGGGTATCTAGCCGGCCGGCCCTTTTCATGCTTCTGTCAATCGTTATTGATTGGCAGGAGCCGCAGTGGTTGCACCTGCCGCCTTGTGGTGACGGTGACGGTGCGGAGTTTTGGACGTTGCGCGGCCGTGTCCGTAGGCATTCTTCGAAGCCTTGACGGCGGAAGTATCCACGGGAGTTGTGCCCTGTACATCGTTGTCGAAGGTGGCGCCCGACGGGACCAGGTAATTCTGGACGGTGTCGGAACCGGCGTTTCCGGTGCGGACATCGATGCGGGAAGGATCGATTCCCTTCTCGTTGACCAGGTAGGCCTTGGTGTTGACGGCACGCTCCGCAGCCTGCTTGTCGGCATGCTTCTCGTTGGGAGCGCTGCTGCCGACAAGGACTGCCTTGGCATCGGCGCTGCGCTGCAGGTTCAGAGCAACATCGTCCAGGCAAGCCTTGGCTTCGTTGTCGACGCGGACTGGGCGACGCCTGTCGCGACCGAAGCTGATCGAGCACAGGGTCTCGGTCTTCGGCGCCGGCGGCGGCGGCGGCGCATTGATCGTCACGTCCGTGGTGGAGGATGCGGTTTGACCCTTATCGTCGGCCACATTGCAGGTGACGGTGATGACGCCGGGAGCAGCGCCAGTGGTGTTCAGGGTTGCGGTGGTGTTGGAGCCGCTGACCTGACCGGAGGAAGCGCTGTAGCTGTAGGTGAGAGGACGATTCTGCGGACTGACACCGTGGGCGGTAATCGTCGAGGAATCGCCAGGATTGAGCGTGGTCGGATTGGCCTCGCAACTGATGGTTGGCGGCTCAAACTGCTTGACAGTGAAAGTGGCGTTGGCGTCTGCCGATTGGCCGGCCTTATTTCCTTCAGTCACGTGACCTGCGACGGTGTAGGTGCCGGGAGCGAGATCGGCGGTATCGACGGTGGCGGTGTTCGAAGTTCCGCTGATCTTGCCGCCGGTGGAGGTCCACGTATAGGCGGGCGTCTTCTTGGGGTTCAAGTTGGTCGCGTTGCCGGACACCGTAATCGGATCGCCCGGGTAGACTTCTGAAGGGCTAAGCGAAACGGCATAGGCGATCGGTGGAGGAGGAAGAATGCTGCCGATGTGGTAGACCAAACCGGTGCTCAACTGCGCCGCATTGATATTGGCGCGACCCCCGATGATGCCGCCGCCAATAGCGTTGGGGTCGGTGGTAGAATCGGCGGGCCGAAGGCCGTTGCGGAACACAGGCGTGGAACCGCCAGGGGAGACGGGCGGGTTGGGATCGGTAAAGCTGTTGGCCGGGCCGAAGGAAGCATGCATGTATTGATAGTCGGCCTGGAAGACACGCCAGGAGAGCTTATGTTGGAAGAAGGGAAGCGGGAAATCCATTCCGCCGCCGGCCGTCAAAGACATACCCCAGCGATACGGGTTCACGAAATTGATGGGGCCAGATCCGTCCGAGTAGAAGCCGACATAGTTCGGGCCGCCAATACGCGTGGTACCGACTAAGCCATGCACGAATGGAGTGAGGCCATCCTGTTGTAGCGGAAAGCGGGCGATGGGGCCGGCATTGATGGTGGTAAAGCCGTCGCCGGGACCATCGGGATGGGAGGCCAAACCGGCCTCGACACCTAGGTACTTATTGAAGAAATAGGCCCCGCTGCCGATGGCGCCAAGGTTCACGTCCTGATACCGCGATCCGTTGACGTAGCCATGAGGCGCCAAGTAAGAGTAACCAAGAAAAATATCGATGCGCGACGGATTGATTGTCGTAGACGGCGCAGGCGCGTTGGGCGCAGTTGAACTCGACGAACTAGCTGCCTGCTGCGCCATCAGAGTCGTTCCCAACCCCAACACGCAAACAGCCGCTATCCAGCGGCCCTTGGCGCGCAATTTTGAATGTTTCATCCCTATCTCCTCCGCAACTTTGTGTGTAAAAACTGAATCATGGTTGTAAACTTCAAGCGCTTTGCTTCGTCCATTCCCAAGCGCTGGACAGGTGCCGATGCCTCGCGGTCCGGACTTGCGTTTCCAACGGAAGCGATCCTAATCCACAGGAATCGCTCGTCGATTCGGGCCTAAGAGTGAATCAAATGGCGACCCCGCTTTTAGGGGGCTAGTTCCAAAGTATACCAAGAGATACCGTGACGCCAAGAACTAAAACTAATATGAAGATGGTTCCCCCATGTTATGGGCTGCTTTCTTTTCGGCCGGGAGTCAGTCATTCGAGGTTCAAGACTTTCCTTACCGTTCCGCGCTCCCGCAGGATCTTTTCCTGGAGCAAAGTGAGCGCATAGATCAGTTGTTCCGGGCGTGGGGGACAGCCGGGAACATAGACGTCGACGGGAATGACCTGGTTGACCCCCTGGACGAGTGCATAGTTATTGAAAACTCCGCCGGAGGTGGCGCAGGCGCCCATGGAAATGACCCATTTGGGATCGGGCATCTGGTCGTAGAGCCGACGAATGACGGGGGCCATTTTATTCGATACGCGGCCGGCAATCACCATGAGATCGGACTGGCGCGGGGAGGGTCGAAATACTTCAGCGCCGAAGCGGGCAACGTCAAAACGGGAGGCGCCCATGGACATCATTTCAATGGCGCAGCAGGCCAGGCCGAAGGTCATGGGCCAGATGGAGCTTTTGCGCACCCAGTTGAGCGCGGTATCGAGCGAGGTCAGGATGACTCCCTCATTCTGGTCATATCCATAGTTGACCTCGCGCACTTTGTGCTGATTCAATGCGCTGCTTTCGAGGTTTCCGAAGAGATAGCGATCTTTCGCCGGGTGTGTCTCTGCCATAGAAATTATTATCGACCATTTCCAGTATCTCGCATTTTGCGTCGAAGAGCACGCACTGTGTACTACGTGTCAATGAATACCTCCATGTGCGGCCATCGACGGGTCCATTTTTGCAATTGACCTATAGGCGGCCGTGCTACAAGATGGTTGCACATGAAGTGTCAATCTGTATTGTTTGCCATTTTCCTCCCGTTTGTTCTGCCTGCGACGACGGTTGCCAAAGTATCTCCCTGGACGGAGGTCCGCAGCCCGCATTTCACTGTGCTGACAAACGGCAGTGACGCGGACGGCCGACACGCGGCGCATGAATTTGAACAGATGCGATATGTATTCGCCAGCCGGCCTGAGAATCTGCGCCTTGAGTCCGGTGCGCCCCTGACGATCCTTGTGGCGCGCGACGAAGCTACGGCCAAGTACCTGGAGCCTGGAATTTGGAAAGGCAAAGGCGCGAAACCGGCCGGCTGGTTCAAACATGGATGGGAGAAACAGTACGCGATGATCCGCCTGGATACGCAGGCAACCGGCGTGAACTCGTATGCGGTTGTCTATCACGAGTACACCCATACCATCCTTCATATGAATGCGCACTGGTTGCCGACGTGGCTGGATGAGGGCATGGCGGAGTTTTATGGGTATACGCGATTTCAGGGCCCCAAGATTCTGCTGGGCGCGCCCACAGATCGCCAAATCAATCGAGAGCGGCCGATGATTCCGCTGAGGACCTTGTTGGCGATCACGCAAAGCTCACCGTATTACCACGACGAAGACAAGGTCAATCAGTTCTATTTTGAGTCGTGGGCACTGGTCCATTACCTGACGTTTGGACCGGGGATGGGTAATGGAGACAAGCTCAATCAGTTTCTCCGTGAATTGCAAACTGGAACGGACCAGGAACAAGCATTCCGGCGGGTCTTTGGCAGCCTGGATGAGGTAGAAAAAGGGCTTGACGAATCGACGCGTCTGTTCGCCGTCACAGCAGCGATAGTCCCGGATGAATCCCATGTTGACGAGAAGACTTTCACTGTCAGGAAGCTTACCGTCGCTGAAACCGAGGCCGAATTAGCTGGATATCATTTGTGGGGCCATGATTTGGCCAGTGCAAGGCCACTGGTGAAGCAAGCGCTGACAGATGATCCCAAACTAGGACTGGCCCACGAGGAAAATGGCTTTCTGCTGTTCGCCGATGGCGAGGATGGGGCGGCAGCGGAAGAATTTTCACAAGCCTATGCGCTCGATCCGTCTCTGTATCTTTCTCCGTTTGCCAAGACAATGCTGTCCCCCATCGCGACTTCAACCGTTCCGGCGGATGAGGAAGCGTTTCACGCCGCGCTGTTGCAGGTTATATCGTTGGATAGGCAGTTTGCACCTGCGTACATCCAGTTAGCTCGGCTTGCGATTCGCCAGAACGATCTTGCAAGTGCGCTGGCGCTTTCGCGAAAAGCGGAAGAACTGGAGCCGTGGCGCGCCGGATACCATCTCTTAACGGGGCAGATATTGCTGCGCATGGGGAAAGCGACTCAGGCGGCCCAGTACGCGGAGTTCGTCGCGAAACACTGGAGTGGCCCTGACCGCAATGAAGCAGTGGAGTTATGGAATGCGATTCCCGCAACACAACGGCCTGCGGGCGTCCCCCTGGTGGAACAATTTACGCTTCCCGATATCAAGCGGGCGGAGGGAACGATTCAATCTACGGCTTGCGGTGGGAAAGACCAGCCATGGACGATGGTGATTCGCAGCGATGGTCCATCGCTCACTTTCCATGTAAAGGGGCGTTTCGAATTCGGATTCTCCGACACGCTTTGGTATGGAGAAGACCACTTCAGTACGTGTCGACACCTCGATGGGCTGCGGGCAATCGTGCGATATCACCCTGTTGCAAATGCGAACTACATCGGAGACGCAGTCGAGGTGGAGGTACGCGACGATCTTCTTCCGACGGACAACACTGCGGGAAAGGCGACGGTGGCAATCAAGCCGTAAGATCCGGCGACTTGCCGTCGTGCAAGCGCCAATGCTAGACTCCGTAGTTCTTCCGAGATGCTGGGCAGAGCGGTCGTGTATGGGACGGCTGGCCACAGGGTCCGGTGAGGGTTTCGAGCGGAATTCGATTTCTGTCGGCACGATTGCGCGGCGTTTTTGAAAAGAGGCCGCGAGAAAAAATCTCGGCCACAATGCCGCCGGCAGAAACATCCGCTCCCGGAGAAGGCGTGGTTCCAGCCCCCGTAATTGCTGGGGCCTCCGTGTGTTCGCGCGCGAGCGTCCTTCTCCAGCATTGAAGTTCCTGGAGGACTGGCATGAAGACGTACCTGGGCAACGAGATTCGCAACCTGGCCTTTGTCGGCCATTCGCACTGCGGAAAAACCACACTGATTGAAGCCTTGCTGGCGACCGCCGGCACAATTCCAACCATGGGCAGCGTTGAGGACGGGACGGCGGTGACCGCCTACGACGAAGAGGAAATCACGCGGCGGGTGACGCTGGCGAACGCGGTCGCGTTCTGCGAGTGGAGCGGGGTGAAGATCAACCTGATCGATACTCCCGGCTTCAACATGTTTGTGCCGGAAGCGCGGGCGGCGATGCTGCCGGTGGAAGCGGTAGCGGTGGTTGTGGATGCGGTGGAGGGACCGCAGCCGATGACGCAGCGGGTGTGGGACTACGCGGAGGAATTCAAGCTGCCGCGCATTCTGGTCATCAACGGAATGGACCGCGAGCGGGCCAAGCCGGACGGAGTACTGGAAAGTTTGCGGGCCAGTTTTGGACGCACGGTGACGCCGGTGGCGCTGCCGATTGGAGCGGGGCCGTCGTTTTCCGGGACCGTGGATTTAATCGCGATGCAGGCCTATGAGTATCGCAGCGCTTCCAGCGGTCCCAGCACTTCCAACACTTCCAAGGGGCGCGGTCAATCCATCGCAATTCCAAAAGAGATGCTGGAGCAAGCGCAAGCGGCGCATGAGGCGCTGGTGGAACTGGTGGCTGAAGGAAAAGATGAGTTGCTGGAAGAGTTTTTCAATCAAGGAACATTGAGCGAAGAACACCTGGTGACGGCGCTACATGAAGCCATCCGCGAGGACCGCATTTTCCCGGTAATGTTCTCTTCCGGACTGAAGAACATTGGGGCCGACCGCCTGCTGGAGTTTTTCCGCGTCTATGCGCCCGCGCCGGTGGAACGCGCGCCCGTCCCCGCGACCACGTTGGCTGCGAAGAGCGCGAAGCCGGGAAACGGCGATGCGGCGGCGGAAAAAGAGGACCAGCCGGTGGTCGACAACGGGCCGCTATCCCTGTTTGTGTTCAAAACGATCTCCGATCCGTTTGCGGGACAGATTTCCTTCTTCAAAGTTTTTACCGGATGCGCCCACGACAACGATTCAGTCTTCAATTACAAGCAGCAGGCGCAGGAAAAGCTGGCGCATCTATCCATCATGCAGGGCAAGAAGCCGCAGCCGGTGACGGAACTACATGCGGGCGACCTGGGCGCGGTGGCCAAGCTGCGCAGCACCCACACCGGCGATACGCTGGGAGACAGCCGTCACGCCATTTTGTACGAGCAGGTACAGAACCCGGAGCCGGCGATTGCATTTGCCATTGAGCCGCGAACGCGCGCGGATGAGGACAAGCTGGCGAATGCCCTGCACCGCATTATGGAAGAAGATACGCTGATCCGGTTCTATCGCGACCCGCAGACGAACGAGTTTCTGATTGCAGGAACCGGCCAACAACACATTGAAGTGGTGGTGTCGAAATTGCGGCGGCGATATCACACCGAAGTGACGCTGAAAGCTCCCAAGGTGCCGTATCGGGAGACCATCCGGGCGCAGGCGGAGGGCCATGGGCGGCACAAGAAACAGTCGGGGGGGCATGGTCAGTTTGGCGACTGCAAGATTCGCATTGAGCCGTTGCCGCGCGGCGGCGGGTTCGAGTTTGTGAATGACATTTTTGGCGGAGCGATCCCGCGCAATTATGTTCCCGCGATTGAAAAGGGCGTGCGGGAAGCGGCCGATCGCGGACATCTCGCTGGGCATCCCATGGTGGATTTTCGCGTGACGGTGTTCGACGGCTCATATCACGAAGTGGATTCGAACGAGATGAGTTTCCGCATCGCGGGGCGGCTGGCCTTCCGCGATTGCATGGAACGGGCGCGGCCTGCGCTGCTGGAACCGGTGATGCGGGTGACGATCCAGACGCCGGAAAACTTTGCCGGCACGGTGATGGGGGACCTGCCGGGACGCCATGGCCGGGTGCTGGGAATGGAACCGAGTTCGGTGCCCGGGCAGACCGTCATCCAGGCGGAAGCTCCCATGGCGGACATGTTGAGCTACGGGGCCGACCTGACCGCGATGACGCAAGGCCAGGGCAGTTTCCACATGGAGATGGACCACTACGACTTTGTGTTGCCGCAAACGCAGGAAAAGCTGGTGGCCGCGGCCAGGCAACATCAGACAGTGCCGGACGACGAAGGATAATCTTCTTCGCTTTGGATACAATCAGCCCATGCAACTGGCAGAGCTGGCACGCCGACTGAACGCGCGTTTGCAAGGCAGCGCGGAGAATCCTGCGCCCGAAACCATCGAAATAACAGGTGTGGCGGGCATTGAAGAAGCGGGCGCGCATCAAGTAACGTTTGTTGCCAACCCAAAATATGCGGCGCTGACGAAAACCGCCCAAGCCGCTGCGGTGCTGGTGACCGAGGACTTCCCTGCGATCGCGGCGGCAACGTTGCGGACCGCGAACCCTTATCTGGCCTTTGCGCGCGCCATTGAAATTTTCTATCAGCCGCCTCTATATTCCGCTGGCATTCATCCCACTGCGATCATTCACCCCACAGCAAGGCTGGGCCGCGATTGCCACGTGGGCGCGTATGCGGTGATCGAAGCCAATGTAGAGATTGGCGATGCGGCGGTGTTGCTGGCCCATGTCGTGATCTATCCCAACGTTCGCATCGGAAAACATTTTTTTGCGCACGCGCATGCGGTGGTGCGCGAGGGATGCAAGTTGGGCGATGCTGTGACGTTGCAAAATGGCGCCGTGATCGGCGCGGACGGATTCGGATTCGCGAAAAACGACGAGGGGCGCTGGTATAAAATTCCGCAGTCGGGCCCGGCAATCCTGGAAGATCGCGTGGAGGTGCAGGCCAACGCCTGCATCGATCGTGCCAGCGTGGGAGAAACGCGGATCAGCGCGGGCGTGAAAGTCGACAACCTGGTGCAGGTGGGCCATGGATGCACGGTGGGAGAAAATACGCTGCTGTGTTCTCAGGTGGGGCTGGCCGGCTCTTCGCATTTGGGAAAGAATGTGATTCTGGCAGGCCAAGCCGCAGTGGCAGGACACTGTTCCATCGGCGATGGATCGGTCCTGACGGCGCAAAGCGCGGTGTCGCACGATGTTCCGCCGGGGAAGGTGATGAGCGGGTCGCCGGGACTGGACAATAAACTGTGGCTGCGATGCGTGGCTGCGTATAGCCGCCTACCGGAGATCGTAAAGACTGTGCGCAAGCTGGCGGACGCGAAGAAAGAGTAGGCTGCCGATTCAGGGAAGCCACTTCATCCCAGGTTAGCTGCGCGAACCTGGGGCACCCGGCACCGTCCGGATTGTCGCTGTTCCGTCGGGAGGGCAAATCATTCTCGCCTACACTGGAAAGATGAGTAGGCGGAATCGACTGCGCGGATTCTTGCGGCTGTTTGTGTTCACCAGCCTGGTATTGGTGGTGGGCTGCCGCTCGAAGCTGGTCGAGGCGCGGGTCGTCAACTCGGGCACGACGGAACTGTATAACATCGAAGTCGACTATCCAAGCGCCAGCTTTGGAATTTCGGGCCTCGCTCCCGGAGAGACGTATATCTATCGCCTACAACTCCAGGATGCGGGACGCATGAAGGTCGAGTTCTCCGACAGCAAGCAACAACCTCACTCCGGCAAAGGCCCCTACGTGGCGCAGGGGCAGCAAGGAACGCTGACGCTGACGCTGGACGGAAACGGAAAGAACCAGTGGGACGCGCAACTGCACCCTGAGGCGACTGCGCCTGCGGGAGAATGATCCGCGCGCATCGCCGCTTTAGATCGACTGCACAGGGATGATTGTCAGGTCCTCGACCAGGCCGATTTCCTTTTGGACGAACGGTTCCGCATAACGGACGCCGCCCAGCATTCCATAGAAGCGGGCCAGGGCGAGGGCGTGCTCGCGAATCTCTTCCTGAGGGACAAAAAGCTTGCCGCCAGACGGTTGATTTTCGTATTGCGAGCGATAGGCCATCAGCGATTGGAAGCGCTGCTCGACATGCGCGGTGATATCGACGACAAAGGTGGGACGGACATCCGCATACAGGCTGGCGTAGAGAATTTTGAAGGGACGATGGGGCGGCGCGTCCGTTTGGACCTTGGCGAGGCCGGCGACGAAGCAGGCCTCATAGCCAAGGGTCGCGGCGATGGCGTGATCGGGATGGCGCGCCTGCCAGTAGGGCAAGATCACCACGCGAGGTTGCGCCTGGCGCAGCACGGCGGCAATCTTCAGGCGGTTCTCCCAGGTATTTTCCAGTCGGCCATCGGGAAGGTCGAGGGCGTGACGCCAGGAAGCGCGTAGAATTCCGGCGGCTTCTTCAGCTTCCGCCGCACGCTGTTCAACCGTGCCGCGCGTACCGGCTTCGCCCTGGGTCAGGTCGAGGATGGCGGTGCGGAGGCCGATGGCAGAGGACTGAAGCAGCGTCCCGCCGCAAGTCTGCTCAACATCGTCACGGTGGGCTGCAATGGCGAGGATGTCGACGGGCTGGATCATGGCGTTGAACCAGGAGACATGTTCGATGCTGCAGAATCCCAGGTCTCAGAGTCGAGACCCTTCGACAAGCTCAGGGCAGACTCAGGCACACCCATATGTCGCCGATCGTGGGAACCGCAGGTCCCTCCACTTCGGTCGGGATGACTGTTCTTCTGGAATTGTGCTGCCTTCAGCCCAGGTCCGTCCGCCGCGGCGGACCTGGAGCACCCGCAATGGCGCTCAATCGGAGGCATTGGTAATCGCATCCATGTAGGCGACGTCAAAGGCAGTTCCCTGCACGGTGGCATTGCCGTTATATAGCTCGCTGCCAGCCGAATAGCCGACGGTGGAGGTAGTGATGCCGACATTGGAGGTGGTGGCGTAGATGTGAATCTGGCCGCCGTAGGCGGTGTACATCTTGTGCCACTGGAGAATGGCGCAGAGGCCCGTCAAATCGCCATACCAAGGTTCGACCAACACGGAATTGGTGGCCAGGTTGAACATGGTCAGGCAACCGGTTTCCTTCTGGTTCGTCGCGACGCGTTCGCCGGTCTGGCAAAGCTGGGAGCCGATCCACAAGGTATTGTCGTCGCCGAACAGCATCTTGGTGTGGGTGCCATCGGAGATGGGATAGGTCGCGGTCACCTGACTGGAGGCCAAATTCACGACCGACAGAAATCCCTCGAACAGGCCATCCTTTTGCAATTGCTGACCCGAGACATAGAGGATGGCGCCGCCGGGCGCAGGATATGTCTGTTGGGCGAGGTTTACTGGTGGGCCGTACAAGGCCATGGTGGCGCCGCCGGGCACGGGGATTCGCTGCTCCTCGGTTGGCGGCGCAGGGTTTGCGGGCGGAGCGGGGTAGGAGCTTCCCGGAAAGTTATAGATGTCGAGGACGCCCATATTGAGAAAGCTGACGCTCGACTGCTGGCCGCCGCATTCCGGGCCGCAATTGAGGAGCCAGCCGGTGGTGCCGTCGGAAGAAAAGATGGTGTTATAGGGCCGATCGAAGACGATGGGATTGCCATTCTGGTCGAGCACGGGAACGACGCAATAGACGGGCAGGTTGATTGGCTGGCAATCCACCGGGGCGACGCCCTTGGGCCAGTTGGCCTCATTCGGAAAGGTCGGCACTGGCGCGACATTTCCATTGGGCTGTTGCAAGTGGATGATGCGATACGCGAAGTTATTGTTCTGCACAAATGCCAGCATCACGGTGGCGCTGGGGTTCACTTCCACTTTGTACACGTTGGGAAGGTTGAGGTAGACGGCCACGCCCTGCACGCGATCAATCACGGTCACGTATTGCGCTGTCTGGCTGGCGGCGACGATGTAGGAGCCACTCGATGGAACAAATATGCTGCTGGAAAGGCCGGGAAGTTGCGCGCCGATGCTCCCCGTCGCCGACTCGCTGCCGTAATTCAGGGCCGTCAAACTGCCATCGCCAGAGGCGTAGACATACCCTGCGGACTGCTCAGGATAGTTGAGAATGAGGCTGGGCAAGTTGCCCTTGTACCCGCTGACGAAGAAATCCGGGACGCTGCCGTTCTCGGCGTTTCGAATGTCGTAGCGCGCGTCCAAAATCTGCAACGCGCCGGTAGACAGCGGAGACGGATTTTGAATGGCCACCAGGACCCTTTCAAGAATGGTGCTGGGCGGGAAGGGGCGGCCGGCGAGAAACGAATTCTGGCCAAGGCAGCCTATCATCCAGAAGATGCTTGTGGCGGTGACGACACTGAGGACAACGCGGACAAAGCTACTGCGACTCATCAAAGCTCAATGCTCCAATTCGAGGGCACTTTCAACGTTCCTGGCTGAAAGGCTAGTGTATACCAGACGGCCCGATGTGGCGCTTCCGCGCCGCAGCAACTAGGATAAGCAGACGGACGAATTTCGATGCCAACAAGCTTGAGTGAACTGTTCCAAACGCGAAGCGTACTTTGCGACGGCGCCATGGGCACCATGCTGTACGAACGCGGCGTGTTTATTCATCGTTGCTACGACGAGTTGAATCTGTCGCAGCCGGACCTGATTCGGGCGATCCACGAGGAATATCTTCAGGCCGGAGCAGAGATCATTGAGACCAACACGTTTGGGGGCAATCGATTTCGGCTGCAACGGCACGGGCTGCAGGACAAAGTACACGAGATCAATGTCGCCGGGGCCAAGATTGCCCGGCAGGCCGCGGACCAGATACGAGACAAGCAGGCCACGCAGGCCTATGTTGCCGGCGCGGTGGGGCCGATCGGGGTGCAGATTGAGCCGCTGGGAAAAGTTGCGTTTGAAGAGGCGCGGGCGGCGTTCGCCGAGCAGATTCGCGCGCTGGCGGAAGGCGGCGTCGATCTGCTGGTGTTGGAGACGATGACGTCGCTGAACGAAGTGCATCAGGCTGTTCTGGCGGCGCGGGAAGCCGCGCCGGGGCTGCCCATCCTGGCGATGATGACGATCGACGAGGAGGGCAATACGCTGGACGGCTCCTCGCCGGAAGCGGCGGCGAAAAAATTGACGGAGTGGGGCGCGGACGCGGTGGGCTGCAATTGCAGCGCGGGACCGGCGACGATTCTAAGCGCGATTGAGCGGATGCGGACGGCGACAACGCTGCCGCTGGTGGCCATGCCGAATGCGGGAATGCCTCGCGCCGTGGATGGGCGAAACATTTATCTCTGCTCGCCGGAATACATGGCCAGCTTTGTGCGCAAATTTGCGCAGGCAGGAGTGCAGTTTGTGGGGGGATGTTGCGGGACGACGCCCAGCCACATTCGCGCCATGCGTTCGGCATTGCGGGCGCTGGACGCGCGCAAGAGCGGCCCGGTGGCGGCCGCGACCGTGACCGTGCAGAATGCTGTAACGCCACCGCCGCTGGAACAGCGATCGAAGCTTGGAGCCGATCTGGTGGCGGGCAGGTTTGTCGCGCTGGTGGAGATTGTTCCCCCGCGGGGCATCAGCGCGCAGCGCGAGTTGCAGGCCGCGACCATGCTGGCGCAGCATGGCGTGGAGGCGATCAACGTTCCGGATTCGCCGCGCGCCTCGGCCCGTATGAGCGCGTTGAGCCTGTGCCTGCAGGTGCAGCAGCAGGTTGGCATCGAAAGCGTGCTGCACTACACCTGCCGCGACCGCAACGTGTTGAGCATTCAGTCGGACCTGCTGGGCGCGGCCTCGCTGGGACTGCGCAACATTCTTTGCCTCACCGGCGACCCGCCCAAGCTGGGCAATTATCCGGACGCGACGGCGGTGTTCGACGTGGATGCAATTGGGTTGGTGAACATTGTCCGCAATCTGAACAACGGCCTGGACATTGGCGGCAACTCCATTGGCGCGTCGACCGGATTTGCGATCGGGGTCGCGGCCAATCCGGGCGTGCCGGACCTGGACAATGAAGTGCGCCGCTTTGCCTACAAGGTGGAGGCAGGCGCGGAGTATGCCATCACGCAGCCGGTGTTCGACCTGCGGCTGCTGGAAGCATTTTTGAAGCGGGTCGAGCAGTTTCGCGTGCCCGTGATTGCCGGCATCTGGCCGCTGGTAAGCTTGCGCAATGCGGAATTTATGCGGAACGATTTGCGCGTCTTCGTGCCGGATGAAATTCTGTTGCGCATGCAGCAGGCCGATACGCCGGAGCTGGCCCGCGCGGAAGGCGTGAAGATCGCGCAAGAGATGCTGCTTGCGGCGCGCGGCATGGTGCAGGGCGTGCAGGTCAGCGCGCCGTCGGGTCGATTTGAAGCTGCGTTGACCGTGATGGAGAGCGTACTCGCCGGTCGTTCCGCGGCAGGCAGAGCGGAAGCGGAGGAGCGCGCATCAGCGCTGGAGACAGGCGCGAGAATGGAACAGGGAGTCAACCTTGGCAAGCTTTGAAGAGTCGTTGAAGCAGTTGGAAGCGATCGTCGGCAAGCTGGAGCGGGGCGACCTGCCGCTGGAAGAATCGGTGCGGCTGTTCGAAGAAGGCGTGAAATTGTCGAATGCCTGCAAGGGAGATTTGGAGGCTGCGGAAGGCAAAATCCAGGTCCTGCTGAAGCAGAAAGATGGGAACCGCAAGGCGGAGACGTTTCCGCAGGCCGATGAAACTGCGGGCGAGTTGAAGTAGCCACACCTAATTTCCGCTGTTCCTTCAACATTGACTCGACCGGCACATCTGCTAGACTTTGGGGTTAGTAGTCGGCCCTATTTTCTGGAGGCGCCGTATGCATCCTATCCGCGTTGGATGTTCCGCAACGCTTCTCTCCTTATTGGCTGCAACCCTGGGATGCGGAATGGGACCAAGCCGGACGCTGGTGTCGATTTCCGTCAGCCCAGCGGTAGCCACCGCCAAGGATCTCAACCTGCCAGTGCAATTTGTTGCCACGGGAACTTTCAGCGCGCCGCCAACCACTGTGACTCCATTGCCAGCCCTGTGGAAGGGGAGATGGACGGCAGTGCCAGCCCTTTGCGTTGGGTCTGTCTGCGCGGGAATCAATCCCACCACGGGGCTCGCGCTCTGCGGCGGTGTTCCTCCTGTGGTCACGATCACCGCCAGCGCTCCCAGCGATCCTACACTTCCGCTTGGGACCCAGAACCGTACCTATGGTGTCTGGAACCGCGACCATGAACTGCCAGTGAGTCAAATCGACCGCGCAGAACTCGGCCTTCCAGAACACGGTCGCATGGGCCGTCGCTGGTGGACTGAGCGGAGCAGATCGACAACTTCATCGGATCTAGTTTGTCCCGGCAGCGGCCAGTTTCTGCATTCCTGAATTACTGGACAGACTTAGTAAGTTGACGAACATGCGATAGGCCCCGGGGACGCCTTCGGGTAGTTGGCGATAGAAAGCGTAGGCATCGTAGACATAGAAACCCTTTCCATAGGGAGCGATGAGAAGGCCGCCTTTTTGCGGGGCCTGGTTTGGATCGTGGGTCTCGGTGGGCGCAGTATAGCGTGGATCCCAGGTGCGCATGAAACCGTGGCCGCGTTCTTCCACCCAGCCGTCAAAATCATGCGTAGTAATTCGATTGGGCCATGTCAGCGCGGGGTAGCTGGGATCGAGAAACGATACTTGCGAGTTTTCGTCAATGACTTTTTCCGGGTTGCCGCCGAGCTGGAATGGATAAGGGCCGGAGGTATCGCCTAACTCCGTGAGATTGTATTGGACGATGAGCGTGCCGCCATTCTTTACATATTGGAGTAGTCGCGCGTTGAAGGTCTTCAACTCCGGACGCACAGCATAAGCGCGCACGCCGAGAACAATGGCGCGAAAACTATCAAGATTGCCGGTCGCTATGTCCTGGGCGGACAGAAATGTAGTTTGAATGCCTAGGTCCTGAAGCGAAGCGGCAAGACTGTCCCCGGTTCCAGCCACATAGCCCACAGTCAGGCCGAAGGGTAGATGGATATCGACCCCTGTAGTTTGGTAGGTCGCGTCGCGATAATAGGGGTAGGAACGAAGACCTGTGTAGCCGACAGCAGTTGAACCGGAGCTATAGGCGTGTCCTTGATAGGTGGCAGTGACCGCGATGCGATATGGCTTGGCTTCGACCTTCTTCGGGACCACTTCGAATTCTATGTTCTGTTCTCCGCTATTTTGCTGAGTGGTAAATTCCGCCGTCGCAGGATTCGATGTCCAGCCCTTGGGTAGATTCAGAGCAACGCTGCCGGCCGCGAGACCCTCCACATTGCTACGAACCTGCGCGCGAATTGTGAATGACTTACTGGTAAGCGGAACGATGCCGGCCTTGGGCGACACCCACACCGAAATTGCCGGCGCCACCAGCATGGGGTCCAAGACGGGACCGGAACCGTGTACCGCTTGCACGGTCTGGACGACCCTATCGAGGACAATTTCCGCTCCTCGATAGGTAAAAGTAGCGCGGGCGGCGAGAGGATAGGGCATCCACGAGCGGTTGAGATACGCAGGATTCGATACGTCGTAGTAGGGCTGCTCCAGGTTGGGGCGCGTGAAGTACGGTCTGGTAATGGTCGCGTCGGCGGGTACGGTGACGGAGAAGCCAACATCCTCGGCATCGCCCGCACTTAAAGAAGTTGGCGCGGCGCCGAGAGCGGAAAGCTTCCAGTCTTTATCTGGCGTGGTGAAGAGGTGGACATCTTTCATGGCGACTGGATCGGTCCCCTGATCGTCAAGATGCACGCGGACTTGAAACGATTGGCCTGGAATGGCCGACTGGAAAGTGTTCGAGCCCCCTCGGCCGAAACGCCCACGTCCCGCGCCGCCGCCGTTTGAAACTACCGCTTCCATGCTAAGACCAAGCGCCTGGGTGAGAGCGGTGTTGAATTGCACTCTCTTCACGCGGAGCTCATGCAGCATGTTATAGCGAGCGTCTTCCGGCAGAGGTTTATGTTGGACTGCATCGATGAGCGCTTGGGTCTGGAGAAGTCCGCTGGCCAGTAGCGGCGCGATTTTTTCGGGCGCGTCGATGGAGAAATTCTGGATGGCCTGCTCCACAAGCGCATTGATGGAAGTCAGCTTGGCGCGAATCCATCCAGCCTGGTCCGCGGGAGCGTAGTCCGCAATACCGGCGAGCGAAACATCGATTCCATCGAAGAAGCCGGTTTCTTTGGGCGTGGCTGGGACGCGCGACGCGTAGAGACGATAGGGCGACGAATCGGGGCCGGGAGCGGGGATGCCGTAGCCGCCGTTCTGCGATTTTTGCTGGCCCCATCCTTCCCGCGCGATTTGCAAATAGGAAAGCCCTAGGGCCGGATCGTATTGGCCGACTGGAATCGCCAGCGTGGGCGAGGGCTTGCCTTCAATCCAGGTGTTGTCGATGTAGTTATGAAAGCGCGCCGGGGCCCAGTGGCCGGTGGCATAGTCGAACACGCCCTGGGAAGAGATGGTGGCGAAGGGCGTGCGCACATACATCTTGAGCGGGGCCCAGGGACGAAGGCCGGCGCGAATTTGATCGGGAAACATTTTTGGATCGGCGGCGGCGTTGTAGACCTCCTGCGCCATTTGGCCGGAGACCTGGTGCTGGCCGTGGCCGTCGGAAACATTGCCGGAAAAGACGGACGTAACCACCAGCGGACGAGTCAGACGGACGACGCGAACGGAATCGTAAAGGACGCGGTCATAGCCCCACTTCTGCATGGCCTCCTCTTTGGTTTTGGTAAAACCAAAGTCGGCGGCGCGCGACCAATATTGATGGACGCCGTAGTAGCGATCGGCGGCCAGCAGTTCTTCCGTGCGCACGATGCCCAACTGGTCCCAGAAATCCGACGACATCACATTCTGGCCGCCCTCGCCGCGATTCAGCGTGAACAAAGATGTGTCGGCGCCAACCTCGCGACTTACATAGGTGAGCACGCCGCCGTCTTCATCGTCCGGATGGGCGGTGAACATGATGAGGCTGGCGCGCGTATGCAGTTCGCGGAGCGTCCGCCAGAGGGCCGCCGCGCCGCGATTGAGTTGGATGGCGCGAGCATTCGGATCCGGTCCGACTTTGGCGGATGTTTGGCCGAAAGCTGGTATCGTGATCCATGCGGCACATGCAACCAGTGCGATGCCGATGGATTGCTTGGCTGAACGTCGATTCATTCGTATGACCTTTGCGGACGACCAGGGAATGGCATTTCTGAAACAACGTGCAATGACGATTGGACACTCGCAGGGCGCGAAACGGTTCGAGAATTGGCTGCGATCATCATCTTTTTCGTACACTCCATAATCTCAGACGCGGGCCAGTTTCTCCCACAGAACACCTAATGATGGCTACGGAATCTTCATCGAACTCGGCGGCGGTTGCAGGCGGGACGACGGGGCCCCCGTCGCTGGTCCGCGGCATTGGACTGACGACCGCGATCAATCTGAACGTGCTGAACATGATTGGCGTGGGGCCGTTCATCACGCTGCCGCTGATGGTGGCGGCGCTGGGAAACCGCGCCCTCCTGGGATGGATTTTTGGGGCCGTACTGGCGCTGTGCGACGGCATGGTATGGGCTGAACTGGGAACACGTTTTCCGGAGTCGGGCGGGAGTTATCTGTATTTGAATCGGCTGTACGGGGTCGAGCGGTGGGGGCGGCTGCTTTCATTTTTGTATATCTGGCAACTGACGTTCAGCGCGCCGCTGTCGACGGCTTCAGGAGCGGTGGGTCTTTCGCAATACGCGGCCTATTTGTGGCCGAGGCTGAATCTTTCCTGGTTTACGTATGAGGTTGGGCCCGGCGGATGGTTCCATGTGCGCCTGACGGTGACGCTGGGATCGATTGTCGCGATGCTGGCGTGCGGCCTGGCGACCTGGCTGATTTATAACGGCATTCAAGCGGTGGGGCGAATTTCGCGGGTGCTGTCGATTGGGGTGCTGCTGGCGATTGTGTGGGTGATTGTTTCCGGGTTGGCGCACATGGGGGGAACGGCAGGACACGCAAGCGCATTTTCCGCGGAGCACGGCGTCGGCGGGTTCAGCGCGGGACTGCTGATCGCCATTTACAACTACGGTGGCTACTACAACATTTGCTTTCTCGCGGGAGAAGTGAAGGACCCACGGCGCATCATTCCACGCGCGATTTTCTGGTCGATCGTGATTGTTGCCAGCCTGTATGTGTTTTTGAATATAAGCGTGCTGCGGGTGATCCCGGTGCATGAGTTTCTGGCGCCGGGAGCGATCTCGACGCGCAGCTCCGTGATTGCGGTGGTGATGCAGCGCCTGTATGGACCGTGGGCGGGCAAGGCCATGGCGGTTTTGATTGTATGGACCGCGTTCGCGTCGGTGTTTGCGGTGCTGCTGGGATACTCTCGCGTGCCGTATGCCGCCGCTGTGGACAAGAATTACTTTACGAGCTTCGCCACGCTGCACCAGACGAAACACTTCCCTACTGTGTCGTTGCTGGTGTTGGGAGCGGTTTCCGTTTTCTTTTGCCTGTTTCGTCTGCCCGACCTGATTGCGGCGCTGATCATCACCCGCATCGTATTTCAATTCTTATTGCAGGCGGTGGGGCTGGTCGCATTTCGCAGCCATCTGGGTGGCCAGCCAAATCCATTCAAGATGCCGTGGTATCCCATGCCGGCCCTGCTGGCCATTGCCGGATTTTTGTTTGTGCTGGTCCACGGCAAGGATCTTTCAAAGGAAATTGAATTTGCAACGGGACTTTTGCTGACGGGATTGACGATTTACGGAGTGCGGGCCTTCATTGAACGAGAATGGCCGTTTCAGCGTGGCACCCGTGTTGGGTCGGGTCAGGGTTAGATTCTTGAGATTGTCGCTATGCGGAGAAAAACGCATGTCCCTCCGCTACGTCCGTCCGCCGGGACGGACGACCTACGGTCGGGATGACACTATCTTCATTCCCACTCAAGCCAAAAACGGGCTTGAATGGGCCACCGTCAAACTATCGCTTGTTGAGGATTTTCGTGCTGGCTTCCCAGAGGCCGTTCAGGTAGACGGCGCCGAGGGCGCGATCGTAAAGACCATAGCTGGCGTTGCCTTTTTCTCCCCAGATCATGCGGCCGTGGTCGGGCCGGGCGTAGCCGTCGAAGCCAGTTTCGGCGTAGGCGCGAACGATGGCCGCCATGTCGAGCGAGCCGGCGGAGGAGTAGTGCGCGGTTTCCTGGAAGTTGCCGCGCTCATCCACTTTGATGTTGCGAAGGTGGGCGAAGTGAATGCGTTTTTCTGCGCCAAACTCCTTGACCATGGCGACGATGTCGTTGCGGACATCCGCGCCGAGGGCACCTGAGCAGAGCGTCAGGCCGTTGGCCGGGGCATCGACGGCATCTAACATTCGGCGCAGGTCGTTGCGATTTTTGACGATTCGCGGCAGGCCGAAAATCGGACGAGGCGGATCGTCCGGATGCAGCGCCATCTTGATGCCGGCAGATGCGGCGACCGGAATAACGCGCTGCAGAAAATATTCGAGGTTCTGCCAGAGTTCTTTTTCACCCACGGAAGTATAGGCAGCCATCAACGCGCGAAATTGTTCCGGGGTGTAGGCTGTGTCCCAACCGGGCAGCGTCACGCCTTTGCCGAGATCGACGTTGAACGCCACATCGACATCGAAGGCAGTGCTGGTGGAACCGTCGGGGAGCTTGCGGTCGAGGGTGGTGCGCATCCAGTCGAAGACCGGCATGAAATTGTAGCAGACCACCTTGACGCCGGCGGCGGCGAGGCGCTGGAGGATTTCGCAGTAATTCCGGATCCAACGATCGCGGCTGGGCTTGCCGAGCTTGATGTCCTCGTGAATGGGGACGCTTTCGACGACCTCAAACGCGAAGCCGTGGGCGGTGATGGAATTCTTGAGGTCGAGAATTTTCTCGACCGGCCAGACTTCGCCTAACGGCACGTCGTAGATGGCGGCCACGATGCCGTGCATGCCTGGGATTTGCCGGATGTATTCCAGCCTGACAGGATCGGATTTCCCGTACCAACGAAAACTCATTTTCATTGCGACACCATCCTGGATTTCATTCTTCAGGGGCCATTGGAACATTGCCGCAGCGGGTTTTCAGGTCCACCTACGACGACAAAACGGAGCGATTTCAAAATACCGCGGGAACACAACGCTGCTTCTGCCGGCCAAGGCGGTCAATCTCCAGCTCGACAACGTCGCCGGCCTGGAGGAACTTTGGCGGCTTCATGCCGAGGCCGACACCGGGAGGCGTGCCCGTTGAAATGAGATCGCCCGGTTCGAGCGTCATGAATTGGGACAAGTAATGCACCAGGAAGGCTGGATTGAAGATCATCTTCTCAGTCGAGCCATTCTGGCGCAGCTCGCCGTTGACCCAGAGTTTCATCTTGAGGGCGTCGGGATTGGGAACCTCGTCGGGCGTGGAGAGCCACGGGCCGAGCGGGTTGAAGGTGTCGCAACTCTTCCCTTTGGTCCACTGGCCGCCGCGTTCCAGTTGAAAGGCACGCTCCGACACGTCGTGCGTCAGGCAATATCCTGCGATGTGGGCGGATGCGTCCGCGGGCGACGCCAGATACCGGGCCTCCTTGCCGATCACAACGCCCAGCTCGACTTCCCAGTCGGTCTTGTCGCCGCCGCGAGGAATTCGCAGATCGTCAAAGGGGCCGACGACGGTGTTGGAAGCCTTCATAAAGACGATGGGCTCGGCGGGAATTGGCATACCCGATTCCGCGGCGTGATCGGAATAATTCAGCCCAATGCAGATGACTTTAGGCGGACGCGCGATGGGAGCAGCCCAACGCTCGGTCTCGGGCACGGCGGGCATGGCGGTAGTCTCCCGCTTGAGGATTTCAGCCAGGCGTGGCATGTTTGAGGAACCGAAGAAAGCCATGTCCCAGTCGTTGAAGTGGGCGGAGAGATCGCGACGGGTTCCAGTGTCGTCGATCACGCCAGGCTTTTCGTTTCCAGGGGGGCCAAATCGTATCAATCGCATCGTGACAACTTCTCCTGGCGGGCGCAAGAGCCGGTTGAGTTTCGTTTGCTTTTGTATTTTTGCTGATAGGAAATCGAGGTTTCGATTGTATGAGCAACAGTATCCGGGTTCAAAGCGACATTCCTCCGTCAATTTGAAACGCCGATCCGGCGACAAAGCTGGCATCGCCGGAGATGGAGATAAGGTAGAGCGCGGCGCGGGCCTCCGCGATGCCGCCAAGGCCGCGGATTTCCTCGACCGGCTTCGCATTGCCATCGGCGTCGCAATCGACGGCGGCGACGCTTGCGTCTTTCATTGCAAACAGCAGGCAGGAGGCGCGGCCAATCCCCGCGGAAGATCCTGCGACGATGGCAATTTTGCCTGCCAATTTTCCGGCCTTGGTCACTGTTTTCCTTCCGTTCCAATGCCGGATTCCTGAAAGCCCATGCCGCCGGTGGGAACCAGGAGTCCTCCATCCACGATAAGGCTTGTCCCGGTAATAAAGGACGCCTCGTCGCTGGCGAGGAAGGCGATCGCGTTGGCGACTTCTTCGGGAAGTCCAATCCTTCCAAGAGCGTGCATCCGACCAATCGCCTCCAGCATTTTTTCCGGGGAACCGGTCAAGTGCGCGGTCTGGCGCAACATGGGCGTATCGATGGCTCCCGGGCAAACACAGTTTGCGCGGACATTTCGGGAGGCGAAATCGAGCGCAATGGAGCGGGTGATTCCCAGCAGCGCGTGTTTGGCCGCGACATACGCCACTGAATTGTTGATGGCGGTAAAACTCTGCACGGAGGCCACGATCACAATCGCTCCGCCGCCGGACGCCAGCATGGCGGGGATGGCATATTTCGTTGCGTGAAAGCAGCCCTTGACGTGGACGTCCATGGTCTCGTCCCAGAGCTTGGGGGTGGTGGTGACGACATCGCCATAGCGCTGAATGCCGGCGTTGCTGACCAGAATATGCAGGCCACCATAGCGCGCAACTGCTGCAGCAATAGCGGTCTTCACTTCGGACTCAACGGTGACATCACAAGAAAAATAGCTGGCGGTGTAACCTGACTTTTCGAGCGCGGCAACCGACTCCTCTCCTGCTTCCGCATTGCGATCCAGGATCGCCACCGAGGCGCCCAAGTCGCACAATTTTTGCGCGGTCGCCTGGCCGATACCGGCAGCGCCCCCGGTCACAACGGCAACCTTGCCTTCCATCCGCATCACTGTCATCCTGTCACGTCCAAGTATTCAGTATTTCAGAAGTTCGATCGCGCGGACGAGTGCCGCCGGAACAGAGGGACAACTTCTCGGGCGTTATTGATTGGCCATTTTCTGGCCGCGCTCGCCGACGTGGACGCGACAGATGTGCCAACGAGCGAGGTTCGCCACATACAGCACATCGGAGTCCGCGGGGCCGAAGGCGACGTTGGTTGGACAGGCGAGCATGGTCCCCAAGGGATCGAAGGCCAGTACGGCGGCTTCCCGCTGCGGAGAAACTCGATAAAGGTTATGGGTCGCATAACAGGTCACATACAGGTTTCCGGATGCATCGAACGCCAAGCCATCGGGCACGCGGGCCAAACCTTCCGCATATACCTCCGGCTGGCCTGCGCTTCCATTGGAGAGAATCGGAAGGCGCAGCACGTTGTCTTGCAAACTCTGGGCAATGTACAACGAGGTCTCATCCGCGCTGAGCGCGAGTCCATTCGGGAATGCAAACGGTCCGGCAAAGTATTCCGTCCTCCCATTCGCCCGCAAACGATAGATGCACCCATTTTTTACGCCCCAGGTCCCGGAGTCGCTGAAGTAGAGATTTCCTTCGGAATCGAAGACAGAGAAGTTCGGCGTCAATAATCTTCGATCGGCAACTCGATCCAGCGAAGACAGCAAACGTCCGCTGCGATCCACTTGTTGCAGCGCGCCCAACCCGGAATTACAGATAAAAAGGTCTTGTTTCGGGGAGAAGGTTAGGCCCAGGCAAAAGCCGCCCAAGCGCGCAACTTCACTGACTGAGGCATTCGAATCGATTCGGTAAATCTGGCCGAGCTCCCCGCCGGCCCATAGATTACCCTCAGAATCGAAGGCCAGGCCCTCGGCGTGGTCCAGACCCTCCGCAAAAACCTCGAATGCGGAGATATCCAGAATCGGGGCTTTTTTCATGCCAATCATCTCCCAACTTTCTAGCCATTATAGGAGGTTGCGAAGATGCCTGGGATGACTCGAAAATCAGGCCAACTATCCTTCCGCTTGCCGGTTCCGCCCGGGGCCGGCCAGGCACAACTCTTAGCCTGTGATGACTGGCGCCGCCACACAGGCCGAAGACATTTTGCCTTCTTTTGAAATGGTAAAAGCGCTTCCGATCGAGTGCCCCGATATCAGCCGTATAAAAGTGTTTGTTTGACTTTGAGGCCCAGGTCTTCAACATCTACAACCACCGGAACCTGGGCACGCCAAAAACAACAGGCATTATCGCGAAGATTGCCGGCGGCCCAGGCGTCAACGGCGCTTGTCCGCGAACGGCCCAATTGCAGGCGAAGTTCCAGTTCTGACTTTGTTGCCTGCAAGACTCTGGCGGCCCGCGAAGTTTGAGGGCCGCTTTTTTGCCGTCGCGGGAATGGATGGTTCGTCGCGCAGTAAGAAATGAGTGCCTGAACGACGGTGCAGATCCATTTCTTCGATTGGGCGCGGAGCAGAAGGGAGTTGAATGTCGATGCGGAACGGGAGGAGTGGAATCTGGAGCCGACGGTCAGACTTGAACTGACGACCTGCTGATTACGAATCAGCTGCTCTACCAACTGAGCTACGTCGGCGAATTTAGAACAATAACTTAAAGACAGAACCAAAACTTAGGCCCGTGATAGGCCATTGAGATTTCGCTAGCCCCAGTACCAGTGGCGAAACTCAATACCGTGGCGATCGACAATGAAGGTATCCCGGACACGATATAAGCAGGGTACCATCCGTCAGAGACAGACGGCAACGGACTGCAATTGGGTTCACCGATAGTACGTGACCGGTATTCGGGCTAGGGGGATCGCAAGGTCTCCTGCGCCTCGACGGCAGCCAGCGCTGCCAGATGGACGATGTCCGAAACCGAGGAATCGCGTTGAAGGACATGGACCGGCCGGGAGAGGCCCATCAAGATGGGGCCGATCATTTGCATTCCGCCCAGTGAGGCGAGCAACTTGTAGACGATGTTTCCGGCATCCAGGCTGGGGAAGACGAGAACGTTCGCCCCGCCCCGCAGCGGACTGAAAGGATAGGTGGTATCAATCCGTTCGGGCAGCACGGCTGTGTCCGCCTGCATTTCACCATCGACCAGAAGGTCTGGACACCTGCGGCGGACCATCTCAACTGCCAGGCGCACTCTGTCGGAGGACTCATGGCGACTGCTTCCAAAGTTGGAGAACGACAGCAAGGCAACCCGGGGCTCAACGTCGAAGCGGCGGGCGGTACTGGCGGCACAAATGGCGATCTCCGCTAGGTCCTCGGAGGAAGGTTGGATGTTGACCGTGCAGTCGGCCAAAAAGTACAGCTTGCCTCGAGGCGTGATGGTCAGGTACAAGCCGGAGGCCCGTCGCACGTCTGGCCGTAGGGGGATGATTTGCAACAATGGCCGAATGGTGTCTGGATAGTGGGTGGTTAAACCCGTCACAAGAGCGTCCGCGTCGCCGCGTTGTACCATCAAAGCGCCCAGAACATTGCAGCTTCGGACCAGTCCGCTGGCTTCCGTTCGCGTGACCCCCTTGCGCTGTCGCAATCGAAACAGTTCATCGGCATACGACGACAACTGAGGATGGGTTGCGGCATCGACGATCTCCAATGCGGCAAGATCCAGGTGCAGGCCGGTGGCGCGCTCTCGAATCTCTTTCGCGTTTCCGAGCAGCACAGGCCTGGCAATCCCCTCGTCAACCAGGACGCGGCACGCGCGTAGAACGGTCGGATTTCCCCCCTCTGGAAATACAATACGACAGGGTTTCGCGCGCGCTTTTTGAATGAGGACCCTGGTGACGCCGGGATCGCCGCCCAGACGTTTCTCCAGGTCATGGCGGTAGTCCTCCAGGTCAAGGTCGACGCGGGCAACTCCCGATTGCATTGCTGCTGCAACCACGGCGGCCGCGACACGAACAACAACCCTGGGATCGAATGGCTTGGGGATAATGTAGCTCGGGCCAAATCCAAGGTCCTCCAGCCCATAGATTCTGCACACCGATTCGGGAACGTCGTGCTTGGCCAAATCCGCAAGAGTGCGGGTGGCCGCGAGCATCATCTCTTCGTTGATTCCAGTGGCGCGCGCATCGAGCGCTCCGCGGAAAATTCCTGGGAAGCCGAGAACATTGTTCACTTGATTCGGATAGTCCGATCTGCCTGTGGCGACAATGGCATCCGGTCTGGCCGCAATCGCTTCCGCATAAGGAATCTCCGGGTCCGGATTTGCCAAGGCAAAAACCAAAGGATTCGATCCCATTCGACGCAGCATCTCCGCCGTGACGCAACCAGCCGCGGAAAGCCCGATGAAGGCATCCGCATCGACCAGCGCGTCGGAAAGAGTGCGGAGGTGCGTCTTTCGCAGGAACCGCGCCTTGTAAGGATTGAGGCCCTCCTGGCGTCCCTCATATAGGACCCCTTTGGAGTCGCACATCAGAATATTTTCAGGCAACGCGCCCAGCAGAATAAAGTGCTCCGCGCATGCAATCGCGCTTGCTCCCGCGCCATTGACAACAATCCGCGCGCGGTTGATGTCTTTTCCGGCCACCTCCAGCCCATTCAGCAATGCCGCGCCGGAGATAATCGCTGTGCCGTGCTGGTCGTCGTGGAAGACCGGAATCTTCATGGTCCGGTGCAGTTCCGTTTCAATGATGAAGCACTCGGGCGCCTTGATGTCCTCCAGGTTGATCCCGCCGAATGTGGGCCCCAGCATCTGGCACGCACGGATGACGTCCTGAGGATCGTTCGCGTCCAACTCAAGATCGAAGACATCGATATCCGCGAAACGTTTGAAGAGGACCGCCTTCCCCTCCATCACCGGCTTGCCCGCCGCCGGACCAATGTTCCCCAACCCGAGGACCGCAGTCCCATTTGAAACTACGGCAACCAGATTCGACTTCGCTGTGTACTTGTAGACCAGGTCCGGTTCCCGGTGGATGGCCAGACAAGGAGCGGCGACCCCTGGGGTGTAGGCCAGACTTAAATCGCGCTGCGTCAGGCAAGGTTTTGTTGCGACGATCGAAATTTTTCCCGGCGGGTTGGATGAGTGATACTCGAATGCATCTTCATCGCGGACCATGGCAGTTTTTTTCTCCCTATCGAGATTACTCTCGTTCGGGAGTTTGAGCCGGGCCCAGTTTTGTACTTGCGATACCGAGGCCCACGCGCGCCATCTCCCGGCGTAGATGCACAAGAAATCCGGAGAGATTGTGCGAACCTGTCTGGAACTCGCCACAGTTGTCCAGTTAAACGTCGAAAGGAATTACCTGGTCGCCGGAGCCGGACAAGTCGTCTTGGGGGCCATCTTGCGACAGGTCCGTTTGCTGATCCCACCCTCTTCAAACGCGGACCATGCGACAATTGGCGATCATGCGATTCTACGTGTGTGATTTCGATCACAGCGAATTCCGCTATAGAAGTCTCATATTGACAGATAAGGCGCGGGGTTTACACTATGCGAGTGGACAAAAGCAGACGAGGCGCGTGGTTGATGCTGGCGATGACGGTCCTATGGATCGCGATGCCGGTGTCGGCGTGTCTGCGGGCGATGCAGCCGATGGGGCAACATGCGTGCTGCCACAGCATGGCACAGGCCTGCAACCCGTCCGCGATGAATCCGAATAGTTCATGTTGCCAGGTCCATCCGCAGAATCCGGCGACCACTCCCGTGCTTTCTTATTTTTCTGAACATGCACAGCAGCTCGCTTTTGTGTCGCATCCAGCCAGGTTGCCCGTGCCCGCCAGGACAAGCGCCCTGCACGAAAGTGCTTTTGCGCCGCCTCCGTCGATCCTCTCATCCGCAGGCGCCTCCATACTCCGAATCTAGGACTCCCTTCATCCGCAGGCTGAAATTGCGTCTTCGCGCGTCGTTCTGCGTCTGCGCGCAGCACGGACGCCCGAACTGGTCGTGAACTGCATGTTCCTACGAGGGAGCGATGAAAACTTTTACCACTGTCATTTGTGCTCTTCTGCTGGCTGCGTCTGTTTGCATGGCCCATGCGCAAGCGCTTAACAAAAGCGATGGGCTGGGCGGCCTGGCCGCGTTGCTGGAGGAAAGCAATCCTCCGCAGGCTTCCGGGCCGGTCTTAACACTGGACGATGTCGAACGGATCGCCCTCATCGGGAACCCAGAGATTGAAGTGGCTGTCCGGCGAGTTGTCATCGCCGAAGCGCATGTTCCCGCCGCCGGCGCGCTCGACGATCCCATCGCGATGTATCGCGGATGGGGAGTGCCACTGCAACAGCCGTGGAACTTCAACGACGCGCAGAACATGTTCAGCGTCACCGAGACGCTGCCTGGGCCTGGCAAGCGGGGGCTGCGCACCAGCGTGGCACAGTCCGACGTGGCCGAATCGAAGGCCGAGTTGCAGCAGACGCGACTGGAAGTTCGCGTACGCGTCCACAAAGCGTTCGATGACATGCTGCTTGCCGCCGACGAATTGCGGGTCCACCAACAGCACATCGCCATCGCTCGCCAGGCCATTGAGGCGGCGCGAATCAAGTACGCGGTGGGAAAAGTTCCGCAGCAGGACATCTTGAAGGCGCAGGTTGCGCTGACGCAGTTGGCGGAACACATGATTCGCTTCGATCGGGACGCGGAACTGGCTCGCTCGCGCCTCAACACGCTGCTGGGACGCGATCCGGCCGCGCCGCTCAACGTACAAGGAGTGTACGCGGTGTTGGCGCCGCTGCCGGACGAGCAGAGGCTGGAAGCACTGGCGCTTCACTCCCGGCCCGATTTGGTCATGGCTCAAGTAGCCGCCGAGCGCAGCCACAAAGAGCAGGCGCTGGCCAAGAAGGCTTACGTTCCCGACTTCACGGTTTCCGGAGGATACATGTTGATGCCGCCGACGACCGCGCTGCGCAACAACTACATGGTGGAGGGTTCGATGAATCTGCCCTGGTTGAATCATCGCAAGCACGATGCGGAGATTGCCGAAGCCACAGCAAGTGCCACCGAACAGGACGCCGAGCTGGCCGAGCTGCGCAATGCCGCCTTTGGCCAGGTCCAGGAGGCGCTGGTCCAGGCAGAGGCCGCGCAGAAGTTCGCGCTGCTGTATCGCGACCAGCTCCAGCCGCAGGCCAAAGCCACACTGCAGTCGAGCGTGATCGCATACGAGAACGACAAAACCGACTTTCTCGATCTGCTCGACAGCCAGATGACCGTCATCGATATCGATCTTGCCTGGGTGCAGGCGGTGGCCGACTTCGACACGCGCCTCGCCGATCTCGAACTCGCCACAGGAACTCCTCTCGACGAGGCCCAGACCACCACACTGGAGGTGAAACCGTGAAGACCCGCACGTATCAGATTGCGCTTGTGTCGGCCGTTGCTGTCTGCGTTTTGCTTGCGGCAGCGCTTCTCCATGTCCTGTTGCCCCGTGATCGCAGCGCTTCGCAAGCTTCTGGCAGTCCGGTCGTGGCGCGCGGACCCGCAGTGCCTGCACAGCCCATGCCGCCAGGAAGCGCTGTGCCCTCGAAGGGCGAGCCTGCGTTGGTCCCGGTGCAAGTTACGCCGCGACGGATGCAGAGCATTGGGGTGGAGACCGGGACGGTCGAGTACAAGCAGCTTGACTACGATGTCCGGGCCACCGGGAATGTCGATATCGACGAACGCCTGCTCTCGTATGTGCAGACGCGCTTTCCGGGGTGGATTCAGGATGTGTTTGCGAATGCGACCTACCAGTATGTGCGCCGAGGGCAGCGCCTGTTCACCGTCTACAGCCCGGACCTGGTCAGCAGCGAGCAGGAATATCTGCTGGCCCGGCAGGACCAGAAGAGTTTTTCGCAGGACGCGCATGGCATGGCCGCGCACGAGAGCGGCTGGCTGCTGCAGGCCGCGGAGGAGCGGCTGCGGCAATTCGGCGTTCCCGCGCAGGCGATCGCAGACCTGGAGCAAAGCGGAAAAGTGCAGCGCAATATCGCGATCGACTCGCCGGTCTCCGGCTACATTATCGAGCGCAATGCCTTGCCCAACGCGTACGTGCAGCCGGACACCAAGTTGTACACGATTGCCGATCTGTCCACGGTGTGGGTGTACGCCAACGTGTTTCAAGATGACGTGGGACGGCTGAAGCCTGGAGATGCAGCTTCCATCACCGTCGATTCGTATCCGGGACGAACCTTCTCTGGAAGCATCGATGACATCCTGCCCCAGGTCGATCTGGCAACGCGGACCGTGCGCGTCCGGTTAGCGATTGCCAATCGCGGTCTGAAGCTGAAGCCCGGCATGTTTGTGAATGTCGATCTGAAAGCTCCGCTGGGACGGCAGCTCACGGTCCCCGCATCCGCAGTCTTTCAAACGGGGACCCGCCAGTTGGTTTTTCTCGATCAGGGCGATGGCAACCTCGATCCTAAGGAAGTGGTGCTCGGTCCGCGCGCAGGGGATGAATATGTGGTGCTGAAGGGTCTCAAAGTCCACCAGAAGATTGTCACTTCGGCGAACTTCCTGATCGATTCGGAGAGCCAGCTACAAGCTGCCGCGGGTTCCTTTGCTCCTCCGCCCGGCGCGGGAAGCAATAACTCCGCACCGAGCGCGCAAGCCAAAATCGATTTCACCACCGACCCCAATCCACCGCATAAAGGAGGCAATATCTTTCGCGTGCAACTCACCAATGCATCTGGAGAGCCGATCGCTGGCGCACAGGTGGCGGTCACGTTCTATATGCCAGCGATGGCCGCAATGGGCATGTCCGCAATGAAAACGACCGTCACGCTCAGCGACAAAGGCAACGGCTTGTATGAAGGCCATGGCAATCTCGGTTCCGGCGGCAGTTGGCAGACCACCATTGCCGCGCAGCAGAACGGGAAAATGCTTGCGACCAAGCTGCTCCATATGGACGTTGAAGGAGGCATGTAACCGTGATTTCAAAAATCATTGAACTCTGCGCCCGCAACCGCTTCCTCGTCTTCACTGCGGTGCTTTTCCTGACACTGGCTGGTATCTGGTCGCTGAAACATCTGCCTCTCGATGCATTGCCGGACATCTCGGATGTGCAGGTGATTGTCCATACGAGTTGGAGCGGAGAACCACCGGATGTCATCGAAGATCAGGTCACCTATCCCATCGTCACCGCCTTTCTCTCTGCACCACGCGTGAAAGCCGTTCGCGCGCAGACCATGTTCGGCGATTCCTACGTTTATATCGTCTTCAAAGATGGCACGGACCTTTACTGGGCACGGTCGCGAGTCCTTGAATACCTGCAGCAGATCAGCGGTCAGATCCCGGCGAACGTTCATCCGGTAATTGGGCCCGATGCCACCGGCGCAGGCTGGGTCTATGAATACGCAATCGTCGACAAGAGTCACAATCTAAATCTAGCCGACCTGCGCACTCTACAAGACTGGCATTTGCGCTATGAGTTGGAAACCGTGCCCGGAGTGGCTGAGGTCGCCACCATCGGCGGCTACGTGCGCCAGTATCAGGTGCAACTCGATCCCAATAAGCTGCTGGCCTATGGAATCCCTTTGTCCACCGTGATCGACAAAGTCAAGCAGAGCACAAACGAAGTCGGCGGACGGGTACTCGACCAAAGCGGCGCGGAGTACATGGTCCGCGGGCTTGGCTATCTTCACTCGCTCGACGACCTGCGGTTGGTCGCGGTTGGCAGCAAGAATGGGACGCCCGTGCTGGTGCGCGATGTCGGCACCGTCTCGTATGGCCCAGATATTCGCGAAGGCGTTGCCGAATGGAATGGCGATGGCCAGACCGTCGGCGGCATCATTGTCATGCGCCAGGGCGAGAACGCTTTGAAGGTAATTGAAGGCGTCAAGAAAAAACTGCGTGAGATCGCGCCTTCGCTTCCTCCGGGGGTCGAAATCATGTCCGGCTACGACCGCTCCGGCCTGATCGAAGCATCGATCAAAACGCTGCAGCGCGACCTACTGGAAGAAGCCGCCATTGTCAGCCTGATCATCGTTGTTTTTCTGTTCCACTTTCGCTCGGCGCTCATCGCCATCATCGCGTTGCCCATTGCAGTCCTGGTATCGTTCCTTCCGATTTACTTTCTCGGCGTCACGTCGAACATCATGTCGCTGGGCGGCCTGGCACTCGCCATCGGGGTCCTTGTCGATGCGTCGATTGTGATGGTCGAAAATGGCTATCGCCATCTGTCGGAGCGGCAGCAGGACAGCAAAACTCCACTTACGGAGCCGGAACGCCGCACCGTTTTGATCAAAGCCGCCAAGCAGGTCGGTCCGGCGTTGTTCTTCTCGCTGCTGATTATCATCGTGTCCTTCTTGCCGGTCTTTATGCTCCAGGCGCAGTCGGGACGGATGTTCCGCCCACTGGCGTGGAGCAAGACGCTCTCCGAAGCCTGCTCCTCCATCCTTGCCATCACTCTGGTTCCGGTGCTGATGGTGATGCTGATCCGTGGCCGGTTGCGTCCGGAAAGCGCCAATCCTATCTCGCGTGTTACGCAGGCCATTTACCGGCCAATTCTCCGTTTCTGCCTGCGCCATCGCAAGCTCACGATTGCGGTGAATCTACTTTTTCTGCTGCTCACGCTTCCGCTCGCTTTTCGCCTGGGCAGCCAGTTCATGCCGTCGCTGTTTGAAGGCTCGACATTGTATATGCCGACAGCGCTACCGGGACTTTCCATTGGCCAAGCCACAGTGCTGCTGCAGGAGCAAGACAAAATCCTGCGAACTTTCCCTGAGATTGAGAGCGTCTTCGGCGCCGTAGGACGCTCGGACAGCGCAACAGACAATGCGCCTTTGGATATGTTCGATACTACGTTGATGCTGAAACCGCGCAGTCAATGGCCGGCAGGCATGACCTACGAAAAGCTTATCCAGACAATGGATGCCAAGCTCCAGTTTCCCGGGTTGTCGAATACCTGGACCATGCCGGTGGAAAACCGGCTGGACATGGAGCTGACCGGCATTAAAACGCCACTCGGCATCAAGGTGCAGGGGACCACTGTAGACGGCATCCAGCAACTTGCGTCGCAGATTCAGACTGTCCTTGCGAGCATGCCGCAGGTCAGTTCTATTTTTGCCGAAAAGGTGGCGGAGGGCTTTTATGTCAACGTCGCGGTCAATCGAGAGGAAGCTGCGCGTTACGGACTGACCATCGCGGATGTCCAGACAGCAGTGTCCTCTGGAATCGGCGGCCAGGACATCGCCGAGAACATCCAGGGGCGGGAGCGCTTTCCGATCAACGTCCGCTATCAACAAGGTTTCCGAGACAGCATCGAGCGGATGCGAGGAGTTCTAATCGGTACGCCGTCAGGCGCGCAGATTCCTCTTGGACAGGTAGCGAAGATTTCATTCTCCAAAGGCCCGGCGATGGTCCGCGATGAAGATGGCGCGCTGACCGGTTACATCTATATCGACCTGAATACCGCGAATTACGGCGGGTTCGTTGCGCAGGCCGATAAGCAGATTCACGACAAACTCAAATTGCCCGCGAACTACACCTTCCAATGGTCGGGCGAGTATCAGTTTGAGCTAGAGGCAAAACAGCGCCTGAAACTCATCCTGCCGATCGTCTTTTTCGCGATCTTCATGCTGTTGTACATGGTCTTTCATTCCGTGACGGAAGCGCTGGTGCTTATCTTTCCCACGATCTACGCCATGACCGGAGGACTGCTGCTGCAATGGATACTTCACTACAACTTCAGCGTTGCCGTTGCGGTGGGCTACATCGCGCTGTTCGGCATCGCGGTCGAAACCGGCGTGGTGATGGTGGTGTACCTGGATGAGGCATTCCAGAGCCGTCTCGCCCAGGATTCGCCGATGAATGAAGCCGATCTGGAGCAGGCCGTCATTGACGGCGCGGTGCAGCGCCTGCGGCCCAAGTTGATGACAGTGACGGCGGTCATCCTGAGCCTGACGCCGATCCTCTGGGAAACCGGCATCGGCTCAGACGCGATGAAACCCATCGCCGCCCCGATCGTCGGTGGAATGATTACATCCACCATCCATGTGCTGATTCTTGTTCCTGTGTTTTTTCTGCTCATCAAGCGCAGGGAATTGCGCCAAAGCCGGTCCACTGCAAACCCAGACCGGTGACCCACGCCGAATCGCGTCTCATGGCCGCACTTTATCGAGTTGTGGGACCAGAATGACGGGCATATAGCTGCGCTCGGAATGGCGGCGCATCTTCAAACGACCGCGGGTTTATGCCTCGGCAGGAATCGGGTCGACGGCGACAAAGCGCCCGGTACGTCCGCGGTCCACAAAGCGCACGCGTCCGTCGATCTTGGCATAGAGCGTGTCGTCGCTGCCCAGACCCACGTTCAGGCCCGGCTTCAGGCGGGTGCCCCGCTGGCGCACGATGATCGAACCGCCGGTGACAACCTCACCGCCAAACCGTTTCACTCCCAGCCGCTGCGAATTTGAATCGCGCCCGTTCCGGGAACTGCCCAATCCTTTTTTATGTGCCATCGTTCCATCCTTGGATACAGTTCTTGAAGTTCAATCTTGTTTCCGTCCGATGTGAAAATCGGACTGCCGAGGCGCTTAGCGTTTAACTGGCGGCGGTAAAAGTTTGCCCGTCGACCTGAATCTCGTGGATCTTGATTTCGGTGTAGGACTGGCGGTGCCCCTGCATTTTTTTGTATTGCTTTTTCCGCTTGAAGTGGAAGACCAATATCTTCTTCGCGCGTCCTTCGTTGACCACCGACGCCAGCACCTTGGCGGAGTTTGGCTTGGCCAAACCGGCGCCATCCTGGCCATCTGTGGAGGCGGCCAGCACCTCAGTGAATTCGATGTTGCCTTCGGCCTGCGCCAGCTTTTCCACCCGCAGTACGTCCCCGGGCGCGACACGGTACTGCTTCCCGCCGGTGCGAATAATTGCGTACATAACTCGAACTCCTCCGCACCCTCTAGCTTGCGCCGGGCGCCAAAAATTTCAGGCGGAACATTTGTCCCTTGGGCCGCAGTGGATGCTGCGGAAATCTGGATCCATCCAGCGCATTGCAGAACGCATGCGCGAAGCGAATCGCCTAACCAATTAAGGATACTGGTTAGGGCCGGGGTGCGTCAACCGTTCTGTCGGTGTGAAGCCACTGCGGCCAGCGCCTTTCCGCGGATTGAAATAGGTAGACCGCCAAAATTGCAATCAGAGGCTCCAGCGGATCGCGGAACCTGGCGTGAACGGTGACGAAATAGTAGATCGGCGGGACCAGCAAAAAGGCCCACGCAAACAACCATACAGCCGGCTTGCGGCGCTTCAACGCCAAGGCAAGACCGAAAAGTCCGGCAATGCTGGCGACGGCAAAATTGGCGACCCGGAAAGGCTCGATGTACCATTTGTCCCCAGTAGGGTGGGGAACACTGATCCAGAAAAAATAGAGCCGTTTGAGAGAATTGCGCAGAAACAGACTTGGATCGCCCTCAACATATTTCCAAGCCAGCCGGCCGCGCATCTGAGCATAGGCCACTTCGCCCATTTCTTTGTAGAGGCGAAGCTGGTCCGGGGCCTCATAGGGGTGGTTGTATTCCATCAGGAAACCCATGGCGCCGGGGCCATTGCCCAGATACATCTCCGCCCCGAAGTTGGCGCGCATGGGAATAAATTTGTGGAAGACCAAAGCGTTGCGAACGATCCATGGGGAAATGCAAAGAATAAACGCGAGCGCCGCCAGCACTGCGAATCCGACCTGTTTTCGAAGATGATGTGTTCCATACAGCACCCACAGCCCGCACGCTGGCAGATACAGCAGCAGGGAAGGATTGCTGAGACCCAGGATTCCCCAAAGAAGGCCGAAGATCAACCAGCGTTGCAGGGTGCGACCGTCGTCTCTAGAACCCGCATCCGCCTCGGCGGTATCGGCTGAGGTCTCCCCAATGCGACGCATGCGCAGGGCGAGCACCAGAATCACGGTCAGCAGCCAAGTGCTCAGCGTCATCTCCCAGACCCAGCGGACCGCATATTGCATGGCCGCCGGATACAGGGCCCAGATCCACGCCGACCACACAGCGACGCGGCGGTTGAAGCAGCGGGCGGCAATTTCATAGATGGTGAGCGTGGTAAGAGCGGAGAAGAAGCTGTTGACGGCTAAGACGACCCAGGCCGAACGCAGCGTGTAGACGCCGAAGATCTTGAATATTCCTGCGAGCAGCAGCGGGTACAACGGAGGGACCCAGGTGGTGGGTCCGGTGTGGCCGATGAATGGGTCCGCGTATCCGTGGCCGGTCGCCAGCGCCCTGGCGACGCGGCCCATTTCCCAACCGAACTGAAAGTGGTCGCCATCTGTCCGGAAGTGATAGGTGTGGGCCAGCGTCATGTACAACACGCGCACCAGAAACGCGACCCAGAACACTGTCCATGTCGATCGAAAGTGGGTCGATTGAGATGGAGCCGGAACAGCGCACATTTGGCTTTTCGGTGGACCGGATTGGGAAGAATTCTGGGTCTTCACAGGGAGCAATTCTTACAGTAGTGTTGCAAAGATCGAAGCGAGAAACTTCATGGCCTCCGGATCCAGCGTTGCCGCGCTGTGACATGTCGAGATTGCCCACGGGCCATGTTTTCTGTACACTTATACCTTGGGTCGAAGGGGATTTTCTGCAAACAGAAAACTCCTGGCGTGTCGGACATTCCGATGCGGCGTGCTGCGGGGCGCAATTCCTAAAGACACATCCACATTTGCAGGATACAGGATACAGATCATGGCACAGATATGTGAAATTTGCGGGAAGAAGCCGCAGTTCGGCAACAACGTTTCCCACGCGCACAACGTGACCCGTCGCCGCTGGAATGTCAATCTCCAGACCGTCAAGGCGAAGGTGAATACCGCGAACAAGCGTATCCGCGTCTGCACCGGCTGCATCAAGTCCGGCAAAGTCGTCAAGGCGTAAGTCTCCGCCAGGCTGTATCTTCCGCCGTCCAAAAATCCTTCCTTTATGCGGTTTTTCAAGAAAGAACTGAAGCAGGAACATAAAGTCATGCGGCAGGCGGAGCTCGCCAAGGGCGCTCTGCTGCCGGAGTATCACCGCCCGACCGCCGAATGCCCCCACCCCGAACATTGGAGCATGTACGACTCGATGACGGCCGAGGCGGAGGTGCTGGAATTTCTCCGAACCCTGATCACGACCACCAAGCCAAATCTCGTGGTCGAGACCGGCTCCTTTCTCGGGATCAGCACGCTCTGGATTGCGGAAGGGTTGAAGCGCAATGGTTTTGGCAGGATCGTGAGTTGCGAGTTTGACCCGGTTGTCTATGCCAAGGCGCGGGAAAACGTCGCCAGTTCCGGCCTTGCGGAATGGATTGACCTCCGCAATGAATCCAGTCTGGAAATGCAGGTGGACGGCGGCATCGATCTGCTTTTCAGCGACAGCGATCTGCCCATACGGGAGCAGGAAGTCAAGCGATTTCTGCCGCAGATCAAGCCGCACGGCATTATTCTGATGCACGATGCCAGTTCTCATTTGAAGATCGTTCGCGAAGCCGCGCTGAAAATGGAAGCGGAGGGCCTGCTCTCGGTCGTTCTGCTGCCCACTCCTCGTGGCCTGGTGGTTGCGCAGAAGCGCGCCGGACGCCAATAAATCAAGACAATCGGACCCTTCCGGCGATGGCTTCGTCCGCCGTCCGCCGGCCAATCCGCATCCTACTTCATCGTGGATAGCTTATCCAGACAATTGATCGCCGGAGTCACAGTCGCGGAGGGCCCACGCGCTTGAAACCCAGAATATTTAGGGGGGTGCCGCTTTTCCTGTACATCCTGGCTTTTGCGACGACGGCCGGCGACGCATCGAGTCATTCGCACGGCGCCGTTCGCTCATCGGTGCATGATCGCGTCATCCATATCCACATGCACAATGTCCTGTTTCGCGTCATGGACAACGTGGTGTTGCAGATCGCCTGCCTCGATGGGGTTGTCACGCCCTCGCGAAGAAACGCGATAGTTTCGCTCGACGATAAAAACTCTTTCTCGTTAAACATGCAGACGGCGACCACCAGCATTTCGTCGGCGGACCTGACGGCACTGGCAAACGGTTTCATTTTGCCGCGCGCGAAGACCCCCCTGAAAAATCTGGGTTTTACCTTCAATCCAGACCAGTCGATTCAGGTGAAAGGCGATTTTTATAAAGTGGTGGATGTGCCATTTTCCGCGACGGCCACGCTGCACGCGACCCCGGATGGCAATATGCGAATGCATATGACGAATATGACAGTGGCTGGAGTGATTCATCAAGATCTACTGGATGTGCTGGGCATTAAGATTTCCAGGGTGGCCCAGCCGGAACGGCAGCAATCTTTCCAGATTGTCGGCAACGACATCGTCTTTCCGATCGACCAGATGTTCCCCTCGCCGCATGTCCACGGGTATTTGCACGATGTCAACATTTCCGGCAGTGAGTTGAATCTGGTGTTTGGCAACGGCAAACAGCATGATGGCGACAGACAATCCGCGGCCGAAAACCCGCCGACTAGAGCGGAGAGCTACATTTATTTTCGTGGAGGCACAATGAAGTTTGCACTGCTCACCATGAGTCCGGTGGATCTTGAACTGGTGCCGCTGAAGCCTGAAAGCAAGAAATCGTTCGAGTTTTCCGCCGACGATTATTATCGGCAACTTGTCGAGGGTTACTCGAAATCGCTGGCAAACAAGGGCTTGCTCGTCTACATGGCCGATGAAAGAGAGATTCATGGGTCTTCCCGTCCGGTCCAACCGTAATCATGACGAAAAAGCCCGAATCCATCTGCGGCAATGCGACGCGGCGGAACGGAGGCTGCAAACATGTGTGCAATCCAGCGGGAAATAATAGACAATCGTAATTGGTCTTAAGAATAGGATTCCAGTCTGTCGGGTCGGTCCGCGTTTCGGCAGATTTATACGCCACGATTCGGCTGCCATCTACGGCTTCGACTGCGACTTGATCATCTCGAACGATGACCATGAACCCGTGGCCAGCGAACCATCGTGCTGATAGTCTCAATAGGAGCCACTCTTCAAGGAATAAGAAACGAGCGAAAGAGAAGTACATCGAATGAGAATTGCAAGTGTCGCTAGCGCAATGCCGGAATGGTATTACAGCCAGCAGAAGATATTTGAAACATTGTGCCAGCACTGGAAAGACAAGCTCGACAAGCCGGACGTTTTAGAGCGGCTGCATCAGCGGGTATGCGTAGAAAAGCGCCACCTGGCGTATCCCATTGACGAGTATGCCTCGATTGAGACGTGGGGCGACGCCAACAATCGCTGGATCAAGGCAGCGGTCGAGCTGGGCGAGCGTGCCATTACCACCGCGTTGGAGCGCGCAGGTCGCAAGAAAGAGGAAATTGGCGCCATCATTATTGTTTCCGTTACAGGGATCTCCGCTCCTTCGCTCGACGCCAAGCTCAGCAACGTGATGGACCTGCCGCTGGACATGCGGCGCACTCCAATTTTCGGCCTGGGCTGCGTTGCCGGCGCCGCTGGCATTGGACAGGCTGCGGATTATGTGCAAGCCTACCCGGATCGGATTGCAGTGCTGCTTTCGGTTGAGCTTTGTTCACTGACCTGGCAACGGATGGATTTGTCCGTCGCGAACATGATTGCCTCCGGCCTGTTTGCCGATGGTTCGGCAGCAGTGATTGTTGCCGGCGACAACGTTACAGCGAAGGGGCCTGAAATTCTCGGGCACCAGTCGAGTTTTTATCGCAATACGGAACATTTGATGGGATGGGACATCTCGGAAGAAGGCTTCCAAATTGTTCTGTCGCCCGACGTGCCGGATGCAATCCATAAGAATTTTCCTGGCGATGTCGACAAGTTCCTGGCTGGGTTTGGCATGAAGCGCAGCGACATTGGCAGCTGGATCATGCACACGGGAGGGCCCAAGGTGCTGGACGCATCGGCGGAGGCGTTGGGACTGCCGCGCGAAGCCTTCGCTCCGTCATGGGATTGTTTGCGCAATAACGGAAACATGTCTTCTGCCTCCGTGCTGCTGGTGCTGGAAGATTACATGTTGAATCGCAAACCGCCCGCCGGCAGCTATAGCATTCTGGCTGCGGTCGGACCAGGGTTCTGTTCAGAACTGGTGCTGCTGCGCTGGTAAAGGCCTGGGTGTTGAAGGGCAGTTTGGCGCGGTCCGATCGGTGCGGCGATGTTGTTGGATTTTTTGGGAACGATCGTTGTGTGCGGCTGGCTTGCAATCCTTTGACACTGCTGGGAGCGATTGATACGCTCAATGATGCAGGATCTGATTTCCTCTCGAACCGGACTCGGGAGGGGAATCCTGTGCGAGGGGAATCAACTCCTCGCATTCAAGCACCGTAGATCGATGAAGGTGAAGAAGCGATCCACACCTTGTAGCAACCTACGCGTCCCCGTCGTCTAGCCCGGCCTAGGACACCGCCCTTTCACGGCGATAACACGGGTTCAAATCCCGTCGGGGACGCCAACAAAACAAACAAGTTAGCGAAAATCGAGCCAAAACCCGAGGGTTTGAAAGGGTTCGATAAGGAAAACCCGCTCTTACTCATCGTCCTTTTCCTCTTCGTCTTTCTCCGCAATTGGTCCCATGATTTGCCGTGCCACCCGGCTGTGCGCCGTGCGCTTCACATCCGTGACCGCCTGCGTGTACACATCCATCGTCACCTTGAAGTTGGCATGGCGGAGAAGTTCCTGAATCGTCTTCACGTCTTCGCCGTTGGCTTTCATCAGGGTTCCGAAAGTATGCCGCAGCGTGTGCCAGCCCACTGGTTCCGTAATGCCCGCAGCCTTGAGGGCCGGCTGCAAAGCAACCCGATAGAGCGAGCTTGGCCAATACGGTTGCTTCCCTTTCGTTTGAGGACTGGCGAAAACCCAATCCTCCGGCTGGTTGTAAGCGCAGCGAAGCCGCCAGGACCACAGCGTTTCTGCCAATTCCGCATCTATCGGAATCGCTTTTTTCGATGCTTCCGTCTTGCAGCGCTCAATCCGCTGTTTGACCACATCCCGGACGACACAGATTTCCAACTTCTCGAAATCGATGTCCGACCATTTGAGGCCCAACAGTTCTCCGACACGCAAGCCCGTCAACGCACCTAACAACACCGCCGTCTTGGCCGGGTCTGCCAGATTAGCCAGAAAGTCTTGCAGTTCGACAGGCGTGAGTACTGTTGGAACACGGGAACGTTTGGCGCTCTGGCGCACATGCGTTATGGGATTGGCTGTGGTCCATTCCCAGCGCTGTGCGTGACTGTAAAGAGCACTCATAATGTTCCGTATCTTGGCCTTCGTTCCTCGGGCAACCGGCAACGACTTGAGCCACTGTTCAACCTGGACTGCTTTCACGTCGGCGAGTCTGTACGATCGCCAGCGTGGAAGAATCCATTTGCGCAGATAGCCTGCATACGTCGCCTGTGTCGAAAAGGCCTTTCGTGTCTCATCTTCCACGGCCTGGCTGCCCAAGGGCCGCGTGCCGTGGACAATGTCCGGCAGTTCATGCTGCCGGTAATGTTCGACCAGCGTTTCCATACTGATCGCCTGCAACTGTTGTCGCGGGGTTTGTTCGTTGATTTCCAACCGCAACGTATCCGCTGCTTTCTGCGCTTCGGCTTCAGTCTTGTATTCCTGCACCGATCCGATCACCGCCTTGCGGTAGCGTTTGGTCCCGTCGAGTTGCACTTCATACCAGCGAAAGATCCAAACTGCTTCGCCGGACTGACGCTTGACTCGCTGCAAACTTCCTTTTTGGTGTCGTGCACGCCTCATATACTTCTCCTTTTCCGTTGGCGAGCACGGTTGGCCTTACATTCAGCCTAGTCCAAACAGCCATACGTCACCAAAGGATTTACGGTGCAAAAAGTGGGCAGATTCAGCTCGCAAGTTCGCGTGCAATCCATTCTTCAATCGTTGAGGCGCGAAAGCGCCACAGTTTGCCCACATGCACACCGCGAATCTGTCCCCGGCGTGCCATCTTCTGGAGCGTTTTCGGATGAATGCCGATGATGGCTGCTGCCTCCTCGCTGTCGATCAGGCGCTCAGGAGCGTCGGCATAGCGGGATGGTGGGCGTTTGGATGATGCGGATTTCTCTTCACTGGGTGCAGGTATCGGGCTCATGCTCTGACCTCCGATAAATGACGCAGAGCGCCAAATGTTCCCCCGCGCTCATTGCTCCTAACCCTGCATCAGGAGCCATATTCCAGTCCAATAACCTTTTGGAATTTGGCCATAACCTTTTGGATTTGCGGACGCGCCATGTTCGCTCGGCAAATTACAGCAAAACTTTAGGGGGCTAAGTTGAAAATGATGTAAACAAAACAGACTTTGGGCATCTTGTGTCCCCGTACCAATTCCTGTATCACTCATCAATAGATTGCCGGAATAGTCGGCTGTTCAGCTTAAATATGCACAGGAGTGGGAAATTGCAGAGGTGCATGGGCGATGTCGGGGCACATCAAAATTCGGGACCTCGAATTGGTTGTCGCCCTACACGAAGAGGGCAACTTGACGCAAGCAGCAGAGCGAGTCGGCATCACTGAACCAGCCTTCAGTAAACGACTGCGAACGATAGAGCGACGTGTAAAAGCAAAACTATTCACTAGAGGCGCTGGCGGCACGGTAATCACCACCTCCGGACGATTCTTCGTGGAACGGGTGCAAATAAGCATTCAGTCGTACTATCAAGGCGTTCATGACGCACAAGAAGCAAAATATGGCGAGCATCACAAGCTGAGGATAGGTGCATCCGCGTTCTTATCTCCGCACCTGATAGAACTGCTCCATTCCACTGAGTTGCGCCTGTATCGTAATCTCTCTCGCGAAATCACCACAGCATATTCATGCGAGATTCTCCAGCAGTTGCAACATCATCAAGTTGACCTTGCTTTGATCACCTCACCGCCTCCGAGCGCGTCCATAACAAGCGTGCGAGTGGCGACTGAGCCCTTCATAATCATGGTTCGCTCCAGACATCCACTCGCTGCGAAGAGCGTTGTCAGGTTGAATGAAGTAGCGAAATATCCCTGGGTGTTCTTCAATCGCCACGTACATCCTCCGCTTCACGATCTGATTTTGCAGCGAATGGAAATTGAACGACTGAAACCAAATATCGTTCACCAAGTCAGCCAGTCCGACCAAGCCGCCGCGTTGCTGACAGACGACGCTCTGCTCGCCTGGTTCACGCCCGCTGGGGCTGACCGAGTTGTGCGTGATGGTCTCATCCGTATACCTCTATTGGACGAACACCTCTATCTCGAAATACATTTGGCAACTTTAGTCAGCAATGAATCGCGGCTTGTCAGCGAATTTGTCCGCACGTTTATGAAGCGGATTGAGGAGCAAAAGCCACCGGCGCAATTGCAATTGCCGATTGGCTAAGTAATTGAACTCTGATACCAGCTTTCAGGCATATCTCCTTTTCCGGCGTAGTAGAAAAGAGATGTGGCGTCCTTCTGGAAACACAATACTTGTAGCCGATTTTCCTTCAGTTCGCTTTTACTCAACGCAAGAATGAATATGTAAGTTTTACCGTGAAGGTCTTCTGTGACGGCAGGTTTGGATTTCCAGCCTCGATACTATTGAATTGGCTGCCCTGGTTGTAGATCACGTAGAGAAAGCTGTCTGGACGATATTCGTATTGGAGCCGCAGATTCGTGCTCCAGGGGTACTGCTGGATAGAATTCTGCTGCACGAGGGCAGACATGGTGACAAACCGGTTGAACGAGTAGCCTCCCTGATACGAGGCGACGAAAACGTTGTACAGACCTGTAGGGAGATTGAAGCGGTCCCATGTCTCTGAGTTGTCGGTAAATATATGCGCGTTCGGATGCCAGATGCCATGCGCGCGCGCCTCATTCAGTGAGCCATTGTAGTAGCTGCCAAACCGCTCGAACAGTCGATAGACAAACTTTTTGTCCTGATTCGATCCGAAGGTGAGCTGGTGCCGATCATAGTGATACACCCCCGCCGGTATGTAAACATTTTTGAAAAGGTTGAAGGGTTGGGGGAGATATTGGATGAAGTTGTCGAAAAGGTCATCATCCGTGTAAGCGCCGTTCTGGAAAACGATACGAAATGTGGTCTGCCACTCCTGGGTCTGTAGCACACCTTCCGTGCTTGGCTGGTAGTTGATGAATGCTTCCCAATCGTATTCACGGACAGGTCCCGACTTAGGACGCCGGATAAATTCCAAGTCCGCTAGATCGGTGACCAGGTCAGTCCGGTTCACAAATCCGACCTCTGGGTTGAAGTTCGCATCCACGCGGGAACGCTCCAGTTGCAGTTGCATCCAGTCGTTGGTAAAGTTTACGTTTTCCGAATATGCTGCGTCGTCATGCTTCAGGGTGGCTTGGGAGGACTGTGATTTGGCCCAATAGCCATTCAGGGTGAGCTCTTTCCAGAGGATAAAGTTGGCGTCGCCGCCGAATGCGCGGTTATAAGGGTCGGACTTGTCGCTGCTGTCCTTTTCGGTGAAGATTGCGCCAAGATAACTTTCGGAAAGCAATCTATACTTGAGGCGGCCAACGGCATAGTTGGTTGGTTTTGCAAAACTTGTCTGTCCAGTTCGTGCGTCCAGCACGCCGAGATCGAACGCACCCAGAGCACCCGTGACCTTGACCCCTACGTTGACAGGGATCTGTAACCCCGTCACCGGATCGATGCCGATGGCGCGACTGTAAAACAGTTGGCTTGTGTCCTGGGTGCCGAACTGAAAAATGCCCTCATTTTCCAGAAAGAAAGGCCTGGTTTCCGGCAGTGCTTCGGGAAACGGGGTTGTATTGATAAGCTGCGGGTCAACCTCCGCGTCCGAAAAATCCGGATTCACTGTTAAGTTTGCTACCAGATTGCTACGAATCCCATATTTGAAATTGAACCCAGCGCTGTTGTTGGGTTCGATGTTATTTTGCTTGGTGCTGCTTGTGGGACTTGAAGCTGGTATGTTGCCGCTGGGGTTGGTAATGAATCCGCCCAGCGCAAATGGCTGAAGTAAAATCAAACGCCCGTTTCCTATATGTTTAAGCCCGCCTATTTCTCCTGCCTCTGAAATGCGATACAGCCCATAAATGATTCGCCAACTCTGCCACAAGTCCTTTTCGTTGTTTCTACGGATAAACCGAAGCACGTTGAATCCAATGGTCGCATCGGGAGATGCCTTAAAATTCATGGTGGCGAATGGGATTGCGAGCGTTGCTGTCCATCCATCGGACGTAATGTGGGCATCCGAGTGCCAAATCCCGTTCCAATTCGGGTCGAGCAACACGCCCTCCTCCGAAATGTAGGAGTCGAACTGTGTTCCCAAGGGATTGATGGTGAAAATATATCCACTTTGGCCATCGTTGTTCGGAGAGATCAGGAAGGAAACGTAATCATCGGTTTTGAAAGTCCCATCCCGCTGAAGCTCCGTCGCTACGATTTTCTTGGGCGAGGAATCGAAGCAATGAACGCCCAGGTACAGATTTTTGCTGTCATAGAGAATCCTGACCTCTGTGCGTTGCGTCGGCTGAGTTCCTTCATGGGGATACTGCTGCCGCAGAGTCGTGATGAGTGCCGCATCGGACCATGTCTGGTCAAGGTATCCCTTGAGATGAGGCGGAGTGGCAGCCCTTACAGCGGTCACAACGCGCGGCGCTGAAACGAAAGTTTTGCTCGAAACAAGTTGCCCTGCGCATGAAGTTGAGAAGCATTGCAGAAGTAGCGTTGCTGCTGTTATCACCCAGAAGACACACCTGATCTGATGCACCCAAGCAAGCGCTCCCCTATCGCGGCAACACGCGGCTTTCATCAACGCATTCAGACAAGCAGTCATTGAGGTTAGGGCGTAAATTCGTTTTCCGTTCATTCGCAGAGTGGCAAGCAAGAATATGGGCGAGAGGTTCATATCCAGATTGGCGTAGGCTGGACCGTGTCTGCTGTTGTGAGGCTTCTTCCCCAGTCGCCGATGTTGTGAAAGGCTGACAATCGACGCGAGCCCTGGGGGCGGACAAGGGTGTAGTATTTCTGGTCTGGCACGCCGTGTGTGTAGATGCTTATCCATAAGGCGCACCTCACTCAACGCAAGAATGAATATGTGAGCTTTACCGTAAAAATGTTCTGTGATGGCAGGTTTGGGTTGCCTGCCTGGGTGCTAATAAATTGGCTTCCCTGGTTGTAGATCACGTACAAAAAGCTGTCCGGGCGATATTCGTATTGAAAGCGTAGATTCGTGCTCCATGGATTTTGCTGGACTGAATTCTGCTGCACCAGAGCCGACATAGTAATGAATCGGTTGAACGAGTAGCCCCCCTGATAAGAAGCCACGAACACGTTATAGAGGCCCGTAGGGAGCTTGAAACGGTCCCATGTCTCAGAGTCGTCGGTAAAAATATGTTCGGTCGGATGCCAGATGCCATGAACGCGCGTTTCATTCATAGAACCGTCGTAGTAAGTTCCGAATCGCTCAAACAATCGATACACGAACTTCTTGTCTTGATTTGAGCCGAAGGTGAACTGGTGCCGATCATAGTGGTACACACCCGCCGGTATATTTACATTCTTAAAAATGTTGAATGGCTGAGAAAGATACTGGATGAAGTTATCGAAAAGATCATCGTCCGTATAAGACCCGTTCTGGAACAAAATACGGAATGTGGTTTGCCATTCCTGCGTTTGCAACACACCTTCGGTGCTGGGTTGGTAATATATCCATCCCTGGAAGTTGTATTCGCGGACAGGACCCGACTTAGGACGCGGAGTAAATTCCAGCTTCGCATAATCGGTAATCAGATCGGTCCGATTCACAAACCCAACTTCCGGATTAAAGTTGGCATCCACGCGGGAGCGTTCGAGAAGAAATCGCATCCAGTTGTTGGTAAAGTCCATATTTGTCGAATATGCTGAATCCTTATGTTTCAGAGTGTTCTGAGAGGATTGCGATTTGGCCCAGTAGCCATTGAGAGTGAGTTCTTTCCAGAGGATAAAGTTGGCGTCCCCGCCGAAGGCGCGGTTATAAGGGTCGGACTGGTCGCTGCTATCTTTGTTAGTAAAGATTGCACCAAGATAACTCTCGGAGAGTGTCCTCCATTTCAATCTTCCAATCGAATAATTGGTAGGTTTCGCAAAGCTTGTCTGGCCCGTGCGCACGTCCAGCACGCCGAGATCGAACGAGCCGAGAGCCCCTGTAACTTTGCCGCCAACGTTGACCGGAACCTGCAACCCTGTGACCGGGTCAATACCAATGGCGCGACTGTAAAACAGTTGGCTCGTATCTCTTCTGTCTAGATTGCCGAACTGGAAGATGCCTTCATTTTCCAGAAAGAAGGGTCTGGTTTCCGGCAGCGCTTCGGGAAATGGGGTCGTATTGACATATTGCTGGTCAACCTCCGCATTGGAGAAGTCCGGATTCACCGTCAGGTTCGCAACCAGATCACTACGAATTCCGTACATGAAATTAAAACCAGCACTATTTTGAGATTGAATGTCATTTTGATTGGTGTTGCCTGTAGCACTTTGCCCCGGTATGTTGCCATTGGGGTTGGTGATGAATCCACCCAACGCAAATGGTTGGAGTAGAATCAAACGGCCGTTTCCTATATGTTTAAGCCCACCTATTTCTCCTGCCTCTGAAATGCGATACAGCCCATAAATAATTCTCCAACTCTGCCACAAGTCCTTTTCATTGTTCCTACGGATAAACCGAAGCACGTTGAATCCAATGGTCGCATCGGGAGATGTCTTAAAATTCATGGTTGCGAACGGGATTGCGAGGGTCGCCGTCCATCCATCAGACGTAATGTGAGCATCGGAGCGCCAAATTCCGTCCCAATTCGGGTCGAGCAATACGCCCTCTTCCGAAATGTAGGAGTCGAACTGTGTTCCCAAGGGATTGACGGTGAAAATGTATCCACTTTGTCCATCGTTGTTCGGAGAGATCAGGAACGAAACGTAATCATCGGTGTTGAAAGTTCCATCCCGCTGAAGCTCCGTCGCTACGATTTTCTTGGGAGAAGAATCGAAGCAATGAACGCCTATGTACAGGTTTTGGCTGTCATACAGAATCTTGACCACTGTACGTTGTGTCGGTGTTGTTCCTTCATGTGGAAATTGCTGCCGGAAATGAGTGATGATCGCCGCATGAGACCATGTCTGGTCAAGGTGTCCATTTAGGTGAGGCGGAGTGGTGGCCCTTACAGCGGTCACAACGCGCGGTACGGAAACACGCTGGTTATTCGAAATGAGTTGTCCAGCACATGAAAACGATACCAACTGCAAAATCACAATGATTGTGGATATCAGCAAAAGGGAGCGTCTTAACTCACGCAGGTAAGTGAGCGCTCGTTTCTCGTGGCTGGCATTTGGCGGGGATATAGGGCTACACTCGTCTGGGATATAGGCAAATGTTCTCGCGATCCAGGCGATCCGGCAAAAGGCTACCATCCCTTTCTTGATCTTCCCGGCACGGACGAAGTTCATGCGTTTTGCGCAGTGCTTTCCATCGTGTGTAAGGGAAGGCGTATGGTGAATGTGCAGCCGGGACCAGATCCGCGATTTAGTTCTACGCTGCCTCCATTGGCGGACACGGCCCACTCCACGATAGACAGGCCAAGACCTGTACCGCCTTCGGCGCGCGTGCGCGCCTTATCGATCCGGTAAAAACGCTGAAAAACTTTCTCCGCGTGCTCCGCTGAAATGCCCGGACCACTGTCCCGCACTTCGATCAGGACATCTTTTCCCAGTGCCCCGATACGCACTTCAATCTCTCCGCCGGATGGGGAATACTTCACCGCGTTGTCGATGAGATTGATCAATGCCTGACGCAGGATGAGCCGGTCAGCGCGTACCGCGAGAGATGGATCTCCGTCCACGACAATCGTTTGATGTTTCTCCTCAGCCAGCACTTCGAGCAATGCCGCCGCTTCCTTGGCCAGATCGAGAACTCCCACCGAGGTGCGTTGCAGTTGAATCTGCCCCGCGTCGGCCCTTGACATCGTCAGCAGGCTTTCCACCAGGCGGGTGAGACGGTTCACCTCTTCCAACATGCTGCCGATAATGTCCCGGTAATAGGCCGCATCTCCCGTGTTCTGCAGTGCGACCTCGCCTACGCTGCGAATCGCCGTCAGTGGAGTACGCAGTTCATGGGAGGCATCCGCAGTAAAGCGGCGGAGTTGCTCGAAAGATTTCTCCAGACGCGCCAGCGTCTCGTTGAAGGCGTGTCCAAGATGCCCCAGCTCGTCGCCGGGATTCTGTATGGTCAGACGTTCGTTGAGGCGTTCCGCGCTGATCTTCCTGGCACGCTGCGCCATCTGGTCCACAGGTTGAAGGGCGTGTCCAGCAAGGGCATATCCGGAAAAACCAATCAGCAACACCATGATCGGAAGGCCAAGTGCCAGCACCGATACCATGTCCCAGAACTCGTCCCACAGCGGCTCCTCGCTGACGGCAAGCCGAAGCAGAAGAACACGACCTTCAATCCCATGCCGACGTGCCGCCGCCCGCACTCTCGCCCCATTACGCAATCGGTAGGTATGCGGAGACATGTCAAAAGGCTTCTGTGCCGCATCTGGAGCCGGTCCCAAGGAATTACCCTTCAGTCCTTCGCTCAGATACATTGGCTTACCGCTGGCAGTCCAGATCTCCAACAGATATCCGCGTTCGGGCCCTCCTTCGCGCGCTTCTCCTTCCTCCGAACGAAGTTCAACTCTTCCATCTGGAGAAAGGTCGATGAGGCCTTCCACCGTTTCAATCTCACGATCCAGGCTTGCGTCTTGTTGTTTTCTTAAATCGTGCAGGAGATAAAGAGAGGTTCCCGCCGCATAGAGCGCAAGTGCCAACGCAAGCAAGGCTCCATAGAGAATGGTCAATCGGAGCCTAAGAGTTCTCCCGGCAAATCTGCTCATGGAATTTCCTCGCTCAAGATGAATCCGACTCCGCGGACGGTATGCAACAGCTTGCCTGCAAACGGGTCGTCCAGTTTCTTCCGGAGACGCGCCACATGCACATCGATCACGTTGTCCAGCGGAGTGGCTCTCCCAGGCTCCTTCCATACATCGCGCGCCAGCATTTCACGCGAAACGACTCTCCGATGGTTTCGTGCGAGATATTCCAGCAGTTCAAACTCCCGCACGGTGAGATCCAAACGTGTACCCTTACGCACCACCGCTCTCGTTACAGGGTCGATCTCCAGGTCGCCAATCTTGAGTGGGATCGCCGGCTCCGATTTGCCTCTGCGCAGGAGAGCGCGAATCCGCGCACTCAATTCCGGGAATGCAAATGGCTTGACCAGGTAGTCGTCCGCTCCTGTATCCAATCCTGCGACACGATCTTCGATCGCGTCTTTCGCGGTGAGGATCAGGACCTGGGCACCCGAATTCTGCCTGCGAAGCGCCGCCAGCACCTCCAATCCATCGCGGCCTGGCAGCATAATGTCCAGCACGATCAAATCAAACGCGCGGCTGCTGGCGAGAAAGAATCCTTCCTCTCCGGTCCCGGCAAGGACGACTTCGTAGCCCTCAGCCTGCAAGCCTTCCTGCACGGCGTGGCCGACTTTCGGTTCGTCTTCGATCACGAGAATCTGCATGGTCTGTGTCCTCCTTCTGGTATACAGACGCTTCGCACTGAAGTGCTCTGAATTCTTGCTGAAGATATCCTTACGGCGAAGTAAGGAGATATTCAGGACATCTTCAGAATCGGCTCTGGTAATTGCGACTATAAACAAAGACGGTAAGGCAGGCGTAAGGCTTGCGTGGCAAAATGCCACACAAATTACGGAGTGAAATGGTCATTCGATCATCACTCAATGGAGGTGGAAGATGAAGACAAATATTATTCGGCATCTGCTGGCGGTGGTAGCCATCCTCAGTCTGACGCCAATTACGTTTGTGGCCTGGAGTCAATCGAACAGGTCGCAAGAAGGAAAGGGAAAAACAGTAACAATAACCGGTTGCCTGGCGAAGGGTGAGTCTGCAAACGAATTCGCCATCACTCAGAACGGCAAGAAATACGGGGTGAAGAGCGCGAAAGTCAAATTAGCCGAGCACCTGGGCCACGAGGTAACTGTGATTGGCAAAATCACTCGGGCGCCCGGTGAGGACGAGGAAGGAGAAAGAGCAGAAGAGGGCGGCGGCGAATATGCCGACGTACAGGTGATGAGTCTCAAGATGATCAGCACGAGTTGTCAATAGCTTTTTTGAACCAAGACCGAGCCGGGGCGGGTGCCTTTATTCCCGCCCACGGTTTCGGGCGGCGATGTTTTAGAGGTTTTGCTGGAAGTATATATTTCCACGGCAAAGAAGTCTTTAATCAGACACGGGACGGTTGAGGCTCAATAACAAGTATCCGAAAGTTGCCGCATGAGGCATGGGATGGTCTACGAATGACGAATTGTCGAAACTCCAATATCCTCGCACGCTGCATGACCGCATCGTTGGCGCTGACTCCTCTTCTGGCTCTCGCGCAGCCCGCAGAGCCTGCCAATAACGTGCTGACCATGGTTGCCGATGTGCCGATGCCCGGACCGGCGGTCCGGTTCGATTATCAAAGTTTCGATGCGGTGAATGGCCGGCTCTATATCGCCCACATGAACGCCGATCAGCTTGTCGTTTTCGACACTACGAAAAGAGAGGTAGTCGCCAATCTCGACGGTTTCAAACGGGTGCATGGAGTGTTCGCCGCTCCAGAAGTTCATCGCCTATTCGCATCGGCGACAGGCGACCACCAGGTCATCGCGGTCGACACCCAGACACTCAAGATTGTGGGCAAAGCAGGGCCGATCGATTACCCCGACGGTCTCGCCTACGCTCCCAGGGAAAAGAAGGTATTTGTTTCCGACGAGCATGGCGGAGTGGACGCGGTCATCGACGCAACCCGCAACAGTCTTCTCACCAAGATTCCTCTCGGTGGCGGCGCGGGGAACACCGTTTACGATTCCGTATCCGGGCACATCCTAGTGGCGGTGCGTGGTGTAAACCAACTCGTCGTCATCGACCCGGCGACCAACAAAATCCTGGGCAGATACACACTTCCCGGAATTGAGAACCCGCACGGAATTGCCCTCGATGTGGCGGACCATGTGGCCTTCGCCGCCGGCGAGGAAAACCATTCGCTTGCCGTGGTTGATTTGAACGCGATGAAGGTGCTTTCTACGTATGAGGTGGGGGACGATCCCGACGTGCTGGCCTTCGATCCGGGCCTGAAACGGCTGTATGTCTCCGCTGAGTCCGGCACAGTGACGATCTTCCAATATGGCCGCAGGAAACTGGCCCTCCTCGGATCGTTCAATATGCCCCATGCGCACACCGTTGCCGTCGATCCGCAGACGCATCTCGTCTACTTTCCTCTTGAAAATATCGATGGACATCCTTTGTTGAGAATTATGCGGCCAACTGGTCGGAACTAAGAGGGTGGAGGTGCTGGCGTGAAAATCTGGAAGACATTTCTCCTGACATTTCTCGCGGTTGCAATGGTTGGAACCATCTGTTTGCTTCTATTGATACGGCGTGGTTTTCGCGCTACCACCGAACCCTCCGCATTTGAGATAGTTGCGGCGCGAACTGTGCGCAATCTGGCGATTCCCCGCCACGCTCGTAACCAGAAGAATCCGCTGGAAGCCACTCCAGAAACCCTGCAGGATGCGCGGGAACTCTATGTGACCCGCTGCGCCATTTGTCATGGAATCGATGGCAGCGGAAAGACCCGAATCGGATTGAATCTCTATCCACGGGTGCCGGATTTGCGTCTGCCGGAAACGCAAAATCTCACGGATGGGGAAATTCACTACATCATTGAAAACGGCGTCCAACTCACCGGAATGCCTGCCTGGGGCAATCCACACCGCCAGTCAAATACTAACAGTTGGAAACTGGCGCTCTACATCCGAAATCTGAGACCACTGACGAGCCAACAAAAAAGCCAACAGTCCAGCATCATCGCCTCGGCGCATTATGTTGGCTCTCAATCATGTGAAAAGTGCCACGCGCAGATTTACCAACGCTGGAAGAAAACTCCGATGGCCAATGTGGTCCGCGATCCGCGCAAAGATCCCCACGCCATCTTCGCGGATTTCTCCCATGCGCCCTCCTTTGTAAATTTCAAGCCGCAGCAGATCGCATTCGTTTACGGCAGCATCTGGAAGCAGAACTATTTCACCCAGGTCGGCGATGAGTATTATCCGTTGCCGGCAAAATGGGACATCGCGCATAAGAAATGGGTGCCCTACCTGGTGAAAAAAGGCGAAGACTGGTGGGCGCCGCACTATCCTCCCCACAACAGCGACCACCCCACAGGGCCGACCTGCAACGGCTGCCATTCTGTCGGCTACAACATCCAAACCAAACAAGTGGCGGAATGGAATGTTGGCTGCGAGCGGTGCCACGGGCCGGGCAGCGAGCATGTCGCGCACCCATCTCGCGGCAACATCCTGAATGCGGCAAGCATGGATTACGTCGCGGCCAACGATACCTGCATCCAGTGCCACTCGCAAGGGCAACCCTTGATCAATCCGATCCAAGGCGAGTATTACGACTGGCCGGTTGGCTACCAAGTGGGCCTGAAACTACAAGACTTCTGGAAGCTGCAAGATCACACACTGGGAGAACAGACCTTTTACTATTTCCCGGACGGCACAGCGCACAAGAACCGAATGCAGGGCAACGATTTTGCGCAGAGTGTCATGTACCGGCACAGAATTACCTGCGCCAGTTGCCATGATGTTCACGGCACGAGCAATTATGCGGAATTGAGGAAGCCCGCAAACTTGATTTGTCTGGACTGCCATGGCCCTCTGTCGCCGAATGGCCCCCGCGCCGCGACGCTGGAAGAGCACACGCACCATAAGACGGGCACTCCGGGAAGCGAGTGCGTCTCCTGCCACATGCCGAAGATCGAAACGGAAGGAGTTCCTGGTGCGTTTATACATGCCCATACGTTCAAGTTCATTACCCCGGACATGACGGACAAATACAAAATTCCCAATCCATGTACTTCCTGTCACACTGACAAGTCCACCGCCTGGGCAACCGACGCGCTGCGTCACTGGCCCGAGCGCTCTCCGTGGCGGATGGAGTAAAGGTATGCCACGGCAGGTTTCGCACTTAGATTAGCCAGTCGGGTGGGCAAAGCCGGGTCTGACGCGGAGCGGCAGCACGCTTCAGGGCGGGAATCGATAAGGACGAAAGCTTTGTCAAGGACAAAATCGTCCTGTACGGTGCGCGAGCACCGCGTGATTTGCCAGAGAGGAGTTGAGGACCAGGACTCTGGGTATTCACGCTGCATCACCACTCGGTGGATACCGTTCTCGCTCCACCAACCATCGATACGGCCAGCTAAATCAGACGGGCAAAAGAATTGGGTCTGCAAAATGCAGACCCAATTTGCAAAGTTATATGCGGGAAGTTAAGCAGCGGCCGATTTCTTCGATTGCTTGGATGGCGCTTTCACATTCACCTTCTTTGCCGCTTGCGCCTTTGCTTTTGCAGTGAACTCCTGCTTCACTTTGAGCGCGATGGCGTCGGTGTCCACCTTGTAATGCTCGGCTGCTTGCTTCAACATGTTGCCAGCATCGGGCTGTGTCCGTGCTGTGTGAAGAATGACCATCTCTACCAGCAGCCGTCCGAGTTCGCCTTCGTCGGCTTTGCGGATGTAGGCAGATAGCAGTTTTGGAGTTGAATCACTCTCTTTTGCCTTTTTGATGCCACGATTGCGGGCGACAACTTCCAACCGCCGTTCGTCCAGCATGGTTGCAACCCGTTCCACGATGAAAAGCAGGTCGCGTTTCATCAATCGCACTGGAACGGCGGCGATGATGGCATTCAGGACACGCAAGCCCGTTGCTTGGGCCAGCGCTTCCGCGCGGCGCTGCTTCTCCTGCTCGGCCTTCCGATTGGCATCAACGGTTGGCTTTTGCTTCTTGGGATGGTGAACCGGGCAATTCGGATCGGCACAGATTTTGCGGAGTTCGCCTTTCTCGGTGCCTTCCGTGATGATGGCCTCGGTCATCGATTTGCAGGTCTTGTACTCCGGCCAATCCCGCTGTTTGTCGTTCTGAGGCTTCTCCTGGTTGATCTCGACATATTTGTTGCGCGGAATTACCGTGCTGCCTTCGGCTGGTTGGCCGTAAGCGGCGGAGATTTGTACGAGCTTCGGCTTGGCTGCGATGGTTTTCGCAACGTGCGCGTCCACCTTCGTCTGGTAGCAAGCGGGGTCGGTGCAAGCGTCCTGCCGCACGTCCGCGAATAGCAGCTTGTTATGTCCCGTCCGTTTCGGACAATCCAAACAAGTGCCAGCTTGCGGGTTGAGGGTTGCGTCATTCTTTGAAAATGGCGCGTCGTTCAGGATGAGCAGGATGTTGTGCTCAATCCAGTCCTTGAGGTTGCGAACGGGCAGCAGGATACGTTTGTTCTTGTTGCCGCTTCCCCAGTCCTCGCGGAAGCAAGCGGCAAGTGCCTGTTCCTGCTCGGCTAGTTGCAGTTTCGCCAGTAGCAGGGCATGGCCCACGCCAATCTCATCTTTGTAGAACGCCTCGACCACTGCGGGAGCGAGCTCCGTCAGCTTGATTCGTTGAGCGCAATACATGGGAGATTTCCCCGTTTTTGCGGCGATTTGTTCGATGCTGTATTTCGGCTCCTCCAGATTCAGCAAAGCGCGGAAGCCCTGCGCTTCCTCCAGTGGGTGAACGTCACGGCGTTGCAGGTTTTCGATCAATTGCGCCTCCAACGCCTCGGCATCGGTGAGATTGACGATACGAACTGGAATGGTTTCCGATTCGGCCATCTGCGCGGCGCGGTAACGCCGTGCTCCTGCAACGATTTCAAAACTGCGCTCGTTCAAAGGCCGCACAAGCAAAGGCGAGAGAACGCCCTGGCTGCGGATACTGTCGGCCAGTTCTTTCAGCGCCGCGTCCTCGAAAATGCGACGCGGGTTGGTTTTCGATTCAGTGAGAATCGAAAGGGGAAGGTTGCGGTATTCGGTAGCTGCGATGTTTTGAGTAGACATGATGCGCTTCTCCTGTAGTTGAACGTGCGTGGATAGGGAGAGCGGACAGCCGCTGGCCATCCGCCCATAGAACTGCGGCGGACTAGCTGGCGACTGCCATTGCATCTTGCGGTTCCTGCTCCTCGACTTCCGGTTTCGCTTCTAGTGCTGAAAGAATGACAGCGGATGCTTTCTGGATGACCTCCAGACTTTCAGCCAGCAGCGACGCGTTGCCGTGGTAAAGCTGGATGTAATCAGCGGACGCGGTTCCCGTCTGTAGGCCAACGGCCTTGCCGACTACAAAGGCGATGGCCTCGGCTTCGGTTTCGCGGACAACTTTGGTGGTTGTCGTGCGGCGGTCGGCCTTGTGTAACATTTCGTGCGCCAGTTCATGCACAAGGGTTGAAAATTCCTCGGCTTTCGACTGCCCCGGCAGGAGAACGATCTTGCCGCCGTAGCTCACGCCCATTGCTGGCGCGATGCGCTCGTTGAACTCAAGCTCGATGTTCTGAGCGCCGATAAAGTCAATCAGTCTTTCGCGGTTCTCTCCCACGTCGCCCTTGACGCTGGCGTGTTCGGGAAGCTCTGCACCATCGGTCTGCGAAACATCGAAGACATAGGCATTACGGAAGCCAACCAAGACAGCGACATTCTGCTTGGTGAGGTCTTTTTCGGCCTCTTCCTGCGGCTTGCGCTTGACGCCGATGATGGGGGCAAGAATGCGGATGCCGTGCTCGCCCTTCTTCACTCTGCGGCCAAGCTGGTTCCACGCATACATTCCGGCAACGCGGGTCGCGTCGGGCTTTTGACGTGCGATTTCGAGAATGTTGCCGAAAGAGTAGTTGTGAAAACGGCTCATGGCGTTCAGGTAGGCGGTGAGCGCCTCGCTCTTTCCTGCCTCAAGCTGCTGGATGAGGAAGTCTACATTCTGCTTGATGAGTTGTTGTGTGGCAGTTTTTTCCTTACTGCCACGGTTGCCGTTGTTGTTGGGGTTGTTGTTGCTTGGATATTCCATTGTTTTTGCCCTTCCTTGGTGTCCCGTTTGGGAGTGGTTTGTCCTTCACAAAGCGCAGCGGACAAACCCGGACAAACGGACACCAAGGCAGAACGAGGGCAGCGGAGGTGGGAGGCTGGAGGGTGGGCGCGACAAGTGCCAAACACGTACCATCGTTTGGCGCGCAGACGGCGCTGGCCCGAACAGACTCGGAGAGGCCCGTTCAGCGCGGTTTTATGCGCTGGGCCGCCCACCGGAGCGGCACGAAGTGGGGGAAAGGCGCGCGTAGCGCCTACCGAGCTTTTGTAGTTGTGGAATTAAGGACGGGTCAGTTCAAAGCGAAGAGGCCGTTAGCAACAACGGCAAGGCTTTCCCCGCCAAGCTGCCTGACCCTCTTTGAGCAGGAATGGGATCGCAACCAATGCGGCGATGGGATCGAACCATGCGATATGGAAGACGGCATTTAGCAAGAGTCCAACCAAAGTGATGAAGGCCAGATATGCACAGGTAGCGGATTGGGTCGCATCCGCCGCCAAGGCTAGATTATTTCTCCGCCGCGCCTCCCGGCGCTTTAGGGCAGCAAGGATTGGCATTGCGATAATGGCCGCAATGGTGATTCCGATTCCTGCGCAACTTGTTTCAGGCCGCAGATGCAGCACCAACGATAGAGCCGCGATCAGCAATACGACCAGCGCAAGAAAAAAGAGAAGAACCCCGGCAATGCGGCCAGCTATCCGTTCCGAAATCGAGACTCGCGGTAGGAACTGCAAGAGCACTACGCTGGCAGAAAACAGCTCAACAATGCTATCGGAACCGAAGGCAAGCATGGCCGGGCTGTGAGCTTCCACTGCGGCGTATAGTGAGACCGCGGTTTCCACCAGCATCCATGCCAGCGTTATCCCTTGAAGCCAGAAGACCGCAGTGGCGGCATGACGCACGGGGGCGCATATCTGACTTTCAGGAAGCGGGGTGCGAATTTGAAACAGTTCCGACATACGGTTCCTAAATCATATTCCGATCGAACCGGCTATCGGTTGCATTGAGTGCTTCGCACTGGCTGAGGTATCATCGAGGTGTGCAGTGGAAGCGCATTATCGGCTTTTCCGTCGGCGTCCTCATTATGGTCATGATGGGAGCGCTGATCATGAAGCTTTCGACATCCACGACACGAAACTTTTCCCGACCGATCCAGAGTTCCTGCTGATGATGCTCAGTTCCATGCTGATCTTCTGTGTCGGCATTGCGGTATTGATCCGCCGCCTGTTCAGCTTTTGCTTGTCGTTATCCGGAATGCTTCCTCTGGGGCTTCTGGGTCTATCGCATGGCGCATGGCGCCAACACGAAACATTTGAACGCGAACGCCTTCTGTTCTCCCCACCTCTAAGCGCAATCTCCCTCCGCATCTAGTCCCGGCTTTTTTCCTGTCTCCAGTTCATTCGCGGCAGTCTGTCTGCGCTTATCTCGAACTTTGGCTCTCAGGAGTATCCATGAAACCCATTGCAATGTGGGCGCTGCTTGCCGCTGTGTTTCTCGCGGGCTGTGCTCCGTATAAATACCATGCAGCTCCCATCTCGCCTGCGGCTTTGGCTAGCAGTCTTTATAACCGCAGCCTGGACGACCCCGATTTGCGGTCATGGATGAATCAAAATGGCGGTTTTCAGACACCGGTATGGCCGCTTAAAACTTGGGACCTCGATTCATTGACTTTAGCTGCTTACTACTTTAATCCCGATCTGGACGTAGCTCGCGCGAATGCGGCTTCTGCCGAGGCGGCGATTCAAACCGCCGCGATGAAACCGAATCCGACTGTAAGTGTCGGACCCGGTTATCAATCTCCACCGGCCAGCCAACCCATCATGGCATTTGATTTCTCGCTGCCGATTGAAACTGCTGGCAAGCGCGGTTACCGGATTGCGAACGCAACCCATCTGAGCCAGGCGAGCCGCCTTCAGATCGCCCAAACCGCCTGGGTCGTGCGCAGCCGGGTCCGTTTGGCGCTGGCGGATCATCTATACGCAAAAAGAACAGCAGATCTGCTACTGGAACAGGAGTCGTTGCAAACCAAGTATGCGCAGATGATCGAAACACGCTTCCGCGCTGGCGAGATTGCGCTGCCTCAAGTGACAACGGCGCGAATCGAGCTGACCAGCCTTCGTCAAGCAATTCGCACGGCGGAAGGTCAGGTGAATACCACCCACGCTGCTCTGGCAGCGGCCATCGGAATTCCCGATTCAGCGCTCGATGGGAAGAATTTGACTTGGCCGGACCTCGATCATCCGCCTGCGGTCGCCTTGCTGCCATCGCAAGCAATTCGTGAAGCGGCTGTACGGAACAGGCTGGATGTGCAACGCGCTCTGGAGCAGTATGAGGCGGCACAATCCGCTTTGCAGCTCCAAATCGCACGCCAATACCCAGACATCGATCTTGGACCGGGTTACGCCTATGAAGAAGCCTCTCACTTCATTTCGCTCAACCTCTCGTCCGTTTTGCCCATACGCAATCACAACCAAGGCCCGATCGCCGAAGCGGAAGCGCAACGCAAAGTAGCTGGGGCACGCCTTCTCGCTATTCAAAGCACGGTCATCTCGGACACGAACAATGCGCTGGCGCAATATGCCGCCGCCGATGCAGCGCTTCAGCAAAGCAAGCAGTCCGTTTCCCAATTGGAAGAGCAGCAACAGGCAGCCACCCGTCTGCTTCAGTCCGGCGAGACAGAGCAGTTTACGGTGATCGCCGCCAAGCTTCAAACGGCTGCTGCGGAAGGTGCTGAATTGAACGCCCTTCATCAAGCGCAGCTTGCTCTCGGTTTGCTGGAAGATGCTCTCCAGCGACCAATCGACCCCGGAACCACACCGGCCTTTCCCCCGATCGCACCACGGCAGCAGCTAAGTTTCACAAGGAGTCACCGATGAAATCGATTTTCCGTATCGTCATCCTTTCTCTGATATGTATCGCCATTGCTGGTGGGCTGATCTGGGGTTTTCTTGCGGGACGTTCCGAGCAGGCTGCCGAGGCGCAACGCGACGCTCCGGTTCAGGCTGCGTCCCGCGTCACGTCGGAGAACGGGCATACGGTGCTCACATTCGATGCTGCGGCACAAAAAGCAAACGGCATTGTCACCGCCGTTGTGAACCCCGACAGGCAGGAATTGGAAAATCAGGCAACGGGCGTTGTCGTGCAGCTTCAGCCACTCCTTGATTTGAAGGCCAGCTACAACACATCCGCTACGAACCTGCTTCGAGCACGCGCGAGCGCTCGTGCATCTTCGACAGAGTATGAACGTTTGCGCCAATTGAACCAGAATGGCAAGAACGCCTCGGACAAGGCGGTCGAGGCGGCCCGCGCAACCGCTGAGAGCGATGCAGCCCTGGTGCAGAATGCGCAGCAGAGCATCACGATCTTGAAAAGCGCGACCTTGCTCCACTGGGGTCCGGTCGTTGCCGGCTGGCTCGCGGAGAACTCACCGCAACTGGATGCTCTGTTGATGCAGCGGACGTTTCTGCTGCAGGTGACAGGCACGGCATCCCGCTCGTTTGCCGCACCCCGGCAGGCGGTGGTGCAGTATGCGGACGGCACTCATGCGCCCGGCCGCTTTGTATCAGTCCTTCCGCAACTCGATCCACGTCTGCAAGTGCCAAGCCTTCTCTATCTCCTCGCACCGCATCCTGGCCTGGTTCCGGGAATCAACCTCAGCGTTTTCCTGCCAGCGGGACCGCCGCAAAACGGGGCCGTCATCCCCTCGGGCGCGGTGGTGTGGTCGCAAGGAAGCGCCTGGTGTTATGTCGAAGAATCAGCGGGTAAATTCGTGCGCACATCGGTCCAGATTTCCAGCCCGGTTGGGAAGGGCTGGTTCCAAAGGCAGGGGATTCGTCCAGGATCGCGCGTCGTTACCAAAGGCGCGCAGACCTTGCTGTCGGAAGAGTTTCGCTCTCAGATTCAGGCGGACCAGGACTGATTGGAGTTAGAGGAAAACACAATGTTGAGTGCCATCGTTCGCTTCTCGCTCCGTTTTCGCGGTGTCGTTCTGTCGCTCGCCCTCGCCATGTTAGGGTACGGCCTCTACACACTGACGCAAGCAAGGTATGACGTGTTTCCCGAGTTTGCCCCTCCCCGTGTCTCGATACAGACGGAAGCGCCGGGGCTGTCGCCTGAACAAGTGGAGCTGCTGGTGACACAGCCCATTGAGAACGTCATCAATGGCGTGACCGGGATCGATTCTTTACGCTCCAATTCCATCCAAGGGCTATCCGTCATCGATGTGGTATTTCGGGCTGGCAACGATATTTATCTGGACCGCCAGCTTGTAGCAGAGCGCCTTTCCACCATAGCGGGTCAGTTGCCTTTGGGCGTCAAAGCTCCGATTATGACGCCGCTCACCTCATCCACCAGTACGGTACTCGTGCTGGGGCTTACCTCAGACAAACAATCCTTGATGCAATTGCGGACAACTGCCGACTGGACTCTTCGACCTCGACTCTTGGCCGTTCCGGGCGTGGCGGACGTCTACGTCTTTGGGGGCGACCTCAAGCAATTGCAGGTCCAGTTCCTTCCAGAGCGGCTAGTCAAATACAATCTTTCGCTCAATGAAGTTGTCGCAGCCGCACAAAAAGCTACCGGCATTCTCGGCGCTGGATTCATCGAAAACCGGAACCAACGGCTCATTCTCCAATCCGAAGGGCAGTCCCTCACCCCGGAGCAAATTGCATCGACCGTGCTGGTGCGGCAGAATGGCGCAAACGTCACCTTGGGACAGGTGGCGGATGTACGCGAAGGCGCAGCGCCGCCTTTCGGCGCGGCATCGGTCGAAGGAAAAACCGGCGTTATTCTGGTGGTTGCCGCGCAGTACGGATCGAACACTTTGGACGTGACCAGCCGTGTGGAGAAGGCGCTTCAGGAACTCAATCCAGCGCTTCAGCAGCAAGGAATCGATATGCGGTCTGATCTCTTCAGGCCGGCAAACTTCATCAACACCTCCATCCATAACATCCGAACGTCTCTTCTGATCGGTGCTGCGCTCGTTATTCTTGTTCTTTTCCTGTTCTTGTTCGACATTCGGACCGCAGCAATTTCGTGTACCGCGATCCCATTGTCGCTGCTCGCCGCTGTCACGGTGATGGACCACATGGGGTTCTCGCTCAATACGATGACCCTGGGCGGACTCGCCATTGCGATCGGCGAAGTGGTGGATGATGCTGTGATCGACGTGGAAAACATCCTGCGTCGATTGCGTGAAAACGCTGCAAAGGAAAATCCACGGCCAACGTTCAACGTAGTGCTCGATGCTTCCATCGAAGTCAGAAGCGCTGTGGTCTATGCTACGTTTGCTGTCGCGCTTGTTTTCACGCCGGTCCTGACCCTCTCCGGCATTGCGGGAAGGCTGTTTGCTCCTCTTGGCATTGCGTACATCCTGTCGATCATGGCATCGCTCGTTGTCGCGCTTACTGTCACGCCAGCCCTTGCAATGCTGGTTTTAGGAAATCGTCCGCCCGGCAAGAAAGAACCTCCAGTTATCTCTTGGTTGAAGAAGCGATATATTTCCATTCTCGGACGCATAGAACAAATCCCCGGATTGATGATCGGCTTCGTTGTCGTCGTTACGATTTGCGGGATTGCCGCTTTGCCTTTCTTTGGAACCAGCTTCCTTCCCGAACTGCATGAAGGTCATTACATTCTCCATATGATCGCGATTCCGGGAACGTCTCTGGATGATTCTCTGCGGGAAGGACGGAGAGTGACGGCCGCACTATTGAAACTGCCATTTATCAGGTCGGTCTCTCAAGATGTAGGTCGCACCGAACTGGCTGACGATACATGGGGACCCAATTACAGCGAAATGGACGTTGATCTGAAGCCGATGGGAGGCGAACAGGAAGAAGCCGCACAGGGAGAAATTCGCAAGAGCCTGACACAGTTTTCCGGTCTTTCTTTTTCCTTGAATACTTTCCTGACCGAACGTATCGAGGAGACGCTTTCGGGTTACACCGCCTCCGTCGTCGTCAATATCTATGGCCCCGACCTTGACCAACTGGATCAAGAGGCCCAGCAGGTTGCGCGTGTGCTCAATGGAGTACCGGGAGCGACCGAGGTACAGATGCAATCTCCGCCGGGAACGCCGGAGATTGCAGTCAAACTGCGCCCGCAGGCACTCTTGCATTGGGGCTTCGATCCGGTAAGCGTTCTGCAGGATGTGAGCACCGCGTACCAGGGGGAACAGGTCGGCGATGTTTACGAGGGAAACCGGGTCTTCGCCGTATCGGTGATTTTGCCGCCAGATGCTCGCAATCGAGTGGATTCGATCTCCGCGCTGCCCATCAAGAACCCAGACGGCATCTATGTCCCTCTCGGCGAACTGGCCAGCGTGTATCAAACCTCTGGGCGGTACAACATATTGCATGACGGCGCTCGCCGGGTCCAGACAATCACCCTCAACGTCGCCGGAAATAACACGGATGCATTCGTACACAATGCACAGGCACAGATTGCGGCTAAAGTGCATCTCGCGCCTGGAGACTATGTACAGTTTTCAGGCACCGCAGCGGCCCAGGCCCGGTCGCGCCGTGACCTTCTTGTCCATTCGCTCCTGGCTGCCCTTGGGATTATGCTGCTGCTTTCCATCGTTCTGATGAATTGGCGCAACCTGGTCCTTGTGCTGGTGAATATTCCCTTTGCTCTGGTCGGCGGCGTTCTTGCTGTCTTTGCTGGCGGGGGCGAGCTTTCGCTGGGAGCGATGGTTGGATTCGTCACCCTCTTTGGAATCACCGTGCGCAACTCCATCATGCTGATTTCGCATTACGAGCATCTGGTCGAGGTGGAAGGCATGGAGTGGGGCTACGAAACAGCCGTTCATGGAGCATCGGAACGCTTGGCTCCGATCCTGATGACAGCACTGGTGACAGCGCTTGGACTGCTGCCCCTGGCCATTGGCAGCGGAGCTGCCGGGCAGGAGATTGAAGGGCCACTCGCCATTGTCATCCTCGGAGGGCTGATTACATCCACCACGCTCAATCTGCTGGTGCTGCCGAGCTTGGCTTTGCGCTTCGGCAGATTCGATAAACAGGCACAGGAAGGATAACGTTTGACCATCCGAGAAATTAAACACGGATAGCGCACCTGAGACACAGCACGACGCTCGACTGAGCTGTCCTCGTTAAAAAGGAGAGTAGTTGTTATCTGAGTAGGGATTTACAAGCACGGCACATAGCCTGAGCGATGTGCCAGCTTTGCTCATCCGATCCCTTATCGAACGGCTCTCCAGTATGGTCGATGGCATTTGTTACATGGGCCACCATACCCACGTTCGCGTGACGCGCTTGTGCGAAAGCAAACAGTGAAGCCGCTTGCATCTCGACAGCCAATGCTCCATTGGCTGCATGCTCCGCCAGTTCCTCCGCTGTTTCGCGATACGGTGCGTCCGTTGTCCAAACAA
>JAJYUB010000133.1 GCA_021792795.1 Acidobacteriota bacterium | reverse complement strand
TGCATCCAGCAACACCAAAGCTCGTCTGCGCCGGTCCTCCAGAAGATCGGCGCTCCCCTTCAATCTCGGCATAGGTATTTTGCTCCTCAATACCTATTATTGCATTATTTATGCAGAGAACAATAACAATAGGAATCCTGGGGTCAACGTTCGCGATTGCCTGCCGGACTTGCGTAGCCACCCACTTTGGGTCTGCCGCGGTGCGAACTTCGAGGCCGCCAAGATCACCGATATTCTGGGCAATAGGAAAATAAATGAGAGGTGCCGCTGGCTCACGGATGTCGTTAACCCGTGCATCGGATACGATGCCTACGATTTGAGAACGGTTAGATTCATCACCGGCGTAGGAAAACCGCAAACCGATAGGGTCTTGTCCACTGAAATAGCGGTGTACAAATGTTTCGTTGACAATAGCAACCTTGGGGGCCGAAGCATCGTCGGTGGTTGCGAACTCTCTGCCGCGGAGAAGCCGGATGCCTGTTGTTGTGAAGTAATTCAACGAAATGGAGTTGACCTGAACATTGGCCTGTGCGATCGTTTTCCCGCTGTCACTGGTGAGGATCACATCACTGGAGTCGAGGCAACCGGCGACAAGCGAACAGGTGGCAATGCTGGCCGAACGCACTCCGGGAATGGCCTCCATTCGATCGACGAGCCGTTGGTAGAGAGAAGGAAAGTCGCTGGGCTCGAAACTCACGAGATGCGTATTGATCTGGACGTTGAGCAAGTGGTTGCGGTCGAAGCCGGGGTTTAGCTGACTATAGTTCTGAAGAGTCTTCAGAAACATTCCGGCACCTACGAGCAGAACCAAGGAGAGGGCAACTTGAGCGGCAACAAGCAGTTTCCGCACCGACCAGCGTGAACCGGCGTCACGTCCGGGAATCGATTGGACTCCAGCCTTTAACACAGATGCCGGTTCGATCCGCGCGCTTTGCAGTGCGGGAGCGAGCCCGCAAAGAATGCCCGTTGCTACGGCAACGACCACGCTGAAGATCAGAATGCGTGCGTCTGGCGAGAGGTTAAGCGGAATTACAGCCGTTCCTTCGGAAGCCCATCGAGGCAGGACACGGGTACACCAATAGGCCACAGTAATCCCCAGAATTCCGCCACCGACAGACAGCAGCATGCACTCTGCGAGCATTTGCTGAATGATGCGCCCACGACCTGCACCAATGGAGAGTTGCACTGCAAGGGCATGATGGCGAGCCGTAGCGCGTGCCAGCAGCAAATTAGCGATATTTGCACAGGTAATCAGCAAGACGATTGCTGCCATTGCCATGAGGAGAAGAAGCGGCTGCTCGAACTGCAGCCTGAGGTTCGCCAATCCACGCTGACCAGGTTCAAGAGTGAGTTGAGTTCGCAACATTCCCCGGCGTTCGTTTGAATTGCTTACGTACTGCGCCACCAATTTGTATTGTTCATCGAGGATCGTCATTAGCTGGGGAATGGCTGCGGGAGACTTAACACGCACAATCAAAATCAGCCAGCTGATATTCGGCTGTTGAATCCACGGCTTCGGCGATGCAGGTCCATAATCGCTGTAGTGATCCTGGTACTTCACAATGGACTGCATGCTGAGTGGTATCCAGAACGCGGGCTGGGTTCCAGCGCGGGCACCGAAGAATCCTCGGGCAGCGACGCCCACGATTGTAAAGGGAACCTTGTTTATATCGATTGTCCGGCCAATGACATCAGAATCGCCTCCAAACTTCCGTTGCCAATAGTCATAGCTGATGACGGCTACAGAACTACCACCAACCTTTTTATCGTCGTCGGGGTTGAGCAGGCGGCCCAGTACGGGATATGTTTCAAATACTTGAAAATAGTTCCCTGAGACGAGTTGTCCTTGCGTGGCCTCTGGTGGCTCTTTTGACATGCTGGTATAGAAGTCTTCGGGCCAGCCCATGGCGGCGATTGTCTCTGTATCAGGCAGTTGCTGATGCACTTGGTCAAAGAAAAGATACGGAAACCGACTCTTGTCGGCGGCATGGCCGCTCTGCTTCACAATAAAAAGCTGTTCGGGATGCGGCACGGGCAGCGACTTTAGCAAAACTGCATCCAGCAGAGTGAAGATGCCGGTGTTGGCGCCGATACCAATGGCAAGCGTGAGGAGTGCAATGCTGGTAAAGCCCGGACTCTTTCTCAACCGACGCAAGGCGTATTTGATGTCTGCCCAGAGAGATTCAAGCGTCGCCCACTGCCAGACTTCGCGGCTGCGCTCTTCGATCCGCGTCACGTTGCCGAACTCGCGGCGGGCGGCTCGTTCCGCTTGCTCCCGCGCCATGCCTCCGTCCATCAGGTCGGCAATCTTTTCGTCGAGATGCTCGCGGATCGACTCTGAAACTTCGTCGTAGCGGCGGCGACGGGAAAACAATTGTTGAAGCCAGCCCATAAAATCCCCTATTGTTCAGCCAAAGTGAAAACCACCGCCTGAAGGCGGTGGCTCTGATAACGGGCTGTAAGCCCTGTTCCGGCCAAAGGCCGGCAGAATGTATCCCGCACCAAGCGGGCTTCAAGAAGTAGATGGACTTAACCATCTA
>JAJYUB010000015.1 GCA_021792795.1 Acidobacteriota bacterium | reverse complement strand
CATGTTCTGGACCGTCCGCGGGGCAAACGCCATCGTGGCCCTCCGCTGCTGCCATCGCAACGGACAATTCGAGGATTACTGGGAGGGTCGACGGGCCGCATGATCCCCACTTTTATGTCGCACACCCATTCTTCGGTCGCCTCAGCGACCTCAGAATGACGATCTTCCCTCTATAGCAACAGGAGAAATAAACTATCCGGAGAAAACCTGGCCGTTGAGAAGGACGCTGCGGACTTCGCCGGTGGGCGACAGCACGGTGATGTCGGCCTGACGACCAGGCGCAAGTTCTCCATATGTTTCGGCGAAGCCTGTCATGCGGGCCGGATTTGCAGACGCGTAGTGCGCGGCGACGCCGTAGGAAGCCTTGGTAAATTTCACGAAGTTGCGGACGGCGCGGTCCATGGTCAACACGCTGCCTGCCAATTTTCCTTCAAACATGCACTTGCCGTTGGCTACGGTGACGTCCATGGTGCCAAGCTTATAGACGCCGTCCGGCATTCCGGTGGCGGCAATGGCGTCGGTGACCAGAATGCCGCGGTCCGGTGTCTTCGCTTTATGGAACAAGCGCACCAGCAGAGGGTCGACGTGGATGCCGTCGCAGATCAATTCGGCATACAGATGAGGCTCATCGAGGACGACACCCAGCAGGCCGGGCTCGCGATGGTCGAGCGGCCGCATGGCGTTGAATGTGTGGGTGGCGCTGATGGCCCCGGCGACAACGCCTGCTTCGGCCTCTGGAGTGGTGGCGTTACTATGCCCCAGACTGACGCGAATGCCAAGGCGGACGGCTTCCTGAATCAGCGAGATGGCTCCCGGCAACTCCGGCGCGACGGTCATCAGAACAACGTGGCCGCGGGCCGCCTCCCAGAAACGCCGCAGCAGGTCAATGGAGGGTCCCTGCAGATACTCCGCCGGCTGCACGCCGCGCTTGTTGTGCGACAGGAACGGACCCTCCAGATGGATGCCCATGGGTTTCGCGCCATGAAGGCCGGCAGAATCGCCGGACGCCTTGTCGGCCCGCTCGATTTGCCGCGCCATGCCTTCGAGCGCGCGTAAGGTCATGTCGATGGGCGCTGTCACCGTCGTCGGCAAGTAGGCAACTACGCCGCGCGTGGAAAGAAATTTCCCGATGGCATCGAAGGCCTGCTCGGTGCCCTCCATGGCGTTGTGTCCCATGGCGCCGTGGATGTGGACATCGAAATAGCCGGGGACCAGCGTGGCGTCGGGAAAGTCGAGATGTTGCGCTCCCTCGGGAACTGCCAGTGCTCCGCGGGACTCGATGCTGGTGATGGAGCCATCTTCGATGGTGACCTGAGGGCTTTCAATTTCTGTCAGCGGAGTCAGCAACTTCGCTGCCGTCAATACTGTGGGCATCCTTGCCACCCCTTCTTTGAAGCGTTACGCGTACGTGCAAACATGCAACCGAGTCAAACCCACGCTTGGGTTGCCGCGGCGTCGGCTAAAAATTTCCAAGTCCATACTTAAAGATATCAAGGGTAGATCGGCGGCGCCGAACGGAAGGCTTCCTGGCTGCATACGGTTTCGGTTTCATTTTCACGCCGCAATCGGCTCGTAGACTTTTGTGTCACGTGGGCGTTCCATCGCTCGTCGGAGTACGGCGGGCGGAAGTGTTGTAGCATCAAAACAAATTCAGACACAAGACGAATGCCGCGTATGCGGAGCTATTGGAGCCTGCAGGATGACCGTCGAGGGTCGAGCACACATCAGCGCCGAAAGTTCGTCGATGGCTGCACTGCCTCTGTGCGTCGATCTGGATGGGACCCTGGCCAAGTCGGACACCCTGGCCGATTCGCTATGCGTGCTGGCGCGAACGCATCCGGCGGATTTGCTGCGCCTGCCCGGCTGGCTGCTTGACGGCAAAGCGCGGCTGAAGCGCGAAGTGTCGGCCCGCGCGACGCTGGACGCGGCCCATCTTCCGTACAACGAGGCGCTGATTGTCTATCTGCGGGAGCAGTCCGCTTCCGGGCGGAAACTCTATCTTTCCACCGGTGCTGATAGGCAATTGGCCGATCGAGTTGCCGGGCATTTGCGACTCTTCGACGAGGTATTTTCAAGCGGCGGCGTGACGAACCTTACCGGGGCAAAGAAACTGAGTTTGCTGGAAGAGCGGTTTGGTCGCGGAGGCTTTGCCTACGTCGGCAATAGCCGCAAAGACCTTCCGCTGCTGACCGAGTCGGGAGGCGCGATGCTGGCGAATCCCAGCGTTGGCCTGGAAGCCTCGTTGAAACGCAGAAACGTTGTCGTGCAGCATGTCTTTCAGGACCGCGCGCCGGCGGTGCAATCGATTTGGCGCGCGCTTCGGGTACATCAATGGGCCAAGAACGTCCTGATCTTTTTGCCGCTGGTGCTGGCGCACGCGTTGGGCATGGGCGCGCTGCTGCAGTCGGCGCTGGCATTCCTCAGTTTCAGCCTGGTCGCCTCCAGCACCTACATTGTGAACGATCTGCTGGACATCGCCTCCGACCGCGTCCATCCGACGAAGCGCCGCCGCCCGTTCGCCGCCGGAGACCTTTCCGTCCTTGCCGGCTTCGGACTGGCCATTCTTCTATTTTCCGCAGGCGGCCTGATCTCCATTCCGATGGCCCCCCGGTTTACATCCTGGCTGCTGATCTACTGCGTGGTGACGCTGGCGTACTCGCTATACTTCAAACGCGTCGTGATCGTCGACGTGATCATTCTTTCCGCGCTGTATACGCTGCGTATCCTGGCCGGCGCGGCCGCGGCGCGAGTACCCATTTCCGACTGGATGGCGGGTTTTTCCATCTTTTTCTTCTTCAGCCTGGCGCTGGTGAAGCGCTTCAGCGAGCTGGAAAACCTGCGCGCGCGGGGCGTGGCGCCCAGCAACGGTCGCGGCTACCTGGTGCATGACATGGAGCAATTGCGGGCCTTCGGCACTGGCAGCGCCTTCGCCTCCATCGTTGTATTTACCCTCTACATCAACAATCCGGAGGTACGGAATCTTTATCACCATCCGCAACGTTTATGGCTGTTGACGCCGCTGCTGATCTGGTGGATGAGCAGGGTGTGGCTGCGGGCCTCGCGCGGGCAGATGCACGAAGACCCGGTGATTTTCGCTTTGACAGACCGGGCCAGTTTGCTGGCCGGCGTGGCGATATTTCTGATTGCGCTCTCTGCTTCGATATAACTGAAGAGGAACAGCTCGAGGTTAGCTTCGCGAACCTGGGGCACCCGCACCATTTTTGGTGAAGACAATGGCAAGCAAATCGAAACCGCCGGTGTTTGAGTCCTGGGGCCGCTATCCCAAACTGGATGTACGGTTGGAGCCGCTGTTTTGGACCGACGAATATCCTCGTGGAACGCGGCTTCCGCCCTCGGTGCTGGCGGTGGGCATGGGACGGAGTTATGGCGATGTCTGCCTGCTGGAAGGCGGCACGTTGCTCTCCACGCTGGGAATGGACCGTTTGCTGCACTTTGAAACGGCGACCGGCCTGCTGCGATGCGAAAGTGGAGTGACGCTGGACCAGATACTGCGGTTTGCCGTCCCGCGCGGCTGGTTTCTGCCGGTGACTCCCGGCACAAAATATGTCACGGTTGGCGGCGCGATTGCCAATGACGTGCATGGCAAAAATCATCATGTTGCGGGGTCCTTCGGCAACCATGTTCCGCGCTTTGAGTTGGTCCGCTCCGATGGGTCGCGTGCGATTTGCTCCGCCGATGAAAATCCGGAGATGTACCACGCCACCATCGGCGGCATGGGCCTGACGGGGCTGATTACATGGGCGGAGGTGATGTTGCGGCCGATCGCTTCCCGGAAAATCCGCTATACCGCGATCAAGTTCAGCGGAATCGACGATTTTCTTGCCATCTCCGGCAGCAGCCGGTCCGAGTGTACGATGGCGTGGATCGACTGCATTTCCCAGGGCCGCGCGTTTGCTCGCGGCATTTACATGCAGGGAGATTATTCCGAGGTGATGGAGCCGAAGAAAGCCTCGCCCAAGCCGCGTCTGTCGGTGCCGTTCGATTTTCCGTCGTGGGCGCTGAATCGCACCTCCATGCGCATCTTTAATGAACTGTACTATCGCAAGCAGTTGCGGCGGCAGGTGACCGGGCAGATCGACTACGAGCCGTTTTTTTATCCGCTCGACAGCGTCCTTCACTGGAACCGTATTTACGGCAAGCGCGGCTTTCTGCAGTTTCAGTGTGTCATTCCCTGGCGGTATGGACGAGACGGAATTCTCGCCATTCTTGAGACTATCGCCGAATCCGGCATGGCATCGTTTCTGGCGGTGTTGAAGGTGATGGGAGAGATTCCTTCCGTCGGATTGATGTCGTTCCCGCAGCCAGGCATTACCCTGGCGCTCGATATCGCGCTCAAGCCCGAGGTGACGTTTCCGTTGTTCGAGCGGCTGGCGGAGATGACGCGGGAACTTGGCGGACGCCTGTATCCGGCCAAGGATGCATGCATGACCGGGCAGCATTTTCGCTCGTTTTACCCACAGTGGGAGCAGTTCGCGGTCTATCGCGACCCGGCCTTTACGTCGGCATTCTGGGAGCGGGTGACGGCCGATGCGTAGACGACGGAGCCAGACAGAAAGTTTGGAGGAGAGGCCGAACGAGGCACGCGCCGCGCGCACCGACCGGCCCAGATCTAAACAGACGATGCCGAAGACGGTCCTCGTTCTGGGCGCGACCTCGGCGATTGCGCAGGCGTGGATGCGCCTATTGGCGCCGCAGGGGGCCAGTTTTTTTCTGGTGGCGCGTAACGCCACCCATCTGGATTCTGTAGGGAAAGACCTGGCCACGCGCGGGGCCGCTGCGGTCTATGTTGAGACCATCGATCTGGACGAAACCACTGCGCATGCGGGCCTGCTGGAACGTGCCGTGGATGCGCTGGGAGATGTGGATTGCGCGCTGATAGCCCATGGGGTACTCGGCGACCAGGCCGCGGGGGAACGGGATTTCGCCGTGGCCGCCGCCAGCCTGCAAACGAATTTTCTCTCCACGGTTTCCCTGGCGACTTGGCTGGCTAACTACTTTGCGGCGCAATATCATGGCAGTCTGGTCGTGATTTCTTCCGTGGCGGGAGACCGAGGTCGCAAGAGCAATTACATCTACGGCAGCGCCAAAGCCGGCCTGAATGCGTTTCTGGATGGCGTTCGGAACCGTGTGGATCGCGAAGGGGTGCAGGTGCTGACGGTTCGTCCGGGTTTTGTTGCGACACCGATGACGGCGCATTTGTCGCGGGGACCGCTGTTTGCCACGCCCGACGCCGTCGCGCGGGACATTCTGCATGCCATCGAGCATCGCCGCGATGTGCTCTACACTCCCTGGTTCTGGCGATGGATCATGGCCATGGTTCGCATGATTCCAGAATGGAAATTCAAGAAGATGGATTTGTAGCCCGCTCCCTGTGTCGTTTCATTGGGGCCAACGGTCGGCGGGAACGAATTCCGTGGCGGAGCCGTATCATTTAGGGAGAGCACGGCCGAAGAGCGAGACGACGCATGGGATTCCGGGAGTCACTGAAAATCGCGCTGCAATCGCTGTGGGCGAACAAGATGCGCACCATCTTGACGCTGGTTGGCGTGGTCATCGGCGTGGCTTCCGTCATTATGATCGTCACCATGATCAATGGCGTGAACAAATATGTCGCGACAAAAGTTTACGGCTATGGCGCCGACGTCTTCACAGCCAGCCAGATGCCGCAAGTGATTTTGACCAGCGAGGAATACCTGAAATATCAGAAGCGCAAGATCCTGCGCATGGAGGATTACGACGCGGTCAAGGATCAATGCACGGCCTGCACGGCGGTGGGCGCGGAAATCTCAAAAAACGGTACCGTCGTCTCGCAACATCAGTCGGCGACGGATGTCGGCATCCGCGGCTGGACCACGAACATGCTGAATATGTACAACTACAATATTGCGGAAGGGCGATCGTTTACTCCGACAGAGCTGCAGCATGATGCCAAGGTCGTCGTGATCGGCTATGACATTGTGGACAATGTGTTGGCCATCGGCGATCCCATCGGGAAAGAAATCCGCGTCGATGGCGTTCCGTATCGGGTGATTGGGGTGGTGGAACGGCAGGGAAACACGCTGGGCCAAAGCCAGGACAACTTTGTCGGAATGCCCATCTCCACCTATCAGGCCGTATACGGCAGCAACGACTCGGTCACCATCTATGGCAAGGCCGGCGGCCTCGACGAAAAGCTGGAGCTGGCTTCCGATCAGATGCGGGCGATTCTTCGCGCCAAGCGGCACGATGCTGTCGGCCAAGAGGACAGTTTCAGCATCGACACGAACGCCAGTTTTGTCGGACTGTTCAAAAGCTTCAGCCAAAGTTTTTTTGGCGTCGCCATCGGAATCGCTACCATTTCGCTGGTCATCGGCGGCATCGTCATCATGAACATTATGCTGGTGTCTGTGACGGAGCGGACCCGCGAGATTGGCGTGCGCAAGGCGCTGGGGGCGCGGCGCAGCGATCTGATGATGCAGTTCCTGATCGAGGCCGCAGCCATGGCGCTGGTGGGAGGATTGATTGGCGTCTTCGGGGGAATTGCCATCGCCAAATCGATTACCGTGATTATCGGATTCCCCACCACCATCGCGCTGTGGTCGGTGCTGGCCAGTTTGCTGCTGGCGACGTCCGTTGGCATCTTCTTCGGCGTGTATCCCGCGCGCAAGGCCGCGATGCTCGATCCCATCGTCGCTCTAAGGTCGGAACTATGAGACCCCGCATGCGTTCCAGCAGGTCCGGCGAATCCATTCGCATGGCGATGGACACCCTGCGGACGAATAAGCTGCGCTCCGGCCTCACCATCCTGGGAATTGTCATCGGGGTGACGACGGTGATCGCGCTGTCTTCGTTCATCAACGGGTTGAACCAAAATGTTGAGAACCTGGTCGCTTCATTCGGTACGAATGTCTACTGGGTGTTTCGCTACCCGGTGATCAATGTGCGCCCCACCGCGGAAATGCTGGCCCGCAAGCAACTGACGATGGACGACGTTGAGGCGCTGGCGAAATTGCCGCATATTGTTGCTGTGTCTCCTCAGTTGCGGTATCAGAACTTCGATCTGGGCTTCGGCAATGTGGCCGTGAAATACAAGGGGCGACAAGTGCAGCACACGATCCTGGAAGGAAGCACGACCGCCGAACCGGAAGTGGACACGGTGAACATTCCCGAGGGGCGTTTTTTCTCGCAGTATGAACAGGACAAGCATTCCGACGTAGTGGTCCTGGGCCACGACACGGCTGATCAGTTATTTCGGGGAGAAGATCCACTGGGCAAGGAAGTGGAAATTGGCGGAGACGATTTCCGCGTGATTGGCGTGATGGAAAAGCGCAAGACAGCGTTCGGTGGAGGAAAGAACCCGGAGGACAATGCCGCGTATTTTCCCATCGGCACGTTCCACAAGATCCACCCGGAGATTCTCGATTACTGGATTTCAGTGAAATACGACGATCCGGCGAATAAGGCCGCTGTGTATGACGAGATTGAGCAGACCCTGCGAATCCAGCGGAAGGTCCGTTTCAATCAAGAGGACAATTTTTCCATTTTCGCGCCGGACGCAATTACGCGAATCTGGAACCAACTGACCGGCGGCATCTTCATCTTTATGATTGGCGTGGCCAGCGTCGGTTTGATGGTCGGCGGCGTCGGCGTGATGAACATCATGCTGGTTTCCGTGACCGAACGCACGCGTGAAATCGGCGTTCGCAAAGCGATTGGAGCGACCAAGCGCAACATTTTGCTTCAGTTCACCATCGAGGCCATTACCCTTTGCGCCGTTGGGGGCCTCATCGGCGTAATCATTGGAGGCGCACTGACGTTGGCGGTTCGGCTGATTTTTCCAACCATTCCGGCGTTCGTTTCCACCTTCTGGGCCATCACTGGATTTACCGTTTCGTGCGCGATTGGGCTGATTTTCGGCATCTACCCGGCTTGGAAAGCGGCGAATCTCGATCCCATTGACGCATTGCGTTACGAGTGAGCGTAGCTACTTGCGGGACTTCTTCCTCAGCGGGCGGGACATACCAGAGGGTTTACGACGTGGATGCCTCCATAGCTCTGCCCGGCAGCCAAGTCCTCGGAATACAAAACCGATGCTCCTGAATCCATAGCGGCATGAAGAATCAGCGCGTCCCAGAAAGAAACCTTGTATCGTGCTTCGATATCGAGTGCCTGCAGAACAGATTCGGAAGTATTGGTGACAATCTCCCATGTTGAATAATCCCGGATGAGTTGACGAACCTGGCTGACGGGCAACGGTGGAGTTACTTTACGCTGAAGATTGACGCATAGTTCCTGCAGGACCTGCGTGCTTAAGACACCGTGCCCGGAATCCCAAAGACCCTCCACAAGGGACACTACGAGCCGATGTTTCGGGCCGGTAGAACGGTCATGCGCATACATCAAAATGTTGGTATCGACGAAGTACTTATCGCTCATGCAGTTCGTCCCGCGAGCGAGGAGGCGTCCATCTCAGGTCGAGGCCTTTCCGCAGACGGGCCAAGGCGCGTCTGCGCGCCTGGTTGTAACCCTTGCGCTCGCGGACGGCTGTTGCAAGGCGGTCCGATAGCAGGGCGCTGATGGAGGTGCCTTCCTCTGCTGCGAGAATGCGGGCTTCCCGCAGCAAGTCTGCTTCGATTTTCAGGGTTATATTGGCTTTCATTCGGCATTCTTTCCGTGCTGCACTATTTTACGTGCCGATCGTGAAGCGGATCAATTGGAATCTTGTCTGTGGGCGCTGGCATCTTGGAGATTCGCACGGAGGCAAAGTTTACACTTCGGTAAGTACGACAATGATCGAAATCGCCCATGATGCAAATTCCCTATCCAGCCCATGCTGTGTCGCTGACCTCCCAGTGGATTGCCGGTCTATTCACCGTGCTGACGCTGGCGGCGCTGGTATATGCCATTTTAGTTTTTCGAGCGGCGCGCGCCTACGCGCGAAGCCTGCGTGTGCCACTGCCGGACTTCTATCCCGCGGTCAGCATTCTGAAGCCGGTGAAAGGGGTCGATCCCGAGATGTACGCCGCTTTCGCCAGCCACTGCCGGCAGGACTATCCGGGCGAACATGAAATTCTTTTCGGCGCCGGCAGCATGGAAGACCCCGCCGTTGCGCTGATCCAGCGGTTACAGGGAGAATTTCCCGATCAGCCGATTCGCCTGGTCCTTTGTCCGCAGAATCTTGGCGCGAATGGCAAGGTCGGCAACCTGGTACAGATGGTTGCGGAAGCGCGTTACGATCACTTGCTGATCAATGACAGCGATATCCGTGTCTCTCCGCATTATTTGCGGAATGTGATGCCGGCGTTTGCGACCGCCAGCGACAATGGAAGATCGGTGGGAATGGTGACGGCCCTGTATCGCGGCCATTCTCACAAGACCCTGGGATCGCGGCTGGAGGCGCTTGGCATCAGCACCGACTTTATGCCCGGCGCGCTGACAGCGCGGTGGCTGGAAAAAGGCCTGCGCTTCGGTCTCGGTTCCACGCTGGCCGTGACGCGCGAAGCGCTGAATGCCATGGGCGGATTGCGCCCGCTGGCGGACCACCTGGCCGACGATTACGAATTGGGCGCGCGCATCGTTCAGGCGGGCTATCGCATCGAAGTGGCGCGGGAGGTGGTGGAAACATCGCTCCCCGCGTACACGTTTCCAGAATTTTTGGCGCATCAACTGCGGTGGGCGCGTGGGGTGCGCGACGCTCGTCCGTTCGGCTACTTTGGGTTGTTGATGACATTTGGCCTGCCCTGGGCGATGGCGAACGTGGTCGCATCCGCCGCCTCGCTGGACAGCATCGCATTGCTGAGCGTGATGCTGTGCGTTCGCTTTGCCATGGCGCTAAGTGTCGGCGTGGGCGTGCTGGTCGACCACGGAGCGCTGCGCGACTTGTGGCTGCTGCCCTTGCGGGATGTGGTCGCACTTGGCGTGTGGTTCTGGAGCTTTGCCGACGATGCCGTCGTTTGGCGGGGGGAGCGCTTTCGCCTGCGCCGAGGAAAATTGGTCCGCAAGCTGTGAGTTCGACTCGCCTTCGCTCGCCGCGACGAGCGAAGGAGGCCGCCCAGATTTTGGAATGGCCCAGGTTAGCTTCGCGAACCTGGGGCACCCAAGCGAGGATTTTTTGAGTCTCCGGTGGTATTTTCGAAACATGGCGCATTCTGTCGAAGAGCCTGCGGGCCCGCAGGCTGCACTGATCTATGACGACTGGTATCCCGCGATGCGCAGCGGCGGCCTGCACCGCGGTCAGACAGCGACGGCCATGCTGCTCGGGATTCCTCTTCTGCTTGGCCGGAACAGGGACAACAAGCTGTTTGCCATGCGCGATAGCTGCCCGCATCGCGGCATTCCGCTTTCCTACGGCTTGTTCGACGCTTCGGGTGTCACCTGCAAATATCATGGCTGGAAGTTCGATCCTGTCACTGGCCAGTGCAAGGAGATTCCGTCGTTGACGCCCGAGGACACGCTGGATTGCAGCCGGATATATGCAACCGCCTTTCCGTGCGAGGAACGCGATGGGTATGCGTGGGTGTACGTGCCCGGGCCCGGCTCCGGCCGCGTGCGTCCGGAGGATGCAGGCGTGTTACCCGCGGCGCCGGAGCTGGCGAAGTTGGGGCCGCGTTATCGTTGGGCACATCTGACGGCGGAGCTGCCCTGCAACGTCGACCACGGCATCATCGGGTTGATGGATCCGGCGCACGGCCCGTTTGTGCATCAGTCCTGGTGGTGGCGAAGCGGCGGCAGCATCCATGTGAAGCAGAAACAGTTCGAGCCGATTCCACAAGGATTTCGCATGACCGCGCACGCGCCCTCCGCGAACAGCGCGCCGTATAAATTGCTGGGCGTATACGGTCAAGCGGTGACGACCACCATCGATTTTGTTTTGCCGAACCGGCGTTACGAGACGATTCGCTGCGGAGACAAATGGTTTACCAGCCTGACCACAGTGACGCCAACCACGGCGACGGCATGCCGCATCGATGTTTGCGCCGCGTGGAACGTGTTCTATCGCATCCCCTTTGTGACCCAAATTGCGAAGGCCTTCGGGCGACAGTTCGTGGAGCAGGATCGTCAGACCATGGTGGAGCAGGCGCAGGGCCTGCAGTTCAATCCATCGCTGATGCTGATCGATGACGCCGATCGTCCGGCGAAGTGGTATTTCGCGCTGAAGCAGGCCCGCCTGCAGATGGCTTCGACGGGAAAATTCGAGCATCCGTTGACGGCGCCGGTCCTGTTGCACTGGAAGAGCTAGGGCCGGATTTGCGGTGCGGAGTGAAGAATCCGGCGATACGCACAAAGCAGACCCTGCCATTACCCCCCGAATTCTTCGCTGCGCTCAGAATGACCCCTCTTCGTTTTGTACGCCAATTTTGTTTTGCACGCCAATTCTCAATCCGCTGCAGGCGGTTTGCCAGCGTTTACTTGTCGACGGCAAGCTGGTCCACTTCAATCTCCAATTTCGTTCCAAGCTCGCGAAATCCGCGTTCCCATTCGGCGTCCGTGGTGGTGGCGGACTGGAACTGGCGCGAGATTGTGTACCAAAGATTTTGCGCCTCCCAAACATCGACCTGGAACGGCAATTCCTGAAGAACGTCGCAGATTTGCAGCGCGGTATCCAGATACGTTCGATCCAGATGCAACTCCAGCTCCTGCATGGCGCGCAACATTCGCTGGCTGGCCACGAATGGCACCGAAACGGGATCGATTTCCACCTGGTCGGCCCGTATCTGGGTGAGCAGTCCGCGCAGGCGGGAGGCATCGAAGGGATCGTTGGCCAGTTCCTGACGGAGGTTCGCATTCAGGCTGAATTCGGCGGCGAGCATCAGCGCCTGTGGCTTGGGTATTCCGTTCAGGCTCAGGTAGTGCAGCAGCGAAACATGATCTTCATACATGGTTCGCAGCGTGCTTTCCATCTCGGCCAAAGTGGTATCGAGGAGGAGCTGGAGAATGCGCCGTTGCTCATCCCGAAACAACGAAGTCAGCGAATAACGATTGGAATCGACCTCGCGAGCAAAAAGGAGTATTCCTTCGGCGACGTCGGCGCTGAGAAGGGTCTGTTGCATCTTGCCGGTGAAATCCTGAAAGCTGCTTTCGGTCGCAGGGTCGGCGCGGCGCACGGTGGCCATAAGATTTTGATCGCCCCGATACAACACCGCAAACAAAACATCTTCCTGTTCGAGGGTGACCCGCGAGGAGATTTCTGCCCGACCGTAGGCAAAGCGGCGGCGCCCCATGCTGAGAAGCTCACCCGATTTGCGACGAACGTCATAGCAGAACAGGGGCGTGGTTTCAGGCTGCGCCTCAAACACGGAAGTGATGGCATAATGCGCGCCCACCTGTTCCAGGCCAATCTCTTGCGCCAATACACTTTTGCGATAGATATCCGCGCCGTTGGCGGGCTCCGTCCCATTGCTCTTCGCCTTTGCAAGGCGCTGGAGAAACGTCGTTTCCAGCGCGGCGCCGGCGCTGCGGAACAGTTCTGCCGCCAGTTGCAGCACGCGCCCCGCGTAGGAGATGACCTGCACCGTTTCAATTCCGGCAAGGTCATCGAAGAACCAGCCGCAACTGGTGTACATCAACTGAAGGTGGCGCTCCATCTCCATCAATTTGAGGGCGGTGGAGCGTTCTTCAGCGGAGAGAGGGCGCAGGCAGTGCTCGTCAAAGAATGTCTGCTGCGAAGCTGCATTTCGATTCAGAAGGACGCTGACATACGAATCGCGCGCAGCGGCGGGATCGCGCAATAAGAGTGAGGCGGACTGTTGCCACATTGGCCGTGCCGCGTCCCGGAGCCAATCGAGCGCGTCGCGCAGAGGAGCACGCCACTTTTGGTTCCAGTCCGGATGCTGGCCGGTATTGCAGCCGCAGTTGGAACGCCATCGCTCAATCCCATGGCTGCAACTCCACGAAGTATTTTCATGAATTTCCGCTTCGCAGGCGGGCGGGAATTTTTCCAGAAACTGCCCGTAGTTGGTCAAATGAACGTCGCTTGCCTGCTCGATCGATTGCAGGGCGTAGGCCAGGGCCATGTCGCCATGCCGGTGGTGGTGTCCGTAGCTTTCGCCGTCGGTCGCGATATGGACAAGCTGCCCATTCTGGCCGTTGGCGCGGAACCCGGCAAGCAGGCGTTTTGCCATGTCGCCGCCGTTGTTCAGCAGTCCCTCAAATGCGATGGCGCGTGAAGTGGGCCCATCGTAGAAAAATACGGCAATGTTGCGCCCCTGCGAGGTGCGCACCAGGTAGGGCCGGGTCGGGTCGACGGTCGCGTTGGGGGTTTCTGTCCAGTCCGCAGATTCGGGACCATTCTCTGGGGCAATGTCGCGGACCCGCGCACACTGATGCGGCGCCAGGATGGTGAAAAGAATCCCGTGCTGGGCCAGCAGATCCAGGCTTTCCAAATCGACCGCGGTCTCGGACAGCCACATGCCTTCCGGCTTGCGGCCAAAGCGATATTCGAAGTCGGCGATGCCCCAACGGATTTGCGTGGTCCGGTCCTGGATGGAGGCAAGCGGAAGAATGATGTGGTTGTAGACCTGCGCGATGGCCGAACCGTGCCCGCCAAACCTGTCCATGCCGATGCGGTCCGCATCCAACACTTTCTGATAGCTGAGGGGAGCGGACTTTTCCATCCACGCCAGCAGGGTGGGGCCGAAATTGAAGCTGATACGGGAGTAATTGTTGACGATCCGGACGATCTTATTTTGGGTGTTTAGGATGCGCGAGCTGCCATTGGCGGCATAACACTCGTGGTTGATGCGGACATTCCAGTCGTGGTACGGGGCGGCGGAGTCCTGCACCTCGATCGCTTCCAGCCACGCATTTTCTCGCGGCGGCTGGTAGAAATGGCCGTGGACACAGACAAACCGTTGCGGCGCGGTCATCGATTCCTCCGTGCGGGCGGGACTTCCGCTTCCAGCGTCAGGTCGCAGGCCCGCCACAAATACCAACTGGCCACCGAATGCCACGGATGCCAGCGCGCGGCCCGGCGCTGGATGATGTCGGGAGCGGGAAGGTCTGCCAGGGTGACGGGCATTCCCGGGCGCAGCTTGCCGAAGGTGAGCGCGAAGCCTTTGCGGACGCCGTAATCGGAGACGGGCAAGACGTTGGGCCGTCCCATGCGAAAGATGAGAAGCATTTGCACTGTCCAGATGCCGATGCCGCGTACCTCAGTGAGCCGGGCGCAAATCTCTTCATCGGCCATGCGATGCAGTCTGGTCAGCGGCGGCACAATGCCCGCCGCACTCTTCTCGGCCAGATCGCGGATGGCAAGTTGCTTACTGGCGGAAAGGCCGGCGGCCCGCAACACTGGGCCGTCGAGGCGAAGCAGCGCCGCCGGCGTCGGGATGCGGTCTGGAAACAGGTCCAGAATGCGGCCGTGGATGGCTTTTGCGGCGCGTCCATGGAGTTGCTGGTAGACGATCGATTCCAGCAGCGCCTCGAATGTGGAATGCGCGGGCTTCAGGCGCATGGCGAACGGTCCGGAACGCGCCATCAGTTTCGCGAGGCGCGCGTCCGCCGCCGTCAATTGCCGGCACGCGAGCGCGTGGTCGTACCGAACTTTTCGAAGACCGCCAGTCACTGTTTCCAGTCTATACACTGTTGCGTGACAGACGAGGTGGGGTATGGAGAAGAAAGCCGGGGATTTTCCCACAGAAGAAATTGGATGGATGGTGCGCGGACAGGAACATCGCGAGGGTACGCGCTGGCTGGAGGAAAACGAAACGGCCCGATGGTACGTCCAACTGTTTTAACGGGAACGCATTCGCCGATGAAGGTGCGCGATGAGGAAATCTTCGGATCGGTGGTTACGGTGGAGCCCTACGAGCATTTTTCCCGATGCGGTTGCCGCGGTGAACGCTTCCCGCTACGGATTAAAAGCTGGCTTGCTGACGCGGGATGCGGGAAACATACTGGAAGCGTTCCGAGCGCTGGAAGTGGGCCGTTGATTGTCGACGGCGCGCCAACGTGGTGGTTGGACTCGATGCCGTACGGCGGCGTGAAGGATTCCGGGGAGGGGCGGGAAGGGGTTCGCTACGCCATCGACGAGATGACAGAAAAGCATCTGCTGGCGATGGCCCTGTAGTCGAAACGGTAGGGCGAAACTGTCGAGGAGCGGACATTTGAGAGCGACGAAGATATCGCGCGAATCCGTGGCGGACTGCACTGGTTTGATGAAAATATTTTTTTGCCAGGGGAAAATATTTCCTAGAAATTTTCGTTTGGGGTTGCCGAACTTTCCATTGCTCCTGTACTCTCTACATCTAATCGTAGATTTGTTCGTGGCCCCCAATTTTCAGGAAACCAAAACCCGTGATCGCTCATCGCTACACAGAACGCCCTTCGTGGTGAGTTCGGGGCAATTCAACAAGCTTGGCTGAACGCCAGGCAAGCAGGCAGGGAAGCACCTACACATGGCGCAGATTTTCGATCGCAGTTCCAATTCGCTGACCCGGATTAGCCTCGTTCTTTTTGGAGTGGTCTTGATCGGAGTGGGCGTGACGCTGAATTACCTGCAGCGTTCGCCGTGGGTCACGCGCCAGGGCCAGCGTCCAGATCAGCCTGTCCCTTTCAGCCACAAGCACCATGTACAGGGCCTGGGTCTGCAATGCCAGTATTGTCATACTTCCGTGGAGAAATCGAGCTACGCGGGCATTCCGCCCACCAAGACCTGCATGAATTGCCACGCGCAAGTCTGGACCAATGCCGACTTGCTGGGTCCGGTGCGCAACAGTTGGGCGACCGGTCAATCGGTTGTGTGGACCAAGGTGCACGATCTGCCGGACTACGTGTATTTCGACCACTCCATCCATGTCAACAAGGGCATCGGCTGTTCGACCTGTCATGGCCGCATCGATGAGATGCCGCTGACTTACCAGGCCAACACGCTGCAGATGGAATGGTGTCTGAACTGTCATCGCAACCCGGCCAAGAACCTTCGTCCCACGTCGCAAATCTACCAGATGGCATGGGAAGGCCCCTCGACGCTGCACCCGGTCTGGTGTACGAACCAGCCCACCACGCCGGGCGTTCCGACGGCGCAACTGGTGAACTGCACCACGCAATACCCTGACAACGATGGTGCCCAGATGGCCGCTCTCGACCCGCCGGCGAACCCACGAACGGGCACGGATTCGCCGAGCTTTGCGGACATGCAATCCTGGTCGTCGTCAGCCGGTGGATCTGTTCATGCTCAAGTCCCGATCAACCCGCATTTCGTGAAATTCACGGACCAGAAATCTCTAGGAAATTATTTATTGGTGCAATACCACATTCGTCCGCCGCGGCAGCTGACCAGCTGCGACACCTGTCATCGATGAGCGGCGATGGGCACGGGCAAGCGCAACAGGACGCAGCAATGCTGGCAAGGCAATGAAAGCCAACCGCAAAGGTCAAGATTCTAAGATGGAAAACGAGCACAAGACCGGTACCCGCGAAGCTATGGTAATGGATTCGGTTGAGAAGTCGAAATCGGCCCAGTTGATGGAGACGGCGCAGGCGCGTCTGGCAGGCATGTCGGGCAAACGGTATTGGCGAACCATCGATGAGTTGGCCGATACGCCGGATTTCCAGGACGCCTTGCGGCGCGAATTTCCTCAACATGCCGCCGAGTGGGTGGATTCTGTTTCCCGTCGCGGATTCATGAAATTGATGGGCGCCTCGATTGCCCTGGCCGGGTTGACCGGATGTACCAAGCAGCCGGATGAGCCCATTTATCCATACGTGAAACAGCCGGAAGATTTGGTGCTGGGGAAACCGATTTATTTTGCGACGGCGCACCCGTTTCCCATGGGCTCGGTTCCGCTGCTGGTAAAAAGTGAGGCGTATCGGCCGATCAAGCTCGAAGGTAATCCGGAACATCCCATGAATCACGGCACTTCGGATGCGTACACCCAGGGGACGCTGCTGGGGCTGTACGATCCGGACCGTTCCAAGCGCGTGCTGTATCGCGGGGAGACGCGGGACTATCCGAATTTTCTGGCGGACTTTACCGCCATGCTGGAATCGAAGGCATCGAGCGGCGGCAAGGGACTGTATTTTCTGAGCGGAACCGTGGTCTCGCCAACGCTGGCCGCGCAGTGGAAGAGCGCCAGCGCGAAATATCCGAATGCCAAATGGTTCCAGTACGATCCCGTGAATCGCGACTCGTCGCGGACCGCGTCGAAGCAGGCGTTCGGCGACTTCGTCGATCCGCAATACAAGCTGGATGCGGCGGATGTGGTGCTTGCGCTCGATGCGGATTTTCTTTCCGGTCTGTGGCACCCAGGATTTCTGAAGTTGGCGGCGGATTATGCGCAGCGGCGCTCGCTTGAGCCTGGCGTGGAAATGAACCGCATGTATTCGGTTGAAAGCACACCTTCGACCACGGGATTCAAGGCCGACCATCGGCTGCGGATGCGCGCCAGTCAGATGGAAGGTTTTGCGGCGGCCGTCGCGGCGGGAGTTGGGGCCGGTTCGGCCCCCAATGGCGCCGCGTGGACTGAGGAGCAGACGGCGTATCTGAACGCCGTGGTGAAGGACCTGAAGGCGAATGCCGGCAAGTGCGTCGTGATCCCCGGAGAGCAGGCAGCGCCGGGAGTCCATCTGGCAGCCATCGCGATCAATCAGGCCCTGGGCAACGTTGGCAAGACGGTCGTCTATACGGAAACCGTGAACCCGATGCCCACCGTCGAAATCGACGACCTGAGGCAGTTGGTTGCCGATTTGAACGCGGGCAAGGTCGATTGGCTGGTCATCCTCGACAGCAACCCCGTCTACAGCGCGCCGGCGGACCTGAATTTTGAAAAAGCGATGGGCCACGCGAAGACGGTCGCTCATCTTGGCTTGTATGTGGACGAAACCGCCGAGGTCGCGGACTGGCACATCAATGCGGCGCACTATCTGGAGAGCTGGTCGGATGTTCGCGCCTACGACGGGACTGTCAGCATCGTGCAGCCGATGATTGACCCGCTGTATGGCGGGAAGTCCGCGCACCACATGCTGCAGGCCATGCTGGAGAAGCCCGATGTCTCCCCGATGGACGCGGTGCGCGACAACTGGAAATCTGTGCTGGGCGGTACGGGCAGCGCGGTCAAGACGGGCGCGGCCAAGTCAGGGGACGGCGATGCTGACTTGCCATGGCGCAAGGCGCTGCATGACGGATGGATTGCCAACACGGCATTTGCGCCTAAGCAGGTGAGCGCGAAAAATACAGGCTCGACTGCCGCCGCGATGCCGGATGCGATGGCGATGGAAGTGATTTTCCGGCCCGATCCGACGATCTACGATGGCCGCTATTCGAACCTTGGCTGGATGCAGGAGCTGCCCAAGCCGATCGTCAATCTTTCCTGGGACAACGCCGCGCTGATGAGCATCCAGACTCTGGTGAAGCTGAATGCCAGCGAAAGCGACGTGGTCGAAATCGAATATCAAGGCAGAAAGATCAAGGCGTCGGCCCTGGTCGCGCCTGGGCATCCGGACCAAAGCATCACGATTTATCTTGGCTACGGTCGCCGCAAGGCGGGACGCGTCGGTACCGGCGCAGGATTCGACGCATTTCCGATTCGGCTGGCTTCGTCGCCATTGTTCGCGGTGGGCGCGACGGTGAAAAAGACGGGCGAAACCTACGAATGCGCGTCCACCAAGAGCCACTACATCGACCATCGAGATGCATTTGCACGCGCCTACGGCAATGTGGAGGAAGCGAAAGATCTGAAGCCGGATGCGACGCCGCATTCGCTGGAAGGGCGCGAAGCGGAAGAGCGCGGCATTATTCGCTTCGCCACGCTGGAGCAGTACAAGCAAAATCCAAGTTTCGCCGCGGCGAATGCGGAATTTAACGCGCCGTCGAAGAACACGACGTTGTTTCCGGCATGGGACTACAGCAAGGGATATCAATGGGCGTTGTCGATCGATTTGAACTCCTGCGTTGGCTGCAATGCCTGCATTGTGAGTTGCTACGCGGAAAACAACATTGCGGTCGTCGGCAAGCACCAGGTGAAGGTGGGCCGCGATATGCAGTGGATTCGCATCGACACCTATTTTGAAGGCGATTTGAATGCGCCGAAGGCCTACTTTCAGCCGATGACCTGCCAGCAGTGCGAGAACGCGCCATGCGAGCAGGTATGTCCGGTGGGCGCGACCGTCCATACACCCGAAGGGCTGAACGCGATGATCTACAACCGTTGCGTCGGCACGCGCTACTGTTCGAACAACTGCCCGTACAAGGTGCGCCGGTTCAACTGGCTGCTGTTTTCGGACTACGAGACGGAATCTCTGAAGCTGATGCGCAATCCGGAAGTCACGGTCCGCAGCCGCGGCGTGATGGAAAAGTGTACCTACTGCGTGCAGCGGATCAGCAAGGCGAAGATTCGCGCCGACAAGGAAAACCGTACCGTCGCGGATGGAGAGATTGTGACCGCCTGTCAGGAGGCGTGCCCGACCCATGCCATTACATTCGGAAATATCAACGACAAAAACAGCCGCGTGTCGAAGATCAAAGCGCAGACACGCAACTATACAGTCCTGGCAGATCTGAACACGCGTCCTCGCACGTCGTACATTGCCGGAGTGGTCAATCCCAGCCCGGACCTGATGGAAAACGTCTGATCGACGAAGCGACGCAAAAGTATTTGAAGACGGATGCAATAAGGGAAACCTCAGCGAACTAAAGAGGGTCGCACGAAGCATGGCTACCAAAGATATTTCGCCGCAAAATCCGATGATCGACCCGGAGACGGGAGAACAGCGGGTCATCGCGCCTGGGCATACCTTCCGCTCGATCACTGAGAAGCTGACGCGCATTGTGCTGACGCCGCATACCCCGTTGGGATGGTTCTTCGGCTTCACGCTGGCGGGCAGCATCGCGATGATGCTGCTGGTGGCGGTGACCTGGCTGTTCCTGAAAGGCACGGGCATCTGGGGCATCACCATGCCGGTCGCGTGGGGCTTCGCGATCATCAACTTTGTCTGGTGGATCGGGATTGGCCACGCCGGAACGCTGATCTCGGCCATTCTTCTTTTGTTCAAGCAGAAGTGGCGCAACTCCATCAACCGCTTTGCGGAAGCGATGACGCTGTTTGCCGTGGTCTGCGCCGCCATGTTCCCGGTGATCCACACAGGGCGACCGTGGCTGGCGATTTACTGGCTCTTTCCGTATCCGAACACGATGAATTATTGGCCGCAATTCCGTTCCCCGCTGATGTGGGACGTGTTTGCGGTCTCAACCTACGCGACCATCTCGGTGGTGTTCTGGTATATCGGGATGATTCCCGATCTGGGCACGATGCGAGACCGCGCGAAGTCCAAATTCGGCCGTTTTATCTATGGCCAGATGGCGCTTGGCTGGCGCGGTTCCGCCCGCCACTGGATGCGGTATGAAACTGCCTCGCTGCTGTTGGCGGGGTTGGCGACGCCGCTGGTCCTTTCCGTGCATACCGTCATCAGCTTCGATTTTGCCGTGGCCATCATGCCCGGCTGGCACACAACAATTTTTCCGCCGTATTTCGTCGCCGGGGCCATCTACTCCGGGTTCGCCATGGTGCTGACGCTGGCGATTCCAATTCGCAAGTTCTATCACCTGGAAGATCTGATTACCCTGCGGCATCTGGACAATTGCGGCAAGGTGATGCTGGCCACCGGATTTATCGTGGCCTACGGCTACATGACGGACATCGCGTATGCCTGGTATTCGGCGGACAAATGGGAATTCTTTATGGCATGGAACCGTATCTTCGGGCCCATGGGCTGGTCGTATTGGATTCTCATCTTCTCCAACATCGCGTTTCCGCTCACAACCCTTTGGTCCCGCCGGCTGCGGCAGAATGTGGTGTACCTGTTTATTGTGTCCCTGATTGTGAACACGGGAATGTGGTTTGAACGCTTTGTGATTGTCGTGACCAGTCTGACGCGCGACTACCTGCCGTCTTCCTGGGGGACCTATCGCGCCACGCGTTGGGACTACATGACGTTCGTCGGAACGATGGGCCTATTCACGGCCCTGTTCTTCCTGTTTATTCGTTTGTTGCCCATGATTCCCATGTCGGAAATTCGCCAGATTTTGCCTGGCGCAAAGATCAATGAAGCGGAACTTCAGCACAAGGGTGGTGACTGATGCCAGTGCGCGAAGGGATTTACGGATTGCTGGCGGAATTCGATACGCCCACGGAACTGGTGGTGGCGGCGAAGGCGTCGTATAACGCCGGATATCGGCGCATGGACTGCTACACGCCGTACCCGGTGGAGGAGGCGGCGGAGGCGATGGGCTTTGATGAGCCGAAGGAGAAGGGCGTGTCCAGGGTATGCCTTCTGGGGGGCATCTTGGGCGGACTGGCCATGTTCACGCTGGAATCCTGGATTTCCATCTGGGCCTATCCGCTCAACATCGCTGGCCGCGGCAAGTTTTCCTGGGTGGCCTTCATTATTCCGGCGTATGAGTGGACCATTCTATGGGCGGGGCTCTGCGCAGGTTTCGGCATGTTGGCGCTGAATCGGCTGCCTGCGCCGTACCATCCCCTCTTCAATGCCCCGAATTTTCGCAACGGCGCAACATCCGACAAATTTTTCCTTTGCCTGGAGGCCGACGATCCGCGGTTTTCCATGACGGACACACGTTCCCTGCTGGAGTCGCTGCACCCGGTCTCCGTCATCGAGGTGGAACATTAAATTCATGCCAACGCATTCGACGAATTCATTGCTTCGCTGGGCGATGGCTGCTGCCGCCCTGGCTACGCTGATACCGCTTGCCGGTTGCAGGCAGGACATGCAGAATGAGCCAAAAATGATCCCCCAGCGCGAATCCAAGTTCTTCGCCAGCGGACGTTCTGTGCGGCCGCAAGTGCTTGGCACGGTGGCGCGCGGGCAGCTCGACGCCGACACGTATTTCTATACCGGCCTGATCGACAATAAGGAGCAGGACGCGATGCCGTTCCCAGTGACAATGACGGTGCTTGAGCGCGGTCAAGAGCGGTTCGACATCTACTGCACGCCCTGCCATTCTCGCGTTGGAAATGGCCGGGGGATGATCGTGGAGCGCGGTTATAAGCCGGCAGGAAACTTCCAGGCCCCTATCATCCGCAATAAGCCGTTGAGTCATTATTTTCGCGTGATGACGAGCGGATACGGCGCCATGCCGGATTATTCGGCGCAGGTTACGACGCAGGATCGCTGGGCCATCGCGGCTTACATCCGGGCGTTGCAGCTAAGCCAAAATGCCACGCTGTCAGATGTTCCTCCGGGGACGAACATTCAGACGATGGCCGAGGTCTCGCAGCAGATGGGATATTCGCCCAACTTTCCCGATGAATGGACGCTTCCGGAGCTGACGAACGTGCCCAGCGCGGCGGACATGAAGGCAGCGATCGATGCCGGGAAAAAGAGTATGCCGGCGACAACGCAAAGCGCATCCAAGAACAACTCCCCACGCAGGGGAGCAAGGTAGACGGTGACGGACACAAGCATGGAATACGGGAACCACGCACATCAATTGCCGACAGATCTGGGCGCTCCCGCCCCGGTGCTGCGCTGGCGTTTTCGCGCCATGTCTGCGACCGCGATTTTTGCGGTCTTGTCAGGGATAGACTTGCTCATCAGCCACCGTTTCGACTATGTCCTGCGCGGCTGGCTGATGGGGTTGATGATCTGCCTGAGTTTTTGCATCGGCGGCCTGGCGCTGCTGATGGTGCAATGGGTGACGGGCGGCAAGTGGGGCCTGCTGCTTCGCCGGCCGCTGGAGGCGATGAGCCGCACCCTGCCGCTGGTGTTTCTGATGTTTTTGCCAATTGCGATTTTTGCCAAACGTTTGTATATCTGGGCGCGGGTGACCGATCCGCAGGCGGCCTTGCATGCTGGCCTCATCGACGCCATGCAAGCGCACGCCATCGCGTACAAGCGGCCGTATCTGAACGTCGAAGGCTTCTGGATTCGCGGCGTTGCATACTTCATCATTTTCGGGATTTTTGTGTATTTTCTGAACCGCTGGTCGCTGCAGCGCGATTTCGACACCCAACACGGCAACCGGTTCTGGCAAAAGCGTTTTGAAAATCTCAGCGGGCCTGGCCTGGTCGTCTATTCGCTGGTGCTGACTGGCATGTGCGTGGATTGGGTGATGTCTCTGGATCCCACCTGGTTTTCGTCGATGTTCGGCTTCATGTTTATCGTCTCGCAAGGATATGCGGCGCTGGCGCTGGCGATCCTGATGGTGCTGGCGCTGGCGCAGTATGAGCCGATCCAATCGATTTTTCGCGTCACCGAGCAGCACGATCTGGGCAAGCTGTTGTTCGCTTTCGTGATGCTGAACATTTACATGGCGTTTTCGCAATATCTGATCATCTGGTCTGGCAACCTGCCCAACGAAATTCGCTGGTACATGGACCGCATTACAGGAGGCTGGGGGCCGATCGCTGGGCTTGACTTCCTGTTCCACTGGGTGCTGCCGTTCTTTCTGCTGCTGTCGCGCGACCTGAAGCGCAATAAGCGAAGGCTGGCAACGGTTTGCTGCATCATGCTGTTTGCGCGCTTCTGGGACACGTGGTGGCTGATTGCTCCGAACTTTTCTGGAGATAGCCGCAATCTCCATTTCAGCTTTGGCATGCTGCAATACATATTTGTTCCCGCGGCGATGGTCGCCCTGTGGATGGCCTACTACTTCACGACCCTGCGGACGCGCGGTCTGGTGGCATTGAACGATCCGCATCTGCCTGAAATTCTGGAGCCTGAACATGCCCACGCATAAACCCAACGATCCACACGATCGCAACAACCCGGACGCGCCGGACGATTTTATGGCGCTGCATCAGGGGAGCGATCCGGAAAGCAAGAAGGTCGGATACGAACTGTCGGACGCCAACATCGCCGACATTGCCGGATTTCTGGTGGTGATGGCGGCTTCGATTGCGGTGGTATTCGTGCTTGCATTCGGCATCGGGAAGTTGATCTATCACGAACTGAATCAGCAGGACGGCCCGGCCGACAAGTGGCGGCAAATGGCCGGCGCGAAGCCGGGCAACATGGAATCGAACCCGCAGATTGAACAGCAGCAGTTGCAGCAGTTGGTAAAGAGATTCCCCACGCCTCGACTGCAGGCGGACGATGGCAATATGGACGTCGCCGAGATGCACGCGCGCGAGGACATGCTGCTGCATCACTACTCCTGGGTAGACGAGAAAAAGCAAATAGTCAGAATTCCGATCGCCCGCGCGATGCAGATCGTCGCCCAGAAAGGGCTCCCAGTCGAAAGCCAGCAAGGGCCGCAGGAGCAGGCAATGTTTGGAGACAGCCAGACAACCGTGACCGTGCCCCTGACGAATGGATTTGCGCGCACCGGACCGGAGTTGCAAATGATCGAGGCACGAGACCAGCGACTGGGAATTGGGCCATATTCCGACATTCATGCGGAGATGCACCCGGCCCGCTAGGATCGATGAGAACAGTCCCAACAATTCGATTTCGCTTTGCGGCGTCCAGGGCGTGGATGGCAGCACTGTTTGCATGCTTGATGGTTGCATTTGTGGCTGCGATCGCCCATGGCCAAGTGGCCCCGATTGGCGAGAAGTCCATGGGAGATCCATCTCAGACGAAGTTGCCGGAGATCCTGCAGAAGGTGACGATCCACCAAAATCTCGATCAGCCGCTTCCGCTGAATGCGGAGTTTCGCGATGAGACTGGGCGCACGGTGCATCTGGGCGACTACTTTGGTAAGCGTCCTGCAATCCTTGCGTTGGTCTACTACCGCTGCCCGATGTTATGTTCCGAGGAATTGAATGGGCTGGTAGGGGCGCTGGAGATGTTGAAATTCACGCCCGGAAAAGACTTCGACGTGCTCGTGGTCAGCTTCGATCCCAGTGAAGGGCCGGCATTAGCGGCTTCGCAAAAGGCGCTGTACCTGAAGCGCTATGGCCGCCCGGATACAGCGAATGGCTGGCATTTTTTGACTGGGCCCCAGAGTTCTATCGCCGCGCTGACCAAGGCGGTAGGCTTTGGATATGTCAGCGTTCCCAGTGCGGACGACAAAATGAACCAGTTTGCCCATCCCAGTTCCATTGAACTGATCACAACCGAGGGCAAGATTTCGCAATACTACCTTGGGGTCGAATATTCCGCGCGCGATATGCGCGCCGGGTTGGTGGAAGCCTCGCACGGCCAGATCGGCACTCCAGTGGACCTGATCTATACCTATTGCTATCGGTACGATCCGCACATGGCGAAGAACAGCATGATCGTGGTGCGAATTGTGCAACTGGGTTGCATGCTGACGGTGCTGGCATTGGGCGCATTTATTTTGATTTCGCTGCGGCAGGAAGCCATGCAGGGTGGCAACTCCGCAGCCACGAAAAAGGCGAACGGGTAAAACATACATGTCGCACATCAGTCCTGTACTTTGGGAATTTTTAGTCCATTGGCTTAAGAACTTTGCGATCTTTCCGCCGGAGGCGTCCACCATCGCTCCGTATGCGGATGCCTTGTATTTTGCCTTGGTGGGGATGACGGTCACGGGTCTGGCGCTGGTGATGACCATGGTCCTGGTCTTTTCCATTCGTTATCGCAAAGAGCGGCATCCGGAAGCGGTCCAGATTGAGGGTTCGACGCTGCTGGAAGCGACTTGGACGTTGATCCCGCTGGGAATTTTTCTGGTGTTCTTCGTATGGGGGGCGCTGCTGTATTTCCGCGTGTTCAACCCGCCGCCGAATTCCATGAATATCTACGTGGTGGGCAAGCAGTGGATGTGGAAAGTGGAGCATCAAGGCGGTCAGCATGAAATCAACGCGCTGCACATCCCGACGGGCGTGCCGATCCAGGTGACGTTGATCTCGCAGGATGTGTTCCATAGCTTCTCGATCCCTGCATTTCGGGTGAAGCGCGAGGCCATTCCCGGGCGCTACACCACCGTCTACTTCGAGGCCACGACGCCGGGCAAATATCATCTGTTCTGCACCCAATATTGCGGCACGAACCATTCCGCGATGATTGGATGGGTCTACGTGATGACACCGGCGGATTACAGCGCGTGGGAGGCGGGGAACACCAGCGGCGCTTCGCTGGCGCAGAACGGGGAGCGTCTTTTTGCCAGCGTGGGGTGCAACGCCTGCCATAACGGCAGCGCAACGGCCCGCGGCCCGAACCTGGCCAACGTCTACAACACCCGCATTCGTTTGACGGACGGCTCCACCGCGATTGCGAACGAAGCCTATCTTCGCGAAGCCATTCTGGCCCCTTCGATGCATGTGCCCGCCGGATATGCGCAGATCATGCCCACCTACCAGGGACAAATCAGCGAAGATGGACTCATCGACCTGGTGGAGTACATCAAGAGTCTGGATTCCAACTATCGCATCCAGCAGATGTTGAATAAATCTCAGATATCCTCCGCGCAAGCCTCAACCGAAGGAAAGACGGTCCCAGCACAAGGAGCAGCAAAGCCATGAGCACCATCGTATCGCTACCAGACCAGTCGACCGCGAAGCTGCCGGCGAAAAGCTATCTCAATCAAGAGTATGGGTTGAAGAGCTGGCTGCTGACCGGCGATCATAAACGGATCGCGATGCTGTATCTGTTTTCCATTACTTTCTTTTTCGTGATTGGCGGCGTGCTTGCGGGTTTGATTCGGCTGGAACTGTTGACGCCGCCCGCCGATCTGATGGCGACAGACACCTACAACAAAGTGTTCAGCATGCACGGCATCATCATGATCTTTCTTTTTCTGGTGCCGTCGGTACCGGCGACGATCGGAAATTTTCTGATCCCTCTGATGGTTGGCGCCAGAGACCTGGCCTTCCCGAAGATCAACCTGCTGAGTTGGTACCTGTATATGGGCGGCGGCCTGCTTGTGCTGGCGACCATGGTGCTGGGCGGAGTGGATACAGGATGGACCTTCACAACTCCGCTCTCTACGCATTACCTGAACACGCATGTGGTGACGGCCGCGATGGGAATCTTCCTTGCCGGATTCTCCTCGATCTTTACCGGCCTGAACTTTATCGTCACTATTCACCGTATGCGTTGCCCAGGGATGACCTGGTTCCGCCTGCCGCTGTTTGTGTGGGGACACTATGCAACTTCGATCATCATGATTCTGGGCACGCCGGTGCTGGCGATTACGCTGGTGCTGGTGGCGCTGGAACGTACGATGAACATTGGCGTGTTCGATCCGAGCAAGGGCGGCGACCCGCTGCTGTTTCAGCATCTGTTCTGGTTCTATTCGCATCCGGCGGTCTACATCATGATCCTGCCTGGAATGGCGGTGATCTCAGAGGTAATCAGCACGTTTTCTCGGAAGCGCGTGTTCGGGTATACCGCGGTGGCGTTTTCTTCGGTCGCCATTGCGGTCTTCGGCTTTCTGGTTTGGGAGCACCACATGTTCATCATGGGCGTCAGCCAATATTCGGCGCTGGTTTTTTCGTTGCTGACCATGCTGGTGGCCGTGCCATCCGCGATCAAGATTTTCAACTGGTCGATGACGCTGTACAAGGGTTCCATCACGTTTGAAACGCCGATGCTGTACGCGTTCGGGTTTATCGGCCTGTTCACCATCGGCGGGCTGACGGGTATTTTTCTGGCGACGCTTGGCATGGACGTTCACCTGACTGAGACGTATTTCATCGTGGCCCATTTCCACTTTGTGATGGTGGGCGGAATGCTGATGGCGTACTTGGCTGGCGTGCATTTCTGGTGGCCGAAAATGACGGGACGCATGTATCCCGAAGCGATCTCGAAGACAGCCGCGGTCATCACATTTATCGGGTTCATCGTCACCTTCTTCCCGCAGTTTATTTTGGGCTACCTAGGGATGCCGCGCCGATATGCAGCCTATCCGGCGGATTTCCAGGTACTGAATGTTTTCTCAACCGCCGGCGCTTCCATCCTGGGGATCGGTTACTTGCTCCCCATGCTGTACCTGCCGTGGTCGTTGAAATACGGAGAAATTGCCGGCGACAATCCCTGGCAGGCTACAGGGCTGGAGTGGCAGATTCAGTCGCCGCCTTTGACCGAGAATTTCTCTGAGATTCCGATCATGGATCATGAAGCGTACGACTACGAATGGCTGGCAAACAAGACCCATCACGAGGTACAGACCGTTGGATAGCCCATCGATTGCGACGACGCCACACGAGCTGGGGAGCTCTGGACTACCGCACGCGCACGACCACCCTGCGTTTATGCGGCACCATTTTGAAGACATTGGCCAGCAGCGCGAAGCGGCCAGCTTTGGCATGTGGGTTTTCCTGTTGACGGAAATCATGTTTTTTGGCGGATTGTTTTGCGCTTATCTGATCTTCCGGAACTGGTACCATCCGGCTTTCGTCGCTGGCAGCAACACGCTGGACATCACCTTGGGCACGACGAACACGGCGGTCTTGATTGGCTCCAGCTTCACGATGGCGATGGCTGTCTATAGCGCTGAAATGCGGCGGAAGGGGCAATTGGTTCTTTTCCTGGTGCTAACGATTCTGCTGGGTGGAGTGTTTTTGGGCATTAAGGCCGTGGAATATCACCAGAAGTACGTCGATCATCACATTCCTGGGATGAACTTCTCCATTCAGGAATTTGTTCATCCGACGAACCCGAAGGCGATTCCGCTTGCCCCGGACATGGCGGAAAAAACGCAGTTATATTTTTTCCTGTATTTCGCGATGACGGGAATGCACGCGCTGCACATGATTATCGGCATCGGGCTGCTGCTTTTCATGGTTGCGCGGGCATCACGAGGCGCCTACACCGCAGGCCATGTGATCCCGGTAGAAAATTTCGGGCTGTATTGGCATTTCGTCGACATTGTTTGGATCTTCCTTTTCCCGTTGCTCTATCTGATCAGCCGCTATCGATAGCGCAGCGATATTTGGTCAACAGAATTTGAACATGCCCGCAACCGCGGGGAATATGGAGCGTCGAGCATGACCGAGAAGACCCAATCCACGCATCAGGATGCCGAAGTCCATGTAGTGAAGCCGCCAGTATACCTGGCAATCTTTTTCGCTCTGCTGGTATTGACCGCATTGACCACCGGTATCTCGTTCATTGACCTGGGCGTGTTCAACGCTGTGATTGCGTTGGCAATCGCTTGCCTGAAGGCGTCGCTGGTAGTGTTGTTTTTTATGCACATCCACTACAGCTCCCGGCTGCTGAAGCTGACCGTGGCGGCGGGATTGTTTACCTTCATGCTGCTCATCAGCCTAACGATGACGGACTACATCAGCCGCGCCTGGGGCATGTTTTAGAGCAGGGATGGCTGCGGCTAGGTTTCGGATTGGCCAAATGGGAGATGCAGACCAGCAGGTCCGGCTCCGTCGCTTTTGGGGATCGGCCGTTTTCTCGCTGGGAACCCTGTGGGGATTCGCAAATTTTGTCTATTTCCCAGTTGCGGCGCTGACCAGCATCGTCGGCAGTTCCTGGCTGGAGGTTTTTATCATTCTTGCCGGCGGCCTGCTGACCTTCAGCGCTTCGATCCTGGCTTTTTATCGTCGCCGCATCGCATCCCGGCTTTTACTTGCTGGCGGCATTTTTTTGTTGATGGTGGCCGTCGGCGGACAGGTCGTTTTCCCGCTGAGTACTCGCGGAATCCCGAATTTACTGTTGCTTTTTCTGTCAGGCGCGGTCGCCGTTTCCCTGGGTTTCTTTGGGACGATCACCGATCGAAAGGGCTGGCCTGCGCTGCGCGATCTTCCGTGAGTGGCTGAGGACTTCAACTCCATTTCCGCTGTTGCGACGAACCGGGTAGGATGGAACCGTTGGAATTTTCCCGAACGATGGAGCTGCAGAATGAACAGCAAGATTGCCCCGCGCCCGCAATTGGCACACCTCTCCGCCCATCTGGATGAGATGAAGCAAAAAGGGACCTACTTCCATCTGCGCATTCTGGAAGACCAGCAGGAGCCGGATTGCACCTACGACGGCAAGCGCGTCATCAATCTTGCGTCCAACAATTATCTGGGCCTGACGGCGCATCCAAAGCTGCGCGAGGCAGCAATTGAGGCCACGCGCAAGTATGGGGTGGGCTCCGGCGCAGTGCGAACTATCGCCGGAACGATGCGTATCCACATGGAACTGGAAGAAAAAATCGCGCGCTTCAAGAATGTTGAAGCGTGTGTGGTGTTTCAGTCCGGATTTACCGCGAACGCGGGGACGGTCTCTTCCATCCTGGGCAAAGACGACTTCATCATCTCGGATGAATTGAACCACGCCAGCATTATCGATGGCGCTCGGCTTTCCCGCGCCAAGGTGAAAGTGTTTCGACACCGCGATACCGCCCATGCCGAAGAATTGTTGCGGGAAGTTCAAACGGAGCCGGGACATAAGCTGCTGATCACCGACGGCGTCTTTTCCATGGATGGCGACATTGGGCCAGTCGACAAGCTGTGCGATCTTGCCGACAAATACGACGTCATCATGATGGTCGACGATGCGCATGCCTCCGGGGTGCTGGGCCGCAACGGGCGAGGCAGTGTAGACCATTTCCACTGCGACGGGAGGGTCGACGTTCAGGTGGGTACGCTTTCAAAAGCGATTGGCGCCCTGGGCGGATATGTCTGCGGCTCGCGCGAACTGATCGACTATCTTTACCACCGGGCGCGTCCATTTTTGTTTTCCACGTCGCACCCTCCGTCGGTAGCGGCCACCTGCATCGCCGCGTTCGACATCCTGGAGAACGAGCCGGAACGGATCGAGCGCCTGTGGGAGAACACTCGCTATTTCAAACAGCAATTGGCAATGACTGGATTCAACATTGGCGGCGTCAATACACCGGCAAGCGAGACGCCCATTACGCCCATCATCCTGGGAGATGGACGGGTCGCGATGGATTTCTCCCGCAAGCTGTTCGACGCCGGCGTGATGGCCACTGGAATCGCTTTTCCTACCGTGCCGGAAGGCAAGGCGCGCATCCGCACCATCATGACAAGCGAGCATACTCGCGCCCAGCTCGACCAGGCCCTGGAAACGATGGCGCGCATCGGAAAGCAGATGGAAATTCTTCCGTGATTTCCATATATGTAACGCTAACAGTTACTAAAATGGAATTCGCGCGGTAAAGATCAATGCATGGTCGTAGGAGTGGTAATGGGTGGCTGCGATCTGCATTCCTGCCCCCAAGGTTAAACCGACCCGGTTGTGAATCGGAAATCGTCCCGCGAGAACTCCTGGCATGATGAAGGACTGCTTTTTCCCGTCATTGGGGCCACCCTTGATGAAGGACGAATTCAGTTCAAGCTCAGGCCACAGACACCGCCCCACGTGCTCCTGCGCAACCGTGTTCCACACGATAGTGCGCCCGATCTTCTCGACGCTATCGACTGGTAGGATACCGCCGAGCGTGGATTCCACGTCGAACCGGCCCCAGCCCTTGCCGCCTGCCAGCGTCGGCAATACGGTCGAACTCGGCGCGCCATTTTTGTAGGTCCCCGTCGGAACAGAACCTCCAAAAAATACGGTCAGGATGTAGTTGCCGTGCTGCTCATTTGCAGTGAGGACGCGGTATTTCATCAGAAAACTGACGTCGCCCAGGCCGTTCGCGGCTCCAGACTGGCTGTGCAGCAGGTAGGGTGGCGCATTGAAAAGCAACTCGATGCGCGACTGCGGAATGATCTCCAGCCCCTTGCCGTTGTCGTAATTCCAGCTCTGCTGATTGTCGGGCAGCAATTGCCGGACGAAATCGGCGCGAAACTCCTGTTCCAGCCGGGGTGTCACCAGCACAAGTGGAGTGATCCAATGCGGCTGCTTGTTTTGCGTCGCGGTCACATTGGCCAGCCATCGCGCTGTCCAGGAAGTCTGCGCGGAGGCATCGCCGCCACAAAGAAAAACAACAAAAGCCAAGAGGAGCAAGAAGCGGCGCACAGCCATATTGGTGTTGAATGTACTTGAAACTATACAAATCATTCAAGCGAATCAATATCATTCAATACGAATTATTGTAAAAAATGTTGACTGCGACCATGTGGCACTGAGAGATGGACGTGTCGCCGGAAACTATTTTGCAGAAAAACGCGCATCGTGAACGATGCGGCCTTCGCAGATGGTCATCTGGATGCGGCCGGGCAGTTTCCATCCGTCGAACGGAGTGTTCCTCGACTTGGATTTGGATTCGCAGGCATGGAATGGCCAATCGTCGTTCGGCCGGAACAGAACGACATCCGCGAACGAACCCACTGCGAGCGAACCGCGATGTTTCAAATGCAACAACTGCGCCGGTTGGCTGCTGAGTAGCGCCAGGACACGCGTCAGCGGCATGCGGTGCTGCCGGTGCAGCACCAGCAACGACAGTCCCAGCGCCGTCTCCAGCCCGATAATTCCGTTGGGCGCGCGCTCAAATTCCTGTTCCTTTTCATGCAGGGCATGCGGAGCATGGTCGGTGGCGATGGCGTCCACGGTCCCATCCATGATTCCGCCGATCAGCGCCGCGCGATCTTCTTCATTGCGCAGCGGCGGATTCATTTTGGCATCGGTGTTGTAATCGCCGATGGCAGCCTGGGTCAAAGCGAAATGATGCGGCGCCACTTCGCAGGTAACGTGCAGGCCGCTGCGTTTGGCGCGGCGGACGGCTTCCAGAGCCTTTGCCGTGGAGAGGTGTGCCACATGCAAATGAGCGCGACTGGCGGGGTCGCTTTTGCGGAGGCGCGACAGCAGTTCAATATCGCGCTCCACGATGCCACTTTCGGCGTCGACGGACATTCCGCGCAGGCCCAGGCGAAAGGCCAGGGCGCCGGCGTTCATGCTCGCTCCCTGCGTGACCCGCGTGTCTTCCGCATGTTGAATCACCGGCAGGCCGACGCGCCCGGCTTGGACCAAAGCCTCCAACATAATGCTGCCTTCCAGAATCGGCTTGCCATCGTCGGAAACCGCGACCGCGCCGGCAGCCTGCAGCGATTTGCAATCGGCAACGGCTTCGCCCCTGCTGCCTAGCGTGGCCGCTGCAATGGGAAACACGCGCGCCACAGCCTTGCGATCGGCGGCTTGCATCCAGCGCGTAATTTCCGGCGAATCGTTCACCGGCGACGTGTTCGGCATGGCGCAGACGCTGGTAAATCCTCCGGCCGCGGCGGCGTGAGTGCCGCTGGCAATGGTCTCTTTGTAGGCCTGGCCGGGTTCGCGCAGATGCACATGGATGTCGACCAAACCGGGAGCAACGACCATCCCGGTCGCATTGACGATCGTCGTTTTTTCTTTTTTTGCCAGCGCATTCAGCTTGCCAGGAAGTTCCAGCGCCGCGACGCGGCCATCGCGCAAATAAAGGTCGCGCCTTTCATCCATCCCGGTGGAGGGGTCGACGAGATGGCCGCCCTGAATCAAAATCGTTGTCATCGATTCTTACTCGATTGTTCATTTCTTTTGGGATGTGCATCCAACGCGCGCGCAAGCAAGGCCATGCGGATGATCGAACCGTGGTAGACCTGTTCCGCGACGACGGAATTCGGTCCATCCGCGATTTCGCCGGTGATTTCAAGTCCGCGAATCACCGGGCCTGGATGGAGGACGATCGCCGCCGGGGCGTGCGCGGCGAGACGCTGCATATGTAACTGATACTGTTCTATATAATCTTCCAAGTCGATTTCGAGGCCGGCCAGCCGCTCTTTTTGGATGCGCAGCATCATCACGACATTGGACTGTTTCAAGGCGCGCTCAAAATCGCGCTCGATTTCCACGCCAGGGCCGATGGCGGCGGCGCATTCCGGCAACAGTACTTCTGGTCCGCAGAAGATGACCCGCGCTCCCAGTCGGGGCAGAAGCAGCGCATTCGAGCGGGCAACACGACTGTGCAGGATATCGCCGACGATGGTGACCGTGACTCCCTGTAACGCGCGATCGCCGATGGAATGATTTCGCTTGCCTGCCGTTCGCGCGCTTGGCGGCAGGTGGGCCAGGATGGTGCGCAAGTCGAGCAGCGCCTGGGATGGATGTTCGTGGCTGCCATCGCCTGCATTCAGGATCGGTAAGCCAGTCGAGCGGGCCAGCAGATAAGGCGCGCCGGAGTTGGGATGCCGCAGGATAATGCATTCCGCGCCCAGCGAGCGCAGCGTGATGCCGGTATCTTTGAGCGATTCGCCTTTTTCAATGCTGGAAGACAAAGCGCTGACCAGGGCCGTATCCGCCCCCAGCGATTTGGCGGCAAGTTCAAACGAGGTGCGGGTGCGCGTGCTCGACTCATAAAACAGCAGGGCCACGCGGCGTTTGGTGTAGCGCAGGGCGCGGCGGGCAGCGGGCATCGCTTCCAGTTCAGAAGCTTCCGCCAGGATGCGGCCCACATCTTCCAGCGTGAAATGGGAGACCGATATTGCGGAGCCAGGATGAAGAAATCCAGGCGGAACGGGGCCGTGGAATTGCGGAATTGCGATTTTGTTTCGCGGCGAGATGCTGGGAGAAACTTCAAGGGTAAGAAGAGGCCGGCTCGATGAGGAATGGCCGTTGCCCGCTCCGTTGCCGGCGATTTTGGCCGAGCGCGTTATTCTTGCCGCTTTTTTTGCCGACATCTTTCGTTTGATTGGCATACTTCCGTTCAAGATCCATCCAACTGCGATGGCAAAAGGGGCCACGCATGGCTCATCCGTCGAGTCGCTCCATCAGCAACACCTGCTCATTGTCGTCAATCTCATCCAGCTTGACTTCGATAATTTCGCGGTCCGCGGTTTGGATCGCGCGTCCCACAAAGGTCGCCTCGATCGGCAATTCCCGATGTCCGCGATCGATCAACGCCAGCAGTTGCACGCGCTTGGGACGGCCATGGTCGATGAGCGCATCGAGGGCGGCGCGTACAGTCCGCCCAGTGTAGAGGACGTCATCGACCAGCACGACATCGCGACCGGTGACATCGAAACCGAGAGCGCCCGGGTTGACCACGGGACGAGGCCCGCGCGTGGAAAGATCGTCGCGGTAGAAACTGATGTCGAGCGTCCCAACATCGATCGGCTTATGCTCGATCGTCTCCAGCAACTTCGCCAGTCGCTTCGCCAGGGGTACCCCACGCCGGTGGATTCCGACCAGAATCAGCCCGTCTGTCCCATTATTTTTCTCGACGATCTCATGCGCCAGCCGCACCAGAGTGCGTTCAATCTCCGACGAAGACATCAGGCGGGACTTTTCCCGCAGCAACGGGGCAGAATCTATGTCTTTGGCAGTCTTTTTCATGTTCTCCGCTGATCATACGAGTCCGGTTCGCAGCGCACAAGCGCAACCGTCACTCGAGTTAGGAAAGTTTCCTGGGCGGCTCGTCTGCTTTCTACGGCGAGGGGCCGGCGCCGCGATTTTGAGCCGCGGCGCGCTCATGATTCAGGGCGAGCAGCCGCGCTAGAATTTCCTGCTTGGGCAGATCCGACGGCCAGCCGTAGGCGGCAAAAACAGCCTCATCCAGGACGCGGTGAGCGTTGGCGAGCCACTCAGGACGCTGATTGTAAAGATTGGTGAGGGTGCGGGCTTTCAGCTCGGCTTCAGAGGCATCCGGCGGGTTGAGCCATGCGTCGCGCAGACGAACAAGTTCGCGGGCAGCTTCGGCGATGGCCTGGACACGAGTGTCTTCCTCTTCGGTAGGTTCGGTGCCGGGTGGCCACGGAAATGGGAAAGTTAGGAACACCGTGTCTGAGTTGTATGAAGGATCATTTCCTTTCCCAATCCAGGAGCATGTAGCCAGAGTCCAAGCCTCATGCACGGATGAATGTAAAACACCAAAGAAATAGTCGTCCGCCCGCGGGAAAACATGTAATTTATGATCCGGAATTACATCGCTATCAACCCAGACAAATATCCTATGTTTCGCCACTTCCGGTGTCACGATGTAGCGCCCCAAGCCGCTTATCGCGCGCCTAAGTCCCGGCCGGGCTTCTCCGTGAATCCACCACCTCTGCTGCATCCTAAGACGCCTGTTCACGTCTCGGAGTGGCTTGACGTGTTTCTTCACATACTCGAACGGCCACTCATAGAGCGCTGCCTCTGCTTGAGTCATATTTACGCCAAAATCGATGATCCACCCGTCCCCGTCTCTCCCGGTAATGTCTTGACCCCCAAGGCGTCGTTTGACGACGTCACTGTTTGGACGCCCATTTGGGTTCAGGGGCCGCGACAGCATTTTGCGGGCTTCTTCGCTGCTGATGTCAAACGGGCCACCCTTCATCACCCCGAGAAAGCATAGACCGGCATTCTCCTTCAGTGGGAGAGCACTGACAACGTTCGATTCGGCGGTTAGGTCGGCATGAATCTGGCTTACGCTGTTGCCGTCGAGCGTACGCTCCTGCTCCGACCCATCGTCGAACCCGATCATGGAGACGCGGACGGCTGCGCCATCGAGTAGCCATGGGCGATCGCTCCACGCCATGAAGATGTTTCCGGACGCTTTGATGCGTTCGAGGACTGGGCGATTGCCAACCATCCGAATGGAGTTGGTGGCAAGCAGACCAACGCGCTTTGCTGCGTTCATTTCTACCTGATGACGCGCCTTTTCAAACCAATAGGTGACAAGATCGGCGCCGCCGGGTACTCGTCCTTCATACAGTCTGCGTACGTCCTCCACATACTTGTCGCCAAGTTCGCTTCGCATCCGTTTATCGCCCAGGAATGGAGGGTTGCCGATGATGAAGTCGGCTTTGGGCCATTCGGGTTCGTAGGGTTTGCCTTCGGAGTCATAGCGGAGGATGGCATCGCCGTGTTCGATATTGTCCAGTTTCTGGAGAACAGGTTCGCGATCTTCCTGGACGCCGTGTTCGTGTTTCCACTGCAGAAATCCGATCCACACCACGATGGAGGCAAGCTCGTGTGCATAGAACTCGGTCTCGATGCCAAACAATTGCGTGGGCGAAACCATCTTCGGGATGACGAGGGAAATACCCTGCTCGGCTGCGAATTTTCTGGCTTCCAGCCACAGATCCAACATGCGGCGTAAAGCGACGTACAGGAAGTTGCCGGAGCCGCAGGCCGGGTCGAGCACGCGGACCGAGGTCAATTCGTCGATCCAGTCGGCAAGAAGTTTTTGCGATGGAAGATCGGTGCGAAGACGCGCCTGACGGCTATTGCGGGCGGCTTCCTCGGCGCGCTCGATCTCCAGCGCCTCCAGAACCCGCTGCCGCACAATGGCCCAGCGCTGTTCCAACGGGCGCATCAGGACAGGTTCGATCAGCAGCAGGATGTCCTCTTCGCTGGTGTAGTGCGCGCCAATGAGGGAACGGCGGGCCGGATCGAGAGAACGCTCGAACAGTGTGCCGAAGATCGCGGGAGCAACGTGGGACCAGTCGTAATTTTTTGAGACCTCGTACAAGATGCCGAGATCGGCGAGGTCGAGCTGAATGATCGAGGAGCTATCGAAGAGGCCGCCATTGAAATACTTGATGCTGTGCTCGCCGAAAATGCCCTCAGGTTGGCTCATCGCCTCAAACAGTAGCTTGAGCTTGCGAAGGAATTTGGTGGGGAGCAAACGATCTTCGCTTTGCAGAAGGTTGCGGAAGACATGGTTGGGCAACAAGCCGATGGAATCCGCGAAGAGGCAGAAGAGCAGTCGCACCAGGAAATGAGCTATTTCAGCGCGGCTGGCGCCGAGATTGCGTCCTTCGAGTTCGAGGCGTTCAGCTAGACGGCTGAAATGCGCCGCCGTTTCCTTGGTGACCTGGGCATCGGTAAACTCTGGACGCAGTACGTTGTAGTCGCCGAAGAGCGCGCGCAAAACTTCCAGCGGCGGAAGAGGACAAGTCGCTGTGACTTTGTTGTGATTGAGGTCGTCCAGGTTGAAGGCATAGACACGCTTGTTTGTGGCAGTGAAGTTGGTATGGACTTCGAAGCGGTCGAGGTCGCAAACCACCAGCAGAGGAGGATTTCCCAGGTCCTCGCGGTAGTCGTTGAGTTGGTCGTAGGCCTTCTTTAGGCTCTTGTGCTTGCCTTTGTACTCCCATGCGAAGTGATCGCGGAGCCAGACATCGGCGAAGCCTTTGCCTCCGCGAGTTTTGCTTACGTGTTTCTCAAAGGCATAACGGTCCCCAATGGAATCGCTCGCGGCGGGCCCAGATTCTCCGAGCATGTCGCACAGATTGAGAAAGTGCGACTGGGACCCAGCATCCTCAGATTGCGAGAATATCTTCCAGCGATTGACAAATTCGGCGACGGACAGGCCCATGGGTATGTTGGCAGTTTACAGGGACGCAGCGGACGGGCAAGTCTCTACGGGCCGCCTGCTGCGTTACCGCCGCCACCGCCACCAGCGTCACCGCCGCCACCGCCGCCTTGTCCACCCAGGTTCCAGGAGGCAGAGAACAGATTCTGGCCGGCGGAGGGCGAGGCGCTCAGAATCGGCTCGACGCCGGCCAGCAAGGTACAAACGGTGAGCAAGCCGGGCGATCCCTGGGTCGCGACGATCATCACTGCGTCGCCGTGATGCAGGTCAGCCAGTTGCACCACCGGAGTCCGCTGCAGCATCTGCGAGATATTTGCATTGTGCTGGCCCTTGGCCATTGCAGGGAAAGGCGCATGCGGACCGTTTACGGGCTGCGCGGTCGCGGAGGTCGTGGCCGGGGAGGGTGCATGGGTCGCGTCTCCGGCGCGCGGATTTTGGGTGGGTGCGCCTGGGCCATGGCCGCTCCCTGCCTTGAAGCGCGCGGCAATCGCTTGCGCCATCATCGCGGGCAGTTTGTGCAGTTGGGAGTCGGCGTTGACGTGAATGAGCAGCGGTTTCTTGGTCGCGAAGTCGGTGACCGTGACGGTGTTGGCTGCTGGATCGGTCGAGGCGACGGACCCGGCAATATTGCGAAAGCTGCCCGCGACAATTTCGTCGGCCTGCATTTCGCTGCCGTCGGCATTGTGATCTCCTCGGGCACGAAGCTGGTCGCCGGGATGGATTTGATCCAGGGTCGATACCTTTGTGTCGGAGAACTTGATGGAGCCGGGGTCGTAGCGGCGAATCGCAGTCTTGGGTGTGGTGTGGATGGTCACGGTGGTGCGAAGGTGGACGATTGTCACGGTCCCGGCGGCCGCATCGACGGTCTTCACGATGCCGCCAATGCCGCGTCGCTGCCAGTCTGCCTCTTCCGCCTGGTGCTCTTTGGCAATATCCGCTTGCCTCATGGCGATGACTGTGGTTGCTATTGGCCCCGATCCATCCGCAGCGGGACGAACCGCAACCAGCACGCGATCGCCGACCGCCAGGTCCGTGAGGTGAATGGGGGCCGCGCCGGCAATGGTTTTTGCGCCGGGCATGGTTTCAAGAATGCGCGCCGTATCGGCAACTTTCACCGTGGCCGACTGTCCAGAATCGGGCTTGACGGTGAGGGACTGGCCCTGGACGGAAACGACCGATCCCACCAGGCGGCTTAGGGTCGCCGGCTGGGCGCCCGTTTGTTGGGCAGAGACGGTACAAGCGCTCGGCGGAAAAACGCCAGTCAATCCGCCAACCAGGACAAGCGAGCAGAAGAACCTGAATGGACCCATGGAAATCCTTTCTCTCCGGATGCCACAGCTCGGGTTGCCGGCGTATGGCCTACAGAGGGTGACGTTTTGTCGGCTGGAAGGTTTCATGAATCGAGCAACATACTATACCCTTTTCATCGGAATGGCGCGGTCGCACGCAGATGCATCCATTCCGGTACAAGGAAATGGCATGAAACGGCCCAACTTACAGCGGCGGATGGTCCAAACGGCGTTGGCGTTCAGCTTTGCTTATGGCAGCTTGCCGGTTTTTGCCGCACATGCGACGCGAGGCAATGGAGAGACGATCGTGATGATTCGGCATGGGGAGAAGCCGTCCCCGGGGCAGGGACAACTGGACTGCAAAGGATTGAACCGGGCGCTGGCGCTGCCACCCTTGCTGATTGGGCGATTTGGCAAGTCCGACTTTCTGTATGCGCCGGACCCCGCAGCGCAAATCCACGACGGACCTGGCGGGGCGATGGATTCCTATGTGCGGCCGCTGGCAACGATTGAGCCGACTGCGATTCGCCTGGGGATGCCGGTAAATACGCAGATTGGGTTCGACCGGATTGCGGAATTGCAACAGGCGATGCTGCAGGCCGCCTATGCCCATTCGCTGATCTTTGTTGTCTGGGAACACTACAATCTGCACAGGTTTGCCGAGCAAATGCTGGAGACCTACGGGGACGGGGCTGCCAAATTACCCGCATGGCCGGGCTGGGACTATGGGACGATTTATGTTTTCCATATCGCACGGCCAGACGGGGGCAAGCCTCATGCAACGCTCAATATTCAGCAGGAAAACCTGGGCGGCAAGCTGACAAACACCTGCTCCGGCCCGCAGTAGATGGGCGAGCCGGCAAAGTTGAAGCATCCGAGGAGATTCGCGTGGTCCTGCGGTGGATACGGCAACTCATCCGATTTTTTCCCGTGCTGGTGGGCGCGGCTGTGTTGTTGTATGCCGGGGACTGGGCCGTGTTTCAGGTCCGCGTGGCGCATGGAACGGCCTACAGCACTGTGCGCGTGGACCAGTTTCTGGCAACGCATTTGAAAGGCGAGAAGACCGAGTATGACCTGATGGGGACAACCGAGGAGACATGCGCCCGGTCAATGTTTCCGCAACAATGGCGGCCGCCCTGCTGGTGGTTGAAGCGGCATCGCTCGCAGTGGGAATGATCTGACTTGCGGCACGAGATGGCATCTGCCCAAGGCCCTAGCCCCCGGTCCATCGCAGCATCAACGAGAAGAATTCCCCGCTCTTCCCCGGACGCCGAACGTGCAACGGTTCATTTCCTTTCTCAATCACAGTCCGGCCGCGGAGGAGTTTGATCTGACGGACGCAGCAGCAGTGATTACGATCACAAAGCCGGAGCGGTGGAGTTCGAGAGGAAATGCCTTGTATGGCGCTTTTTCCGACGACCGGCGTGGCACCAGACAACGTTTTCCGATCAGTGCCGGGTTGCCGTAATGGAATGCTGCCAGCCCCACGGCGGGAATGTGTTCCTGGTTCGACACCTGCCGGAAAGCGGCATGGTCCCAAAATGGCGGTCGCGCTGCTGCCCGATCGGTCCTCTCCTTTAACCTATATATACTTGAAAATATTATAGATATCGTCAGTTTGCCAGGGCCTGTGGAACGGGCCGGAATCCAGCCGGGCCAATCCCTTGGGGGCCCAAAGTGCTGTCGATTGTGGTTGTTCGGTCGACTGGCCCTTCTTTTGCTGGGCGATGCGGGAGGCAACCGCCATTACGAACGTCAGTCAGTAGACCAGTGTGATTCAGGTCACCAAGCTGGCAACTCGCGCCTTGCCAAACAGCATCTTATTTGGGCTGTAAGGCGGTCCTTGCCTATCTAGCCTGGCTGTTCGATGCGGCCGCTTTATAGAAAAGGAGATCAGTCATGACGCGCGAACAGCTATTCAACCCATCTTCCGAGTATCCATCTGTCCCAGCCAGATTGGCCTGCGCATGCGCAGCGGAAAGTAGCAGCACAAAACCGAATATCGGGAAGCATCGTTCCAAAGCATTTTGGTGCGCGATTTTTTTAGCGATGGCGCTTCCGGTGTTGCAAGGGTGCGGCAGTTATTCCTCCAAGGGCAAAACGTATCCAACGTCCGGCAGCCAGGCTTTGTGGGTCGCCAACGGCGCCAATGTGCTGGAGTTCGCTTCCACCTCACTGACTGCGGGAAGCGCCGCCGCCGCGCCGTCGTTAGTTGTGAACAGCAGCGCTTTTGCGGCCCCGCAAGGAGTGATTTTCGATACGTCCGCCAACTTGTGGGTCATCGACGGCGGAAACATCGGCACCGGAGGCAAAGTCAAACCGGCGCTGTATGAGTTCACGTCCTCGCAACTCTCTGGCATCCAGTCCGGGTCCAGCGTGACGCCGAACATGACCATCAATTCCAGCGCCTTTGTCTTTCCGCAGCAGGCTGTGGGGGACGGCAAGGGCAACCTGTGGGTCAGCGACAACGGGGCCAACGAGGTGTTTGAATTTACGGCTGCGCAATTGACGGCCTCGGGCGCGAACGTCATGCCGAATATCACCATCAAATCCACGCCCTCTTTCAACGGCGCGCTGGGTATCGCTTTCGATTCCAGCGGCGACCTGTGGGTTGCCAATAACGGGACCACGACGATCTTCGAGTTCAACGCGTCTGCGCTTCCGACAGCCAGCGGCAGCGTGACTCTGACGCCCAATATCATGTTGTCGGATGACGGCCAAGGCTCCATCCAAGGGCCGTGGGCGCTGGCATTCGATAGCTCAGGCAACCTCTGGTCGAGTAACGCCAACTCCCCGGACACGATCGTCCAATTCTCCAAGGCAAGCCTGGCAGCCAGCGGGAGCCCGACGCCAGCGGTCACATTGAGTTCCGCCATGGTCAGCGGAACCCCAAGCCTTAGTTCGCCCAACGGGATCGCTTTCGACAGCTCAGGCGATCTGTCGGTAGTCAGTTCGGCCACTCCCTTCGGCGTCGGTATCTATAGCGCTTCCCAGCTAATGGCGGGCGGGGCTGTCGCTCCCAATGTGTTCATTGTGGGTGCTACAACTACATTGAACGCGCCTGCGGGCAGCAATTATGGGCCAACCATCACGTACGGTAACTCTGGAGGAGGAACATACGGAGGAAACGGGTACATGTAGCCAATGGATCGCAGGCGCAGGCGCTATAGTTTCTTCTTTTCTTGCTGGGCGGCTCGGCGCTGCTTGCCTCAACCGGGTTGGCCAAAAGTCGAAATGACGAAGTGCGACTGGAGGGAGATGAGGCAGGAGACGCACAAGAAATGAAAGAGCAAACTCCGGATGCAGTTTGCTGGGGTTTTGAAAACACACAGAAAGTTACTGCCGGTGAAAGACTTCAATCCTTTTTTTCGAGTTTTTGCCGACAGCCCAGGACACAGCCGTCAGGGTCTTTCCGTCGGCGGAAAGCTCATCTGTCCCGTCCTGCACCAGCTACCCGTCGACCTTCACTAGGTACATCAGCTTTGTGGGTGTCAGCATCGTGACTGACTCCGTCAAGTCTGTTGGCATGTTTGGATAGGAAAGGATCATGTTCGAGCCGTCGGGGTTCCCTTGCATTTTGAACTTGATGGCGGGATATTCCCATCGCAGAACACCCGCCGCAGGCGAGGAGATGATCAACGTGTCTTCGACTTCGACGAAATTGCTCTTCGCGGCATCGGGTTTCCAGCGCCCCACCCATGGGTTCTGCGCCGCAAAGGCCGTAGCCGCCGATGCGGCGAACAGAACCAATGCAAGAAGGAACTTCTTCATGTGTGACCTCCAACAGAGTTGCGCATTCCGGGAGAAATCGGACTGGGGAGTTATCCGTCTTTCTTCCGTTGTTGGGCGGCTCGGCGCTGCTTCACCCAGCCAGATTTCACTGTCTGGCGGGAGCGGCCGAGAGCTAGCGCGCCAGCGGGAACGGGCTCGGTGATGCAGGAAGCGGCGGCAATATAGCTGTCGTCTTCCAGCGCGACTGGCGCGACCAGAGTGGAATTGCTGCCGACAAAGACGCGGTCCCCAATCTTCGTGGGATGTTTGTTAACGCCGTCGTAATTGCAGGTGATGACGCCGGCGCCGATGTTGCAGCCGGAGCCAATGGCAGCATCCCCAAGGTAGGTAAGATGGTTCGCTTTTGACTTGTCGCCGACCCGCGCATTCTTGATTTCGACAAAGTTGCCGACATGGGCCTCGCGGCCAATCTGGCTGCCCGGGCGCAGGTGCGCGAACGGACCGATGAAGGCACCGTCGCTGATCGTCGCTCCGTCCAGCACGCAACCATTGTGAATCAGCACACCGCTTCCAATCGTCGAATCCTGGATCACGGAGTAGGAGCGGATGCGACAGTCCTCTCCAATGCGGGTGTTGCCCAGCAATTGCACGAAGGGTTCGAGGATGGTGTCCGCGCCCACAGTGACAGCCGCGTCGATGACGCAGGTTTCCGGCCGATGGATGGTGACGCCTTCGGCCATCAAGCGGCGTGCCGACTGCATCCGCATAGCTGCGTCCAGATCCATCATTTCGGCGATGGTGTTTGCGCCCAGCACCTCCGTCGCGTCGCCGATTTCAAACGCCACGACGCGTTCGCCGGCTGCGCGGAGAATGGCAGCCATGTCGGTCAAGTAGTACTCCCCGTGGGCGTTGTTGGCTTGTAGCGAATCGATATGGCGATAGAGAGCGTCGATGCGAAAGACATAGATGCCGGAGTTGATTTCTCCAATGTACTGCTGGTCCGCAGCCAGCGCTTTCTGCTCGACGATGGCGGCGACCTCCGGGCTGGTGGGTGACACGCGCACCACGCGGCCGTATCCAAAGGGATTTTCCGGGCGGGCGGTCAGGATGGTCATGGCGGCTTGCTGGGCCTGATGAAAATTTCCTAGCTGTTCGATGGTTTCGGGCCGGATCAGCGGGACATCGCCGGAGAGCACCAGCAGGTCGCCCAAGCCGCTAACGGAGTCGCGCAGGCACTGCACCGCATGTCCGGTGCCAAGCTGCTGCATCTGAAGTACAAAATGCACGCCGGTGGCTCCGACCGCGCGCTCCACCTCCTCCGCTTGATGGCCGACGACAACAAACACCTGATCGGGCCGGGTGACACTTAGCACGGCGTCGAGGACGTGCTGCAACAAAGGCTTGCCGGCGATGGAGTGCAGGACCTTGGCGCGTTTGGACTTGAGCCGCGTCCCTTTTCCGGCGGCGAGAATGGCAGTGGCAAAATGTTGAGGTTCCATAACGTACCCATCGTCTCACAGCGAAGTGGCCGAGAGTAAACATTGACGGGCAAATGTACCCGCGTGCCGCCCGCGACAGCCCTCGTGTAGGCTGGGCCAAGGCCCGACGTTCCGCGGCGGGTCTGCATCTAACGTTAGTAAAGATCAGCGTCAGAGCGGTGTCCGCGGTCCGCGGAGGAGGGAAGAATGCGTCCACGGCTTCGTGGGGGGATCCAGGCTTTGTTCGGATTAGTCATATTGAGCGTCGCGTGCGCGGTGGGATGCAACGGTTGCGGATCCAGCGGATCTTCTGGAAGTACCACAGGCACGACTGGTACGACCGGAAGCGGGGGCAATCCGCCGCCGACAGGGATGGCGCAGGTGCTGACGTATCACAACGACAATACACGCGAGGGTCAAAATACTCAGGAGACGACGCTGACCACAACGAATGTGACCTCCTCCACCTTTGGCAAAGTGGGATTTTATTCCGTGGATGGCAAGGTGGATGCCGAGCCGCTGTATGTTCCTGGAGAGACGATTGGCGGGGCGAGCCATAACGTGCTGTACGTGGTGACGGAGCACGATTCCGCCTACGCCTTCGATGCCGATACGGGGACGGTACTGTGGCATGTCTCCGCGCTGGCCGCAAATGAAACCACCAGCGATCCGCGCAACTGCGGCCAGGTGGTTCCCGAAATCGGCATGACTTCCACCCCGGTGATCGACCCCAAGGCGGGCGCGCATGGGACCATCTACATGGTGGCAGCCAGCAAGGACAGCAGCGGAAATTACCATCAGCGCCTGCACGCGCTGGACCTGACGACGGGCGCGGAGCAGACGGGGAGCCCGGTGACGGTGCAGGCCACCTATCCTGGCACGGGACTGGGAAGCTCCAATGGCCAGGTGGTATTCGATCCCAGGCAATATAACGAGCGCGCCGGGCTGCTGCTGCTGAATGGAGTGGTGTACCTCGGCTGGTCTTCCCATTGCGACATTGACCCCTACACCGGCTGGCTGATGGGCTACAACGAGAACACGCTGGCGCAAACCAGCGTGTTGAATTTGACGCCCAATGGCTCGGAGGGCTCCATCTGGCAGTCCGGCGCGGGACTGGCGGCCGATTCCTCGGGCAATATTTATTTTCTCGACGCCAACGGGAGCTTTGGCACGACGCTGAACACGAGCGGGCAGCCTTCCAACGGCGACTACGGCAACGCGTTCATGAAGGTTTCTACCAGCGGCAACAAGCTGACGCCCGTGGATTACTTCACCATGTCAAACACGGTGGCGGAGTCGAATGCCGATGAAGACCTGGGCTCGGGCGGAGCCATGTTGCTGCCGGATGAGACGGATGCGTCTGGAACCGTACGGCACCTGGCGGTCGGCGCTGGTAAAGACGCCAACATCTATGTCGTCGATCGCGACAACTTGGGCAAGTTTCATGCAAGCGGCAATACCATCTACCAGGAATTGGGTGGGGCGCTGTCCGGCCAGGAATTCGGCATGGCAGCGTATTGGAACAACGCGGTCTATTACGGCGGCGTTGGGGACTCGATTCGCGCCTATCCGATTGCGCAGGCAAAGTTGGCCACCAGTCCCAGCTCAAAAACAGCGCACCAGTTTCAGTATCCCGGCGCGACGCCAAGTATCTCGTCGAATGGCTCCTCCAACGGAATTGTCTGGGCGATCGATAACAGCAGTCCAGCAATCTTGTATGCGTACGATGCGACGAATTTGACCCACGAGTTATACGACAGCAACCAGGCGGCCGGAGGACGCGATCAGTTCGGACCGGGGAACAAATACATTACACCGATGATCGTGAATGGAAAGGTATATGTGGGGACGACCAACGGCGTCGCGGTTTTTGGACTGCTGCAGTAGCGCAACAGAATGCTGCGTGCCGGGCGAAATGCGGCGCCGATGGGGGCGCGGCAGCCTCAATTCGCCGAGCGAACCCGGGAGTGCTAAAATTAGTTGTGATAACGAGCATCGATCCTAAAATCGACGCATCCATACTAGACTAGGCAGAAAAGGAGAAATACCCCATGCCACCGTTAACCTACGCCATCGATCCAGCCCATTCTTCCGTTCACTTCAGTGTTCGCCACTTGATGGTCTCCTATGTACGAGGGGAGTTCACCAAGGTATCCGGCACGGTGAACTTCGATCCGGAAAAACCGGAAACGTCCACTATTGAAGCCACGATTGACGCCACCTCCATCAGTACGCGAGACCCGCAGCGTGACGGACATTTGAAGAGCCCGGACTTTCTGGACACGGAGAAGTTCCCGGCCATCGCGTTTCGCAGCAAGACGGTTGAAATCGTTTCGGACGGCGGAAAAGTGACGGGCGATTTGACGATTCATGGGGTCACTCGCGAAATCGTCCTGGACGTGGAAGGCCCGACGCCGGAAATCAAGGACCCGTGGGGCAAGCAGCGCATCGGCGCGTCCGCGACCGGCAAGCTGAGCCGGAAGGACTTTGGGCTGACATGGAATGTAGCGTTGGAAACAGGTGGAGTGATGGTCGGCGATGAGGTGAAGATCACCCTCGATGTGGAAGTTGTGCGCGGGTAAGAGCTACTCGAAACGCAATGCTGCTTGAATCGCTTTCAGGAACGCGAGGGCCGGAAATTCACTCGTACTTCTGAAAGCGCACAGGTCTGAGAAGAAGGACGTTACTCCGTCCAGCGGCGGAAGATGAGGGAGCCGTTGGTGCCGCCGAAGCCGAAGGAATTCGACAACGCCATGTCGACCTTGGCCGGGATGGGCTTGTTCGGAACATAGTCGAGCGTGCAGGCGGGGTCGGGGTCTACCAGGTTCATCGTGGGGGGCAGCAAGCCGTGTTGCATGGCCATGACGGTGATGCCCGCCTCCAGACCGCCGGCGCCCCCGAGCAGGTGGCCCGTCATCGACTTGGTCGAACTGATCTTGAGCTTGTGGCTGGTGGCATGTTCGCCGAAGACCGTGGTGATGGCCGCCGTCTCCAGTGCATCGCCCAACTGCGTGGACGTTGCGTGGGCGTTGACGTAGTCGATCTGCACAGGATCGATCCCGGCGCTGCGGATGGCGTTCCGCATGGCGCGCGCGCAGCCCTCGCCTTCCGGTGCCATGCCGGACATGTGATAGGCATCGGCGCTCATGCCATAGCCGATGATTTCCGCCAGAATTTTTGCGCCGCGCGCCTTGGCGTGTTCCATCTCTTCGAGGATCAAAATTCCCGCGCCTTCGCCGATGACAAAACCGTCGCGGTCCTTGTCGAACGGGCGGCAAGCGTGCGTGGGGTCGCTGTTGCGGGTGGAAAGAGCGCGCATGGCGGCAAATCCGCCGACGCCCATGGGAGTGATGGCGGCTTCCGCTCCGCCGGCAATCATCACATCGGCATCGTCGCGTTCCACCAGGCGGTACGCATCGCCAATGGAATGCGCGCTGGTGGTGCAGGCGGTCGCCGTGGCCTCGTTCGGACCCTTGGCGCCCCAGCGAATGCTGACCTGTCCGGCGGCAAGGTTGATGATGGCGGCGGGAATGAAAAAAGGAGAGATTTTGCGGGGACCGCCGGCCAGCATGGCGCTGTGTTCCCGCTCAATGATGTCGAAACCGCCGATGCCGGAGCCAATGTGGACGCCTACCCGCTCGGCGTTCGCGGGGGTGATCTTCAACCCCGAGGACTCAAGGGCCTCCTGGGCCGCTGCCAGCGCAAAATGGATGAAGCGACCCATCTTGCGCGCTTCTTTTTTCTCAATGAAAAGATGCGGGTCAAAATCTTTGACTTCCGCTGCAAAGGTGACGGAGAAGCCGGCGGTATCAAAGGCGGTGATGGGTGCCATGCCGCTTACGCCCGCCAACAGATTGCTCCATACCTCGGTTGCGGTCTTGCCCACGCCGCAAATAAGGCCAATGCCCGTGACAACGACGCGCCGCTTCAAGGCTTGACCCATTTTCCTGTTGCCGTTCGCTTGCAAGCAGCCCTCTCGTGCATCCGCTCTGCAAGGAACGGATGCGTACACTTTCTTTCCGCGGACAATAACCTACAGGAGGGCCGGCTTAGTTGCCGGCTTTGCCGTTTTTTTTGATGTAATCGACAGCATCCTGCACGGTCTTGATCTTTTCGGCTTCTTCGTCCGGAATCTCCAGATCGAATGCTTCTTCAAACTGCATGACCAGCTCGACCACATCGAGCGAGTCCGCTCCGAGGTCTTCCTGGAACGATGCTGTAGGAGTTACTTCGGCTTCATCCACCTGCAACTGCTCCACGATAATCTGCTTCACTTTTTCTTCAACGGCCATGTCTTTCTCCTAAAACTTTTGTTTGGACCCCAAAACTTTTTCTCAAGCGCGAAGACGGGATCAACGTGATGCAGCTTCCTGGTGGAGAGGCACGCACGGGCAATCCTTCTTCGGGCACCTCATTCAGAGTACAGCCAAACCCCGCTTGCAGGCACACTGTTCCCATGTCAGCGTTTCTGCTCGAAATTCGAGTGTACTGAGGGGCTGATCCAGTGTAAAGCGGCGGGAAGGGTTTCGGAACAAAGGCGGTTGGAATCGGCTGGGTTTTTCGCGACTGTCTCCGGCAAGGTTACAGTAGGTCAGAGGCAAATTTGGAATGAATATCGCTTCCGTTGTGGGTATGGTCGGGCTGGCTGTTTTGGGCCTGCTGGTGAGCTGGTGGCTGGGAAGGACCTCTGTGGGTGCAGCCCTGGCGGCCAGCCAGCAGCGCGCAAGGGACCTGGAATCGAGGAACACGCAACAGGAAGGCGAGATTCAAGGGCTGCGCAAAGAGAAGGCCACGCTGGAGATGGGAAAGACGCGTTCGGAAGAACAATTGAAGGCCGCCCAGCAAGCATTGGTAGTGCTGGCACAGGCCAGAAATGATTTGGCCGACACGTTTAAAGCGCTGGCTGCCGATGCGCTCCAGAACACGAATAAGCAGTTCCTTGCGTTAGCGACAGAAAAATTCGAAGCCAAACAGCAGGCTATCGACACCTTGCTGAAGCCCGTGAAAGAGACGCTCGTCAAGTTGGACGAGCAAACGCGGCATCTCGAATCCAAGCGGGAAGGCGCGTATAAAGAGCTGGGGCAGCAACTCTTGCAATTGGACCAAGACCAGAAAAAGCTACAGCAGGCTGCAACTGCATTGTCCTCCGCGTTGCGGGACACGCGTACTACAGGAAAATGGGGGGAAATTGTGTTGCGCCGCGTGGTGGAGCTTGCAGGAATGACCGAACACTGCGACTTTACCCAGCAACATACGCAGGACGAGAACCGCCCCGACATGATCGTCCACCTGCCCAATGGGCGCAAAATCATCGTGGATGCAAAAACATCCATCAGCAGCTTTCTGGACGCCGCCGATGCGCAGGATGAAACCATGCGACAACAGAAGCTCAAAGAGCATGCGCGGAACATTCGCGCACATGCACTTGGCTTGGCCAAGCGTCGATATGAAAAAACATTTGAGGACGCGATTGACTTAACGGTCTGTTTTATCCCGGGCGATGTCTATTATTACGCAGCACTGCAAGTCGATCCCGGACTGTTTGAAGTCGCCGCAAACGAGAAGATCATCTTTGCCACGCCGACCACATTGATTGCATTGTTAAAGGCCGCGGCCTTCGGCTGGCAGCAGGATTCCTCACGCCGCGAGGCAAAGGAAATCCTCAAACAAGCGCAGGCCGTATATGACCGGCTGACCACGGCCGTAGGCCATCTGACAGGGCTGGGGGGCAATCTAAACAAGAGCGTCGAAAGCTACGACAAACTGATTGGCTCTCTGGAGCGCAATGTATTTCCTGCCGCGCGCCGCATGAAGGAATTGGGGATCATCGGGGAGGAATTGCCGTCGCTTGCGCCGCTTGATAAGACAACACGGCAATTGCAGGCGCAAGATTGGCAGGCACAGGGTCATTCGGAAGGTCTTTCCCTGGCCGCTGCGGAAGAAGGGCCGGAGGAATAATGCGCAGTCCGGAACTGCATCGCATTGGGCGGGTGGGTTGGCTGAGGGCGGCGGTGCTGGGCGCGAATGACGGCATTCTATCGACGGCAAGCCTGGTGCTGGGCGTGGCGACCTCGCACGCCTCCCATAGCAATGTGGTTGTCGCCGGCGTTGCCGGCCTGGTCGCCGGGGCCATGTCGATGGCGGCGGGAGAATATGTCTCCGTCCATTCGCAGGCGGACACGGAACGCGCCGAACTGGAGCTGGAACGAACAGAACTGAAAACGGACAATAAGGGTGAGCACAAAGAACTGGCTGCGATTTATGTCGAGCGAGGCATCGATGCCTCGCTGGCAAAGCAGGTGGCGCAGCAGTTAATGGCCCACGATGCGCTGGAGGCGCACGCCCGCGATGAACTAGGCATCACCACGACCAATAAGCCGCGTCCGATCCAAGCGGCGCTCGCATCCGCTGCCAGCTTTGCCGTGGGAGCGGCACTGCCGCTGGGTGTTGCCGCCATGGCGCCGGACACGCATCTATTGTATTTGGTCGCCGGGACTTCGCTACTGTTTCTTGCGTCGCTTGGAGCGTTGGCGGCCCGCGTCGGCGGAGCGATGGTTCTGGCAGGCGCGCTGCGAGTTACTTTCTGGGGAGCGCTGGCGATGGCCGTCACCGCGGGCGTCGGCGCTTTGTTTGGAGCGGCAGCGTAAAGTCTGCCTGACCGCGAAGCCACGCAATCGCATCCATTTATGGGAGAGGGTTACCGTCGACGAGTCCGCTGTTCGGCGTGGTTCGGGCGGCAGCTTCACCAGGACTGCGTGGTTTCCAGTCCTGGCGGCGGGACGAAACCGAATTCCTTGTCGATCGCGTCCGCGATCCCCAGGACGATTTCGTCTTCGAAAGGGCGTCCTGCGACTTGCACGCCAATCGGCAATCCTTCCGGTGATCTGCCGACGGGAACGACGGCTGCCGGCGCTCCCAGCAAGTTGAACCATTGCGTGTATCGCATGGCGTCGAGATAATCGACCTGCTGCCCATCGACCATCCACGAGCGCTCGCCATGGCGAAAGGCCGGGACTGCGCACACGGGACAAAGCAGCACCGGAAACGGCTGCATCTCGCGCAGCAATTGGCCTCGAACCAGGTCTAGGTTCGCCCAAGCTTGCAGTAATTCCTCTCCGCCCAGCGGCGGGTCTTGATGCGCGATGGAAAGAAAGTCGAGCAGCACCGGACTGAGTTGGTCGCGGCGATCGGTGACCATCGATTCGACCAACATGGCCCCGCAGCGCACAAAAAATTTCCACCAGAGTTTGCGCGCGTCTTCCAATGCGTTGGGGTGAAATGGAGTGACAGAAAATCCTTGTTCTTGCAAAGCGCGGACCGCCGCGTGGACGGCGAGACGTGTCTCAAGCGTGACAGGCACAAGGCCGTCGTCTTCAAAATAGCCGATGGGGACCTGCTTCAATTCGCTTCTACCGATGGGCCGCAGCGCGACCGGCGGGCTGACGGGGTCCGTCGCATGGGGAGCGCAAAGCGTTTCAAACAGGAGGCGCGCATCTTCGATGGTGCGGGCCATGGGGCCGATGGCGCCAAGAATGGAAAACGGCCCGATGCAAGGCGGTACATGGCCCGTCGCGGGGATGCGTCCCGGCGTGGGTTTGAGCGAGCAGATGCCCGTGAAGTGCGCGGGCGTGCGGACCGAGCCGCCGCTATCGCTGCCAAGGCCGGCCGCGGACATGCCGGCGGCAATCGCCGCGGATTCGCCGCCGCTCGACCCGCCGGAGGTAAAGGCAACGTCCCATGGATTGCGGGTCTGGCCGTGCAGGCGATTGTCAGTTTCATACGCCATCAAAAATTCCGGACAATTCGTGGTCCCCAGAATGTTGGCTCCCGCCTGGCGTACGCGGGAGACGACGACCGCATCTTTCTCCGCCACCATGCCTTGCCGCAGCAGGCTGCCGACTTCGCATTGAAGCCCGGCGGTCGCAATGGAAGACTTGATCGTCATCGGCAGCCCGTACAGCGGACCGCGCGGTCCGCTTGCGGTCATCAACGCGCGCGCCTGTGCCCGGATGCGCTCTGCGTCGAGTTCGCTGAAGTTGACGATTGCATTCAGATGCGGATTCAGCCGCTCGATTTGACGAATGTGTTCCTCGGCCAATTCCAGCGGCGAGATTTTTTCCGCACGGAGCAAGGCGAGCTGTTCGACTGCGGACAGCAGCGTGATTTGGCTCAATTTGCGCCCTGAATATCTGAGATTCTGGACGCGCCGTGGGCCGCAGGAACAGGGTCGATGGGCGTGGAGTTTGCCGGCAGGTAGTGGAAACGGTATTCCTGCGGGCTTTCGCCGGAGTTGAATCGGTCATTCCATTGCAGGCGGTATCGCAGGGCTGCGGGGGCCGTCGGATACGATATCGGGCTGGAATACGGATAGGACTTCATCCCGTGAAATGGCATCTCGTTCACTGTGAATGGCGATGCCTCGTAGAAATCCATGTCCTTGACATAACCGTTGGCGTAGAAGAGGTAGTCGCGTTTCCAGTGGGCTGGCAGCGGCGGCAGCGCGGCGGCACTGAATTCCGCATCGATGTCTTCTCCACTGCCGAAGATGACGAAGCGATTGTCGACTGTCTTCAGCAGCGGCGTGACGTTGCCGTAGTGGGTGTATTCTCCCCGCTGGCGGGCGAATGGGCCGGTGGCGCTGATGCGGTCGTAACGATAGGTCAAATCACCGGGACTCTTCTGCTCAATCTGCTGCGGGTAGCCGCGAAATTTCAGAGTAGAAAGTGCGAGCGGCAATTCCGTTTGGCGGATTTCGCTGGTCCTATCCGGTCCATTGTCCACCAGAATCTGGTCCCAGTAGATCTGCAGATTGGTGACGATGCGCAACCGCCTCGTTTCCGGCGGCAGCTTGCCGGTCAGGTCAACCGGGATCGTGCGCGGCAGGCCGGCGGGGAAACCCATGTCCGGCAGGATCGTTTTCCAGCTTCCGTTCGCTATTTGCGCTTGCAGGACGGGCGGCTCCGGCTTCAACCCAGCCTGCCAGGCCGCATACATCGACGATGCGCTGAAGTACTCCACGTAGCCGTGCAGCAGCAGCCGTAGCGGGCGCCGCGCCGTCCATGGGCCGATGTCCAGCGTGAGCGTATGGGGATTTGCGAAGCCCGCGAAGGGAAGGTTGGTGAAGTCATGCACATAGCGATGGTCGCGGTTCAGCAGGACACTGCGAACATCTTCTCCATGATCGTTCCACGCCGCCAGTACAGGACGCGCCGCGCTGCTGACAATCACTCTGCCCGAAGGAAATGGCGGTGCCTCGATGAAGCGCTCATTCGGATAGACCGCTGTCCCAGCAGGGTGATCGATGGCGACCAGGCGCAGCTGATCGATGAAGTTTACTTCTTCCATCGGCTCGCCGAAACGCAGGCTCAGGTAGCCGTTGTGCGGCTTCAATTGGCTGCCTGCGACTTTGATCCACTCCTCGGGATCGGGAATATTTCTAGCGGTCGGCGAAACCCAATGACCCACGACGCCCGCGCCAATCACGTCCGCGACGAACTGATATTTCTTGCCGTCCCAGGCGAACAGCACCGGACAGGAGCTTCCGCGGCGATCGATTTCATCCAGCGGCGTGAATGTATCGGCGGGGACCTTGAGTTCATCCTGCAGGACACCGGTGGGCCACAACATGCGCACGATGTCCACATGCGTGCGGCTGCCGAGGCCGGCCAGAATTTCCGGCGCGCCTTGTCCCATGTATCCGGTGGCGCCGGCGATCTCCCACTTCTGCCAAAGGCTGCCGGAAAAGATTTCCACCTTGGTCCCCAGCGCGGATTTGTTGTCGGCCAGGCCGCGGAACGACAGCCGCACCCAGTGGTTTTTATTGCCGCCATCGTTGCGCAGCAGTACCGGAGGCCCGTGCAATTGAGTCACGATCAGGTCCGCGTCGCCATCTCCATCGATGTCGCCGGCAAGCACAGCGCGCGGATGATCGAGCTTCAGGTTGGCAAGCCCCACCGCCTTCGTTACATCTTGAAATCCTCGCGGCCCCAGGTTGCGCAGCACTCGCAGTTCGGATCCATGCGCGGTGTCGACCAGCACGGCCAGGTCGATCCAGCCGTCGTTGTCAATGTCGATGGCGGTGAGCCCCCAGCCGCGGGTGGCGTCCGCGATCGGCAGCGGCACACGTTCAAAGCGCTTTCCGTCGACGTTGCGCCACAGAGTAATCCCAGGTGCGCCGGTGTGCGTCAGCGCGACATCCATCCAGCCGTCTTTATTGAAGTCGAAAACGTAAACGCCATTCGTCGCAGGCAGGCTGGTGTCGCTGAAGAGCGGCGAGGCAGGAAACGCGCCTTCGCGGGGATTGGCGTAAAAGGTTGGCGCAGCTCCAGAGCCGGTGACGACCAGATCGACCGCGCGGTCGCTGTTCAGGTCGGAGAGCGTCGCGTTGCGGGTGGTCCCGTGTCCGGCGAGCCCAGTCGGGCCAGTCCAGTTGGTGAATGTCCCATTGCCATTGTTGCGCCACAACACATTCGGAGCGTCCGCGCCAGCCACTGGTTTTCCAGTAACAAAGAGGTCGAGGTCGCCGTCGTGGTCGTAATCCACAAAGGTGAGGCCCGCAGGCTGATTGTTCGTCGTAATGCCGACGGATTTGGTGACATCGGAGAATTTTCCGTGGCCGAGATTTCTGAAAAGTACCACGCGATGCCGCAGCGAGATCGCAATATCGGGCAGTCCGTCGTTGTCAAAGTCGCCCACCGTGCAGGCGATTGCGCGGCCGCTCAGGTCCAGTCCTGTCTGGCTGGGAGGGACCTCTTCAAAACGGCCGCCGCCCAGGTTGCGGTACGCATGGACTGCGTGTGCGCCTTCATCCAGCGAGATGAGGTCGGTTTTCCCGTCGCCGAATAGGTCAGCCATGCAGGCGCCGCCACCAACTTCGTCTTCGCCCGGTTCGGCAACGGTCGACGAGGTTTGCGAACCGTCGCCGATCGGCGCGCGCACGAAGCGGACAGGAATCATGGGGGCGACTTCCGGCTCCGCTGCATGGATCGACTGTGCCATGGAGTAGTGGCCCATTTCCCCGTAGGAAATGGTCATGGGAGAGCCCAGTTTTTCGCCGGTGATGTGCTGGAACCGCTGGAAGTCCTGCTTTGCGAGGTCCAGCATTCCGGCTTGCTGATGGGCCCGGGCCAGTCCGAACTCCGCAGAAGCATGCAGCGGACTCAACTGCAATGCCCGCTGAAACTCGAGAATTGCGTCTTGATAGTCCTTGCTTTGCTGGTAGCCGCTGCCCAGCAGGTAGTGGGCATCCGCATCGTTCGGATCGAGATGGACGACGTGCTTGAAATCCCCGATCGTTTCCTGCGTATTGCCGTCTTTACGCGCCACCAGACCCAGGTTGTACCACGCTGCAATGTTCTTAGGGGCCTGCTCGATCACCCGTCGCAACACCGCGCTCGCCTGCGAAAGTTGCTGGGAGTTGAGCAGCGCGATTCCCTGGTTCAGTTGCGCGGCCAGCAGCGTGGGGTCGTTCTGGGCGGCTTCCACAAACAATTGTTCGGCTTTGGCAAAGTTCTGCTGATTCATGTACGCCACGCCGAGATTGTTCAACTGGATGGCGTCCGTTTGCGCGGTGTGGGTACCAGCTTCGCCCCAGGCAGCCAGGGTGACGAGAAAACAAAGGGCGAGGACCTGGGCCATCCGGATGCGCGGGAGCATGGAAATACGACTTACCTCGGTTCGCTACGATTGAAGCCTTCGATCCTTTAGTCTACAAGATAGAAAATAGAAGCAAACGTTGCCGGGCGTCTGTTCAAAGTGCGATTGACAAGAACGAATGTGTCGGACGGTTTTTGCATTCCGGATACAATCGGCCGCGCTACGCGGAAACGTTGTGCATCGAGCGTGAGAACGATATTACCGTCATGGATGTACGGATAGAAGTGTCGACAGGCGAGCATAGAGATCCAGCACGGAGGAAGTTTGTCTGGCAATGACATGACGGGCGTGGATTGGCGAGAGTTGCTGGGACGCTCATCGGAGATGGAAATTATCGATCCGCCCGCGGGCCTTCATCGAGACCAGTGCGTTTTCATCAGCGGCGCCGGCGGATCGATCGGCTGCGCGTTGACGATGCGACTCGCGGAGTTGCAGTCGAGGCTTCTTCTGCTGCTGGACGCCTCCGAACAGAACTTGTATGAGTTGGACGCAAGGCTCAAGCGGCTCGCATCTCCGGTCTTTTACGTTGCGGTCCTGGGCAGTATCTGCGACAACGGCTTACTCGACGAACTGTGCGCGCAATACCGTCCGGAGATGCTGTACCACGCCGCCGCGCACAAACATGTCCCGCTGATGGAATCCAATCCGCTTGCAGTGGTCCGCAACAATGCGCTCGGCACCTATCGCCTGGTTCAGGCAGCGGTGCGAAATCGCATCCGCCACATGCTGATGGTCTCGACGGACAAAGCTGTGCGTCCCGCAAGCATCATGGGCGCGTCGAAGCGGATGGCGGAGTTGGCCCTGCTCGGATGCGCGACCGCTTCCACGCGCATGACCTGCGTTCGGCTCGGCAATGTCCTCGGTTCGCAGGGCAGCGTGGCCGGAGTTTTTCTCGACCAGATTGCCAGGGGCGACAGTGTGACGGTGACGCATCGCGATGCGGAGCGATACTTCTTTACGATGGAAGAAGCCGTCTGCTTGATTCTGGGGGCAGCGTCCGCAACGCAGGACAAGCAAATCCTGGTTCCCGACACGGGAAGGCCAACGAAGATACTGGACCTGGCAAATAATTTGATTCAGCGAAAAGGCCAGCCTCCCGGCGGGCCTGCCATTGTGTTTACGGGGCTGCGCCCGGGAGAAAAATTGTATGAGGAGTTTGTCGGCCCTGGCGAGCGGCTCGCGGCTTGGGTCGGGCCTCGTCTCCATGCAATTGACGGACCTGCAATCCAGGAAGAAACTCTCCATCGCGCGATGAGGGACCTCGATGCAGCGGTCTGCGCGCGAAATCTTCAAGGCGTGTTGCAGGCGATCGAGCGTCTGGTTCCGGAATACCGTCCCAGCGCATCGCTGGAAGCAAAACATTCTGAACCTGTGGCTGGCCATCATGCCTGAGAAGCGAAAGATCGCTGTCGTCACTACTTCGCGCGCGGATTACAGCCACCTGTACTGGCCGCTGCGCGATCTCGCGGCGCATCCTGACGTCGATTTGCGATTGATCGTCATGGGTCCTCACTTGTCGCCAGAGTTTGGCAATACGGTGCGGGAGATTGACAAAGACGGCCTCAAGATCGACGCAAGAATCGAATGCCTGCTGAGTTCCGACACCGACGTTGGCATGGCAAAGACCATCGGCCTGGCGACGTTGGGCCTGGCGGACCATCTGGGAGCGACACGCCCCGACCTGCTGCTGCTGATCGCGGACCGCTATGAGATGCTGGCGCCGGCCTCCGTTGCGCTTGCACTCCGCATCCCCGTCGCGCACATTGAAGGGGGCGAAATCAGCCAGGGCGCCATCGATGATGCCGTACGAAATGCATTGACGAAGATGGCCCACGTCCACTTTACGTCGACCGAGAGGGCGCGCCAACGGGTCATTGCCATGGGAGAAGGACCGTGGCGCGTGCATCGGGCCGGCGCTCCGTCGCTCGACCATCTGCGGCGAGCAACGCTGCTGCGCCGCGATGAAGTCGAAAGGCGTTTGCAACTCGACCTGAGCCAGCCGACGATTTTGGTGGCGTATCATCCGGTGACCATCGCACGCGATACGGTGCGGGAGGCGGATGCTTTATTCGCCGCGCTCTGCAAGACTGACGCTCAATTTCTTTTCTGTTTCCCCAATGCCGACGCGGGCAGCCGTGAATTGCTGGAGCGCACGCGCGATTTTCTCTTTGACCGCGCAACCGGACGGATCTTCACCAACCTCGATCCGCTCACCTATTGGAGTTTGCTGGCGCAGGTGGAACTGTTGCTGGGGAATTCCAGCAGCGGCATCATGGAGTCTGGCTCGTTCGCATTGCCCACGGTGAACGTGGGGATTCGACAGCAGGGAAGAGAACGCGCCCGCAACGTGATCGATGCCGAGGCGGACGAACAGCAAATCCTGCGCGCCGTCGAACAAGGCCGCGATCCGGAATTTCGTGCTGGACTGATCGGGATGGCGAACCCGTACGGCGACGGAAATGCGTCAGAGACGATCGTTCGCGTCCTCACCACCGTGCCGCTTTCAGAGCGACTCCTTATCAAGCAGGAATCTCCGCTGACGGCGCAGTCGTCGGGGCCGATCCAGGCAAACCCATGACGCAAATGCGCGTTCCGTTGTCCGCTCCCGACATCACAGAGGCCGAGATTGAAGCGGTCGTGAACGTTTTGCGGACGCCGCAGCTCAGCCTGGGGCCGAAGCTGGAGGCCTTTGAACGCGCGACAGCAGACTACGCTGGAGCGAGCCACGCTGTGGCCGTCAACTCCGGCACCAGCGGCCTGCATCTGTGCATTCGCTGCCTCGGCATTGGCGAAGGCGACGAAGTGATTGTTCCGTCGTTCACCTTCATCGCCGCCGCGAATGTGGTTCGCATGGAGCGGGCGGTTCCCGTCTTCGTCGACATTGATCCAGCCACGCTGAATCTCGATCCCGACAAAGTGGAAGCGGCCATCACTCCCCGTACGCGCGCGATCCTCGTTGTCCACACATTCGGACGCCCCGCGGCGATGGCGCGACTGCTTCCCATCGCAAAACGTCATGGCTTACGCGTCATCGAAGACGCTTGCGAGGCGATCGGCGCCGAAGTTCGCGGGCAAAAAGCAGGGTCCTTGGGAGATGCCGGAGTGTTCGCTTTTTATCCCAACAAGCAGATCACCACCGGGGAAGGCGGCATGATCGTTACCAATGACGCTGGGTTGGCGGCGATGGCGCGCGCGCTGCGCAACCAGGGCCGCGGGAACGCAGGCCATTGGCTGGAGCATACCGTCGTCGGATACAACTACCGGTTGTCGGAGGTCCATTGCGCGCTTGGGTTGGAACAGTTGCGTCGCGTGGACAGCATTTTACGGCGACGGGCCGAAGTGGCTAGCTGGTACGACGAGTGTTTGCGCGGAAATACTGACCTGATTTTGCCCGAGCTACAAATTCCAGACGGGAAAATCAGCTGGTTCGTCTACGTGGTTCGGCTCAGGGAGCGATTTCAACTTGAGGATCGGGACGCGATCGTTCAAACCCTTCGCGAACAGGGAATCGGCTGCGGACGATATTTTGCTCCGGTCCATTTGCAGCCTGCGTATCGTGACCTGCCAAAGCCGAACGATCCCCTGACAGTGACGGAACAGGCCGGGCAGCGTTCGATTGCGCTGCCATTCTTCAATAAAATTTCGCTCGCAGACGTTCGCGAGGTTTGCGAAAGATTGCAGGACGCGATCCGCGAGATTTCCGTCTAAAAACGCAGCCTTGCTCGCCGGTTTTTTGCCGCCATTCAGCCCACGCGTCGGGTGCAGTCCTTCGCAATGGGGAGCATTCTTGCTTGGCAGCGTGCTGCTTTCGCGTCTCCTGGTTCCTGTGCTCTTCTTGGCCACGTCCGGCGGACCGGCCTGCGCCGCTGCGCAGCCGCGGAGCGGAATGGCCAGCGGCCCGCTTGCCAAAGCGGTCTACGATCCGCAGCATCGCCCCATCACCGCCGGCGGTTTTTGTGAAGACGGTTCCGGTGGTCTTTAATGGATGTCGCCAAGCAAGCTGGCCTGACCACGTGGCATCACATGACTGTTCATTTCTCGTGATGATGGATTCGTGGATTGACTCCGATTGCACAGCGGGGCGTCAGACTCCAAGTTTGGCGAGCACAGCGGACGGGCAGCCCTGCCAGTCGGCTTGCGGTTCGTTGCCGACATACGGCAGATCGCGGATTCCCATCTCGCTGGTATAGAACCCGCTCAGCGTCAGGTCGCGAAACTGGTTGAAGAATGCGACGGCGTGGGCGTCCTGCGTCGCGGCTTTTTCAGGCCAGGCGATGCGGTCGAGGATTTTTTGTTGCTCGTCCGAGGCGCAATCCACGAAGCTGTGATTGTAGCTGCGGTTGCACTCGGCGTCGAGCCACGCCAGCCCTTCGCGAATCTCCACCAGAAGGTCGCCGCGCTGAAAGTCAAGCCAATCGTCGATGAACTCCGGCACGCCAGCATCGGTGGCGCTGCCGGAAATCTCGTCCGCGGGAAGCACCCAGTCGCTCAACACGCCGACTGTTTTCCACTCGTGGGGAGTGAGGACGCGCAGCTTCCAGGGAGTTGAATCCTGCGGCATCGCGGAGGCGCCGGGCAGCGATTGCGCCACTTCCGCGGCCAGCGATGAGAGAGGCAGAAGCGCTGCAACGGGCAGGGCCATCATCATTTTCAGCATGGCCCGCCGCTGAAAGCGCAGGGTCCTGTTCGGCGGAGCGGTTTTTCCTTCGAGGTCTCTCATTCTTTCCCTCTGAAACAGAAATGCATTGTTCCTACACGTTCTGTGTGCGAACCTGCGCCGCGATGTATTCGGATGTGCGCCAGGCCAGGGCCAAAATCGTCAACGTAGGATTCTTGTCCGACAGGCTGACGAAGGGCGCGCCATCGGTGACGAAAAGGTTCCTGCAGTCCCAGGCCTGGCAGTGGGAGTTGAGCACACTGGTCTTTGGATCGCTTCCCATGCGCGCGCCGCCGACCTCGTGAAAGCCCACGCCGCCCGCCGAAATTCCCCATTGCTGCTCCGCTCCGTAGGACTCGATCGTCTTGCCGCCCATCGTCTCGACAATCTGCTGAAAGGTTTCCTGCATGTGGCGGGCCATGTGAATCTCCTCGTCGCTCCACTGAAAGTGGAATTTCAGAACGGGGATTCCCCACTGGTCCACGGCAGTTTTGTCGATCTCGCAATAGCTTTGCGGGTTGGGAATCATTTCTCCCCTGCCATGAAAGCCGACCAGAGAACCGTACAGGCTGCGGCTTCTCTGTTTCAGGGACTTGCCATAGCCGCCGCCCAGCATGGTTTCCGATCCAGTCATCAATCCGGGTGCGGGCATGCCGCATCGGCCGCCGCCGATTTCAATATGGTAGCCGCGGGAAAAGGGGAGCTTCCCCTGCAACTGCTGCCGGTAATTCCACCAAGGCATGTAGAGATGCATGCCGCCCACGCCGTCCTCGTTATGAGCGGGCAGATGCATCATCGATGGAATCCATCCGGTCACGTCGGACATGACGGTATCCATCAGATAGCGTCCGACCAGTCCGCTGGAATTGGCCAGGCCATCGGGGAAATGCGGGCTGCGGGAGTTCAGTAACAGCCGCGCTGTTTCGCATGCGCTTGCCGCCAGAACAACGACCTTGCCGCGCACCTGGACCTCCTCGCCGGATTTTTTGTCGATATAGGAAACGCCCGTGGCGCGTCCGTCGGGACCGGTCAAGACTTCTCGCACCATCGCGCCGCAGCGAATCTCCAGATTCCCGGTGAGATGGGCCGGATACAGCAGCACGTCCGGCGACGAGAAGTTCGATCCCATCCGGCAACCGCGATTGCATTGCGACACATAATGGCACGCGGGACGATCGTTCAGCGGACGGGTGAGGATGGCGAGCCGCGAAGGAATGCAGGGAATGTTCAGGTCCTTGCAGGCCTTTTGCACAAGGAGTTCATAGCAGCGAGGAGTCGGCGGCGGCTGAAATTTTCCATCCGGCAGGTTTTCCATCCCTTCAACAGAGCCGAATACGCCGATCAGTTCTTCCGTCTTGTCGTAATACGGCGCGAGTTCCTCATACGTGATCGGCCAGTCGAAGCCCTTGCCGTCGCGGCTGTACGGTTTGAAGTCGTAGGGGCCATTGCGCAGCGAAATGCGGCCCCAGGCATTGGTACGCCCCCCCAACATGCGGGAGCGAAACCACTTCCAGTCGGTCCCAGTGGCGCAGGTGTAGGGTTCCCCTTCGACGTTATAGCCGCCGACGACGGCTTCAAATCCCCCGGGGCCGAACGGGGTCTTGGACGCGCCCCGGTGTGGCGCATCGTAGCCCCACTGTAGCCATTTCGAGTCCTTGGCCGTGTCGTACCAGTCCCCGGCTTCCAGCATCAGGCACTTGGCCCCAGCGCGCGTCAGGGTATACGCGGCCATGCCGCCGCCAGCCCCAGAGCCAACAATGATCGCGTCGTACATGTCGCCGGTGAGAATGGACTGCATCATTTCGGGAAGTCTCCAGTGACGGTCGAAGTTGTTTGCTGCTCCAGAGCGGCGAGATGGACCTGCGTGAGATTGTTGCCCTGGCGATCGAAGGTGATGGTCCCTGAGACGCAGGGAAAATCCCTTACCCTTGCGATCTGGTCGCGCACGCGAGCTCGATTGGGGCCAGCGGCGCGCACCGCGCGCACTGTCAGGCAAACGGCATCGTAGGCTTCGGCGGCGGCCGCGCTGGGGGAGCTTCCCGTTCGCTGCCGATAGCGGCTGGCGAAGCTCGCTCTCGCGGCCGCGTTCTGTCCATCCCCGTCGATTGTCCAGGCATCCCCTGACGTCGGAGCGCCTGTAGCCTGTCCGGCGAGCGGCGAAAAGGCCAGCCCAGGACCCGACTGAGCGGCCTGCTGTGAAAGATAGACAGGCGCGTGAATGTCGGCGTGCTGAAGGAATGACAACAACGTTGCCGCAATGTCCGCTCGCGTCCAGAGAACGATTGCCTGGGGAGGATGCGCATGGATTCGCGCGACCACAGATGCGAAATCTGGATGCAGAGGATCGAGAACAAGCGTATCTGGAGGCGGTGCGCCCAGCGAGCGGGCCGCCTGCTGCATGGCTTCGTCGCCACCCCGTCCGTCGTGGTCCGCATCGGAAATCAACAGGACACTCTTCAGGCCGCGTTTGCGGTAGAGGTTCGAGGCCATGATTTGCGCCTGAAGGTCATCGCTTGGGCCAAGCCGGAAGATCCATGGAATGTCGATCTGCGTGGTCGTTGCATCGTTCGCAAGCGTGAGGACAGGAACGCCGATCCGGTTGCCGACCTGCTCGCTGATATGGGCGTCGGTGCCGTTGGCGGAGGTAACCAGCGCTATCACATCCTGCTGCAGCACCAGATGAAGGACCACGTCTGAAACGTGTCCCCAGGAAGGACCGCTTTCATCTCCGATGGCAAGTTCCAGCCGTTGACCGGCTGGCATGGGGCGCCGGGTCGCATCGTGCAGCGCCATTTTGGCGGCTGCAACCAGCGCCTCTCCTTCGGCCTTCTCCGACCCATGCAGCGGCGCCAGCAACCCGATGTAGAGCACTGGGCCGGTCTCATCCCATGCGGGTCCCCGCGCCGGGCCTGCATAACTTTCGCCATCGGTGGCGATGGAAGCGTAGGGGACAGCGGTCTTCGTTTTGCTCTGCGCTGAGGCCCATCGACCGGCAACCGGCTGTAGCAGCAAAACAGCAAACATGGCGATGGACGCCAGGAAGGTCGTTGCGCGGTCGTGGGTCCGGTTTGACATAGAGGGATCGATCGCGTTCATCGCAAAAATGACACCGGTTTCCCGTGCCAATCTGTGCGTTGTTCCGGCCAGTACACAAACTGACCATTCTGAATTTTGGCGAAGGTGACAGGGGCAATATTGTTCAGGGTGTAGTCGAAGAAAGCGGTCCCGCTGACCCCGGTGTAACGCTTCATCTCATACTGCCGCAGCGCATCCATGATCGTTCCACGGTTGAGGCCAGCCTTCTGGATAGACGCGATCAGGAGATTCATGCCGTCATAGGCATAGGCTGCATACGCATCGGGCTCGGTATGAAAGCGAGCGAGAAAACGCTGGCGAAATTGTTGCCACTCAGGATCCATGCGAGTGGGATCGATGGCGCTGACCATCACCAGGCCTTCCGCTGCCGGACCCGCGATTTTCAGGACTTCCGGATAGCAGGCACGGCTGGAAGCAAACACAGGTTGCTGCATCGCCATGGCGCGCATCTGCTTCAGAACCAAACCGGCTTGCGCGGCATCTCCCCAGATGACCAGTCCATCGATTCCGGAGGCCTTCAGGGTTTCCAGTTGCGCGGAGAAATCTGTGGCGTCTGGCGCATACCAGACTTCGACCAGCGGCTGGTGGCCGATGCGCCGCGCAGTTTCAAAAAACACATCTTTCCCTGCCCGCCCGTAACGGTTGTTGACCTGCAGAATGCCCACGCGCTTCAAGTGGCGCTGGTTGAAGACGTAATCGGCCAGCGCGTACCCTTGCTGGCGATCATCGGGGAAGTTGTGCATCAGCCAGGGAATGCGCGTTTGCGTCACGGTGGGATCGTTGGTCGCCGTATCCATGATGGGCAGTTCGAGCTTCAGCGTGGCGCGCAATTCGATATGGGTGGAGGCGGAGTCGACGGAACCCAGCATGGCCCAATCATGATCGTCGTAGACCATGTTGACGATGGCCATCGACGAAGCACCCCACAGCGGAAGGTCGTCATGCACCTTCAGGGCAAACGGCTTGCCGTGATAGCCGCCGTGGGCGTTGGCATCGTCCACGGCCATTTGCGATCCATGCAGCATGGCGATTCCATAGGGGGAATCGTAGTTGTTCGCATCCAGCGGCCCCAGAAATCCAATGTTGATGGTTTTCAACGCGGCCAGGTCGCCGTCCGGCCTCTCGCGGGCAGCGCCGTAGTATTCCAGCGTGGAGGAATCCACGAACCAATCCTGATAGGGCTTGCGGTAGCGTCCAAACGGCACCGCAGCCGGCGGCATGTTGGCGTAGGGGATGGCGGTCGGCGCTTGTTTCGCGGGAGTTGGGGCCGGAGCGGACTGAGCCCTGGCGGGTAGCGTCTGAAGGCAAGCCAGCGCAACGATCAGGACCGCGGCGCCGTTTCTAATTTTCAGGACCACGACGTTCCTTCCTTTCATTCCCCGCCTCCATTCCGGCTGGGCAAAGCCTTTCCATGCCTTTCGCGTTATCTGCTTCGCGGCAAGCCGCGGATGACCGTCACGGCGTTGTTGTCGGAATCCAACCTGGATTCCCGATGGTGGATGAAGGCAACGATTCTGCCGAGCGTCGCGGGTGAGATCGCCTGGTCCGCGTCGCATAACGGTCGAGGAACACCAGGTTCGGAGCCGTAATTCGACACCTCGATGAGAAGACCATCGCTGCCGAACTCGATCGCGGCGCGGCTGGCCGACTCCACCGCGGCAGCCAAACCGGTGGCGTGGCTCGGGTCCACGATGACGGGCAGGTAGGTCTCCTCATGCACCGCCAGGACCACGTTCAGATCGAGCAGATAACGGGAATACTCGCCGCTCGCGTGCATCTTGATCCCACGCTCGCAGAGAACGATCTTCAGGTTTCCCTCGTTGGCGATGTACTCCGCGGCGCCCAGCCACTCGCACAAGCTGGCAGCCATGCCGCGCTTCAGCAGGACCGGCTTTCCCGAGCGGCCTACTTCCACCAGCAAGGGATAATTCTGCATATTGCGGGAACCGATCTGCAACATGTCGGCATATTCGGCCACCAGCGCCACCAGTCGCACATCCATCACTTCCGTCACCAGAGGCAGCCCGGTTTCGTCGCCGGCGGCGCGAAGAATTTTCAAGCCTTCCAGTCCGAGGCCTTGAAAATCGTGCGGCGAGGTGCGCGGCTTGAAGGCGCCCCCACGCAGCATCTGCGCACCGGCAGCGCGGACGCTGCGTGCCAGATCCATCGTTTGCCGCTCGCTTTCCACGGCGCAGGGGCCAGCGATCACAACCGGCAGTCCGGACCCGAAACGCACTCCGGAGACCTCGACTTCGAGCTGTCGGCCTTCGTCGAACTCGGGATGGGTCCTGCGGCTTACGATCGGACAAATCCGTGCGAGGTCGTCCACGGTCACTTGTCCGGCGATTTTTCTTCGCATCATTTCTTTTTATCTCCCAAGGGATCGGGCGGTGCTTTGCGCCCCAGATGCTTGCTGTTTGTAGGGCTGTCGGGCGCCATGGCTCAGTCCGTTTGCTGTGGCCACCCAAATATCGTCGCCTTGAAAGTCGAGATTCAGAATATAGTTGTGCGCCAGGGTGGTGCTGGATGCGATCTGGCGCTTGCTGCCGTCCGGTCGAGTGATCAGGATTTCTCCGCGTCCGGTTTTTGCATCCGGACGGTACGTGATCCAGGTGTTGGTCGTGGGATTGAATTCGCTGAGGCCCTTCTGCGTGCAGGCCCAGACCTGATTGCCGCGCGATTTGACTGCGTTGATGAAATTGGAGGGCAGGCCGCTGTCCTTGGTCAGATAGTTGTGCCAGTTCCGCCCGTCATAACTGCTGAGGCCGAAATAGGTGGAGGCCCAGAACGTTTTTGTGTCGGGGTTCCAGGAGACGCTGCTGACAATGTTGTGAATGAGCCCCTGATTGCGATAGAGGACCAGTTCCATTTCGCCGTCAGGATCGGTGTACGGCTTCCAATAATGATTTGCCAGGTCATAGGAAAGCACTCCGCCGCCCCACACCGCGAAATAGATCTTTTCGGCGCCCACGGAAATGCCATAGGTCCAGGGCTCTTCAAACGGAGCATTGGATTCGTTAAAAATCGACCAGCTTCCGGTATGGGTATCCAGACGGTTGACGCCCGCCGTGGTGGCCACCCAGAGGTATTGCCCCTGCACGGCAACCCCATACACCAGGTCATTCGCCAGGCCGCTGGTCAGGTTGGTGTAGTTTTTGAATTGCCCGCCGGAGTAGCGACTGAGTCCGCCAAAGGTCCCGATCCAGACATCCCCGGTGAGTCTGTCCACGGCCACCGACATCACCGCCCTGCCGGCCAGGCCGTCTTTTGTGGTAAAGACCTTTTGTATGCGGCCATTTTCCAGCAACACCAATCCATGGCCGGTCCCTGCCCACACTCGATTGCCATCCACGGTGACGCAATAGACTTCGCCGGGCGGAAAGCCATTCGCCGAGGTGTAATTCGTCCACTTGGTATAGAAAGAAGGATCCTGCGCCGCCGCCACGCTCGTGGCCAGCAGGAAGATGCCGACGATCCACAGGATTTTGCGGCCGTGGGATGCTGCGCTTGCCCGCTCCATCGAAATCTCCGATCTGGTTTTCATAGTGTCTTTAGAAACTCAATCAGGTCGTTCAACTGCGCTTTGTTCAGGTCGGAAGTGATTCCATGCTTGTCTTCCGGATTGAAGATGGTCCAGATATCTTCCAGTTCCAGCGCTTCGCCGTTGTGCAGATACGGCTGTCTTGTAGAGACGCCAGTCAACTGGGGCACGTCGAAGGCGTGGATGGTGTCATAATGCGTCGCGGTGCCCACGTCCATGGAAACCCGCGAGGTATAACGGGTCAGCGGCGAATGGCAGGTATAACAACGATCCAACGGCGGAATCAGCCGGCCGTCGGTGGTTCGGTCGCGGAAGAAGATGGCGCGTCCACGCGCCTGAGCGTCGGTCAAGTGCCCGTTGGGAGCCAGATGCGGATTGCGCGGCAGTTGGAGCGAGTGGATATATGTCACCAGATCGTTGACTTGCTTTGGGCTGAATCCCTGAGAGCGGAAAATATACATCGCGGTGCGAGGACCGTCCTGCGTCTCCAGGTTAGGATTTTTTCCATTCCACTTGAAGGGCGAGGTCCCATCGATGCCGAACAAGGTGCGGTTTTCCACCACATCGCGGCCCAGTTGCGGCGTTTCCAGGCTCCACGCCAGGCCATCGGAAAGTCCCTCATGCGGATGACAGGTGGCGCAGGCCATCTGCCCCTGGTAGCAGTGGCTAGCGTTGAAGAAGAGGCGCTCGCCGCGTCGCTCACGCGAAATTTCTTTGGGGCCCCCCAGGTCGATGGTCGATGCGATCCGCATTCGGCCCAGATCCACCACGCTGACCGTATCGTCCATGCGATTGGCAATGTACGCGAAGCGGCTGTCCGGCGAGACGAGCACGTCCGTAGGGTTCTGTCCCACAGGGAAGCGCTGAACGACGAATTGGCTTGCGGAGTCGAGGCGGTTCGCCAGTTCCTGTTGCCGAGCAGGCGGGGTGTTCTGCAACAGGTGGCGCAGTTTGGCTGAATCGACGACGGAAACCACGTTGGCCCCGGAGGCTGTCACCAGCGCCCAGCGGCCATCTGGAGTGGCGGCAACGCCGAAGCCGTCGGCGTAGTAGCGGTCGATATCGTCCAGCAGGACCTCAGCTACCTGATATTTTTTCGGTCCATCCGAGGCGACGGCAGCGGGCCGAATCGCCGCCAGGCCATGGGTCAGGTACCATCCCTGCTGAATCTGGACCAGCGGGTTCAGGTTCTTGGGCCGCATGAACGGGACCAGAAGATATCCGCCGGCAATGGCAGGCAACTCGGCGATGTGCCGCATCTGGATCACGCCCGGCACATCGACCCGCGCGGCAACAATCTGACGACTCGTGTCGATGACGGTCAGCTCCGACACCGGCGGCTGGTCGACCGGCGCAACGCGAGCCAGCAGGTTCGCAACGTAGACGCGGCTGCCGTCTCGCGAAAGCGCTACATATTCCGGATAATGCCCGGCTTCGAGCCGCTTAAGTTCCCTCCCGGACTTCAGGTCCACGAGCGAGATGTCATCGCCCAAGGTGTTGGCCACGTACAAAACTTTTCCAGCGCGGTCGGTGGTCAGCCCGACAGGGCCCCAGCCAACAGCAAGCGTGCGGCGAACCCGAAATGTCTCCGCATCGACTTCCGTGACATCATTGCTGTCTTCATTGGAAACGTACAGAAATTTTCCGCCGGGAGACAACGCGATTCCTCTCGGCATCCTGCCCACGTGAACGCGCCGCTCGACCTTCTGCGAACGGGTGTCCACGGCCAGCACCAGGTCGCTGTCCTCGCAGGCGATATACAACCAGCGGCCATCCGCGGAAAGCGTCATGGCCACCGGGCTGAGATATTGCGATCGCGGAATGTAGTTGCCGGAATCCGCGCCGGCTGCCTGGGGAGCGGCACTGGCAACCGAGGGTCGCCCCAGGATCGCTATGACCGCGACCAGGGCGATGCCTGCAATCAGATTGCGCGGGCGGCTGCCCCCAATGGCCGGACTCGCGGAACGGACCTTCATGGTGTCGCCCCGCTCTTTGTTGCCTCGGCGGCAGACGGGCCCGCAGGCTCGGTCACCGTCAGGATCTGGTTGGCGCGAATGTTCTTCAGTGTCTGGACCGTCCCGCTGGGCCAACGGATCGTCAGCGTATCGACTTCGGTGTGCGGGCCCAAACCGAAATGCGGCCGGGGATCGCTCTGGGATAGGTAGCCGCTTTCTGAAGTCGATTGGACGAACTGGCGCAGAGAGCCAGCCACCGCCTCCAGACTTGCGCCGTAGCCATCCCGATTGCTGCGCGTCCCCACCAGTTTGATGGTCAGCCAATGGTTTCGCTTTCCTGGCGGCGGCGTGTTGTGCAGCAGAATGCCCTTGCCGCCAAGCGTGGTCACAAAGGCGTCGATGTATCCGTCGTTGTCATAGTCGGCGAAGCAGGCCCCGCGTCCGACAATTTGCTCCCGAAAGAAATCTCCAGCGTGCAGCGAGACATCGGTGAACGTTCCATCGCCGTTGTTGCGCAGCAGCGAGCTCGGCATGGGAACCAGCCATACCATGCCGCCATTCACGATGAAGAGGTCCTTCCATCCATCGTTGTCGAAGTCGAAAAATCCGTCTCCCCAGCCGGCAAACTGGCCGGAGACCGCTCCCACGTCGGAGGCATTGGTCACGTCCAGAAATGCGCCTCCCGCTTTGCCGGGATTCTGGTAGAAGCGATGAAAGTGGGCATCGGAAACGAACAGGTCCTGCCATCCATCGTTGTTGTAGTCGCCGAAAATGGGGCCCATCGCGGTCGAAGCTTCACCATTCTGCCCGTACGCGACGTAGAGATCGGAAGCCACGTCGGTAAAGGTCCCGTTGTGGTTGTTGTGATAAAGAAAGCTCGGCATCGTATCGTTGGCCACATAAATGTCCGGCCAGCCGTCATTGTCGTAGTCTCCGACGGTCATTCCCATGGCCCGACCTGGCTGGCTGGCAATCCCCGATGCCTGCGACACGTCGGTAAAGGTGCCGTCGCCGTTGTTATGAAACAACCGGTTCGTCTCCGGAGCGTACCCCAACGGGCCTGGATAGTGCTGGGCGGTGTAATACTGCCGATAGTTTGGATCGAACTTCAGATAATTGCCGACAAAAAGATCCAGTCGGCCGTCGCGGTCGTAATCAACAAAAGCTGCGCCAGTCCCGAAGTGCGGATTCTGCACGCCCGCCTTCTCCGTAACGTCCGTAAAAGTCCCATTGCCATTGTTGCGATAAAGAATGGCGGAGTTGTAGTTGGTGACGTAAAGGTCTTCGTTGCCGTCGTTGTCGAAGTCCCCTGCGGTGACGCCGACGCCAAAACCCTTCCCGGCCACTCCGGCCTGGGCCGTGACATCGGTAAAGGTCCCGTCGCCGTTGTTGCGGTACAGGTGGTTGGTGGCGTTCATGCCATCGGGCGCGGAATGGTCGGTAAGGCCGGCGATATGTCGGCCGTTGACCACGTACAGATCGAGCAGGCCGTCGTTGTTGTAGTCAATCCAGGCGCAGCCGGAACCGGCCCCTTCCTGGATGGAACTCAGGTCTTTTTCGCCGAAGGAGCCCTGGAAATCGATTCCAGCCTTCTGGGTTACATCCTCAAATTGAGGCAACGGGGACGGCGGTGCCGTCGTTGCTGAAGGCGACCCCTGCCCGAAAAGCCCGAAGGCCACAGTCAGCGCAAGCAGCGGCGTTCCCGTTGCCATCCTCGGTTTGAGCTGGCGCGGAAAATATCTCATCGGTTCCCTCGTGGTTGCCCGGACCGCTGCGCGCGCAACGTGCCGCCAAGCGGTGTGGGTGTATCGAAGCGCAACAGCGCCAGCGGAAAGTGATTTGCCGGGGCCAGCGACGGGCTGTCATGGCATCCCTGGCATCCGCGGTCTTCTCCGTTTCGCACCCATATCCAGCTTCGCTGCGCGTGCAGGACCTCTCCGGTCCGACCCAACAGTTCAAATCGGATGGGAACGTCGGCGGGAACGGTGGCATAAAAAGACCCGTCGGATTCCACGAGCGCGTCTCCCACAACTCGTTCGCGGTTTCCGGGCTGCTCCAGCGTCAGAACGCGGACCCTGGCGATGCGTCCTGCCAGGCGGCCACTCGCCACATCTTGCGAAATGTAGGAGTCGAGGCAGAGAATGCGCCCGGTTTGCGCGGTTGGATGGAGGATGCTCCAGTAAATTTCCGGAAGCGGATGCGGCGCCAGCGGGACAGCCTGCACGCTGGAAGTCTTTGCGTTTTGGTAGAGCAAGTCTCCAGGAAGTTTGCTGGCAAGATCGAACGCATAGAGATTGAAATTGCGATTGGAGGGTCGCGCGGAACTCTCCTTCGCAACGACCAGCGTGGCCGCTTGAAGTTCTTGCGCGGAGGCAAAGCCCGACGCCGGGTCTGTCAGGACGGACGCGCGCAATGCACCGGGCTGGATCCACGCAAGCTGTCCGCCGGTGGAATTTCCGGCTGAGTTCTTCGTCTCAAGAAACAGGATGGCGCCATCCGCCAGTTCTACCGCTCCGGTGCGGTTCCGGTTGGCGGTGGGCCCGTCGCGAAGCAGCGCAAGTCCCGACCCGTCGGGTCGAAGAGTGAAGAGAGTGCGGGATCGATGGGGGCTGCCGCCTGCCAGCAGAGGCGACTCTGCGGAGACCAGGATTCGTCCGCTGCGAAGCACCGTTTCCACTTGAAAATTTCCCGGCCCAAATGTGATGGGATGAGCGCCTTCTCCATCCATTTGGCACACATCGACCGTCGAACTGCGCCGCGCGCCCGTGCCACGGATGGCCGTGTACACGATCCGGTTTCGCGGCAGGTACTTGGGTTCGAGGCAATCGCCCGGACAGTGCGTGACCTGGCGTTGTGCGGACCCGTCCACGGCCATCTCCCAGATCTGCCAATCGGCGCTCTTTCTCTGCTGGGCAGAGAAGAGAATTCTGGTCCCATCGAAGGAAACCTGGGGATCGGCGGCGGCAAAGAATTCCGGCGTCAGGGGAACCACGGGGGAAGGCTGTACGCCCGGCGTCATTCGCGCCAGCCTGCTCCCTTGCGGGAAGCGCTGGGTAAGATCGCCCGCCGTCACGATGGGAGCGGAAACGAATGCAATGGCTGGATAGGTTTGAGAATGGGCGGGTGCGGTGCTCTCGAAGGGCGCCTCGGTGGCTCCTGAGGCCCCATGCATTGCGCATAACACCAGGAACAGACTGGCTGCCAACGTGCTCCAGAATCGCTTCATGCCCAAGCCTGAACGCTCGACGCGGAATCCCGCGAGGGGAGAATTTTCTTCTGTGGAAGGTACTTACAGTTATAGTACGAAAGCTTTGCGCGCCTCCGCATCCACCTAAAGGTGTAATCGGACCTCCATCCTAAGTAGGTTGACAAGTCTTACCCCATCATACGAAGCTTGGCGAACAAACTGAGCTCAACGGGTTGAAAGGTCCATTGGACAGAGATTGAGCACTGTGAATCGTTGACCAGGGACCTACGACTTCTCGCCGCGAATGAGGAAAGCCTGAAGAAATTCAGACCGGCAGGATTTGTGGCGCTACCTCTTTTCCTGGTATCGTTCGTCGCGCCAGCGACGTCTCAGTCCCACTTGTAAAACATTGTTGTTCTTTAGGAAGCCGGTAAAAGATCAGGACGCAATATGGATGGACATTGTTGCGCCTGTGGCTTGCTGTGGCGGCACTTGCACAGTCGAACTTTGCGGACCTTCATGGAGTCGCGCGCGATTCGGTTTGCCTACCAGACGTAGGTGGCGACATCGCCCTCCGGCAAGGTGGCGGTCGTCGTTTTGCCGCGATAGCTGACGTTGAACGTTGTCGGGAAATTGCCGGTGTTGGAGACGACCAGCACCATTTTTCCGTCGGGCGTGCGAAAGGCCACGTTGGCCAACTGCTCCACATCGTTGGACCCAACGCGGACAGAGCCCGGCAGGACAAATTTAGAAACCTGCGCGATCACATAATAGGCAACATTCAACGTTGCGGCGTCACCGTCCAGAGTGATTGCGCCCGAACAGGAAGTGCATCCGCCGTCGTTGGTGTGCGGGCCATCCTCGGGATCGGCGGCGAGGTTCCACAGCAAAACGTTCTTGCTCCAGTTCCGGGTGGCCCCAATCACAACATCGCTGACCGGCTCCGAAATATCGATGCCCCTATCGTGATGCCGCCCGGTAATCGACTGCTCCGTGAAATAGATGTTCTTGTTGGGAAAGGCGTCATGCACTGCTGTCAACGCGGCGATTCCGCCGCCGTATAAATGCCAGGCCGATCCATCGACATACTTGCGGGCGTCCGGGTCCCTCAAAATTGAAAGCGCGTAGGAGGTGACGTCGGGATTGTGGTCGTAGATCAGAATTTTCGTCCGTATTCCTGCTTTGTGAAACGCCGGCCCCAGCGCGTCCTTGATGAAGTTGTCTTCCTGCTTGGCGAACATCGCCATGCTTGGCGTGTTCTTTGGATTCAGCGGTTCGTTCTGCGCCGTGATCGCGTCGATCGTGATTCCAGCGGCCTTCATGCCTTCCACGTACTTCACAAAATACTTCGCGTAGGCTTTGTAGTATTCGGGCTTCAGCGTGCCACCCTTGGCATTGTCGTTGGACTTCATCCAGGCCGGGGCCGACCACGGAGACCCGAGAATTTTAATGTGAGGATTGATCGCCAGGATTTCTTGCATCGCCGGAATCACATCCACCTGGTCGGGTGCCAGGCTGAACTTCGCCAGGGTTGGGTCCGTCTCTCCCGCCGCCATGTCGTCGTAGGAATACACATGGGCATTCATGTCGGAGGAACCGATGCTCACGCGAAGATAGCTCACGCCAATACCATCGCCATCGGTCGAGAAAAGTTGTTTCAGCAGGGAAGCTCGTGCCGGCGCCGACATGTGCATCAGCAACTGCGCGCTTCCGCCTGTCAAAGCGAAACCGAATCCATCGATCGATTGAAATTTCTTCGCGTCGTCTACGGCAATGGTGGGCGAATCGTTCTTCCCTATAGTTGCAGAGAAATGGAGAGTATCCGGCTGCTGCGCCACCAGGGACGACCTATCTGGAGTTGTCAGCCAGACCGTCGCAGTTTGGGCCGTCAACGCGCAAGCCGCAAAAGGCAGCAGAGCAACAAGAGCACAGAACGGATGTACGATCGATTTCGATTGCATATCAGCCTCCCATTTCAGCCCACTCGGGCCAAATGAATTGTAGCCCTGCTTTGCCTGGATGGCCTTCTGACGGTCTTCGGCAGAATTCATGGGACCTTCAAGATTCACCGCCGCAAGACGCAATCCAGTTCGCGGAGGACTTTCGCCTGGGAGCTTTCATCTGGAGCACCATTTGCCTTGCAGCAGTCATATCTGGAATTTTAAGATAGGCTCACGTTTGCGCTGCAAAATATGCAGGTCTGGCGATGCAGGGTGACTGCCGGTGACAAACAAGGTGAATGAGAATGCCAGGGAACGCTGACCACAGTCGAAAATTGAAGCAGCATGCTGCCGGCGAACCCATCAGCCTGAAGAAGCTCGCGGAATATCTTGGCCTGAATCCGGCGACAGTGTCGGTTGTGTTGAACAATGTTCCCGGCCGCTCCATCCCGCAACCCACCCGCGAACGCATCAAGGCTGCGGCCGACAAGCTGGGCTACCAACCTAACTTGCTGGCGCGTTCCCTGCGCAACCGAAAGACACACACCATTGGCGTTCTGGTTCCGGAGCTGGCCGAAGATTACCACACGCAGATCATGAGCGGAATCGGCGATTATCTCATCGCGAAAGGATATTTTTACTTCACCGTGCATCATCGCCATCGCGAAGACCTGGTGGAGGAATACTGCCATATTCTCCTCAGCCGCGGAGCGGAAGGCCTGATCGCGATCGATACCTTGTTGGAGCACCCATTTCCGGTTCCCGTGGTTGCGGTGGCGGGTCATAAGCGAATCGATGGCGTTTCCAATTTGCTCCTTGACCATGACCGGGCCGCTGCGCTGGCGCTGACGCACCTCTATTCGCTGGGACACCGCAACCTTGCCTTTATGCGAGGGCATCCCTTCAGTTCCGACACGGCTGACCGCTGGCGGAGCACCGTTCAGATGGCGCGAAAACTTGGTCTCAGGATGCGGCCGGAGCTTATCATTCAACTGGACCGCGACATCATCAACCCAGACCTGGTCTATCCGATCATGCAGCAGTTGCTCTCCAGCAAAAAGCCGTTTACGGCCCTAGTTTCCTTCAACGACAACGCCGCGATTGGCGCCATGCGCGCACTGCAGGATGCAGGGCTGAGGATACCGCAAGACGTCTCTGTCATCGGTTTCGACGATATTAAGGCGGCGGCCCTCATCAATCCCAGCCTTACGACGGTCCATCAACCGTTGCGGGAGATGGGCTGGATGGCGGCCCAATGCCTGATGGGACGTCTACAGGGAACGGAAAAGTTTCGCGAGCAGATATTGATTTATCCAGAGCTGGCTGTGCGCGAATCGACCGGCGCAGTGAAGCTGATCGAACACGCGCCTGTGTCGGTCGGAAAGGCAAGAAAGAGCGTGAAGGGCCGCGACAAGGCGTCCAGGAATCGGATAGCCTCCCTTGCCAAACACTGAGCGGCGGCTGGCCGCAGTTGTGTGGCTGCATATTGGATTTGCCGCCACAGGCTTCGGAACTACCTTATTAGGCTGCCTTCTTCCCGCCTCGTACTCCGCATGGAATTTCACCGATGCACGGGCCGGATTTCTGTTTGCGTGCCAGTTTACCGGCGTCTCGCTGGGCGCTTTGTTGGAGCGGGAGTACGAGTCGCGGCGCCGCAATCGCATCGCCGTACTGCTGCGCGAGTCGGGGCTGCCACGGGAGAAGACGATGGCGAACTTCGACCTGAAGCGTTTGCTCGTCAAGGCCGGACGACAACTGAAGGCGCTGGTCGCATTGCCGCACCATAATTGCTACTGAGCATTGGGTGGTTGCCTCATTGAAAATGCTACCAGCGTCGGTCTACAGGACTGAGTTGGGAGGCGGAGGTGAGGAGAGACATGACTCTTGCAGCGCGGAAGGAACTGATAGGTGCTGTCCGCAGCAGGTGTAGCGAGGCTGACCGTACGGGCAGGAAAGTGATTCTGGATGAATTTACGAAGATCACCGGCTATCATCGCAAGCATGCAATCAGAATTTTGACTGGGCATGCGACACCGGCTCGACAACATACTTGTCGAATTGTTGTTGATGAGGCCGTCAATGAAGCCTTGGTGGTGCTTTGGGAAGCTTGTGTGTTTTCGGCAAGCGTGCGTGACGCCACGTGAATCAGACTGCTACGTTCAATCAGCCGCTGAGGTCGGCTGAGATTGAACAGCAAAAGCGCAACGCCCATTCCTGGTGCGATCGAGCAGTTGCAACGGCAGTTGGATGAGTTTCGCAGCATGCGGCCGCATCGGACGAAGCTGCCTGAGACGCTGTGGCAGGCGGCGGTGGAGCTGGCTCGGCAACATGGTGTGTATGCAGTGGCTCATCCGTTGCGATTGGACCATACGAGGCTGAAGAAGCGACTCGACGGTGTTTCGGATCCGAAAAAGAGGATGGCCGAGCCGACATTCGTTGAACTGATCGCGGACCATTCGGCGACGATGGCGGATTGCGTGATCGAGTTGGAGTCCTCGGTTGGGAGCAAGATGCGGATTCAATGGAAGGCATCCATCCCACCCGATTGGGCAAGTCTGTTTCGTGCCTGGCGGGAATCGGAGCGATGATCCATATCACGGCGCAGATGCGGGTGCTGGTGGCAATCGAGTCGGTCGATGGCCGCAAGGGCATTGACAGTCTTGTGCGCGTTTGCCAGGAGAAGCTTTCCGAGGATCCGATCAGCGGCTGTGTTTTCGTTTTCAGAAGCCGCGGAGGAACGTCGATACGCGTACTTGCTTATGACGGCCAGGGATATTGGCTGGCGCAAAAGCGCCTTTCCCAAGGACGGTTCACGTGGTGGCCGGAATCGAACTCGGCGGCCAAGCAGTTGGAGGCCTACGAAGCCCAGTTGTTGATGGTGGCTGGCGATGTGTCGCGCATCCGCGCCGCGCCGATGTGGCGGCGAGTGAGCGAGCTGAAGTAAAGATCGCAACGCGCACAGATTTTCCCCTTGCGTTCCAGGAAAAAATGATCCATACTTCTGGGCAATGACTGAGTTCAGGTATCGCGGGCGCGAGATCCATCAGGAAGACATCTTATCTATCCGCAAGCTGATCGAGCATTATCCGAAGGAAAGCCGCCGCAAGCTGTCGGTCAGAGTATGCGAAGCCTGGCAGTGGCGGCAGACGAATGGGGCGTTGCGCGACATGGTGTGCCGCGGCATGCTGCTGATGTTGGAGCGATCTGGCCAGATCGCGTTGCCGCCGGTCAGTTACGCGCGGCATAATCCGCTGGCACAGAGGGTCCGGCCGGAACCGGTGTTGATCGATAAGACTCCCATCGAAGATCGGTTGCGCGCGCTGCAGCCGCTCGAGTTCGAGCAGGTGCGGCGCGGCGCGCAGGAGCCGTTGTTCAACAGCCTGATGGAGGAACATCACTATCTTGGTTACGAACAGCCGGTTGCCCGCGTAAGCGGCGACCTGCGGTCGGCCTTGACGCAGACCTGAGCGACCTCGGCACATAATCTCCATTTATCCGGGGAATGTCACATCACTTCCATCTCCCAGCAAAACCAATGCGAAGACAAATCAAATGATGCCACCCGTGATACCATGCTTTTTGTGA
>JAJYUB010000072.1 GCA_021792795.1 Acidobacteriota bacterium | reverse complement strand
CCAGTTGCTCGACTTCCTCACGATTGCGACGACCACGAACCGCTACTCCCGACTCTGTGTCCATACTCAGAGTCCATCACAGCCCAAACCCTTTTTACAGGTGCGGTTGCCCTTACGCATACGTTGCTGGGACCGTCCTGCAAGGTGCGAAGTGCGTGGAGGACGGTGGCGACTTCTCGACTGGTCATTACGTGGATCATGGGAATGCCTCATAAAACTTTGTGGGGGATTGGACCGGGAAAGGATCCATGGACAGGCAGGCACGGACGGTTGCGTCGACATGCCTGCCTTCCACGGTTACGGCGCGTAACGGAGAGGGAAACGCGCCGGCTTCGCTGCCCTGGCCGCAGGAGAGGGCGGGGGAGTAGGGCAGCTCGAAAACTTGTTTGGGATGTTGTGCGTGTTGCGCGCGAAAATGCGGGGAAGCGGCAACGCTATTGATATTGCCGGCGATCACGCTTTGCTGCGATGGATCTCCGCGCGTAACTCTGCGATCGCCGCCTCTTGCCGCATCAGATATTCCGCCAGGGCAGGATTGTTTTGGAGGCCCAGCGGTGTTGCGAACTTGAGTATCCGCTGTTCGTGTTCCGATCTCCAGCGTGCCTCCCATTCCAGCCGATACGCACGCAACTCGTCGCGGTGAAGGTCGAAGCCTTCTGAATCCTCAATGTCCCAGATCGGATCATCGCGCCAGCTTGCTTTCAGCGCTTCGATTTTTTCCACCGTGCGCGGCGTGATGGTTTTCATTGTCAACTTCATGGACTAACCCAGAATAAAAACATAGACGTGCGCCTGCATTGGTAATTGTTGATGGCAATACTAAAGTGGATCAGGGAAGCTCGAAACCGTTGATTCGTGTCGCTTTCCTGTCGAAGGTGAGAGTCGAGGAACATCCGGCCCATGCTCCGAGAGCCGCTATTAAGGCGTCAGAGAATGAACCGGCGCTCGTCTTGAGGGTCGTCATAGCGGTAAACACTTCTTGTTCGTTCTGAACCAAAAGCGTGTCCGCTTGCAGCATCTGCTCGACGGCGCCGGCTATCTGCTCGTCAGACATTCCATAGGCACGGTCAAGCACCCACACGGTTTCAGCCATCGTCACCAGACTGATGAACCCAGGTTGATTTTCGGTGAGGCGACGTTCGATGATTTGAGTCGCCTGCGGTGACTGGATAGGGTCATCTTGGGCGAGGTAACGGACAAGGATATTCGTATCGAGTCCGATCACCGCCGCGTCCTGCGTTGCATTCCGCCGATAGCGCCTTCGGCAATCACATTTTCCATTTGCTCAAGAGATATCCGCCGCCGTTGGTGTTTTGGCACAATGCCCTTCAAGGCGGAGGTTGGAATCTTCGGAAGAATGACCACAGTGCCGTCCGGATGAACAAAAAACTTGATGCGATCGCCCGGTCCGAGATGAAGGTGCTCCCGAATGGCCTTCGGTATCGTTGCTTGACCTTTGATGCTGAGTGCGGATTCCATAGATCCTCCATTACATTTTAGCAAAAGTAATACCTGGTCGGCAATTACGCCATCATGTTTGTTTGCGTTTCTTCTTCGTCTCATGGGCAGCCATCAATTCAGCATACCGAGCCCGCACGGAATCGCCGGTAAGGTGTTTCGCGGCAATCCCCAGCAATTCCGAGATGCGGAGGCGCACGCTGGCGATCAGGTCGGCTTCGTCATCCGTAGGCATGGCGGTTGGCCATCCTTGAGTAAACAGGAGGTGCGCGGGGAGTTCGGCTTCGATGTTCTGTCGCAGAACGGCCTTGCGCTTTGCTTCCTGGATGCGTTCGCGAAGCGCGGCCGTAAGCAGAGCCGGGGAAACGTCGGCCAGCCAGCGTTTTCCCTGAAAGGCGAAGGTGGAATCCGCTTCAAGCTCAACCATCAGGCGATAGAGATCGCGATTGTCTTCACATCCAGCCGCTGCCATAAGATCGGATTCCGAACTCATGATGCAGAATGCGCAACTGACGCGGCTTGAGCCATATCTGGTATACGCCTCGTGCAGTGCGAGACCGGATTCCGAGATACTTTCCAGAACATCATCCAGCCTCCACTCAATGATGGCGTTCCAAGACATACCGGCAGCATTCTTCCTCGCCAGCAGGGACATTGGGGCCGAGACTGGCAGACGGCTACGGGACGAGCTTTCCTGGCGCCGGACACCCGTGATGTTGAGAATATCCAGACCAGCGAAGCGCTTCTTGAGTGCCGAGGCAATGACCGCGGTCTTCAATTCCGGCGTGCAGAATCGCATCGACGGGGTACTCCAGGGAAGGATGAGCTTGACGCAGGTCAGGTCTCGATAGCGGGCAAGGTTGTTCGCCCAGCGGCCTTGCCAGCGCGCCAGCATGTCGCCTGCCGCGCGCCCGACGATTGCAAGTTCCCAGCCAATGGCTTCGGCAAGACGCTGGCAGCTTGGAAGAGAATCCCGCCACTCAACCCGCGTGGATCAAGAGACGAGGGCCGGTGTGTCCAATGTCATTCAAATGGCGATCGACGGCCAGGGCGCACGCGACGGAATCTTTTCCGCCCGAAACTCCGACTGCGACGACACAGTTGCGTCCCAACATGAATTCGACGTCGGGCGTGAGAGCGACTTGCCGGTGAGATGAGACCGGATCGAAGTCGAGCAAGGGCTGGGGCGGATTCACCGTCCCAGCGATGGAGAGGAGGGGCTGCATGGGGGATCCTTTCGACGGCAAGAGAGGGGATAGGCGGAATTGTGCTCACAGTGGCGACAGGCTATGGGCTCAAGTTCCCTATGCCGATCGCTCGGTCAATCGCGCTCGGATGCCCACACGCATTTGCCATTCGCATAGAACCCGGCCACATTCTCTACAGGAGTGAGCTGTGCAGCAGATGCCTCAGATCCGGCTGGATCGATATCCAGGTCCCAGACTTCAACGCCGGTGCGGCTGGTTTCCGATTCGTCCAGCGCCATTGCCAACTCTTCCAGCGTATCGGCATCCATGGCCCAGACGAAATCCCCGTCGTTCTTCTCAATGGCAAGATATCGGCCGGGCTTGTCGGGTATCTGATATTCATTATCGGCTCGTGCAACGGACCTTTCGGACAGATAGTAGTCAATCCGCTCTCGCCGTAGCTTGAGCGTCGTGTCTTCGAACTGATCGACCAACTCCGCCAACTCGACATTTCGTTCCGCAGTTTGCGCAAGAAATGCGCGAGCAGCTGCGGCCATCTCCACAGCAGAGTCATGTTCCTCGTCGTCTGAATCGCCGTCTGTGGATATCTCAAATTTCTTGATTGCTTCCAGCAGGTCTTTCGCTTCGTTGAACATTGCTGCATTCCTTTCTTGCGTTATGGGGAGGGGGAGCGAAGTGTCACTCGACTTTGCGCTTGGAAACAAAACTCACGCCTCGATACTGGCGGTGTAGACCACACGATGTTCCCGGCCAGTGTCGAGGTCAAAGACGCTGGTATCCCGCGAGGTGCCGGCATTGATTAAGGACACACATTCGGCAAGGGAGTCGGCGGTATAGATCCAGTTCACGTCGCCGCTGTCGTATTCGGCGACGAGGAATTGTTTAGGGGCGGACTCGTTTGCGTCCACGCGGTTATGGGCCACTACCTTGTTCAGATGTGCGGCATAGCGTTCAAGCCTGGTGAGAGAAATAGGCATAGAAGTGCCCTCCTGAGTCGAATGGAAAACGTGATGAACGATTACGACTGGACTTCGGCGTAATATTTGCGCTGCCGCTCGATTTCTTGAGGATCTCGAGCAGCAAGTTTTTGAAACCCGTACGCTCCGGTTTTCAGCGGAGCGCTTGGGGCCCGGATGATCACCCGGATTGGGTCGGCATCATCCAGCTTGCTGACATTGGTCTCAAGGTAGCGACGGGCAAGCTCTTTGATGCGATCGGGGTCGATTTCGAGGTTCCGAAACAGATTGTCGTCAATGTTTCGTGTGGGATCGCAGACGCCGGTGCTTTGCAGGGTCTTGAGGTCGAGGACCTCGGCCATGTAGGGATCGCTGCCTTCTTCCGAGAGCATGTAATAGACGGTGACGGGCTTGGTTTGCCCGTCGCGCCACACGCGACCGATCGCTTGTTCCTGGACCCCGGGGCTCCAATCCAACTCGCCCATTACGCAGAGGCTGCTGCAGTCTTGCAGTCCGTCGACACCGACGCCGGAACGCAGAGAGAGAACCAGAAGCTTGGTCTTGCCGGAGATGAAGTCTCTTTTGGCGGACTCCTTCTGTGCAATCGATTCCGTCCCGGTATACATACGGAAGGGGAGGCCGGCGAACTTCGTCTTCCAGACGTCATAGACGGCATGGTGCCAGCCAAAGAGAACGACTTTTTCGCCGGACTCGACCAGCATGCGCACAAACTCCGCGACGAAGGGCGCCTTGGCGAGTCCAGTGGCGAGCCTCAGTTTGTTATTGAAGTCCTGGGAAGCGCGCAGCTTGTCAAAGCTGCTGCCGGTGGATTGGAGGAGGGCCTTCGCCAGTTCCGTGCAACTCTCGGTGACTTTTTCCAACTCTTTATGGTCGGATGAGACGGGTTGCAGCACGTAGCCGCATGGCGGGAGTTCGCGACCGACGTCTTCGCGGGTACGGCGCAGAAAGAAACCGGAGTCGCGCAGGTGCTGTCCGAACGCTTTCGGATCGTTCAGCTGCGGTTTGGCTTTTCCGCCGTTACACCAGCGGTGGTAGAAGTCCTCCCAGGCGCCGAGTTCTCCGGGCGCGACGACGTCCATAACGTGGAAGATTTCGCCGCCGTAATTGTAGATGGGGGTCGCGGACATGCCGAGGCGATATTCTGCCGCATCGGCGAGGAGTTTGGCGGCGCGATACCGGGCCGAAGTGGCGCGGCGGAGTTCCTGCACTTCGTCCCAGACGACCGTTTTGGCGAAGGAAGCCAGATAGGAACTCCATCCTGGCAGCTTCGAGTAGGAAATCAGGACGATGTCGGGAAGAGGGAAGCCGCCAAGTCCGCGATTGAAAGTGAGATCGTACCGTTTCCCCGACGTGACAATGTGGGTCTGCAGTTTGGGGGCGAACTTCCTGAAGGATTCCTGGACTTGGCGGGGCAGGTGGGTCTGGGTCACGTAGACGGCGGGATGGAGGCTGGGATGGCTGAGAGCGGCGATTGCGGTGACGGTTTTGCCGAGCCCCACGGTATCGCCGAGCAAGAGCGTCTTGCAATGGTGAAAGATCGATGCGGCCATCTCCTGATATTCGCGTGGGGGCAGAAGCATGTGAAAACGAGTTGGGGGCATCTCGCGATTCAGAAAACGGCGAAAATCACTGGCGCGTTGCCGTCGGGCCTCCGCGATGCTGTGGATCCAATCGATGCCTGGACCGTCGAGCGGATAGTTCTCCATGAAGGAATCGAGCTGGACGCAATTGCCCGGAGATGCGTCGATGGAGAGCACCGCGGAGATTTCGTCTTTCGCGCAGGAGAATCGTGCCTTGAGGGCACGTTCGGCCGCATCCTGAGACGCTCTCAGGGTGACGGAAATGGTGGAATGGTCTTCTGCTGTGTCGAGGGTCCCGCAGGCCTGCCCGCTTTGGTGGGGTGTCACACGCGCTCCCGTGCCATCAGGGAGCGAAGGACCCCACAGCAGTGAGAAATCGTATGGATACTGTGCAGCTTCCGCACCTGATCCAGAGCTTCGCTGAAGGCATCCCGTCTTGCCGTCGCAAGGGTCGACCGAAGCCATTCCGACCCCAGCAGATGCAGACAAAAAGCGTGCCGTTTGTCGTGCGACCAATTTCGTAAAATGCCCACAGTGAGGATGTCGGTATTGCCTCGACCCTCGATCGCGTCGGCCAGTCTCGCGAGCGTGACGTTGGCAGCGGCCAAGTTCGCCTCGACCTCGATGGCTCGCGCCTGCTGTTCCTTGGCTGCTGCGGTCAAATCGGTAAGTTGTTGGGTCAACCGTGCAATCTCTGCCTTCGGCGCTTCAACAGGTACCAATTCCAGTGATTCCGACGCATTACTCATGATCACACTCCGACACCTTTACAAACTTGTTCGCCGCGAATCTGATAGAAATATCGGGTATAGCAATGTTATACCACGAACGGACGTCGACATCTGGCACGTGTCTGTCCGAATTTCAGGACAATTCGCGCAAGTAGGCTTCGACGTATCCACCGAAACTATCGGTGATCTGAACGACACCGCCGGGCCTGTATTGAATGTGCTGAATGGTGAGGATGCGAGAGCAGAGGCCGTTGTCCGGGTCTGTCCATTTGACCTGGTCGCCTGGCTGTAGAAGCTTGCGCCAGTGCTGCGGACGGGTCTGCGAGGGATGCTGAAGCTGGGTGGTGGCCATGAGGAATTCTCCAGGGAAAAGGGGGATCGTAAGAATGAAAAAGGCGCCCAATAAGGACGCCATGTGCGCGTGAGCCGAGGCTCGGTCGTGCTCCACCGGATCAGGTTGTGGAGGGACGAAGAGCCTGAAGTCGTTCATAGAGTACGGTCCCAGAATTGGAACGTAACGCTTCTTCGTACAGCGATTCCAGCGCGGTCCATTCCTTGGTCATCGGAGCCCAGACGGGATAACGCTCGGCAACCTGAAACAGTCGTTTCTTCCACTCAGGGAAGAGTTGCAGCAGGCGATAGCAGCGGCCAAAATCGTCCGGATCGTGCGGAACGTCCGCCCGGGCGACGGGAACGTCCATCATGACGGAATAGATGGTCATGGAGCTGGTTCCGGTATCGCGACCTGCGGCCCATTGTGCTGGAGTCGTGGGAACGGGTTCTGTATACGTCTTCGTTGTGCAGCGGGCATGGTCTTTACAAAACGTGTCTATGGCCACGGCAGCAACGGTGAGCGTCTGGGGTGAGCCGAGATTGAGTCCCTGCCCGCAATTCCGGCAATGACCGAGTTCTCCGGCTGCGCCGCCGGCAGCGACCCAAGGAGTAGCATTTCTTTTTCTCATAGAGACCTTTCTAACGTATCGGCGGGATTACGGCGGCCCATTACTGGGCTTCTGCGGGTTTCAGCTCGTCCGCGAAATAGCAGCCAAGCTCGCCTCGCTTGTAGCCGCGCGGGTGATCTTCAACGAAGCGGACGACGGCGGCGGCGCGGAAGCGCGCCAGTGGATATGCGGATTCGAGGGACAGGACCTCAACGCGGCCAGAGGGCTCGAAGGGCGTCCTGCAGATGTCTCCCGGGTGAAGACGTATCGGATTCATCGTCAAAAGCCTCCTTGGATCGGCCGTTCAGGATCGCGGACAAGAGAGTGCGCCATTGGCGTCCCAACCTGGACAGCGGAGATTCGCGTTTGGAAATCATAAAGGTGTGCGATTTCGTCGCTCGCGATACGACGTGGAAGCGTGCGCCGAAAAAATTCCACCGAATGTGGAACCATCTGCGACGAGGTGGCGGTTGCAGGATGGAAAGCGAGGTGCAGAACGGTTTTCGGGACATGACTGTACCTGGAGAGGAAGAAAGCGCCAGGCGGACGAGAGACTGCTCCACCTGGCACAAAGGTTTCAACCGAACAAGGGAATTTGCCCACTCTCTTCGCGGATCACGTAGAGAGAAGCGCGACGGCCGGGCTTCTTGGTGTGGTGGCTGGCCGCAAAATCCACGAGAGCATAGCCGGTGTGAGGAGCATCGGGCAGGGACTCGGGGAGTTCGACAGGGACATCCATGGGAGTGGCTTGGAGATCGACCTCCGTCACAGGTGCATCGATGACAGCCTTAACGGGCTGGGAAGCGGGAATGCCGAGCACCTTCTGGCGTTGTTCGCGAAGATCGCGCCAAATCTTGTCGGCAGATTCTCCGACGCGATTGTCGTTGACCAACTCGCGCGCGAGCGCGGTCATCAGGTCTTCGTCGCCCATCGCCTGCAACCCTTCTCCCGAAAATTTTCCTTCCATCGCCAGCGCGACCAGCATCTTCTTGCCCATCAACTTCAGGCACCGTTCCTGCATGGTGTCTTTGTAGTAGATGAACTTGACGACGACGGGAAGCTTCTGTCCGATGCGCCAAGACCGGCGAGAGGCCTGCCGCAGCGTATGGAGAGAATATCCAGTCTCATAGAAGATGAGAGTCGGAAAATGTAGCAGGTCGAGTCCGGTTTCAACCAGCTTCGGGTGGCAGACGACTACCTGCGTTCCCTTGGCAACCTGAGCCTCGTACCATGCTTCCCGCTTTTCGGTGGGAAGGGTGGCTTCCATGATGGCAGTACGGATGCCAGCACGAACGAGGACCTTTTCGATGCGATGCAGGACGGAATGTGCGCCTGTATACGTGACAAACACCTGGCATCGCCGGCCTTGGGCCAAGTCCGCCTTGATCTCTTCGAGTAGTTTTTCTTCTTTTCGAGAGGTGACAGATTCATCGAGGTCTTGCGGAGTCACGATGGGAACGCGAACGAAACCGCCCGCATCCTGATCGTAGACCCGGGCCGTAACGGTACCCAGATTGAATGGGTGATCCGGATAGAGGAGCAGGGTATTCAGCATGAGGCTGACGACGCTGCCGCATCCATATTCCCGAATGGCATTCGTGAACGCGCGTTCGATCTCCCCATACGCGCTCTCCAGATGCGGTTCCATCTCCACCTCGATGACCCGCTCATCGTAGGGTGGAAGCTCGCTGGCGATGTCCTCCAGGCTGACAAAGGCGGTGTTCGACATGAGAAACTTGCCGAACAGCAGCGGAGAGGCGCCGGGCTTGCGTTTGACGGTTGTAGATTTCTTCGATCTGCGGGAGCAGGCATTGTCCTCCTCCTGTTCTTTCTTGACCGTCTCTATCACGCCGTACTGGCGAACGAAATCCATGCGCCCTTCGCCGCCCCAGGCGAAGCCTTCCTTGGCCATTTGCGGAGCATCCAAGCGCCACAGCAAATTGTAGATATCGTCGCTATATCCTCCGAGCAGGGTGCCGGTAAGGCCCAGCACTTTTTTACCGGCTTGGGCGAGGACTCCGAGGGCATTGCCTTGCGCCGTGTCCCCGGCGAGTTGGTGCATCTCGTCGGCAATCGAGTAATCGAACCAATTCTTCATATACCTGCCGATATACTCGGCGGGAGCCATACGAAGGATTTTCTTGCGGTCTGCCGACCATAAGGGCGCGAAGATGGAGGTACCTCCATTCGGACGCTCGACCACTTCCTCGATCTTCTTCTTCTTGTCGTCGAAGAAGTCGATGCTGCTGTAGAAGCCGCCATCGCTGGTGGCAACGCGCTCGTAGTTTTCCGGATTCAGGACAGCGCCGTGCCTTTGGCCGACCTCGCCGATCACCGTCGCGTGCCTCCAGAAATATCCCAGCTTGCCACGCTCCTTGCTCATGACGAAGAACGTTGGACGGGGGTTGGCTTTCAACCACTGTTTCCGGCCCATTTTGCGCAGCGTGCTCAGGGAAAAGACGTCGCCTTTACGGACAGCGAGGCTATTTTTCAACTGGCACTCGACAACACCGTGCGGCTTTTTGGGTTCATTGCCACGCAAGTTCCGCATGTCCTCAATGAGAAATACGCGGCAGTTCGGAACCGTCAGAAATGTCTCGCGCACCCACTTCAGGGTGAGGTGGGGCGGACACATGATGAGAGTGGAGTAGGGCTTGCCGTTGGAATGGACATAGGTGGCGGCAAGCGACATCAGCGTCTTGCCGGTCCCGCATTCCGAAACAATTTTCGCAGCATCGCCCTTGTTCAGGAATGTCGCGAGTGCTTGAATGGCGACGGCTTGAGCCGGAAGTGGGGTGCGCACAAGATGGTCGAGGCGGGGAGACAGGGGATCGTTGGCCCCCTGCAGAGGAGGAAACGTCTCCAGAATGCGGTCGCCCAGCAAAGTGCCGTGGGCACGCATATAGTCGTAAATATTTGTCATTTCATCCTCTGTTGTGAGTGGTCTCATGGAAAAGGCGCAGAAAAACGCAGGCAATGCCTGCGCTCTGCTGGAAGTGTTGTGAAGTGGATTATGCGGCCATGGGTTCGAAGGGTCTGTCGATCGCCAACAAATCCGCCATTGTTCGCGCCTCAAACTGCAAGGGCCCGTTGGTAGGAGGAAAAATCAATTTCTTTTTCTGGAGGCCCTTGCGGATCATTTTCATCAAATCCAGGCGCGTGGTATTGACGCGCACGGCCTTCACTCCGGCAGACTGGAGCTTCTCAATCATCCCGCCATCATCCAGCCGGTCGTAGATCCAGTCGGCCCAATCCGGGGCGGCGGGCAGCCCGAAGATGTAGACGAGCGTGTCCCATATGGACTGCGGGGTGTCGTTGAGGCAATACACGCAATCCTGTGTACCGTTCATCTGCAGCGTCTCGCTGATGGTGACGATATGGACGAGCTTGCGTTTTCTGCCAGGAATCTGAATCTGGCTTTTGTAGCACTTGGCGTTGGCGCCAAGGCTGCGATAGAAGAGGCTGTGTCCGGCAAACTCGACTCCCAATTGCCGACCATCCTGAATAGCGGCCGAGAACGCGGCCATTTCAGTATCGCTGCCAAAGAAGCTGAGAAGGTGGAGTTGATTTTCGTCGCAGACATAGCGGTCGCACCAGGTGGTGACATTGGTGGACGCGTTGATCTTTTCCGAATACCTCTTGAAGATGAGGGATCCGACACGCAAGTGTGCATTATTCATTTCAAACACCAGGTCTGAAACCACCGGCATTCAGCCGGCCAGCTTTCAGCCTTTCTTCGGAGTGTGCGGAAATTGTGGTTGTGGGCCAAAACAGGTGAGTCTGAGGGTGCCTTCAGAACGCCACGGCCAGCGCTCGATGGTTTTTCCGGTCCGTTCTTTTCAATCAGCCAAGCGGCGTGGCCAGCGCCGGCCGCAGAACGCTGGCGATTGGGCCGATGCTTCGCAGCCTTGTCATCAGCCGCTGGAAGAGGTCCTTCTCCTGGTAGTGATCGCTGTAGCTGACGCCCACCCGTCCGGCGTGGCGCCAGATTCTGGCAGCGATAAACAGAAAGCGCAGTCGCGCCGTGGCCAGTGTGGTGTGTTTGATCGTCTCCACGTTGGCCGCCTCTTCGCGGTTGAAAATCTCCAGCCAGCAGTTCAGGTTGTAGGCCAGCATGGCGATCTGGAACCAGTTGGCGTTCATGGCCCAGCGGTTGGAGGGATGCGCGGTCAGGCCGGCATCGTTGTTGGCTTTTCCCGGTAGGGACACATCTTGCGATGCGCCCCCCGGACAGAACCGTGCGAGCTCGATTTAGGCACACGGCTCCCACCTTGGGTGCTTGACGCCAAAGCGGCGGTCGGGCCAGGGATGAAGGATGCACGGGGAAGGAAGGTAGTCGTCTCGAAGGCGCATCATGCGCTTCCACGGTATCGTCGCGCGTTGGCCGCGCCGCATGAGGGCACGCTTCCAAAGCCTGGTCACGCGATCTCGAAAGAGAACGAGAGACCGATAGTTCGTCGGCACCGCGTGGTACGCATTGAAACCCCGGACTACCTGCGTGAGCCACTGCCCTTGAATGGGTATCGACTCATGCCGTCGGCGCTGTAGCTCCTCTTTCACCCTCTGAAGCGTGGTCTGCATACGATCATTCCGCGTCCGCCGGAGAAGCTGGAAGCCGCCGGCGCGCTTCGTGCCGCAGATCATAGTGAACCCCAGATAGTTGAAGGTTTCCGGTTTGCCAAGGCCACGTTCTTTTCGATTGCTGGCCGCAAAGCGGCCGAACCGGATTAAACGCGTCTTGTCCGGATGAAGCGACAGCCCAAACGCTTCCGACCGCGCCCGCATATCCAACAGAAACCGCTTGGCATCAGCTTCATGCTCGAATCCGACAACACTATCGTCGGCGTATCGCACCACGATCATTTCTCCACGGGCTTGGCGATTACGCCATTGCTGCGCCCACAGATCGAACACGTAATGCAGGTAGACGTTAGCCAAAAGGGGCGAAATCACTCCCCTTACACAAAAGGCAATTTTGAATTTGAGAGGGTCGTGACGGGTTGGCGGGCCAGTCGTCCAGTGCTTGACCTGCGTCTTAATAGGTAATATGTTTATGACAGATGGCCCGATCAACCAAAGTGGACAAGGCCCGGCAGCTGAACGCCGCTTACACCATGCTCCGGAGCAATGTTTCGTTGCCCCAGGCCATGCAGCGCTTATCGCGAAAGTTCGACCTGTCAGAACGTCAGGCATACCGGTACCTCGAAGAAGCGCAAAAGCTCCATCGACCGGTCGAAGTCTCCGAGGCAACGGTTCCGATCACGCTCAAGGTCCCGGCGGGAACGGCACGTCTTCTTCGGGCGTATGCGAGAAGAAGCGGGCTGACGATCGGTACGATCGTGACACGCGCGTTGGCCGCGTTTCCGAGTATTCAGAGAAGGCATGGCTGAGCCGCGCAAAGCGCATGGCCCGCTTCAAGTTCACGTCGACTATTTGTTTGATCGCCTGCACGACGCGAAACTCGTCCAGGCCTACAGTATTCTGGTGCCCGTTCGGGAGCATCCGGTCGGCGGCAGTGTGAAGGAGTTCGATCATGAGGATGGCAGCGATCTATGCACGGGTCTCGTCCGAGCAGCAGCGCGAGGCGCACACGATTGCAAGCCAGACGGCGTCGCTGATCGAGTTTGCCCAGGGACACGATCTGGAGGTACTCAAGGAGTGGGTGTTCGAAGATGACGGCTATAGTGGAGCGACGCTGGAGCGGCCGGGCCTTGAGCGTGTGCGGGACCTTGCCGCCGAAGGGCAGATCCAGGTGGTGCTGGCATACTCGCCGGACCGGTTGAGCCGCAAGTATGCGTACCAAATTTTGCTGATCGAGGAACTGGCCCGCAACGGAGTGGAGACGCTGTTTGTCAAAGCGCCGCAGGGCGCCAGCGCGGAAGATCAACTGCTTGTGCAGTTTCAGGGCATGATTGCGGAATATGAGCGGGCGCAGATTCTAGAGCGATCGCGCCGCGGTAAGAGGCACCGGGCCCAGTCGGGTGAAGTCAGCGTGATGAGCGGCGCTCCCTATGGCTACCGCTATGTTCGCAAGACCGACGTGGCGCCGGCTGCGTACGTTGTGCTTGAGGCCGAGGCCCGTGTGGTCGTACGCATCTATGAGATGTATACGGTGGATGGCCTGAGCATCGGCGAGATTACACGCCGGATCAACGCTGAAGGCATTCCTACTCGCAAAGCAAGTGCCCGGTGGGAACGATCAACTGTTTGGGCCGTGTTGCGCAACTCTGCATATCGTGGCGTTGCCTGTTTCGGCAAGACGCGCGCATCTTCTCGGACGCGCGTCATCCGTCCGCAGCATCGGCGGAGTGTGATTACGCCCAGCATGACCGCAGGCCATGAACGGCCTCGTGAGGAGTGGATCGAGATCCCTGTGCCGGCGCTGGTAAGCGAAGATAGCTTCGCTCGTGCCCAGGAGCTTCTGCAGGAGAACAAAATACGATCGCGCCGCCGCACCATCGAGCCGAGTATCGTGCAGGGCTTGGTCAGCTGTCAGAAGTGTGGCTACGCCTTCTCGCGCACATCGACGCAAACAAGCGCACGCAAGATTCACTACTACAAATGCATTGGCTCGGACAGCTGGCGAAAACTGGGTGGTCCTGTTTGTGATAACGGCCGCTTTGTCCGCCAGGACCTGCTCGATCAGATCGTTTGGGCCGAAGTCATTCGACTGCTGGAAGACCCCACACTGATACAGCAGGAACTTGACCGTCGGCTGGCGGCAGCGCGCTCATCCGATCCGACCAAGAAGCGCGAGCAGAGTCTGCAAAGAGAATTAGCGCATACTGGCAAGGGCATCGAACGGATTCTCAGCGCCTACCAGGAAGCACTCATGTCGATCGAACAGTTGCGTGAGCGCATGCCATTGCTACGCCAGCGCGAACAGGCGCTCCGTGCTGAGTTGCAGGCACTCGCCGACCAGGCCAATGATCGAGCAGGCTTTCTGCGGTTGGCGGAGAATCTTACCGCGTTCCTTGCCCGCCTGCGTGGTGCTGCTGATACGCTGAGTATCACTGAGAGGCAGAGAATCGTCAGGCTGGTTGTGAAAGACATTCTGATAGGAGACGAAACCATCACGATTCGCCATAGCATTTCAGTCCCGCAGCAGGCCCCTCCGCAAGGCGGCAATCTACCGCCAAGCGGAACTGAAGGTCGAAATTACCTTTTGTGTAAGGGGAGTGATTGTCGCTCCCTGGGGCGTACCCACCTCGCTCTCGATAATGACCCCGTCTTCCAGCACTCCGGCTTTCAACCATTTAAGGATCAGGCGGATCAGGCGTTGGTCGCCGATTCGATGCTCCAGAAAACGGACCAGCCATTCATGACTGACCGTATCGAAGAAGCTGCGGTAATCGGCATCCAAAATCCAGTTCACCTTCCGTCGCTGAATGCCGACCATGAGCGCATCCAAAGCATCATGCTGGCTGCGCCCAGGCCGGAATCCATACGAAAATCCAAGGAAATCTTCCTCGTAGATCGCATTCAGCACCGCAACCACCGCGCGCTGGAGAAGCTTATCCTCCAACGCCGCGATACTCAACGGTCGCTGTCGCCCATCGGCTTTCGGGATATACCTACGCCGACTGGGCAATGCGCGGTACGCGCCCCTGTGAACCCGAGCATGTAGATCCGAGAGATTGTGCTCCAGATCCTTCTCGTATTCCTGCCATGTCACTCCATCTACTCCGGGAGCAGCCCTACGCTTAAGCGCGTAGAACGACAACCGCACCAGATCGATGTTGACGTGGTGGAGCAGCGCGGTGAACCGTTCCTTCTTCCTAGTCCCTGCTGCTTGACGTACGCGCTCCAGCGCCTGTGACACGCGTATCCGGCACTGCGTCCGGTTCGTGTTTTGCTGGTTCGCGTTCCCCTCGGCCCCCGCCCTTGGCTCCACCGGCTCCGCTGCCAACTTGCGATTGGCATTGTTCGCCAGCTTCCCAGCTACTATGGCGGGGTCAGACTTCCTGAGTTCGTTCATCATCGGCTTTGGCTCCTCGCCTTCCCGATGCGGACCGGCGGTGCTGCACCGGCCAAAGCCCAGGACCTCCCGGTTCCCGTACAAGGAGCTTCTGCACATGCCAGGTTCTCAGACCACGCCGAGCCGTCGGAACACTGGCGACAGAACGCGTTCCTCCATATTGCCTTCCACGTCAAAGATCGTGTCGGCGCTCGGAACAGAAAACCATTTTCGCGGCTCAATGGCTGGCCTATGCATACCCCTGTCAACGCTTCTCCGCCGCCCTTACGAACGACTGCGCATGACTCGGGGCCACTGTGGTTCGCTATACCTTCAGTGCAGTGGACTTGCACCACTTACTCCTTGCCGGTCTCCCGGCGCACCCTTGATGAGGTTCTCGGCCCCGGCGCGCTGGTTGTAGAACCAGGCCAACAAATCCACAGGGTCGTCCATGTCGGCGACGAAGACCCGGTAGATATACCCCGGCGTATCGAAGAGCTGGTATTGCTCCGGCTTTTCGTCCTCTTCTGCGCGGGCATAGCGCAGCGCCAGGAAGCGGTGGGCCTTGGCCCAGCCCTGGGGCTGATAGAGGAACTCGCATTGCTCCTCGGCGTCGGTCTTCGTCGAGGGCTTCCAGTCGGATGTCTGCAACTGCTCCGTCAGCCGCGCCGTCTTGCGCGCTACGATGATGTAGTGCCAGCCCTTGTTCTCATACCTGAATCCGGCAATTAACCGGCCAATCCTCTGGAGCACGCGCAATTATCGGTGTAGCTGATTCTAGTTAGCTTTCAAGTTGAGACTAACTATCCAGGGCCATGCCGTCAGGCTTCGCAGCGCTTGGGTGTTTGCCGCCATCTGCGGCAGGCCAGCTTCCAGTTGACTCACAACCCCTTTCATTGAC
>JAJYUB010000071.1 GCA_021792795.1 Acidobacteriota bacterium | reverse complement strand
TCCGCTCCAGGGCTTGTCTCTGTTCCGGGTTCAGGGCAACCGCCACGGCAATCCGCATACTATGTCGTCCTCCATAGTATGGACGCGTTGCGGTAATAATGGTCATCATTTACGACGCACTACACTAACGTATTCCGGAATTCTTGACGCAAACGCGGCATACCCCAAATACGGCACCACCGCGTTGACCCATGCCAACGGCTGCGTTTGCCTCTCGGCGAGCGTGGGTTGGTTGAGATTTCGTTCCCCTAAAAGATGCCGGCCTAGATTGCCCACATAGGCGATCTCCATGACCGTATCCGGCCTCACCTCATCCTGCATGGACAGGTTGTAGTCGATGTAGGAGGGGTTCTTCATGATGGGAGTTCCAGTCGTGGTCAGGCGATTTGGACTGAGAGAAACGGCGTTCGGCCCGGTTGGATCATCGAAATTCGTGAGGTTGATCGTTGACGTCTGGGTCAGCGGCGGATTCTGGAAAGCGTTCTGTTCCCAGATGCCGTTCAGCATGCGGTCGTAGAAGATGCCGAAGCCGCCGTGAATCGCAATCTTCCGATTGAACGGCGGGGCATAGGCGAAACCGAACCGCGGAGCGAAGTTCGTTTTTGGATCCGGATTCACATGGGCGCCATAGGGCGAACAGGTCACAGTTGGGGCAATGGCCTGGGCCAAACTGCAAGCCTTGCCTGTAGGAAAGATGATGCCATTCACGTATGTCGCTGGAATTTGTCCCGAGCCCGGAACAAAATTGCCTGAGTTTGATCCTGGCAATGTGGCATTCGAGCTATCGATGACGGCAGCATTTGCCGGGTTGAACAGCAGCGGGTCGAAGTTGTTCAGCGTGTTGTTGACATCCGCCGGGGATGGAAAATAGCTGTAGCGGAATCCCAGGTTGAGCGTCAGGTCCTGCGATACCTTCCAATCGTCCTGCACATAGGCTTCAAAGTTGACGTAATGCAGATCTGGAATGGTGTCGCGACTCGCTTGAGTGTAGTTGTAGACATTCCCTAACAAGAAATTCTGAAAGCTGAGGAACGAAAAATTGGCGGCCCCACTGGAAGCGTTCTCGGTTTTCAACATCTGCGCAATCGAGGCACCGGTGCGAATCGTATGCTGGCCGAGGGTGACAGAGAAGTTGTCAAAAAAGTTCCTGTCGAGGTTGCGCTCCGTATAGGGAGTGACGCCTGAATTCAAGCCTGTTGTGCCATCGAAAAGAGCGATGTTCGGAATGCGACCGTAGGGATCTTTGTATGTCGTTTTGTTGGTGAGCGCTTTTGACACCGTTGGCGATTCCATAATGGCGCTAGGCTCGAAGGTGGAAGAGATGGTCCCCTGGCTGTAGGCGAATTCCGCTTCGTTGACCATGCGCGGAGAGATGGTCCAGGTGAGGTTGCCGACCACGTTCTCTCCGGGAGCGTTGACCGCGGCGCCAGCCACGTTTGGATATTGGGCGCCGGCGAAAAGGCCCATTGGAAAATTCTCCGGGGTTTCATCCTGCATGGCGCGCCCAAAGAAGTGCAATTTCTGGCTGATGTTGTAGTCGAACCGGACCAGGTCTTCGCGGGTGTTGTTGAGCGACGAGAAACTAAATGTATACAGGCCATTGGGAGTGTTGGCGGGGAAAGGATCGTACAGGTTGGTCAAATACACGCCCGCGTTCTGGCTGCACCCGTTGATCGTGCTCTGGTTGGTGGTGGGGTTGTAGGTGATGCAACCGGGGTGACCCGGCGGCGTCTGGCTTGTGAGATTCCCCGTAAATACGCCATTCAGCTCATTTGTCGTCGGAGGCTGGACGCTGTCGGTCGACGGCGCACTGACCTTGCGCCATTCTTCCGACCAGAAAAAGAACGTCTTGTTCTTCGCTGTATTGTAGACCTTCGGGACATAGAGAGGGCCGCCAATGGTGAAACCGAAATCGTTGTAGCGCTCGATCGCCCGCGGCGTGATTGGGGTGGTCTGCTTGTTGAAGTAGCTATTGGCGTTGAAGATATTGTTGCGGTCAAACTCATACGCATCGCCGTGGAAGGCGCTGGTGCCGGATTTGGTGGCCACCAGGACCTGTCCGCCGCCGCTGCGACCGAATCCAGCGTCATAGGTGCTTCTTTCCAGGGTAAATTCCTGGATCGCGTCGACGCTTGGTACATTCAGCAGCGTGGCGTTGGAGCCGCTATCGTTGATGTCCGCGCCGTCTACCGTCCAGTTGTTGGCCGTGTCACGCGCGCCGTTGACGGCAACCGCCGAAGTGTTGCTGAGGCCAAAGCCGACTTCGTCCGGCAGCCCGCTGACGACGCCGGGTTGCAAGGTGACCAATTGCTCGAAATTTCGATTGTTCAACTGGAGTTCGCGAACCTGGGTACCGGAGATTGTTCCCGCCAGCGCGCTGGTGGTGGTGTCCAGGCTGACCGCGTTTTGGCTTACGGTCACGGTCTGGCTGGTCGAACCCGGCTTGAGCTTCGCGTTCACGGAGCGTGTTTGCGCCACAAAGAGGACGACATTCTGCGCCGTATACGTCTGAAAACCGGAGGCAGTTACACTGACGGTGTAATTCCCCGCCGGGAGGTTGGTTGCGGTGTAGCTTCCGGCAGCATTTGTCTGGATGGTGCGAACTGCCCCGTTCACGCCGTTTTGGCTAATGGTCACGGTGGCGTTGGGAATGACAGCTCCAGAAACATCCATGGCCGTGCCATTGATGGTGCCTTGCAGTTCCTGGGCCTTTATCATCGATGGGATGCACAGCAGAAGGGCGGTGAAAATAACGACGAGCGACCTGTATCGTTGCATGTGAAGTGACCTCTTAGAAAGTTTGACAAATTACGGTTGAGCGCTTCGTCGTGCCGCGCTTTAATAGCAATCATTGGCCGCCGCGGCAAACGATTGCAAGTTTATCTCATCTATAAGACTAGGTGTGCGACTAATTGTCAATGAAAAAAATCGGCGCGCGTTTTACAGTGTTCGCGAATGCGAGCGAGCTATTTTTTTGAAATTCCTTAGCCGTGGTAAGTCGGATTCTCAAAATGGGCCGTCAATTGTCGAAAAATATTTATGTAAAGCGTAAGATCTATTCTATCGTTTCATTATCTTTAGTTATCTTTTCTTCCGCATGCGCTTCCGGTCAGCGAGGAGAATCGAAACCCGCAACGCAAAGACAGCAGCTTTCCCAGGATTGGTCGCGCGGAAACCGCGCCTTGCAACAGGGGGACAACGCAGCCGCCGAAAAAGCCTTCCGCCAGGCCCTTGCGATCGCTCCGAATTCGATTGAGATTCTCAACAACCTGGCGATTGCATTGGCCCGGCAAGGCCGAGACGGCGAGGCAATCGCACTCTACGAGCAGGCGTTACGGTTGAAACCCGGCGACCCCATTACAGGACGCAACCTGGGCGTCGCCTATTTTCGGGCACACCGATACAAAGACGCCCTGCCTTTCCTGGAGTCGTTCGCGAAAGCGACACCCACGTTTCAGGCGCTGGACATTACCGGTCTCGACCTGTTTGCGCTGGACCGCTACCCCGAAGCCATTGTGTACCTGGAGCGGGCAAACCGCCTGCAGCCGAACGATCTGCCAACGCTCGACGTTTTAGGAAAGGCGTATTGGAGAGCCAAGAACTACAGCGGCGTAACGACGGTCTTTGATCGGATTATGGCCATCAATCCTGATTCTCCTGAGGCGCATTTCATGCTCGGACTGGCGGATGACGCGATGTCGAAGGAGGGAGACGCGTTCAAAGAATTCCAGACTGTTCTTGCCGAAGATCCGAACTATCCCGGCGTGCATTCCAGCCTGGGTTTGATCGACTGGAGGCAGCACCTGGTCCCGCAGGCAGTGAAGGAATTCGAGCAAGAGTTGAGCCGGTATCCGAACGATCCCGTTTCCAACTACATGATGGGTGAAATTATGCGTCAGCAAAACAAGCCCGCGCAGGCGATCCCCTATCTTGAGGCGGCGGTTGCCGTCAATCCGAATTACCGCGATGCGCTGATGGGCCTTGGCCAATGCCACATTATGCTGGACCAGCCGTTGAAGGCGCTGAAACCGTTGAAGAAGGCGACAGAAGTCGATCCTGACTTTGCGCAGGCCCACTTCGTGCTGGGAACAGCGTTGAGCATGGCCGGCCAACATGCGGAGGCCGCCCGCGAGAGGAACATTTGCAAAAAGCTTCAGGCGGAGCAGAACGCGCAAACCATCCTGCGTACGGAGCACTCGCATTAGGACGTTGTATGCGGTTGCCGACGATAGTGTGCTGCGGACCTGTCGGTTGACATAGTAGACTTGGCAAATCCACGGAGTGCGATTTTTGAACAAGCGAGAAAATATTCTGCTCGCCGGGTGCTCAGTTTTTCTACTACTGACCTTCCTGCCAACTCAGGGTATCGGGGCGCGCGGGCGAGCTTCGATGGCCCCGCAAGCGCAACAGCAGATGGGCGGCGCGGGGGTCTCTACGGGAGAAGCCTCCGCGCCGGTACTCGATGCACAAAAGCGCCCGATCACTGCCGGCGGGTATGTGGATGCAGGGCCGATCGTCTTTCAAAACATCGCCGACAAAGCGGGCTTGACGAAATGGCGGGAACAGACCGGAACGTTGGGCAAGAAGTATATTTTGGACGCATTCGGGGCTGGGGTGGCGCTGTTGGATTACGACCACGATGGCTGGCTGGACATTTACCTGGTGAACGGTTCGACCTATGATGCGATGAGCGGCAAAACTACGCCGCCGCAGGCAGCGCTGTTCCACAACAATCATGACGGAACGTTTACCAACGTTGCAGAACAAGCTGGCGTGGCCAATGGCCGTTGGGGAGAAGGCGTGGCGGTGGGCGATTTTGACAACGACGGTTGGCCCGACATCTACGTCACCAACTTCGGAAAGAACCGCCTGTATCGCAACAACCACGATGGCACATTTACCGATATCGCGGAAAAAGCCGGCGTGGCACTGGGGAACTGGTCGATTGGCGCGACGTTCGGCGACTATGACGGCGATGGGCGTCTCGACCTGTTCGTCTCCGGCTACATTCACTACGACATCGCGCATCCTACCAGCCTGGAGTCGTGCCAGTTTCGCGGCGCCAGGGTGATGTGCGGACCGCGCGGCCTGCCGGGAGAAGGGGACCATCTGTTCCACAACAACGGCGATGGCACATTTACAGATGTCAGCGTCAAGGCAGGCGTAAGCGATCCGAACGATTACTATGGTTTGACTTCCGTGTTTGCCGATGTGAACAACGATGGCAGGGTCGATCTGTTGGTTGCGAACGATTCCACGCCCAGCTATCTCTATATCAATAAGGGCGATGGAACATTTGAAGACGACAGTTACAGCTCCGGCTATGCGTTGAACGAAAGCGGACGGGAAACCGCTTCGATGGGAATCGCGATCGGAGACTATCGCAACAATGGCCTGCTCGATATTTACAACACCACCTTTTCCGACGACTACAACCCGCTCTATCGGAACGACGGCGATGCCAGCTTCACCGATGTCAGTTATCAAATGGGGATCGCCGATCCCACCATTCCATTTGTGGGCTGGGGCGATGGTTTTGTGGACTACGACAATGACGGCTGGAAGGATATTTTCGTAGTCAACGGCCATTTGTATCCGGAGGTCGATCAACACAACTGGGGCACCAGCTACGCGGAGCGTCCGTTGCTGTTTCACAATATCGCGGGAAAAAAGTTTGACCTGGTACCCGCGGTGAACGGGACCGGCCTGGCCGCAACCTACACGGCACGTGGCGCGGCCTTCGGCGACCTGTTCAACGATGGAAAAATCGATGTTGTCATCAACGAACTGGACGGCGTGCCGGTTTTGTTGCGCAATGTGACTGTGAACAGCAACCATTGGATCGGCTTCCAATTGATCGGCGGACCAAAAAGTCCGCGCGACGCCACGGGCGCCGCAGTGTACTTGACGGCTGGAGGAATTCGTCAGCGCGGGGATGTGCTCAGCGGAGGCAGTTTCGTTTCCAACAACGATTCACGCGTGCATTTTGGATTGGAGACTAGCAGCAAGGTGGACCGGGTGGAAATTCACTGGCCTGATCGAACCACGGAGAAAGTCGACATTCCATCTGTCGACCGTTATTTCACCATTCAAGAAGGCCGCGGAATTGTGAAAGGAGTGTACGACCCTCAGCAGCCGCGCAGTCACGCCTTGCAGAAGCCGAGATAGGCGACTTTGCGCCCAGCAGCGACCAATGCGCAAGGGGTGGGTGGCATTCCCACTGCAACAGCGGTTACACTCGTTGCCATGATGCGTTCCGCGAATTTCTTGCCGGTTATCTCTATCCTCCTCGCCTCGTGCGCTCTGGCGCAGACAAAACCGCAACCGCAACCGCAGCCGGTACCGATGCCGCCGCCTGTCGTTGCGCCGCTCGACAAGCCTTATGCTGGCCCGATTGAGCTGACGGTTGACCTGACCAACATCGTGGACCGTGTCGAGAAGGTGCATGAGGAGATTCCGGTGGAGCCGGGCACCAAAGAGATGGTGTTGCTGTATCCGCAGTGGCTCCCGGGCGAACATGCGCCCTCGGGACCGATTGCGAGCCTGGCAGGCATCGCGACAACGGTCGATGGCAGGAGCGTGCAATGGGTGCGCGACCGCGTGAATATGTATGCGATCCATGTGCCGCTGACAACAGGCGCGAAGACGGTGGGACTGGATTTCGATTACCTTTCTCCGATCAAACCGAGCGCGGGCCGCATCGAGATTTCCGACGCCATCGCGGACCTGGAATGGAACGAAGTGGCGATGTATCCGGCGGGATATTTTTCGCGTGACATTCCATTTGATGCCACGCTGAAGCTGCCGAGCGGATGGAAGTATGCCACCGCGCTGGAGACCGGCTCCGACCAGGGCGACACGATCAAGTTTGAACGCACGCCGCTGAACACGCTGGTGGATTCTCCGTTATACGCGGGCCTTTACTACAAGCGGGTCGATCTCTCGCCCACCTCGACCGACATCGTACATTTGAATCTGTTTGCCGATACGGCGGACGATCTGAAGATGACTCCAGAGGAGATGGCCGAACACAAGAATCTTGCCATGGAGGCAGACAAACTCTACGGCTCGCACCATTACAAACACTACGATTTTCTGCTGCTGATCAGCAATAAGGTAGGAGGAATCGGACTGGAGCACCACCAGTCGAGCGAGGATGGCCAGCCTGCGAATTACCTGACCGATTGGCCGAACGGCATTCTGGAGCGGGACCTGCTGGGGCATGAGTACACGCACTCCTGGAACGGAAAGTTCCGCAGGCCGGCGGACCTGTGGACCCCGAATTTCAATGTGCCCATGCGGGACGATCTGCTGTGGGTGTACGAGGGGATGACGGAATACTGGGGCAACGTGCTGACCGCGCGGGCCGGCATGCGAACGCCGGAACAGACACGGGACTTTTTTGCGCGTATCGCCGCAAACTTTGCCATCAGCGCGGGACGCGACTGGCGCCCGCTGGTCGATACCACCAACCAGCCCATCCTCTCGCAGCGTCGTCCGGTCAGTTGGGTCAGCTATCAACGCCCGGAGGATTACTACATGGAGGGAGCGCTGATCTGGCTGGATGCGGACACGAAGATTCGTGAATTGACCGATGGAAAGAAATCGCTCGACGATTTCTGCAAGAAATTTCTCGGCGTCTACAACGGCAGCACGATTACGGACCAGTACACGCTTGGCGATGTGGTAAAGGCCCTGAATGAAATTGCGCCGTATGACTGGAAGAGCTTCCTTCAAGAACGCGTGTACGATTTGCACGCGGCGGTTCCTATGAACGGATTCACGCAGGGCGGCTACAAGCTGGCGTACACGGACAAGCCCACGGAATGGCTATCGAAAGAGCTGGAGAAGTTGGGCTTTGCGGATTTCTCCACGTCTCTGGGCTTCTCGGTGGGCTCGCGACGCGGACATGGCGCTTCTGGCATGATCTCCAATGTGTGGTGGGGCAGTCCGGCGTTCAAGGCTGGCGTCACGCCGGACATGGAAATCGTCTCAGTGAATGGCACCGCCTTTACGCCGAAGGTGCTGACGGATGCGATTCTGGCGGCGGAAACGGACAAGAAACCGTTGCAGTTACAATTTCGCGAAGGCAAGGAATACAAGACGATTGCCATGCCGTACTACGATGGCATGCGCTATCCGTCGCTGCAGCGGGTAGAAGGAACGCCGGACCGGTTGGACGACATTCTTGCGCCAAGCAAGGGCCCGCTGCCGGCGATGTAGTCATTCCAGCGTGGCAGCCAGTTTGCGATGCTGGATGATGGTTGCGCGGAAGATCGGGATTTGAGTTGCGTTCTGCCGCGGACGTTTGCCCAGCGGAAAGATTCTCCATGGTCTCGGCAAGATCGGGTATGCTGCTGAGGGGCATGTTCCGGGCCTTTCAATGGGCCCGAAAGGGCCATCTCCGATGCGTATTCGAACGTGAAGGACATGTCGCCGAAAAATATTTGGTCGTTCCCAGCCACCGCCCGCAGTTGTCAACCATGCACGGGACGCTGTCGAAAGTTTGTTGCACCCTAATTAATTAGGGTGGAGGCCATTTTTGTCATCTCAAGAATTGCATAGCCCCAAACCGGCAACCAGCCGCTTCGTCACCATGGTCTCGTGGATCTCGGCGCTTGCCGGGCTCCTGTTCGGCTACGACACCGGCGTCATTTCCGGAGCGATTCTTTTCGTTCAAAAGGATTTCTCGCTTAGCCGGGTCCAGGAAGAAGTCGTTGTCGCCGCCGTTCTTTTGGGCGCGGTGATTGGAGCGTCCTTTGGCGGCAAATTGGCGGACCGCTTCGGTCGCCGCAGGGTCCTCATCCAAGTCGGGATCCTATTCATCATTGGCGCGATCGGGACCGCACTGGCTCCTTCGCCGACCTGGCTCGCAGGTGGCCGCGTGATTGTCGGCATCGCGATCGGCATCGCATCGTTCACGGCCCCGCTTTATATCTCCGAGGTATCTCCGGCCGCCATTCGCGGCAAACTGGTCTCGCTCAATCAACTGATGATCACGATCGGCATCGTGGTTTCTTACCTGGCGGACTACGGTCTTGCAGACGCGCGGGCTTGGCGCTGGATGTTCGGTTTGGCGGCAATTCCCGCGCTGGTCCTTGTCATTGGCCTGATCTTTGTTCCGGAAAGTCCGCGGTGGCTGATGAGCCGGTCGCAGAACGCGCTCGCCCGTACCGTGCTGCAACGCATCCGCGAAACTACCGACGTAGGCACGGAACTGGCCGAGATTGAAGCCGATCTGCAATTGCAGGAAGGCGGCTGGCGCGAGTTATTGAACGTTTCGATGCGACGACCGCTGATTGTCGGCATCGGGCTGGCGATATTCCAGCAGTTCACCGGCATCAACACGGTCTTGTATTATGCGCCAACTATTTTCCAGTTCGCGGGGCTCCGTTCCGCCTCAGCGGCAATTTTGGCTACTGTGGGAGTCGGCATCGTTATGGTGTTGTTGACCATTGTTGCCCTGCGCCTGATCGATCGTGTCGGACGACGCCCGCTTCTTCTCTATGGCATCTTCGGGATGATCCTGAGTCTTGGAGTGCTCGGCTTCTCCTTTCTCTCCCCTACATTGTCGAACATCGTTGCCTGGGTGGCGATGATCAGCCTGCCGGTTTATGTGGCTTGTTTTGCAATCAGCCTGGGTCCGGTTTTCTGGCTTCTGATTTCAGAAATTTATCCGCTGAAAATTCGCGGCCGCGCGATGAGCATCGCTACGGTCACCAACTGGGGGTCAAACCTTCTGGTAGCGCTGACGTTTCTGAGCTTGCTGCATTCCCTGGGCCGCGCGTGGACCTTCTGGCTCTATGGGCTGATCGGCATCCTCGCATGGATTTTTGTGTACCGGCTGGTGCCGGAGACAAAAGGCTGCACACTGGAAGAAATTGATGCAAGGTGGCACAACATCGGCCAGAGCGAGAAGTAGTTATCGCAAGCACGCAAGGCGGGCGTGCTGAACGAGGGCCCTCGAACAGGTCCGAGAATTTTGAGAACGAGACAACAATTAGGCTATTTACCAGCGGCTGCAAATACGAGCGGATCGCATCCGGGAGGTTGAAATTGATTTGCGATTCCCTACCTTTGCGCCGTAAGATCAGATCACTCTTTTACTCGGAGTCCATGATGAACCGTACGACCGCCGAAAATCCGCTCAAGAAACTCGACGATTGGGACGACTTTGTTGCCTCTCGCTATAAGGAAAATAAGGACCGGGAAGAGTTCCGCAATTACGATCCCGATGTAAATCCCGGTGTCGCGGAATTCTATCGCCTGAATCATGCCTTGCAAACCGTCGACTTCGTCCAGGACAAGGAGCGGGAGTATCTACCGCTGCAGAAAGAACAGAAAACGATTTGGGAAGCAGCGGAGTTTCTAAATACCCTGGTCGACGACAGCGATCCAGATACAGATCTAACACAAATTGAACACCTGTTGCAGACTTCAGAGGCCATTCGCATGGACGGTCATCCACGCTGGTTCGTTCTCACCGGATTCATCCACGATCTGGGAAAGGTACTTTGTCTCTATGGAGAGCCGCAGTGGGCCGTGGTCGGCGATACTTTCCCCGTTGGATGCGCTTACTCGGATTCAATTGTCTTCCCCGAATATTTCCGCGCCAATCCAGATTCGCAGAATCCCTTGTACCAGGAGTTATATGGCATCTATGAACCGCACTGCGGGCTAGAGAATGTCCATATGTCCTGGGGACATGATGAATACATTTACCAGGCGACAAGGAACTATCTTCCGGAACCGGCACATTACATGCTGCGGTATCACTCCTTTTACTCCGCCCATAGGCATGGAGCCTATCGCCATCTAATGTCGCCGCACGATGAAGAAATGTTTCAATGGGTGCGAAAGTTCAACCCATACGATCTCTACTCCAAGGGCGCGGCAAAACCGGACCTGCCGGAAATTCTCCCGTATTATCAGGACCTGATCGCGGAATATTTTCCCGGCAAGATTCAGTGGTAGCTATCGGGCGACCTCTTTCCGATTGAAACTGCCGTTACGAGACAGTTGGAAAGCGCGCCGTTCAACGACGGCAAACGAGAGCCGCCAAACTTCCGCCGTCTCCAAACACATGTTTCGGTAAAACCGCGCTTACTGGCTGAATCGGCCCCGATACGCCCAGAGCCCCAGCGCCGGATTCGAGATGAAGAAGATTTCTTCGCCGCCGACTGTGTTCCATCCATCGACAAGCCTGGTCGGATCGTATTTTGCGCGGTATTCGCGCAGGTCGCCATAGGCGTAGTGTGCAGCTTCGATCTCGTCGCGGGTCAGACCACCGGGGCAGTAGCGGATGGTGAAGCGTCCTTCACTGGAGCCGTGAATGAGGTGCGCCGCGGCGGACAGATTATTGGCCAGCACTGAGTCGTTCTCGACAGCTTCCAAGGTTGCGGGCGTGCCGCAGTAGCCATACTTCCGGATAAGAACATCGATGGCCGTATCTTCGCCGAAGGCATGCACGCCAGGGGCGAGAACTATCAGTTCGGCGCCGTCGGCCAACGCCATGCGCGTGCGATAGACGCTTTTGTTTCCGAGCCACGTGGATTTGAACTCATGGGAATCCAGGAAAACGACGGCTTTGTGGATCTCCCGATCCATCATGAAGAAATTGACTTTGAGGCTCAACGCGGCGGCGCGTTCAAAGCACTCGAAATCATCTCCGATAAAGAGACCGTTCATCACCAGCTTGCCCGCTGCGTTCTTGCTGACGACGGTGAGCACGTAAACGATCGGCAGATTCCGGGCAAAGTGGTCGCTGGCATAGTTGAGGACTCGTCGGACTGGCGTATCTGCGCGGCCCATCATGCGCTCCATGCCGTAGACCGCGCCCAGGAAGTGGGTGCGGTGAATGCCAAGGACCCCGCCCGTACCAACGAAAATGTTTTTGTTGAAGTTGGCCATGCCGATGACTTCATGCGGCACCACCTGCCCGATGGACAGGATAAGATCGTGACCGCCGTCTCGCAGCAGCTTGTTCACCTGGACGGGCACGGGAAACCCGATCTTACCTTCGCTAACTTCGCGAATAAACTCTCGTGGAACTTCTCCGAGCGTGACGACGTCGTTGCGCCAGTCGTGCGTGCGGAATAAATCGCGGGGCACAGTGCCGAACATGGTCTGCATTTCATATTCGGTCATGGGACTGTGCGTCCCCAGCGCGGGGAGCACGTCCGTGAGCGCGGCTCTGTAATAATTCCAGGCGTGCTCGGTGAGGATGCCGCTCATGGAGTGCATGCGCGTAAAGTCAGGCGGCACGGCCAAGACCTTGGTGCGAGGACCGAGCTTCTCGATGGCGGCAACCAAGCTCGCTTTCACCTCGGCGGGTGAGAATTCCGTGGTCGGCGATCCTGCGGCGAAGAAGAGGCCCATCTGCTGCCATGGTATTCCCCATCCGCGGAGCGGTGAAGTCCATGTGCCGCGGACTGGATATGTTTCGCTGGAGGCTGACAGAGAAACGGCCTCCGAGTCGATGTCGGAAGCCGTTTGGAATGAATGTCTTTGGGTTGTGGGGTCTGCGATGCTCCGAACTTGCGCGGGAATCGCCTCGGCCGCGTCTTCTTCCGTCGCAACCAGATTCCACGTCCCTTCAGCGACAAGTGCGGTTTCCGGTTTTCACCGGCGCTACCTTGCGAGAACGTGCGAATCTCCGTAACATGCTTCAGCAGTTCTTTCCGAACCTCAGCCGCTCCCGGCCCGCGATAGTCGACCTCCGGCCCTCTTGAGAAGGGCGAAGCGGACGTGCTCCTCATGACCAGACAACAGTATCCACTCTGGCTATGGAGCGGCAGACGCGATCGCAACACCTCTCAATGGATGGCCTACTCGACAAGCTGTAAATTGAGGGCAATCCGCACGCCGTTCACCAGAACAACGCTTTGGTCGATGACATCCTGACTGGTAATTTTTCGCTCGACGAAGGAACGAATGGAGTTCAGAGGACAAATGTAATCGACAGTTTCAGAAGGAGATTTCTCGGCACCGAGGCGATTGCGTACGGAAAAATCTAGCGAGTCGTATTCCGCGTTTGCCGGGAGTTCCTTCAGCATGTCCTTCAACTCCGGCGCAAGAAAAAGATCGAAACTTTGAGCGGCACGCTTGTAAATGGAACTTGTACCCGTCTCAAAGGACAGGGTATTTTGCATCGTGAGATGTAAAACTGTCCGATCGCCGTGACTTTCAAACACAGGCGGCGCGCTTTCCATAAGATGAAACCTTGTTCCATCTGCTTTCAGCATCGCATTGAGTTGCGGCTGAAACTGCGTCTGTAGCTGCATTGCATCCGCAGATGGTGGAAGCCTCAAGTCGGACTTCGATTGTGCAACCACCGGAGAGGCCATGACTGCAGAAGCGGTGCCACCAGGAGTGGAAGCGGTACTTGCTGAAACAGGGGAAGATTGTGTTCGCTCCTGACGCGGGACCGAGCGCTCAAGCGCCTGTACGTTGAGTGGGGCCTTCTGGCCTAGCGCAAGACCGAAGTCCTTGCCATCCACAAAAATGTCCGAACGATTGAGAATCTCCTGCCGTTGCGTATTCCCGGACACGGTCAGATAGGAAAATGCGTCCTTCCGATCGAACACGACGGTCAAGACCTCTTGGCCCTCAAAGTCGTAGACCTTGTTTGCATCTCGCGTGTCGTAAACGACTTCAAAGCCAATACCATCGCAGTCGATGTTCGCTGGGATTTGCTGCGCGACAAGTCGCAGGATGGGAACAACCACGTCCTGAAAGGTCCGACTGGCGCGCTCGTTCTCCGAAAGCTGGGTCGAGTTGAAGGCCGCCTGATAAATCCCGGAGATCTTCAATATCTCCCGGCCTTCAAAGTAAACAAATTCGATCCCATTGCGATCGGACGCCGCGCGTTGGCCTGGTTTTGCGTTCAAATAGCGGGCCAGCTTGAAGGGATAGGGGAATTTTGTCGCGGCAATCGATTGCTGGAGAGATTGAAGCTGCGGAAGGTACTTGGCTTCGTCGGCTTTCAATCTTGGATTCAGTATTCCATCTGGACCCACCTGACCGAATCCCGGTACCGTCGCGCCAAGGAGCAGACCCACCAGAATGGGTCCGCGCGCGGCACTGAAAAGCCGGACGGCGCATCTCATGAAGGCTTCTTTTTCCGGTCCCGGGGGGACCCGCTCGGCGACTTGCGATACGACGGCACGGCAATGGCCCGCATATAAGCAATCAGATTGCGGATGTCGTCCTGCGTCAGCGACTTGCCGTACGGCGGCATCATGGCCGATTTCCCCATAGCTCTTCCTCCCAGCGTAATGATCCGTTGCAGCGACGCATCGCTCATCCCATTGAACACGGTCCCATCGTTCATCAGCGGAGGCGTAGGCGTGACGTTGGAGCGATTGGAAGGTCCGGCCGGCGTAGAGTCCGCGTGGCACCATACACACTGTTGGTAGAAAATGATCTTACCGTGTGCTTCATGATAATTCAGAGAAATGATGCGTTGCGGGTCGTTCCAGTCAGTCTCAGTTCCATAGGAACCAAACGAGGCGTACTGATGCCATGCAGGATGCGGCACCGTTGTAACGATCGCGCCCTGGCCCCGCGACCAGCACCAGCATGGCGGGTTGGGAAAGCGCTTCATCACGTATGCGGCCAGCCCTAGACATCCAACCGTAACCGAGAAGAAAATCAGCAGATACTTCATTCTCCCCCTCCCCCTCCCGCTATCGCGGCAGATGCGGCGCTCCCCGATGCCGGGGCCTGCTTCAATGTCAGCAAATATGCGGTCAAGTCCCGGACCTCATCTTCAGTAAAGGAATGTCGCGGCTCGATTGTGCCCGGGACCAATGCCTGAGGGTCGTGCAACCACGCCTCCATCCACGCGGGAGTCAGCCAGTTGCCCGCATTGTTCAGGCTTGGGCCGACATACCCCCCGGAGGCGCCAATCGTATGGCAAGACTGGCACTGATATTTTGCCTCGTAGAGTTGTTTCCCATGCTCCGCCATCTGCGGCGTAAATTCTTTTTCATCGATCACTGTGGGGTCCACATGCGGGTTTCGAAGCGAGGCCGACAGATAATCTGCGATCGTGGTTGCATCCTCTTTTGACATATTGAACTCCGGCATTCGCACCGTGAGTGTCGGGCGAAGCGTTTGAGGATTCTGTAGGAATTCGATCAGCCATTCGTGTTGCGACCGGCTGCCCTCATACGAGAGGCTTGGCGCCAACGTCCCACCATATCCGTTGAACGAATGGCACACATAGCACTTATACCGATGGTAGAGTTGCTGAAATTGGCCATCCGGATGAAATTCCGGGTGCGGACGCGGAACGATCAAGGATTTCTGCGTACTGCTCGTGATTGGAGGGCCGCTCATGCTGAGCAAAGCGGTCGTTAAATCGTCCAGGTCGGCCTGGCTCATATGAAATTGGGGCATGTGCGTCTCAGGGCTGACGGAAACCGGGTCAGTTACTTTCGCCCGGATGTAAGAAATCATGAACTTCGGAACCTTCGACACACTGATGTCCAGTTGCGATACATTCCCTTTAACAAAATGCAAAGGCTGTGACTGTTTCTGTGCTACCTTGACCTGAACAAGATAAGGGCCTGCCGCCATGCCGAACGCGGAAAGATCGGGGCCGAAGCTGCTGCGCGGGGTGACTCCCCGGATTACATGGCACTCGGCGCAGCCCTTTTCGACGAACAACTGCCGGCCAAGTTGTATCTCCGCGTCGGTGGGCGCCCCCAACTGCGGCACATCCTTCAATAGGTCCGGATCGGTAAGCCGTTTCAGGATGTACTGCGTCACTTCATACAAGTCCTGGTCGGACCACTGAAACTGCGGCATTTTGGTGTGCT
>JAJYUB010000014.1 GCA_021792795.1 Acidobacteriota bacterium | reverse complement strand
CTGCAAAACCTTTATGCGTCGGTTCGATCCCGACCCGCGCCTCCAAACTTTTTCAATTGCTTAGAAGCAATTTGGCCTGCTTTGCAGGCAGGTCAATTAACGCCCAACGATCTTCAGGGAAGTAGCTGGATTGCTTCGAATTTCGGCGCGCGCAATCGACGGCTTCGTCCCCGAGTGCGATTCAGCATCGAATCGCACGGTAGCGCCAGGTTTCGAGCCGACGAAAAACAACGATCGCCTGGTTTCCGACATACGGCGCTACTTCCCGGTATAGACGACCCGCCAGATGGAATTGGAGCCATCGTCGGTCACCAGCAGCGATCCGTCAGGCGCAACCGTAACGCCGACCGGTCGGCCCCACGCGTTTCCGTTGGGGAGCACAAAGCCGGTAAGGAAGTCTTGGTATTCTCCTGTGGCGTGGCCGGTTTGGTGCAGCGGAACGCGAATCACTTCATATCCGGCGCGAATCGCCCGGTTCCAGGAGCCATGTTCGGCCGCAAAAATGTCGCCGTGGTACTGTTTTGGGAACTGCTTGCCCTCATAAAACGTCATTTCCAACGATGCGTTGTGCGGCTGCAACAGCACATCTGGAACGATCGCCTTGTTTCTCAATTCCGGACGCTTTCCTTCCAGCCGCGGGTCCTGGTGCCCGCCGATATACCACCAGGGCCAGCCATAAAAGCCGCCCTTTTGCACATGCGTAATGTAATCGGGAACAAGATTGTCGCCCAGCGCGTCGCGCTCATTCACGCTGCACCACAGTTGGCCGGTTTTCGGGTTGATGGCCAGCCCTACAGGGTTGCGAATTCCATAGGCGTAGATACGCATGTGTGAGCCGTCTGGATTGAACGCCAGGATATCGGCGCGATCTTTTTCTTCCGGGTGCGTGTCCGGATCGTTGACGTTCGAGCCCGAACCGACGGAAACGAACATCGTCTTGCCATCGGGCGAGAACCGAATGTCGCGCGTGGTATGGCCTCTGCCGTTGGCGGGCAGATTTGCCAAGTGCTGCGCTGGCCCGGTCGCGGTCAAGTCCCCGTTCTTATAAGGGAATCGCACCACCGCATTCGTGTTCCCGATGTACAACCACTTCGGGTTCGGCCCCGGAGGATAGAAAGCGATGCCGAAAGGTTCGTTCAGTCCGCTGGCAAAAATGCTGGTCGTCTCCGGTTTTCCATCCGCCGCAGTCCCGCGGAAGACCATGATCTGGCCTTTACTGGTTTCGGCGAGGAAGACATCGCCATTCGGGGCCGTCCTGATCAGCCGCGGATTGTCGAGGCCAGTTGCGTAAAGCTGCACCTTGAAACCCTTGGGGGCCTGCGGCCAAACGCCTGCCGGACGAGGAACGATGGTCGGGCCGTTGCCTGCGGACTGAGTGGCAAATGGCGCGGGAAGGTCCTGCACTGCAATTTTGCGAATCGTTCCCGGCTTCTCAAATCGAAAGTCTGTAAAGGGAGGCGTTGGAGGCGGCGCGTTGATTGCACCCGAGGCCGCATTTTCGCTGTTGCCGGCCGCAGTCAATCGCGCGGCATCGGGACCCCGCAAAAACTCCAAATAGGTAACGATCTGCCAACGCTGCTGGGCGGGCAGGCTCGCCCATGCGGGCATCCCATTGGGCACATCGCCGTGGGTAATGAACCAGAAAATCTCGCCTGGCTTGGCTGCCTGTGTCGCTCCGCTGGCCAGGGAAGGGATGTTGCCGGTCCCCTTGGCATTTGCGCCATGGCAGGGGGCGCAGCTCTGCCGGTATAGCGGTTGGCCCGCCTTAGCATTCTGCTGTCCCGTGTACGGGTCCCTCAGCGCGGCCGAGGAGGCAGGCGCGTTATGAAAGCTCTGGGCTAGAGCGGGCAACGATGCGACCAGGGCGCTGGCAGCGACGATGGAACGAAGGAACGGGTGGATGAAAATGGACTTTCCTGATTTCAATGGTTCTCTCCTGCATCCAGGTTGTTGACCTCGCGGTCTGGGGTCATCCAAGTAAGACGCATTTACCATCTAAAAGACTCATAAATCGCGCTTCGCACAGGATACCTTTTTCCAGCGCCCACGATCCGGCCAGAGATTTTTTGCAAAATTCATGTTCCCTTCCGGCAAAGATCATTTTCATTTCACGCCGTTGATTTTGGCAATCTCGTTTTGACCGCGACGCGCCATTCGGCCAGCATCTGGCGATATTGCCGCGGCACCGTTGGATGCCCGGACCGCCAGCCGGGTTGACCGTTTTCTCAAGACCACGCTCCAGATCCACCAGCGACTCTCTGCGTTCGCATGGTCATCGACGCAGTATTTGTATCGCTGGTTTCTGACAATGCGGCCTTCGGCGTGGGGGCTGGTCCCGCCAACGGGGCCAGCTTGTCCACGCCATTGGAAGCGGCGATGTAGGCGCGTGGATATCGCGGAGGTCCGGGCACCGCCCGGGATGCGCCCGTTGCTGGCGAAAGATGGGCCTGATTTTTTGCGGTCCCCGTCGGCAACTTCGGGTCCCATGGTGTCGACAGCGCTCTCCGGATTCCAGTGGCGCGAGCGTTTTCCTTGGCCCGAAAGCCGGGAAACTTCGCCAGACACTTGCCTGGAGGCGATTTGCGGCCCATACTGGCATTCTTGAAGAACTTCGGTAATCCAAGCGGCAATGCCACAGATTGACAGATTGTAGACATTTGTAATTATCCAATTGAAAAACTCGCCAAGAAACGGCAAACTCGTTGTAGCAATCGGCATCTATTTGAAGCAGCAACGGGACCCCCCTGGCCGCTGCGGGAAGATCAAGATCAGCTACATGAGGTCCAGTTCCTGGAGTTAGTTCGCGACGTATTGGACGATGCAACGGTCGATGCAATGAAGGCGTTTTTTGGAGGAGCGGATTGATGATGTATTCAAAGTGGCGTGGTTCGTGCGGAATTCTCTCTCTGACTGCATCTCTGGCGCTGCTGGGCTGCGGCGTCGCAGGTAACAGCTACGTGCGCGTCGTGAATGCGTCTCAGGGGTTGTCAAACTTCACCATTCTGGCGGGCCAGACCCCCATCGTTTCAGCCGTGCCATTCGGCACGGAAGGCGTGCAGCAGCAGGGACAGTATGCAGGCATCGATGCCTCAGGAAATTATCGGCCGCTGGGCGCCGGGACCAATCAGACGCTGATTGCGTATTCAACGCCGGGCACGGACCTGGCGTCTACGACACAAACGTTCGTAAAAAATACGGCCTACACCATTGTTGTGGAAGCTCCCATGCCCAACATCATGTTCCAAACGCTCACCGACGACAACACCGCCCCTACAGGCGGAGGCTATAGTCTCCGCGTCATGGACGCCTCCACCGTGGCCGGGCCTGTCGATATATACATTACGGCCGCCGGAGCGGGCGTCGGTGGGTCGCCAGTCGTCGGAAATATGCAGTTTCAGGGCGTGACGAATCCATACCTGCAATTGTCGCCGGGGACCCTGGAAGTGCAGGTCACGCCAGCAGGAAATCCGAACAAGGTCCTGGCGACGCACACGTTCTCCCCTGCGTCCGGAAAGATCTACTCGATTTTCTTCTTCGACCCTCCAAACGCCTCTGCGACGATCGATCCTCCGGGAGGCGCCAATTCCTACACCGTTCTCCCCGTAAACGATCCAGTTCTGCCCTAAACAGATCGTTCGGGGTGCCTTGTGCGGCTCCAATCAAAATGCCCTCGTCCGCTGTAGCGAACGAGGGCATTTTTGCGTAGATACGCTGTGTAGATACGCTGTTCCGTACGACCCCATCGACATCCATATGGCTCGATTGGATGTTGACGCCGGGTGCCGCTTAGGTCCCTTCCGACCAGCCGGCCAGATACTCTTCCTGCTCGGGAGTGAGGCGGTCGATCTTGCAACCCATCGATTCCAGCTTCAATCGCGCCACTCGGCTGTCCAATTCCAGTGGGACCGAGTAGACCCTGGGTTCGAGCTTGGAATAGCTCTCAACCAAATATTGGGCGGCCAGGGCCTGGTTGGCGAAACTCATGTCCATCACAGATGCCGGATGACCTTCGGCGGCGGCGAGATTGATCAGGCGGCCTTCGCCCAGCAGGTAAATGTGGCGGCCATCTTTGAGCGTGTACTCTTCCACGAACTCCCGCGTGGGGCGTTGCGAGGAGGAGAGACGTTCCAACGCCGGAATGTCGATTTCGACGTTGAAGTGGCCGGAGTTGGCGACAATGGCGCCATTTTTCATCTGCTCGAAATGCTCCTGCCGCAGGACGCTCTTATTTCCAGTCACTGTGACAAACACATCGCCGATCTTGGCGGCTTCCGCCATGCTCATCACACGATGGCCATCCATCGCCGCTTCAATGGCGCGAAGCGGATCGACTTCGGTCACGATGACGTCCGCGCCCATACCGCGCGCGCGAGAGGCCAGGCCGCGGCCACACCAGCCATAGCCGGCCACCACAAAGCGGGAGCCTGCCAGCAGCACATTGGTGCAGCGGATAATGCCATCCAGCGTGGATTGCCCGGTCCCGTAGCGGTTGTCGAACATGTGCTTGGTCAGCGCGTCATTTACGGCGACCACCGGATATTTCAGCACCTTGTCTTTGGCCATGGCGCGCAGGCGAATCACGCCGGTCGTCGTTTCCTCTGTGCCTGCTAGCACGCCATCCAGCACATCCTTGCGCTTGGTATGGAGAATGGAAACCAGGTCGCATCCATCGTCCATCGTCAAATGCGGTTTGTGGTCGATGGCCGCCATGATGTGCGAGTAGTAGCTGTCGTTGTCCTCGCCTTTGATGGCGTAGGTGGAGATGCCGTAGTCGCGGGCCAGCGAAGCCGCCACGTCATCCTGAGTCGACAGCGGATTGGAGGCGCAGAGTGCGATATCGGCCCCGCCATCTCGCAGCGTGATCATCAGATTTGCGGTCTCGCTGGTCACGTGCAGGCACGCCGACACGCGCATCCCCTTCAGGGGCTGGTTCTTGATGAATTCCTTGCGGATGATTTGCAGGACAGGCATCGATTGGTTGGCCCATTCAATGCGGCGTTTTCCCTGGTCGGCCAGGTCAAGGTTCTTAACATGCGAGGGGACGGTTGTCGTCGTTGCCATAGATGTCTTTTCTTTCGTGGATTGAAAACACCCGCGGAACTTTGCGGTCATACTCAGAGGGAAACTTCGAAATCATGGTAATTGCATCCCACCGTCAGGGTATCACTTCCGTGGGCGGCGCAAGAAGTGGGCATTGCCTTCCAGCGCCAACAGCTTTTGTTTGCGTTCGATCCCCCACCGATAGCCGGTCAACGCGCCACTCGACCCAACCACGCGATGGCATGGAACGACAACGGCCACTGGATTTTGGCTGCAGGCACGGGCGACGGCCCGCGCGGCGCTGGGCTGCCCCAGAGACTCCGCGATTTCGCGATACGAGCGTGTCTCGCCGCGTGGGACTTGCTGCAACGCTTTCCAGACACGCTTCTGGAACGCCGTGGCACGCACATCAAGGGGCAAACTCAGAGCTGCCGGATGTTCCGTCAGAAGAGAGAGTACCCGTTGCACAATGGTTCCGAGGCCTTGCTCATCGCGGCTGAGATTCGCAGACGGAAAGCGCGCCGCCAGATCGTCCTCCAATTCGCTCTCCAGCAGGCCGAAGGAGATGGCGCATAACCCGACTTCGGTTGCAGCAACCAGCATCTTGTCGAGCGGTGAATCGCTGACGCTATAGCGAATCTGGATGTCCTTGCCGCCGCCGCGCAGTTCCGCGGGCGTCATGCCCAACTGTCGATTCGCATCTTCGTAGAGGCGGCTGCTGGAGCCGAACCCTGCCTGGTACAGCGCCGTTGTTACCGTGTCGCCTTGTGTAACCTGACGGCGAAATCGCTCGATGCGTCTTGCCTGCTGGTATTCCCTGGGCGTGATGCCTAGGCACTGGCGAAAAATTCGCTGCACATGAAATGGGCTCAAGCCGACGGCCGCGCCCAGTTCCTGCAGTTTGACTGGCTGATGGTCAACACGATCTAAATAATCGCAAGCTGCTGTCAGAGTACGAAGCTGCGGATGTTCCTGGGCCGGAGTGCAGCGCTTGCAGGCCCGATAGCCCGCGCGTTCCGCCAGTTCGCTGGTGGGGTAAAATTCCACCGACGCGCGCAGCGGTCTGCGGCTTGGACACGACGGCCGACAATAAATGCCCGTAGTGCGTACCGCATAGACGAACATTGCGTCCGCCATGGAGGTGCGCTCGACGACCATCTTCCACGCGCGGTCCCAGATGCGTTCTCCAGTCATAGAGACCTCCTTGACTGAAAACAATCTTCGCCCAGAATGGCCGGGCGGCGCACTCCGGATCTTGCGGTCGAATTTTCGATCGCGCCGATTCATTTTTAGCGGATGTTCCCTATTGTGCGCTCCCAAGCAAAACAGGGCAGACCCATCGGGCCTGCCCTGAATTTCATTGAACGGACGAATTTATTTCTTTGCGGTGACAGCTTCCTTGACAGATGCCTGATCCCGCAACGTGGCGGCCTTGTCGGTCGCTTCCCAGGTAAAGTCAGGATCGTTGCGACCAAAGTGCCCGTATGCCGCCGTCTTGCGGTAAATGGGTCGGCGGAGGTTCAGGCTTTCGATGATGTCCCGTGGCGTCAGTTTGAAATTCTTGCGGATCAACTGCTGCAGTTTCTGGACCGAAACTGTTCCCGTGCCAAACGTATCGACCAGCACGCTGACCGGTTCCGCCACTCCAATGGCATACGCCAGTTGCACTTCGCAGCGCCGGGCGAGACCAGCCGCGACGATGTTCTTGGCAATGTAGCGGGCCATGTAGGCAGCGGAGCGATCGACCTTGGTCGGGTCCTTGCCGCTGAAAGCGCCGCCGCCATGACGGCCGCTGCCGCCGTATGTATCGACGATGATCTTGCGACCGGTCAGGCCGGTGTCGCCCATGGGACCGCCGATGACGAAGCGACCCGTTGGATTGATGTGGTATTTGGTGTCCTCGTCCAGCAGTCCTGCCGGGACGGTCGCCTGAATGACATGCTTCAGGATGTCGGCGCGCAGTTCCTCGTTGGTGACGCTTTCGGCGTGCTGGGTGGAGATGACCACAGCATCGACCCGGACAGGCTTGCCGTTCGCGTCATATTCCACCGTGACCTGGCTCTTGCCATCCGGGCGCAGGTAGTTGAGTTGGCCGGATTTCCGGACTTCCGACAGGCGCCGGGTCAGCTTATGGGCCAGGGAGATGGGCATCGGCATCAGCTCGGGTGTCTCGTCCGTCGCATAACCGAACATCATGCCCTGGTCGCCGGCCCCGCCGGTATCGACACCCATGGCAATATCGCCGGACTGCTTGTTGATGGTTGAAATCACAGCACAGGTGTTGGAGTCGAACCCGTACACGGCATTGTCATATCCGATGGAGGCGACGACGCCCCGCACCAGGGATTGAAAATCGACGTAGGCGCGCGTGCTGATTTCTCCTGCAATCACCACCAGTCCGGTCGCGGTCAGGGTTTCGCAAGCGACCCGGCTATGCGGGTCCTGGTCCAGACATGCGTCCAGAATGGCGTCGGAGATCTGGTCGGCAATCTTGTCGGGGTGTCCTTCGGTCACGGACTCCGAGGTGAATAACAAACGGTCTTGTGTTGGCAAAATTCCTCCTGGTGCGGGTCGAGCCTTGGAATTGTGGCCTGGACTCGAACGCCGCCGCGATATCGGAAGCTGGTCCCAGCCCATGGAGCCGGGCAGAGGGAGAGCGAAACGAAGATCGCTCCTATCAGGTTAACAAATGTTTAAATTCGGGGGGCAATTGAAGCGCAGCCAATGGGGAAGATAGGCCGATGGCGTGCCGATTATCGCAGTGAATGGGACTTGCGTTGGTGCGGCTTTTTCACCTGGACCACAACGGGCGTCGCGGCGGGCGAGCGCATCACGGACGAGGAAGCGTAATTGGGGGGAGATACGATCGACAAGGCCGACATTCGCTGATGCACATAGCCCCAGACAATCCAGCCAAGTCCACCCAGAAGGAGTAGAAGCGCGACGACGCCGGCCCAGCGAAGCTTTGTGTCGGTGATGCGTCCACCGCGGTGAGTGGAAACATTCAATGCGAACGCCGCCCAATCTTTATCGTTGCTTGCGGCGGGTGGGTCCTTTTGCCCGCTGGCATCCAGAAAGCGCTCCACCCATTCGCCTTCGTCCAGGCCCAGAAAGCGCACATAACTGCGGACAATGCCTTTGCTGAGGATCCCACCCGGCAGTTGGTCGAATGCGTCGGACTCAAGCGCCTGTAGGCTGCGGACGGTCACCTTCGTCGTCTGGGCGATATCTTCCAGGCTGACGGACCGGCGTTGCCGCTCACAGCGGAGTGCTTCTCCGAAGTGTTCCATGGATGTAGCTCCTGCTGTCACAGGGAGAACCTTCTATTTGCCTTGATTATTCGGTGCTTGCAGATTAATCCTGCACAATAAACGAGTCAAATCAATTAGTGTTGCAGTTACACCGCCAAGTCTGGCACGTATCTCTATAGTACCGAAGGGCATTGCCCATGTTTTGGTGCTTTCTATCGCATAAAAGCGATCTTTTCCGGCGAGTCGATATACTGAAAGCGGCGCGCAGACCTTGAGGCAGTGCGCTTTGCATCGGATCCGCCGATACATCCCCTGATGGTTACAGCCTTAATATATGAATAAGCTCATCTTTGGAAACCTGGTCTACCGGCCCCTCCGTTCGCTTCTCAGCCTGACGGCCGTCGCCATTGAAGTGGTCATGATCGTCTCCGTGACCGCCATCATGCTGGGTATGCTGAGTGACACCAAAGCCCGCACCAGCGGCATCGGCGCCGACCTGTTCGTCAGTCCCGCCAACACTAGCTTTCTCGTGGGCGTCAGTGGCGCTCCAGTCTCCGCCAAAGTTGCCGATGTGCTGGGGCGCCTACCTCACGTTGCCATAGCTGCGCCGGTTACCGTGACATTCGTCACCGGAAAGTCGCTTGAGAACATCTTCGGCATCAATTACGAAAGCTTTAATGCTTTAAAACCATTTGTTTTTATTTCAGGCACCCCATTTCAGGGGCCATTTGACGTCATCGTCGATGATGTTTATGCAAGAAGCGATAAAGGCCACCATGTGGGCGAGCAAATCTCCATCATGAACCATCTATTCCGCATCTGCGGCATCGTCGAATCCGGCAGGGGGGGCCGGAAATTTATCCCCCTTACCACGTTGGACCAACTGATCGGCTCGCCTGGCAACGCATCGATTTTTTATCTCAAACTAGATACGTCGAACAATGAGGCCCTGGTCGAACAGGAGATCAGACAAACGCCCGGCATGGGTGCCTATAAGGTGCAAAGCATACAGGATTATCTTTCGCAGATGACGCCGAGCCGTTTGCCGGGCCTGGAACCGGCGCTCTATACCGTGATCGGCATCGCATGCATCATTGGATTTTTGGTGATTTTTCAATCCATGTATCTGGCGGTGATGGAGCGCACCCGGGAAATCGGCATTCTAAAAGCGCTGGGCGCGTCGAAGGCATATATCGTTTCGGCCATCCTACGAGAGACGGGGATGCTGGCTGTGGGAGGGATCGTGCTGGGCATCGCACTTAGCTTTGTGGCGCGCGCCACCGTCCTGGAAAAGTTTCCAACGATTGTGTTTCCCATCACGGTCCAGTGGGTGCTATGGGCCACCATCCTGTCGCTGGTCGGTGCCTTGATTGGCGCGGTCTATCCGGCCTACAAGGCGGCGCGCAAAGATCCCATCGACGCCCTGGCCTATGAATAGGGGTGGGACAGGAATCGCTGACCTTTGCGCATCGTCCGTTGAGCGAAAGATATCGTCAGGGAACTTCTGGCTGCGACGCCATGGGATAGCGGAATGCGCGCTGCTTCCAGCGGCCGATCGGATCTTCAAAATAGCGCCATGAAAGTGCAGAAAATCCAAGGGCAGCAAGCAGTCCAAGGACCAGCGCGAGGCTGTGGGGAAGGTAATTCCGCAAGGCCAGGTAGATGGGATAGTGCACGACGTAGAGACAATAGCTGATCCTACCCAGCCAGCGAAGCAGCGGTTGGCGCAGGAAGCGGGGCACGATTCCCGCAGTGCCGCTGACCGCCAACGTGACCAGGAGCCAAAGCGACCATGCCAGCCACAGGACGGTGTAATCGGTGGCATTGAAAATACGCTGATCGAACACGCTTCGCTTGGTAATCCCCGTCGCAAAATCGATCCAGATGGCCAACGCAATCAACGCCGCAACGCATCCATAGAGCCAACGCGCGTGGCGTTGCAGGTGGGCCTGCCAATGCTGGCCATGGTCCCACCAAAGGACCGCCACCAGGCATCCGGCGGCGAGTGAATCCATCTGCGCCAGGAACAATTCCTGGCCGCCTTTGGGGTCGGGATAGAAATATCGGGCCCAGGGTGTCAGCAGCAGAACCAGTGCCAGGATAGTGAGCAGCGGAGCGCGATGCGCGCGCGTGAAGGCGACCAGGGAAGCCCAGAGGACATAGAAATATTCTTCCACCGATAAAGACCACAGGACGCCAAAGCCCATCACCACCCAGTCTGGATGCGGAACGATCTTGAGATGCGTGACCAGGGGCGGCAGAAACGCCTGCAAAAAGCTTATGTAAAGAAAGACAGTTTTCGCTGGCTGCGGAGTTCCCACGCCGGCCGACGCCACGAAGTAGACCAGTAGGGCAAGAAAGTAGAGAGGAAACAGCCGCAGGGAGCGCCGGGCATAGAAGATTTTCAATGCGCCGGGTTGATCTGTCAGCCGCAGCAGAATGGACGTAATCAGAAATCCAGAAAGAACGAAAAATAGATTGACTCCCATCCACCCCCATTGCGGCCCCAGCAAAAGAAGGCTTGGATGATGGATGTAATGCCGCATCAGGACCATCGCAATGGCAATGCCGCGCAGTCCATCCAGTTCAAGGATTCTCTGTGCCGGGCTTTGAATGGTCGATGAGATTTCGATGTTCCCCGAAACTGTTTCAATGTTTGGGATGCTCATGCGGCAGAATAGCATCGCGCGATCCGATTGCGGCATTTGAAAGCCATGGTTAGAAGGCCGGACAACGCCGTTCGATGGAAGGACAGCGATTGAAAACATTGTCTCTTATTGAATGAATACGAGACAATGACATGAATCCTCGGTTCACCGCTCGACAGATCATTTATGAGTAAAACAGCAATCATTATTGGCGCCGGACCTGCCGGCCTGACTGCAGCCCTGGAATTGCAGCGGCATTCCGACGTTCACCCCATCGTGCTGGAAGCGACCAGCGAAATTGGCGGCATTTCCCGCACCATCCGCTACAAGGGAAACCGCATGGACATCGGCGGCCATCGCTTTTTTTCAAAGTCCGATCGCGTCATGGAATGGTGGCTGGATGTGATGCCCGCCGCGACCACCGATGGCGCCGGCAGTGCGATTCCCATCGGCTATCAAAACAAGCAACGCACCATCCAAGCCGGTGAGCGCAATCTTGACCCGGAAAGCAACGATCTGGTGATGCTGGTCCGCCCCCGGAAAAGCCGGATTTATTTTCTGCGAAAATTTTTCGATTATCCCATCAAGTTGACCCCAGAAACTCTGCGCGGACTGGGATTGCCTCGCACTGTGAAGGTCGGATTCAGCTATTTGCGGGCGCGCTTCTTTCCCCGCAAGCCGGAAACTTCGCTTGAGGACTTTATCGTCAACCGATTCGGCAAGCAGCTCTATGGATTGTTTTTTGAGTCGTACACGGAAAAAGTGTGGGGCGTGCATCCGCGGCACATCAGCGCGGAGTGGGGCGCCCAGCGCATCAAAGGGCTGTCCCTGACCAGCGCCGTAAAACATTTCGTGAAGCAGGTATTTTCCGGCACGAAGAAAAGCTCCGGCGATCTGAGCCAGAAAGGCGTCGAAACATCTCTCATCGAACGCTTCCTCTACCCAAAATTTGGTCCCGGTCAGCTTTGGGAGCACGTAGCATCGATGGTGCAGGGCAATGGCGGCGAACTCAACATGCGGACGCGCGTGACAGAACTCCGGGTCGAGGGGGACAAAATTTCTGAAGTCGTGGCCGTCGATGCGGAAGGAAAGACGCACGTCTTTCCCTCCGACTACGTCATCTCTACCATGCCGATTCAACATTTGATTCGCAGCCTGGTCGCCGGGTCGACCCCGGTGCCGGCGGAAGTGAAGGAAGTGAGCGAAGGCCTGATTTATCGCGACTTCATCACGGTTGGACTGCTGGTGAACAAGCTTCTTGTGACTGAACCCGACGGCAGCCCCCTGAAAGATACCTGGATCTATATTCAGGAGCCGGACGTCACCGTGGGCCGGTTGCAGATCTTCAATAACTGGAGCCCGTGGATGGTCGCCGACAGATCCAAGATGTGGATTGGCCTGGAATATTTCTGCAACGACACCGATCCCCTTTGGAAAATGTCGGACGACGACATCAGGAAGTTTGCGGTCATAGAGATGGAGAAGATTGGCATTCTAAACGGTTCCGACGTTCTGGATGGCCATGTCGTCCGGGTTCCGAAGACCTATCCGGCATACTTTGGCACGTACGATCGATTTGGCGTCGTCCAGAAATTCACGGACCGCATTGAGAACCTCTTTTTGGTGGGTCGCAATGGAATGCACAAGTACAACAATCAGGACCATTCCATGTTGACTGCAATGGCGGCGGCAGAAAACATCATGAACAACGTCGGCGACAAGTCCAACCTTTGGGCCGTGAACACGGAACAGGAATACCACGAAGAAAAAAAGGCATGATAGCGGAATCGCGCGCGCATCGATGGCACCTGGCGCTCCTCTTGCTGACAATCTGTCTGCTGGCGCTTCGGCTGTGGCACATCCGCGCCGACTTCCCCGATGATCGCTTCTATAGCCAGGAGCGGGCCCGGTTCACCGACGAGGGCTTTTATACCAGCGCCGCGCTGCACCATTTCACCCTTGGTCATGCGTACATTCCTGGGGGCTGGAACCCTGGCGTATTTATGCCGGTGTGGCCGTTTCTTGTCGGGGTGGTATTTCGATTCACCGGGGTTAGTGTCATCGCGGCCCGTTCGTTGGCTGTGGTATGCACCTGGATCGGCGTCTTGTTGGCCTATGGAGTCGCGCGTCAGTATCGGTCGCAGACCTTTGCCTGTCTCGCTGCATTTCTGATGGCGGCAAATGCTCTCGGCTTTTTTTACGGGCGCCTCGCGATTCTGGAGCCGTCGCTTGTCATGTTCCTGCTGCTCGCGATCTATCTTGCAGGCAAGGCGCATCCCGGCAGCTACGCGATGGCCGCAGTTGTCGGCCTGGTGTTTGTCGCGGCAACCCTGACAAAATCGACCGCGCCGTGTCTTTTGCCTGCCGTACTGTATCCCATCTGGGCGAACAATCGCGCCGACCGCGCGGCCGCGCGGCGTATGCTGGCCGTTTCGCTCGCTGTCATCGTGCTGCTGCTGGGCTTCGCCAAAATCATCTGGATGCTGCATTACGCGCCCGACGCCACGATCATTCTTGGGCTAAGACCGTGGTGGCAGTTGGAACATTTCCCGCTTCGCCTGCTGCGCTTCTTCTTTCGCGGAACATGGATTGATCCGGTGCTGTTCCCATTGGCGCTGGCATTCGCGGTTGCGGCAGTTTGGCGTCTACGCTCCTTCTGGCACGACACTCTGTTCGTGACGGCGCTTCTGTGGGAAGCAGGGTACGCCGCGTTCATCGCGTTCCACTACGATGGTCCGCCCCGCTATTTCGTTACTCTGATCGCTCCCACAATCTGGCTGGCCATGATGTTTCTGGAGTCGTTGTGGCTGGCGAACAAGCGTGTCGGCGTGATTGTGACCGCCTGCGTTGCTGGCTCCGTGTTGTGGAACATCGCCTCCATCGGAGACTATCTGCTCCATCCGCAGTACAGCCTCGTCAATGCCAGCGTCGCCATCAAACAGGTCATTGTCGCCGAGCACAAGGTGAATCCTGCGCAGTCTGGGTTGCTGATTGGCCGCGGGGCGGATGAAATTTCTTTGCTGAGTGGAGGCATGGCTACCATCGACAGCGATGGTGCGATGCCCCTGGCGGAAAAGTTGGATGTCTATCATCCTGGCTGGTTCATGGACTTTACCGGAGGACTTCCCACTCTGCGAATGGAAACGGTGGCCAGCCACAGACGCCTGATAATAAAGGCTGCGTTTCCCGAGTTGGATCGTTATCGCAATGCCGGTATCGTGTTGTATCGGATACTCCCGAGAGGTTCGCAATGACAAGCCATCGCTCCGCGCCCAATAGAGATTCCTTATCTTCAGCGGAAGAGACATCCGTTCGGCGGACCGGCATTTTGCAGTCGTGGTTGATGCCTCTCTTGGTATCGGCGATCAGCTTGTCCTATGCCTTTCTCGACTGGAACATCTACCGGGAAAGATCTCTTGCACGCCCAGACGGATGGAAGCTGTATTTTTCCGGGCAGATTGACGCTCCGTGGCAATACCGGATCGGTGTCTGGGAAGTAGTGAAATGGCTGCATCGCTGGTTCCACCTCAAAGCGTATGACGCTCTGACGCTAATCGATGTGCTGTGCCTTGCGCTGTCGTTGTGGCTGGCTCTGCGAGTGCTACGCAATTTCGAAGCCTACAAAATTGCGTCCCCGCCGACACAATGGCTGGCCACCGCGGGTGTCCTTTTCCTTGCCGAATACTATCTCGTCTGGGGACATTGGTTTCAGACCGAAGACACTATGCCCTCCATCTTGTTTGTCATGTTTAATTTGGCGTTGGTGTACGGAGAGATTGTGCGGAGCAGGGTCCTGGCTTGCTTGCTGCTCGTGTGCCTGGGCTGCATTCAGGGACTCGTCCGGGCGGATGTTGCGGTGGTGCTGCATACAGGGTTTTTTCTGGCCGTCCTCTTCAACAAAAAAGCTGTTCCGCTGGGAAGGTCATGGCAGGCGGCAACCAGTCTGCTGGCCGCATTGGCCGCAGGCTGCGTGCAGTTGTATCTTATGCTGGTGCGATTTCCGAACGCGCGCTACGGCCCCGAAGGCGTGTTCCAATTGATGAACAACCTGAAGCCGGAAATGTGGGCCACCATGCTGCTGGCGACGCTTCCATTCTGGTTGCTGCTGGGTTTGATTGCCGGGAAAAGGTACCTCCCAGACGCGGTGACGACAATGCTACTGGTCAGTTCCTTGCTGTATTTGCCTCTGTGGGCGACGGTAGGGCTGCTGGATGAAGTGCGCATCTTCCTGCCCTTCGCCTTCGCGCTGATGCCCGCCACCGTGTTGGCATTCGTCGGCCTGATGCCTCAATCCAGCTCAACTGGAAATTAAATGTGGCAGATGGTAGCGCCGCGCTTTTCCAGATACTTCTGGTGATATTCTTCCGCCCGCCAAAACGTCTCCGCCGGCACTACCTGCGTGACGATGGGCTTTGAAAATCTGCGCTCCGCAGTCAGCCGCGCGATGGTCGCGTTCGCCGCCTGTTGCTGCTCCGGCGAGTGATAAAAAATCGCCGAGCGGTATTGCGTTCCGCAGTCCGGACCCTGCCGATTCAGTTGCGTCGGATTATGCTCCGCGAAGAACGCGTCCAACAGTTGTCGATAACTCACGCGCGCAGGATCAAATGTGATTTGCAAAACTTCCGCGTGACCGGTCCTGTCTGTGCAAACATCATGATAGCTGGGCTTTTCCAACGTGCCGCCCTCATACCCGACGGCCGTTTCTACTACACCGGGAATCCGATCGAACGCCGCCTGCACACCCCAGAAACATCCCGCACCAAATGTCGCTTTTTCCATGGTTCACCCCGCGATTGCAGCGAAACTCCCGCTCTTACCCCCAGTATAACGAGCCCTGACGATCGATCCAAAGCGTGGCTATCGCGGGCGCGCAGGGCCACGCGTGATGCGTTTGGGATCAGGGGCCGAAGTTTTCGACGGCTGCGGTCGCTGCCCGGATCGCGGCTTCGATTTCGATACCGTACGTTGGCCGCCGCCGGGCGAAGACAGCTTCGCTGCGCGATACAGCGCCTGTACCTCCTGCGCCGTCAGTTCGCGAGACTCGCCAGGAGGCAGATCCAACACCAGCGGACCATATTCCACGCGACGGATTTTCTCCACGTGGTGCCCGATCTCTTCAAACATTTTTCGCAGTTGGCGATTGCGGCCTTCGGTGATTGCGATCTCGTACCACGGATTCTCACCCGCTCGAAACAGCCGGACAGTCGCAGGCGCCGTACGTACGCGGGCTTCACGGCCTCGATATCCGGTATTCGATTCAGGATCGCCCAGCGGAATCGAGACTCCCCGACGCAGCGCATTCAGGGCCTCCTCGCTGGGGACGCCGCTGACTTTCACCAGATAAGTTTTTGGCACATGGGAGGCGGCCCGCGTCAGCGCATTTGCCAGTTCGCCATCGTTGGTCACCAGCAGCAGTCCCTCGCTGTGATAATCGAGCCGGCCCACAGGAAACATGCGCAGTTTGATGCGCGAAAAAAATTCCATCGCCGTGGGCCTTCCCTGAGGATCGCTGACCGTGGTGACAAACTGCTTCGGCTTATTCAGCATGTAATAGCGGTACTCGCCGGCAGGATGGATCAATTTTCCGTCCACACGAATGTAGTCGTGGATGGGATCGGCTTTGCTGCCAAGCTCGCTGACAATTTGTCCGTTCACCTGGACGCGCCCCTGCAGGATGAACTCTTCCGCCTTGCGGCGCGATGCGATTCCAGCGCTGGCAAGTATCTTTTGCAGGCGTTCAACCTTGCCTTTCGCGCGCGTTATGTTTGCGGCGTCCGTCGCGGCGATGGCTGGTTTGTCCGTGTCTCTCGCCCGCTTCATGGCTCAGATCCAGACGACTGCTCAGCGGCTTCGGCTGGAGAATCTTTTTCTGTAGCTGTTTCGGTTACAGAACCTTCCGGTGCGCTTGCATTTGTGCCTGTGTCTGTTGCAGACTCGGACGGAAGCGCCTCCATATCGCTCGCGTCCGAGTCTGCCATGTCCGCGGCCATCTTCTCAAACTCTTCCATGCTGGGTAGTTCGGTCACATCCTTCAGGCCGAATCGCAGCAGAAATTCCTTGGTGGTCTTGTAGAGAATCGGGCGACCGATCACCTGTTTACGCCCAGCCGTTGTGATCAGTTTCCGGCCCATCAGGCCGCCCAGCACGCCGGAGGTATCGACGCCGCGAATCTCGCTGATCTCCGGCGCTGTGACCGGCTGTTTGTACGCGATCACGGCCAGGGTTTCCAGCGCCTGCAAAGAAAGCTTCATCTGCGGTTTCAAGCTTTTTACAAAGGAGCGGACCGCATCGTGGTACTCCGCCTTGGTTGCCATGCGGTAACCGCCGGCAATTTCGCGAATCTCCATGCCGCGCTCGCCGTTGGCATAATCAGCGATCAGCTCGTCGACAATTTGCTGCACCGCCAGCCGCGCCTCGCGGTCGCGCACGCGAGCCTGCTTGCGCACTTCGGCATCTTCCATGGGTAACGAAGGCTGCCCCGTAGCTGCTGCATCCACCGTGCTTTCGTCCGAGGCTGCTGCCGCGAAATCCGCAAGGGGTTCCGCTGAAGCGTCTCCTTCGGCGGTCTCGCTCGACGGCGCATTTGCGTTCTCAGGCGTAATAGCGTCGAACGGAAGCCCCGACGCAGACCTGGCTGCGAGGATCTCCTCTGAAAAGATGGAGGCCAGTTGCGCCAGCGTAATCGGCTCTTCCGCCGCGTAGATGACTGCTTCGATTTTGGCTTTTAAGCTCATTGGATGTCAGGAGTCTCTAGGATACCAAGCGTGCGCCGGGCTGGCTCTAGCGCCAGTCGTCGCGGCCTTCCACCATGGTGGACTCAAAATTGTCGTGTTTCTTGATATAGATTTCTCCAAAGCTGCCGATCTGCCGCAACAGGATCGCCTGCAGCCGGACCAGCTCCAATAAAGCGAGGAAAGTGCAGATCAATGCGCGTTCCGACTGTATATGCTGTAGCAGCCGCCGTAGTCCAACCGGACGGTCCTCCATCACCAGCCGACGCCGTACATAGTCGATCATCTGCGCCACCGTGACCGAGTCTTCATCCACATTCAACACCGGTCGTTGGCGGGCGCGATCGAGTATCTCCCGGAACACGCGCACCAGGTCTACCGTATCGGCGGCAATCTCCGGTTCCGTTCCCTCATCCGCCAGAAATTCGCGGATCGCCGGATTCGTCCACGAGGATTCTTCCAGCATTTGCTTCTGCAATAGCATCTGGGCCGCGTTTTTGAAGCGCTGATGCTCCAGCAGCCGCTCCACCAGCTCCCGCCGCGGATCTTCATCCGCCGCATCGGTGGTGCCATCGTTGCGGCGCGGCAGCAGCATCTTGCTTTTAATGTGGATCAGCAGCGACGCCATGTAGATAAACTCGCCCGCGCCGTCGATGTCCGATTGCTTCAGGTTCTCAATGTAAGCCAGAAATTGCCCGGTAATTTTGGCGATGGGGATGTCGTAAATGTCGATGTCCTGCTTGCGAATCAGGTCCAGCAGCAAATCGAGCGGACCGTCGTAGACCTGGCCGACGGTCACGCCAAAGGGGAAAGTATTGGCCTCCTCTTGCGCAGCCTTCTTTTCTGCCGCGCGTTCCGCAGCCCTGGCCGCGGCTTCGGCAGCCTTGTCTTTTTGTTCCGGCGCAAACGGCGGATTGGCTGGCAAATCGAGCTGCTCCGGCGACGTGACACCAGCTTCCGGTTCGGCGGACGGCAGCGCGTCGGGGCGATGATCCGCCGACAATTCCTCGTCCGCTTCGCCGTTGGCGTGTGCTGCCTCGTCCCTGGAGCGATCAGAATCCATCATCGTGCTGCGCCTGCTGGCGCGGTTCCTATCTGCGGCAGGTGCATTGCATCGCGGACCTGCTGCATGGTCTGGTCCGCGCGCAAACGCGCCCTGGCCGAACCCTCACGAAGAATCTCCCAGACATGGTCCGGATCACTTTCAAAGCTCCGTCGGCGCTCCTGGATGGGCGCCAGTTCGGCGACCACACCGTCGGCCAGCCAGCCTTTGCATTCAATGCAGCCTATGCCGGCTGTAGTGCAGCCCTCTCGAACTTTCTGCTGCGTCTCTGCTGAGGAAAAAATCTTGTGCAAGTCGAACACCGGGCACACATCTGGATTGCCGGGGTCGCTGCGGCGAATGCGCGCCGGATCCGTGACCATGGTCTTCAGCTTCTGGCGAATGACCGGTTCCGGATCGCTCATCAGCACGGTGTTGCCGTAACTCTTCGACATCTTACGGCCATCAGTTCCAGGCAGCTTCGGCGACGGTGTCAGCAGGGCCTGCGGCTCAGGAAGCACCAGCGGCTTTTCCGGGTAGAAGAAGTTAAATCGCCGCGCCACTTCGCGCGTGAGCTCGACATGCGCGACTTGATCTTGCCCGACCGGAACAAGGTCTGCCTGGTAGATAAGAATGTCTGCCGATTGCAGCAAGGGATAGCCGAGGAAGCCGTAGGTGCCTAGGTCTTTTTCGCGTAGATTTTCCTGCTGTTCCTTGTAGCTCGGTACCCGCTCCAGCCACCCCAGCGGCGTAATCATGGAGAACAGCAGATGCAACTCCGCATGCTGCGGCACCCAGGACTGCACAAACAACGTCGCTCGATCCGAATCGAGCCCGGCACCCAGCCAGTCCAGGGCAACGTCGAGTATGTTCTGTTTCACGTTCGAGGTATCGGCGTAATCCGTGGTCAGGGCGTGCCAGTCGGCAATAAAGAAATAACACTCATACTCGTGTTGTAGACGCACCCAGTTGTACAGCGCGCCCATGTAGTTGCCCAGGTGCAGCTTGCCCGTGGGACGCATCCCACTCAACACGCGTTTGGGCAGCGGGTTTCCATGCTGGCTGGCCTTCGATTGGATAGGTTCGGTCATGATATCGGAATGTGTACGGTGCCTTTGCTGATGCTTCAATCGTATCGAAAGTATAGGGCAGCAGGAGAAAAGATAGGCAGCTTGCCAGATGCGGAGCGCTACATGCCAAGCAGGATATGGTTGAACACGTTCAGCATCGGGCTGACGATCATACCGATAAACCGGCCGCCAAAAAGGAACACCAGGATCAGGCCGATCATGCCGATCGAGTCATATATCCGCAGCCAGTTGTACGGCAGCATGTGGCGCACGACATGGCTGCCATCGAGCGGCGGCAACGGGATCAGGTTGAAGGCCATCAGGATCAGGTTCAACAACACGGCGTAGTACAGCAGAAGCGTCAGTGGAAACAGAATCGGGCTGCCGTGCATCACGTTGGGGTCGATCATTCCCATTTGCGCGGCCATCATCCCGGCAATTACCGTGGGCGCGCTGGCGAGCTTCAGCACCAGCAGGATCATGGTCGCCACAATCGCCGTCAACAGGTTGCTGGCTGGTCCGGCCAGCGTGGTCAGAATGTCATCCCGCTTAATGTTTTTAAAGTTGCGCGTCGTCACCGGCGTAGGCTTGGCCCAGCCGATCAGCGGGAAGCCGGCATACACACACAACAGCGGGATCAGGATGGTCCCGAACGGATCGATGTGCTTGATGGGGTTCAGCGTGACCCGGCCCAGCATACGGGCCGTGGGGTCGCCCAGCCGCCATGCCATCCAGCCATGCGACGCTTCGTGCAGGCTGATGGCAAAGAGCAGCACCACGATTTGAAAGAGGATCAGAACTGCGTGTAAATTCATGCGCTGTTGCCGATGGTATAGCAAAACCAGGGAAGGGTATATCCCCGGAGCGTCACCTCGTCCGCCGTCGCGGCCGCCGCGATGCGCTCCACGCAACCCGTCTTCTCTGCGATCTTCACGGTGCTATTCCGTCGCATTCGCAGCGTGGTGAATCACTTGTCCGCTCGAATCGTACCGCGCATAGTCCAGAATCCTGGTCCCAGCGGGAACGACCAACTCCTGCCGATCGTCGAGCACGGAAAATTTATGGATGGTGCAATTGTCCTCGATCGTCAGGTTGTAGCCAAAGGTAAATTCGACACCGCGATAAATCCGCACGTGCTTGCCAATATGTTTGAAAATGTGATGGCCCAACATGCAGCGAAACCGCGACCCCAGCCAGACGTTCAGTCCCACCGGGGAGCGGTCGAACATCTGCCAGAACCAGATGAGCGGCTTCACCTCGGCATACTTCTCTGGGTCTACGTCCGGATAATATTCCGGACGCAGCGTCACATTGCGCGGGTCCAGCGTCAGTTGCAGCACGTTGAACGGCAACTCCGTCACCAGGGTGAAATTCAGCTTGCCGCCATGCGGACGTCCCAGGTAGAGCTGGTGCAGCTCATCTCGAACAATTTCGCTGCGGATTTCCGGCTTGTTGTGGCGGGTAAATTCCGCGTCCAGATGCGCCAGCCACCGCAGATAGGCGGACTCCGCCTCGGGCAGCGGCTTCAATTCGCGTTCCTGTTCCTCAGCCATAAAAGTAGTGTAGCGGCGCGAATCATAGCGTTAAAGCAAAATCGGGGGCCCCATATCTACCCGCGTTCTATGCCGGGAGATGTGGGATGACTGCATCACTGGATTGCGAAGACCGCATACACCGTGGCGGACCGTTTGACTTTGCGTGGCTCGATGGCGAGCGGCGACGACGTAGCTGGATTTCTTAGAATTCCTCCGACCACTCCACCTTCCCCCCGCATCCGCATCGTCAGTCGCGGAGTCTCCGGCGCTTGGTTGCTGGCGTAAATCAAATTTCCAAGTTGGATGCCGAGTCCCTGCGCCATCTGCGAGGCAATCGCCCGCGCGCGAGCCAGAGCGTTCCTGGCAGCTTTGGCTTCCAGCGCTTTCTCGTCCGCGACTGACCACTCGATCTGCCCGCTCTGGTTGGCGCCTGCGTTCACGGCCGTATTCAACACGCCCGCTGCTTCAACCGCTTTGGTCTGCACTGTCCAAGTTTGGCGCACCTGGAACCGGCGCTGCGCCTGCTCCGCCGGAGGCAGCTTTTCCAGTTCATACGGCTGCGTTTCCGCCACGCTTTGCGACTCGCTTTGGACGTCTGTCTTGGCCACTCCCTTCGCGGTCAGCGCGTCGATGATTGCATTTGAGGTTTTTGAACCCGCTGCGTACGCCGCCTGTGCATCCGCTGCATACGCGACGAAACCGACGTGAACCGTGGCTGTATCGGCCATCGCACTTGCCCTGTCCGTCGCAGTAATCGCAATGGTGCGATTGTCTTTGTTGATCTGAATCTGCTGTGCGGAAACGCTGGCCACAAGAAGAGTCCCGCTGGCTGCAGCCACCAAAAAACGTGTAGAAGTGGGCAGAAATTTCATGCAATCCTCCTGAGATTTGAATGCGTCACACTCCGGTTAGACACCGGGCAACGTTCCAGTCACGCGGCTTTTCTTGAAAATTATCGCGCCTGCTTCCCAAATTCCACCAATGCCGCCAGCGTCTTCGACACGGCTCCAGAGTCGATGGCTCGGGCAGCAAGCTCGATTCCGCCGTGAATATCTGCCGCCATTCCCGATGTGACCAACGTTGCCGCTGCGTTGACTAAAACAATATCGCGACGCGGCCCTGTCTCTCCCGCAAAAATAGCCTGCAAAATGGCCGCATTTTCGGCGGCGTCTCCACCTTGCAGCGCCGATAGCGGCGCTCGGTCCAGGCCGGCATCCTCCGGCGAGAACCTCCATAACCGAAACGCGCCGTCCTTCACCTCGGCAATTTCCGTCTCTCCGTTGAGCGTAATTTCATCCAGACCGTCGGCTCCATGCACCACAAAACCGTGACGCACCCCAAGCTTGACCATGGTTTCCGCCACCAGCGGAACCAGGTCGGCGGCATACACGCCCAGCACCTGCGCAGGCGCCAGCGCCGGATTCGTCAGCGGGCCCAGAACATTGAAGACGGTACGCCTGCCGATGGCCTTCCGAATCGGCTGCACGCGCCGCATAGCAGGATGCATCCGCGGAGCAAACAGGAACACAAATCCCGTGGCGCGCAGGCACGCAACGGCCAGGTCCGGAGCCAGCGATGTCGGCACTTCCAGCGCGTCCAGCACGTCCGCCGAGCCGCAGCGGCTGGTCAGGTTGCGATTGCCGTGCTTGGCGATCTTCGCTCCCGCAGCTGTCGCCACCAGCGCCACTGCGGTCGAAATATTGAACGTTCCGCTGGCATCGCCGCCGGTGCCGCAGGTATCCACCAGCGTCGCGCGTTCCTCGCCAGTAAACGGCAGGGTCACGGCGGCCGCGCGCATGGCATCGACGAAGCCCGCCAGTTCATCGGCGGTCACCGGGCGCGCCGCCAGCGCGATCAGCAGGCCCTCGATCTGCACATCGGGCAGAATATTCTGAGTGTCTTCCAAAATGGCCTGCATAGCGGCGCGGGCCTGCTCGCGATCCAGCGCCGCTTTCTGGTTGGTCAGGATCGACAATGTTTGGATCAGGTCTGTCATGGGAGATCTGCGTTCACAATCTACGGACTCGCGCGCGGTGGTTTGCTCCTGCTCCCGCTCGTCCGATACTATCGAAGGTTCGCTGTCTTTTGCTTTTTCTTGGGCGCGGCAGGCGCTTTGCCGTGCTACCAGGTCAGCGGCACACCGTTACAATTAGAGACAATCCTTATGAAAATTCACGAGTACCAGGCCAAAGACATTCTTGCGAAATATGGCGTCGCCGTACCCCGCGGAGAAGTAGCCAACACGGTGGAAGAGGCCGTGGATGTGGCCAAAAGACTGTTCGCTGCGGGCGCTAGCGGCGTCGTCGTCAAGGCCCAGATTCACGCCGGTGGCCGCGGCAAAGGCGGCGGCGTCAAAGTCGCCAAGAACCTGGCCGAAGCCGAGGAATACGCCAAGAAAATCCTTGGCATGCAGCTTGTGACCCATCAGACCGGCCCGGAAGGCCAGAAGGTCAAGCGCCTGCTGATTGAGGAGACCGCAGCCATCGATCGCGAGCTGTACCTGGGCATGGTGCTGGATCGCGCCGCCGCCAAGATGGTGTTTATGGCGTCCAAGTCGGGCGGGATGGAAATTGAAGAAGTGGCCGCAAAGACGCCCGATGCCATCTTCAAGGAACACATCGACCCCGCGATCGGCTTTCAGCCGTACCAGGCGCGCAAGTTGGCGTTCGCTCTCGGACTGAAGCCCACACAGATCAACCAGGCCGTGCATTTCATGTCCGGCCTCTACAAGGCCTGTGTCGAGACCGACGCCTCGCTGATGGAAATCAATCCCTTCATCACCACCAGGGACGACAAGCTGTTCGCGCTCGATTGCAAAATGAACTTCGACGACAATGCCATGTTTCGGCATAAGGACTTGAAGGAACTACGCGATACCAACGAAGAAGACCCGCTCGAGGTGGAAGCCTCGAAGTTCGCCCTGAACTACATCCGCCTCGACGGCAACATTGCCTGCATGGTAAACGGCGCCGGCCTGGCCATGGCCACCATGGACATCATCCAGTACGCTGGCGGCTCTCCGGCAAACTTTCTCGATGTGGGCGGCGGCGCCAACCAGGAACAGATTGAAAATGCTTTTCGCATTCTGCTGTCGGACAAACACGTGAAAGCTGTGTTCATCAACATCTTCGGCGGCATCCTGCGCGTCGATACCCTGGCCCGCGGCGTGGTGGAAGCGGCCAGAAAAATGAATGTCCAGGTGCCCGTCATTCTGCGCCTGGAAGGCACCAACGTGGAAGAAGGGCGGCAAATTCTGCAGGAGTCGGGCCTGAATTTCATCATTGGACAAACCATGAAGGACGCAGCCGAAAAGGCTGTCGCGGCAGCGAAGGGGAGCAGATAAATGTCAGTATTGGTGGATAAGAAAACCCGCCTGATCGTGCAGGGGATTACCGGTCGCGAAGGCACCTTCCACGCCAAGGGCTGCGCCGAATACGGCACCAAAGTTGTCGGCGGCGTCACGCCCGGCAAAGGTGGAACGACCCATGAGGGCTGGCCGGTCTTTGACACGGTGGAGCAGGCCGTCAACAAAACGGGCGCCAATGCCACGGTGATTTTTGTGCCGCCGCCGTTCGCCGCAGACGCCATTCTGGAAGCTGAAGACGCTGGCCTGCCGCTGATCGTCTGCATCACCGAAGGGATTCCCACGCTCGACATGGTGCGCGTGTGGGAGAAGCTGAAGCATTCCAGTTCGCGCCTCATCGGGCCGAATTGCCCAGGCGTCATCTCGCCTGGAAAATGCAAAATCGGCATCATGCCGGGTCGGATTCACATGGAGGGAAGCGTCGGTATCATTTCCCGCTCCGGCACGCTGACCTACGAAGCCGTCTTCCAACTGACCCAGCGCGGCATTGGCCAATCCACCGCCATCGGCATCGGCGGCGACCCGATCATCGGTACCACCCACGTCGATGGACTTCGCCTGTTGAATGAAGACCCAGACACCGAAGCGATCATTCTGATTGGCGAAATTGGCGGCACAGCCGAAGAGGCCGCTGCCGACTACGTCAAGGCGCACGTCAAGAAGCCGGTGGTCGGCTTCATCGCCGGTCAAACCGCGCCGCCGGGTCGGCGCATGGGCCATGCCGGCGCCATTATTTCCGGTGGTCAGGGGACCGCAGCCGACAAGATGAAGGCCCTGGAAGCCGCCGGCATCCACGTCGTCAAGTCTCCGGCGCTCATCGGCGAAATGCTGGCCCAGGTGATTGGCAAGGCGTAGGCAGTATTTTTTGAATTTCAACCGATCAAGGAGAGTTTCATTGCAACGTACGTTCAGCATCGTCAAGCCGGATGCAGTCCGCAAGGGCCATACCGGAGCCGTTCTCGCCATGATTGAAGCCGCAGGCTTCCGCTTGGTCGCCATCAAGCGCGTATCGATCAGCAAACAGCAGGCCGCCGGATTTTATGCGGTCCATGCCCAGCGTCCATTCTTCAATTCGCTGACCGACTTCATGTCTTCGGGTCCCATCTTCGTGATGGTGCTGGAGAAAGAAAATGCCATCGCCGACCTTCGCAAACTGATGGGTGCCACCAACCCCGCGAACGCGGAAGAAGGCACCATCCGCAAAAAGTTTGCCGGCAGCATTGAAGAAAATACCATTCACGGCTCGGATGGAGAAGACACCGCCGCCTTCGAGATCGGCTACTTCTTCGCCGGCTACGAACTGGCATAAACCCCGACCTGAACCCAGCGATCTGGCCTCCACACGATGGGGGCAGATGGCATGTGCATCCATTTCAAATGAAACGTCGCATCCCGTAGCCGCGCACGCGGCCGTGCGCAGTCTTGCGCATCGACGCTGTTGATTTGTTTTTGGTGGGACAGGAAAGCGGAAGGAATAAAGACTGGAGATAGGGGGAGGCCTAGATTCCAATCCGCTTCTGAGTGAGATGGTGATCCGTGCTCGTTATCGATGTCAAAGCACGGAAGGATGATCCCTTTGGTCACTTATGGAATGGATTATGCAAGTGCCAATGTTTTCTTTCAGATGGAGTCGCTCCACCGGACGTATCGAGATGGCCCAGCCGGAAGATCGGGCCCACGGAAAATCCAAAATTCTGTTGGGCCGTGCCCCCATAATGGGTCAGTAGGAGTTCCGGTTGGATTCGAAACGCGATTCGAGGACTGTAGTTGTAATCGAATGTGCTGCCAATGGCTCCGCTGAAGGTCCATTGCGTGGCAAATAGTCCGATGGTCTGGACGTTCAGGCCCGTAAGGTGGGCGGAGTTGAAGATGCCCCAGGCATTGCCAAACATCGCATGAAACGTGGCGGAAGCTCTGGCGCGGCGAAACACGCGATACTCCGGGCCGGCCATAAAGTAATACTGCATGATGCGCGGTCCTGTCACCGTGGGATTGTTGTAACAGGTAGTTTCAAAGGGCTGGCACGGCGGAATGGGCAGGCCGCCGTTTGCGTTCGGGAAGACGCCGGAGGTGCCAATATACTGGCGCGCGTCCGCCATCAGGCCCCAGTGCCAGCCAAGCCAGTAACTCGCGGCTGCTTCCCATCCGCCCAAGTTGGACCGTTGAAACAATGCTGGGCCAGCCAGAAAATTCGTATAGCTTGCGCCGGCGTAGATGTCCCACCGGTGGTTGTAGTAGACATTCGGGCCAGAGGGCGGCGGCGGCGGCACATAGTTTCCCGTGCTGACGTTGTGATTCTGCGGATTGTTGATCGTCGGGGTGGCGCCGTTACTGTCGGTGGTGTCGCTGCTGCTGCTCGACTGGGACGAGGTCTGCGCCAGCCCGAGCATGCATGTTGCCATGAAAACAGCGCACAAATACACTCCCAGCTTCAGGCGGGTATGCGCCTGAGGAGGAAGAAAGCGAAACAGATTCATCCTGATCTCCAGCATTCAGTGTATCGGAACCGTTGGGTTTCGTCTGGCGCGGGGTTGCCAGCATGGGGGGAATCTTCAGGGCGCAAGCGGCTGCCGCTCCCGCTGACGCAGCAGCGCCGCCGCCGTTTCCAGGTCCGCTTCGGTGTCGACGCCGACAGTGTCGTGTTCTACCGGCTCGACGTGGATGGCGATCCCGTTTTCCAGCAGCCGCAGTTGCTCCAGCCTCTCCACGCTTTCCAACTTGCTGCTTGGCAAGCCAGGAAAACGATCGAGAATGTACTTGCGGTAGGCGTACAGCCCCAGATGTTTCCAGTAAGGGATGCTCCCCCCGCCATTTCCATCGCGATCGAACGGAATCGTCGACCGCGAAAAATACAGCGCCTTTCCATCGTGGTCGACGACAACCTTCACCACATTAGGATTGCCGATGTCCTCCGCGGGACATCGAGTCGTCACGGTGGAGACATTGACCTCGGCCCGTTGAAAGGGAAGCAGCAGCGCATGGAAATGTTCGGGACGGAGCAGCGGCTCATCGCCCTGGATGTTGACGAAAATATCGTTGGATTGGACGCGACCATGTTCGCGCGCCAGCCGCTGGGCCACGGCGTGGACGCGATCGGTTCCGCTGGGCAGGTCAGAGGATGTCATCTGGAACTCCCATCCCCGCGCCTGGCAAAGGTCAGCTACTTCATCCGCATCGGTCGCAACAATGAGGCGATCGAAAACTCCAGCATTTGCGGCGGCCTGAACAACCCATGCCAGCATCGGCTTGCCGGCAATTTCCCGCATGACCTTGCGCGGCAGGCGCGTGGAAGCCAGACGCGCCGGGACGACGCCAATCACTCGCGCGACAGGCAAACTGGAGGATGCGGGCATGCTGGTCTTGAGTCTAAAGCAAACCGTGGATACTATGTGTGGATACTATGTACTGTCCGGTTTCGTTCAAGCTCGCCGCTTCCTGGCCACCCCAGCGCACGAACACCGCGTTCTCCGGGGCCATATTGCGGCCTCGGAGAACAAAAACAGCTTGAGCGCTTCAAACTGTTTTGCCCGCAAAGGGACCCGACGGAACGTTGGCTGTTGCTTCAACGAGAAACGCGGACGGCGGTTTCCGCGATCGGCGTGTCATTGGGTCCATCCGCCACATGGAGCCGAAAGAGGAATTCGCCAGGCGCCAGTTCGTCCGCAGAAACGCGAAACCTGGCCACGCGAATGCCGCCAATGGTTGTCAGCGGTCCGATCTGCGGCACGGCAGCCATGCTTGACCGACCGGAAGCGATTTCCAAGGTGTAGGATCCAGACGGCGCATCGGCATGGAGCGGCCATTGCACCTCGATGCGATCCATGCCGGGGTGAAGCTGGATCGTGACCGGGTTCGCTCCACGCATGGTTTGCATCGGCATGGCAACAACCAGTATGCCCATCGGCTGCTGAAAAGACGGATGCTCGCGACTTGAATTTTCTGCGGGCGCCAACGGCCGGACGGAACTGGGTTTCACAACTGTTGGACTGCCGGCTGCGATCGATGCCCCTCCCCGTAGCTGTCGGGCCATCTGGGGAACGGCCGACTGACGCCAGCGGATGAAACCAAGCGCCAGAAGGAGACAGGCGGCGACAGAGGCCGGGAAAGCAAACCAAAAAAATTTCCGGCGGACTCTCGGCACTCCCTTCCGGGCGGCCGGCAGCAGCCCCAATGCGGAGCCACGTCTGCGATCTTTCTCCCTCCCTTGTTGTATTGCGACTGCCAGGCGAAGCGAACTTTCCCCGCTCTTTCCAGCAAGGAGTGCGCGCTCCACTCGTTTACGGATGTCGATGGGGAGCTCGTTTGCGACGTAAGCATCGATCAAATCGTATTGAGCTTCCTGAAAGCTGTCGGAAAACTCCTGATCTGCGATCAGTCGGTCATCGACACCGGCCCGCTCGTCGAAAGACATCTCATCCAAAAGATACCGCAATGCCAATTGCCGACTGTTCAAGTGAGTGTCCATCGATTTCTCAAGCAGGAAATGAACTATTCATCATAGAGTGACAATTTTGAGCGATCCATCTTGTCGCCAGTAAAAACTTTTTCGGCCAGCAGCGCCGAACAGTTTTTTTCCAGTTCCCCCCGGATACGCATCACTCGATTTCGCAAAGCATTTATAGAGATCCCATACTCCTGCGCCAGCTCTTGCCGGCGCAGAATCTGGACGCGGCTTTCCGCGCCAAAGTAGCGGCGGACCAGGTTCCGGCTCTGTTCAGGGACCGCCTCCAGGCACTTCTCCAATACCGAGGCATATTCCTCCAGTTCGCGCTGCTCTCGCTCTCTGCGTGCTGCCTCCATGCCGCGCTGCAGCATCGTTGCCAAGGCTTCTTCCTTGCGATGTGTATTCCGCCTGTGCTCCTTCAGCACCAATCGCGCAATCCCAGAGGCAAACTTCAACGGCTCCAGAATGGCTTCTCCTGGGGAACAGAGGCGCCTCGCCAGCCGATCCAAGGTTTCGTCCGCCAGATCTTCGGGCAAATCTGCGCGGTTCCATTCAAAAAAACGGATGAGACGACGACGCAGGGCCTCGTAGGCATGGCTGGCCTGTTCCCGGTCGGGATGCAGCGCGTTCAGCAGACTTTCCAGTCCGCTTTTGTCCAGCATCCAAGGCATTCTTGCGTTCAACTGTCCCACGTAGCAGTCCTAGGAACCAATCTAGCTTCCCTGTCCATCGCCTTCCAATACAAATCCCGCCCAGTAATAGGGCGCTTGGTGCTCATCATCGGAGAGTACCTGAAGCTGCGCCGAACGTAGCGCCGCAACCGGGGTAAGGTGTTGCGCAATCAATGCTCGATAGAAGCTTTTCATCAATTCACTTGAGCTGTTGTCTTCGGAATCCCAAAGCGTCCCAATCACGCTGCGTGCTCCAGCATAAAGAAACGCCCTGGCAAGGCCGTTGATGCCTTCGCCTGGAATGGATTGTCCGTCCGCCGTCTGGCATCCACTGAGCGTGACCAGGGAAACGGGGATTGTTAATCGATAAATATCATGCAGCCACAGGACGCCATCTGCGGGAGTCCCATCGCGGTGCACCATGGAAAGAACAATTCCGGAGAATTCCGGATGCTGTGTATCCACAATCGCGTGGGCGGCAAAGTGCGCTACAGAATACGACTTCCAGTCAATGCTCGCCAAGGTTTTCGGGGAAGCGCCGAAACCTAGAAACAAAGATGTATTCGCTGTTCCCGCAATCCGCTCAATCGCCAGGCCCTCCTGACCCGAGGCAGGCAACCGGGGCAACTGCGATAGCGTTTCGAACAACGCCAAACGCAAGACAGGCTTTTCGGTCATTGGCGGCAACGAAGTCGCGGAAGCCCTTTCCACTCTTTCGTCGGTGCCGCTGTACACCGGGTCGGCAAAGATGGCGATGCGCGCGCGGCCGGGCCCCGGCGTCCCTCTGGCCAGGAGGGCGGCGATCGTAGAGGCGGACGGCTCGTAGACCAGGGAATATCGCTGCATCAGATATGGGCCTGAAGATGCATTGGGATGCGCGGGCTGCAAGGCAGCAAAAGGCATGGACAACAAGCTTCCATCTCCGACAATCCATAGCCGGTTGATCCGCGGATCCAGGCGGAAGGGCAACAATATACCCGCCAGTCTTGTGGATTCAGCGGAAAGCCTGGCATCCGATCGCCGGATCCTGAGCTGACGATTTTGAATGCTTTCGCTGGGAACATAGGTGTCCCGGGCCAGCATAAGTTTCCGGTAAGAATGGACCGCGCTGTCAAGGGCCGCGCGGTCCGGCAGTTGGAAGCTTCGCATGCCGTCCCTGGTAAGCACCCAAAGATAGCTGTGCCCATTCCCCATCCAATACTCAATCAGGGCGGTCTTGCGGTCGAGCACGGCGCGCCTGAATTGAGCGGCTGAAATAGGGCCCGCCTGGGCCGTTGCGCGATATCGGGGGTTCGAGGCGTACAAGGTTGCCTCCAACTGATCGGAAGCCTGCAACAAGTCGTGCATCCTTCGTTGCAACTGCCGTGCATGCGCAATCCCGGTTTTGGAAGGTCCCAGGGCCAGCAGTTGGTCCTCCGTCTCATGGATCTGCACGTCCACAGCGGCAACTTTATGCTCCAGTTGCGGATCGAAAACCGAGGCGTCGTCTCGCGGGCCTTCCTGCAGGTCGTCCAGCAGCGTGCGCGCGCGGGCCCGCTCCGCGATGTTCCACGCCTCTTCCGCATACCCGTGCCGTGGGGATAGGCGATCCATCCGCATCAAAATTTTCACGGCTAGATCGTAGTAATTGCGCTTGGACGTGAAATACGATGTCCGCAATGCATCGCTATCGATGTCGGCGCGGGAAGTCTCAATCGCGCTGAGCGCCGCATAGATCTGGCGCCGGGCCGCCGGCAGTTGGCCTTGTCGAACATCCAGGCGGGCCATGTCGGCTTCTACCGCAGCCAGTTCGACCGAGTTGGAAACGCGCCGCCATAGCGCCGCCGACTGCATATACGCATCCATTGCCTTGGCATTCCGGGAACGCGTACCCAGCAAATTTCCGATCGCCGCATCTGCGGCCGCCTCGCCATCCAGTTGATGAATCTGCTGCGCTGAATTCCGCGCCTGCGCGAGCGCGATCGACGGGTCTTCGGCGCAGCGCATTCGCAGACAGGTCCGCGCCAGGCCAATCTTTAAGAACGTTTCCTCGCGAAGCAACTGCTGGCTCTCTGCCAGGGCCAGCCCCTTTTGAAAGTATGCCTGCGCCTGGGCCAGGTGGCCGGCATGAAAAGCAAGCTCGCCAAGATGGCCCAGAACCGCGATCTCGTTGATCGCGTCGCCATCTTTGTGGAGAACGGGAAGCGCGTTGCCATACGCGGTCGCGGCACGGCCCCAATCTCCCAGTTGAACGTACAGTTGACCCAGGTTGGTCCAGACTTCTCCGTATACCTGGGGATAGGAGACCCGATTCAGCGTGTCGAGCGCCGCAAAATAAGCGTCCAGTGCATGTTGATATTGCCCGCGCCCCTGATAGATTTCGCCAATCGTCGACTCTGTAAAGGCGACCCCGTAGTCGTCGGAAAGCTGCTGGGCGACTTGCAGCGACCCTTTGGCAGACTCCAATGCTTTCGTGGTATCTCCCATCTCGCGATAGGAGTCGGCAAGATTGCCAAGAACAATGCCCTGCCAGTACAGGTCGCCCGTCTTCTCATACAGCGCCACCGCGCGTTCGGAAGCAGCAATACTTTGGTCATATCGACTGACGAATGCGAGTGCCGAAGCCAGAGTTTTCCACGCGAGGGCCTGCTCTCCCATCGCTGGACCCGACACAAGCAGTTGCATCGCTCGCGTGGCAGTTTGTACCCCTTGCCGATACTGTGCGATGCGGAAGATCTGGTATCTGGCTTTCCCAATCAGGCACTCTCCGGCAAGCGTCTCATCGCCGGCTTGCAGCGCCAAGCGGGATGCGCGATCGTACATCGCCAGCACGTCCGCTGGACTGGACGCAGTTGGCGACGAGGCTGGATTCGGATGCCGACGAATCCACTCCGCCTGCGCCAGCGCAGACTCTGCCTGCACAATGCCCGCGTCTTGCGGCTGCGGGGTCCGCTCCGGCAGCCGAGTGACCCGCACGACGACTGGCAGGTGTCGCTCACGGGGCTGGATTTGCAGATGAAACGTCCCACTGCGGGCAGGCAACAATGAGATTCGCTCGACAGACCCTGCGCCTCCATCGTTGGCCCTAGGCTTCGATGCCTTTCCGTCCGGATCAATCAGTTGGCTCTGGTTCATTCCTTGAATCTGCTGAACCAGAACTTCGCTGTACATTCCCCCACTGCATTGAAAGGCAAGCGTTTCACTTTCACCCGGTTTCAGTCTGAGTTCGACAGGCTCCCCTGCGGCGAGGAACCAGCTGGATGGCTTAGGAGAAGGATTCTCGGCGGACGCCGGGTCCTGGCCGAAACTGACCGGGCCCGGCATGACGGCGAAAAGCAGCAGAAAACATACCGCCATCCACCCGGCAATCCCAGAAGTCGATGGAACAGCCAGGTTGCAAAATGTAGGGCAGGCGAACCAGAGATTCGGAATTCGGCTACGATCCCTCACTTCTCAACCGTCCTCGATTTCGTTCCACGTCGCGTTCAGTGGGCAGCATGACAGAAAGGGCATTCCCTCTCCGAATAAAACCGCGCGGGAGTGGGATGATATCTCCAAACTGGGCGGGGGTGGACCAGGAAGACAGCCAAGGCACGTTTTCACGCAAATCATAGCACGGAAAGGGCCGCCGATGGACGTGAGGTTTTCATGAATTCCTGTGGGCCGCTGCTGAAGGGCATTGTTGAGCGCGCGGACCTCAATCGACGGCCTGCAGAGGCCACAGTCGGGCCCAATTCCCAATTTCTGAAGCAGGTTACGCAGCTTCTGCGGCGTCGGTTGATTTGCCAAGTCTCGATACGGTCTGGGCTGTCGGGACACGGAAGCAGTTCGGGACCGAGACCGATTTCCGTCCGCGCAATCTATCCCTGCCCGCCGCGGCGCGGCCGATTTTTTTCGTGATGTTTTTGGCAAAAAACATCACTACAAGACACCAGGCCGGAATTATGCGGCTTTTGGGGGCCCGGGCCCATCCGCTGCAATTCTCTGGGTCGGGCTGCATGGAAGATTCTTCGGGGGCAGCCGTATGTCCGCAATGCGGCTGGCTTGCGGGGCAGGAAGCAGAGTCCCCGCCGTATCTGCCGCCCGGGACAATCCTGCCGGACCAGTTTGTCGTCGGCCGGGTGCTTGGCCACGGCGCTTCGGCATCAGCTACCTTGCCTGGGCCTGAATCTGGAACGGCGCGTCGCGCTAAAAGAATACATGCCCAACGGAGTTGCGACACGAACTACTTGGACGCTCTCCGTCAATTCTTATTCCAGCCAGAAATTCAGCTATGAACTGGGCCTGCAAAAGCTTATTTAAGAAGCGCGGGTCCTGGCGCGATTTCAAAGTCATCCCGGCATGGTGGCGTCCAGTTCTTCTTCCAGGCCAACGGCACCGCCTATTTTTTGATGATGGGGTATCTGGAGGTCATCACGCTCGACGCCTATCTGAAACAGAAGGACGGAAAAATTCCTTTCAGCCGTGCCATGAATGTTTTGATGCCCATCATGGACGCGTTGCGGGAGGTGCATAAGGCCGGCATTCTGCACCGCGGTATCAGCCCGGACAACACGCCTCCGCGCAGCCTGCCCAGCACCCCGTGACCCCCGCGTCGACGCAGTCGGACTACAAGGCGGTCCTCGCCCAGGCGCAGATTTTGCTACAGCAAAACAGTGCAGCCTCCGCGCTGCAACTGGAGCAGCGCGCTGTGCAAATGGACCAGACCAAGCCTTCTGCTTACGACATGATGGGGTTCAGCAACTCTATTACTACTCGAACTACAACACCGCTCGGTCCGATATGAAGTAGGCGCTGCAACGTAACGGCTACGCCACGTTCCGCGTAAAGCATGATCGGTACAGCGGCGCTTTCACCAATACATCCACGGGTGTCCTGCGGACCAGCGCATCGATGATCCGGTACGCTTCCCTTGATAGCAGCGATTCGTTCAGCATCAACCGCAGCGACATCGAACAGGCAGCGATGAATATAGCTGTCGCTTCCGCGTTCAAACACTTCTTCGGGGCCGCCGAACATGCGTATGGCGGACAACAAGGGAACGCCCCCTTGTGAGCGGGGCCTTCCACATCAAAGACCTTTCGCGAAACTACAACCTGCTGGGGACCAGTTCCGATCCGGTTGCGGAGGCACACATCATCCTCGGGCTGCTCAACCCATAGCGCCATTGAGAACCGAGTGTCGGGCCGCCAATCGGTAACAGCCGCGAAGGGGCAGAAGCGGTACAAGGACAATCCAGGTCCGCGAATTCGAGCGTGCATTCTTCATCGGGGCCGTCGAACACCAAGCTTCCGATGCCCCTTTCTTCGCCCTACGCCGTCAGGGTGACTTCCGGTTTGCCCAGGCGCAGTGAAGCGCGGTGCGGTTTTCCTGCGATGGGCAGATTCGTCAGTTCAACCGGTTCGTTGTAGCCTGGCCCCAACTTGGGAACGCCGTCGTCGCCGATATCGACAACCGACTCGACCCCAATCAAGCACATCAGAGCGCCCCAGGTGTAGTTGCGATTGCCGCCGACACTTCCGTCGATGCTCAGGAAGTTCTCACCGCAATATCCATCCGCCAGCCAGTTGTCCATGAAAAGATGAACGCTTTTTTGCGCGAAAGCAGCTTGCAGTTCCGGCGACGCGTAGCGCTTCACACCCTGAAACACCAGATAATTCACCGGCCCCCAGATGGTCCCATGCCAGTAGGTTTGCCCGAGAAACAAGGGGTCCCGACGGGAAACAGTGGGCAGAATCCATTCACCCCAGAATTGAGCAGGATCGGTCATCACCGCGAGCACTTTTTGCGCGCGGTTTGCATCCGGCGCTCCACAGATCAGCGGATAGAAATTCGCCGGCGTCAGGCGGGTGAGAAAATCGCCGGGAGTGCCATCCTCCTTGTCCCAGAATCGGCTGCAATAGATTCCCCGCTCTTCATTCCACAGCTTCGCGTTGATTCGACCGTTCATGTCGGTCTCGTCCTGGCGATAGCGTTTGGCGTCCTCCGGTTTGCCGATCGCATCGGCAACCAGCGCCAGGTAATGCGCGTCCATGGCCCATAGAGAACAGAGATCGACCGCATAGGCATTCATCGTGTGGCCCGCCATTTTCACGCCATTCACTCCCTCGAACTGGGGGGTGTCGTCCCAGCCGGTTTCGTACTGGGCGTTCTGCAGGATGCCGGTGCTGCTTCCCCATTCCAGCAGGCCGTCGTTTTTGGCGTTGCGTTCCTTCAGCCACCACGCGTGCCACAACGCCAGCTTGGGATACACCTCGCGCAGAAAGCCGACATTCGGCCAGTGCTGATGCATCTTCCACGCGCACATCGAACCCACCGGCGGCTGTGACCGATCGTTGCTGATGCCTCCATCGTTCCAATGGGCGTAATTGGGAACCAGGCCGTCGGGACTCTGATAGGAAAGAATGGCGCGCACAGTTTGATGTCCCATCTCTGGATCGTCCAGGCTGGCGAGAAGCCCGCTAAAGAAGCTGTCCCAACAAAAATACGGGCAGGCATTCGGAGATTGGACGCCAAATGTGCGCGAGACGCTGATGGCAACCATTTTGTTATCGCTGGAATAGATCCGTGAGTTGTTCAGATTGTCCGCAATCGCGCCGAGAACATCGCCCGACGGTCCCTTTGCCTTTGGACGCCTTTCTTCATACGCCTTCTCAGCGTCGGCGAGCCGATTGTCGATTCCATCGAACGAAGGCATATCTCCGAATCCTGCCACTAGATACGTGGGCTTCTCTGGCCCTCCAAGCGTCACGGTAAATTGCGCAGCATCCATAGACTTCAGTGCTGGATGGGCCTGTAGCTTCCACGTCACCGTCTTTTCCGTCGCCAGAACGGCGACACCCTTCACTCCATCTCCTTCGGCGGAAAACCGGCTGCGAAATCCAGGCCAGTTTTCGCTGAGGCTGAAACTCATCTCTCCTGGTTCGGCTGAAATCAGGCGGCCTACAATAACATCTCCCAGCCGGGACCATTGAAATTCAACGCGACGCACGCCTGGTGTGGCCGTGGCGGGTGAAAAGAGAATCTTATGGAAGGAGTCCTCCGGCGCGACGGTCCCCGCGTTATACGAGCCGCCAGGGTTGATGACGAAGGCTGCCGCATCGTCCTGGATAAAAGCAATCCCATTCGGAGCCTGATAATAGAAGTTTCCGATGCGAGTCGAGGTTGCAGACGCAGGCGCGGCAGATTGAGAGCGTCCAACCCTGGGCTTTCCTGGCCCGCCAATCGCCGCGTTCAGTCGTTGCCATGATGCCAGACACGCGGCGGACACTCCAGCCAAAAAGCTTCTGCGAGACACCATGACATATCCTCGATGGACAACTCGAGCGAAGCCGCGTTGCTGCGCTGCGCTTTCAAATGCTACCCTGTTGCTACCGTGTTCGTCTTGTTTGCATCGTCGCCCATGCAGATGTTCGCAGATGGCTTGCTCTCTGTCTGTGGATTCGTTTGCGTTGCAACGGGCCCCAATGGACGCGCGAAATGATGGCTTCAGTCGATCATCCATTCTAAATTGGCGGCGTAGCTCAGATGGTTAGAGCGACGGACTCATAACCCGTAGGTCGGTGGTTCGATTCCACTCGCCGCCACCACTCAGTTCAGGGCCAGTAAATTTTGCGGTCATCGCCGGCGCCACTATACATTCCTATATTGTTTTATTAACATATAGCTATGTCGGAACTTGCCCAGTTCAAGGCGGAGTTTTTCAAGGCGCTCGCCCATCCTTTGCGCATCCGCATCCTGGACGAATTGCGCAGCGGAGAAGTCGGGGTGAACGTGCTTGGTTCCCGACTGGATGTGGAACAAAGCTCGCTATCGCAGCAATTGGCCATTTTGCGCGGCCGCAATCTGGTCAACACGCGAAAAGAGGGGCTGAATGTTTTCTACTCGATCAGCGATCCGGAGATTTTCCGCCTGCTGGACACTGCCAAGAAGATTTTTAACCGGCAACTGGTAGGGGTCCGCAACATGCTTCGCCAGTTGTAGCGTGGGGCAATGCGCAAAGGGATGGGGCCGTCTTAAATATGAAAATATATGAATATAGTAACGATGATTTGCCATCCTCGACCGCGCTGAGGATCCTGCGGTGAGCCACGCAGCCTGGGTCGCCCGCGGCATTCTGCTGCTCCAGAGGCATGACCTGTCCTGGATGCTGCTGCTGGTGCTCGGCTGGCTCTTCCTGGGGGCGATCGGACTACTGCGGCCGCACAGTTTGCGGTTCGTCGCGCGGGGACTTTTCCCACTCGGGGCCGTCATCGGACTCGGCGTCGCGCTGCTAGGTGGAGTGGCTTTGCTGGCCGGTCATGCGCCGCAAACGATGTTGCTGCCGCTGGGACTGCCGGACCTGCCATTCCATCTGCGTCTGGATGCATTATCGGGCTTTTTCCTGTTGCTGATGGGCGTGGCCGGGGCCGGCATTTCGATCTTTGCCGCCGGATATTTCCGTTCCGGCGAAGGCACCGCGCCGGGGCTGCTGGGCCTGCACTATCACATCTTTCTCGCCAGCATGGCCCTCGTGGTCCTGGCCGATGACGCTTACTTCTTCATGGTCGCCTGGGAGCTGATGGCGCTCAGCTCGTATTTTCTGGTGGTCTCGCAACACCGCCGTCCGGAAATCCGTCAGGCCGGGTTTCTGTATCTTCTGATGGCGCACCTGGGGGCCCTTTGCCTGCTGCTCTGTTTTGGCGTGCTGCAAGGCGGCAGGTGGCAATTTACCTTCGATGCGATGCGGGGCGCTCCGCTCACGGCATTCTGGGCGACCGTGGCATTTCTTTTGGCGCTGCTGGGTTTCGGCGCCAAGGCCGGTCTGGTTCCGCTGCATGGATGGCTGCCGGAAGCGCACCCCGCCGCGCCCTCGCCGGTTTCGGCCATGATGAGCGGCCTGATGTTGAAGACCGCGGTCTACGGCATGTTGCGGGTCACCTTCGACCTGATGCACATCCAGTTCTGGCAATGGGGCGTTCTGGTGTTGGTTCTTGGTCTTTTTTCCGCCTTGTACGGCGCGATCTTTGCCGGTGTGAAAACGGACATGAAGCGGCTGCTGGCCTACTCCTCGATCGAAAACATAGGCATCATCTTCTCGGGGATTGGACTGGCCATCCTGTTTGCGGCGTGTCATTTGCCATTGTTTGCTGCCCTCGCCCTGAGCGCCGCCTTGCTCCACGCCCTGAACCACGCATTCTTTAAGAGCCTGCTTTTTCTGGCCACCGGCAATGTGCTGCACGCAACCAGGCGCAGGAGTTTAGGGGCGCTTGGCGGGCTTGCCCATACCATGCCCTGGGTGGCAACACTGGCGCTGGTGGGCACGCTGGCGATTGCAGGCCTGCCGCCGCTCAACGGCTTCGTTTCCGAATGGCTTTTGTTGCAGTCGTTTCTGTTTACTCCGCAGATTTCTCATCCTTTCATCAATATGCTGGTGCCGTTGGGCGCAGCGGTGCTGGCCCTGACGGTGGCGCTGGCGGCCTACGTGATGGTGAAGTTTTACGGGATCATCTTTCTGGGCCAGCCGCGGGAACCTGCGCTGGCCGAGGCCCATGACGCCAACTGGCTGGAACGTATTGGACTGGCCTGGCTGGCGTTGGGATGTATCGTGATCGGCGTGTTGCCGCAGATTGCCTTGCGAGCGACGGGTGCGGTCACTGGCCTGCTGCTGGGTCAGACGGTGAATCTCAGTTCCAGCATCTGGTGGATTGCCCCGATTGCCCCCAAGCAGGCCTCCTACAGCGGACTGTTGCTGCTGGCCGGAATTGTCTGCGTGGTGGGCATTACGTTTGTGGTGGTGCGTGTGCTGGCCCACGGACGCTTCCGTCGCACCGTTCCCTGGGACTGCGGCTATCCCTGGCAAACTTCGCGGATGCAGGACACTGCGGAGGGATTCGGGCAGCCGATCAGGCACATCTTTGGCCCTGCCTTCGATATGGAGCGCGAGCTGCCTTCGCCCTCGGACAACGCCCCGCGCTACCGCATCCATGTGGAAGACCGTCTGTGGCGGATGGCGTATCTGCCGATTGCGCGGGCGGTACAGCGGCTGTCGGATTCGATTGGCGTGGTTCAGGGAGGGCGGCTGGCGATCTATCTGCTGTACAGTTTCCTCACGCTGCTCGGCCTGCTGGCGGCTGTCTTATGAGCGGGATCACGATGGTGCGTCAATTCGGGGAAGTGCTGTTGGCCATCGTGCTGGCGCCGCTATTTATTGGTTGGATTGCGCAATGCCGGGCGTGGCTGCAAAGCCGCACGGCGCCGCCGCTGGTGCAGCCCTATCGCATGCTGCGCAAGCTCTTCCACAAAGATGTTGCGCTCGCCGCGGACGCCACGCCGCTGTTTCGCATGACGCCATACATCCTGTTTGGCAGCATGGTGCTGGCGGCGGCCATCATTCCGTCCATCGCCACCGACCTGCCGTTTGCGCGGGCGGCGGATGCCATCGCGCTGATTGGGATTTTTGCTACTGCGCGCGTTTTCCAGTCGCTGGCCGCCATGGACATCGGCACCGCCTTCGGCACCATGGGTGCGCGTCGCGAGATGATGGTGGGCTTCCTGGCGGAACCGGCCCTGTTGATGGTCCTGTTCAACGCTTTTCTGCTCTCCGGCAGCACCGCGCTGCCCAGCGTGGTGGAGGCGTATTCCGCGCGTTCCTCGTTGATCAACCCCAGTCTTGCCTTTGCCGGGGTCGCGTTTGTCATGGTGTTGCTGGCGGAAAATGCCCGCATCCCCATTGACAATCCCTCCACGCACCTGGAACTCACCATGATCCACGAGGCGATGCTGCTGGAATACTCGGCGCGTCATCTGGCCCTGATCGAGTGGGCCTCCAGCCTGAAGCTTTTCAACTATGCCTGCATTGGCTTCGCGCTCTTTCTGCCCTGGGGGATCGCCACCCACGGGGCCGATGGCGGATGGGCGCTGTTGCTGGCTGCCGCCGCGTTGATTGGAAAACTGATCGTTTTCGGCGCGGCATTGGCGCTGGTTGAATCGTTGTCCGCCAAGCTGCGAATCTTTCGCGCCCCGGAATATCTGGCAACGGCATTCCTGCTTGCCGTGCTGGGCCTGCTCGTCCACCTTCTGTTGGGATCATGACTATGCCGCATTCGCATCATTGGATTGTCCCGTCGCTCAATCTGCTGGCCAGCCTCCTGCTGCTGATCTCCTTCGCCATGCTCTCGCGGCGTCGCACGCAACGCCTGATTACGCTCTTCGCCTGGCAGGGGGCGATCCTGTTCACGTCCACGTGCCTGGTGGGGTACAGCTCCGGCCACAAGGAGCTGTATTACTCCGCGGCGCTCACCCTGATGTTGAAAGTGATCGCACTGCCGTGGATACTCCATCGCCTGATTCAGCGCCTGGGCGCGCAATGGGACAGCGAACTGCTGGTCAACATTCCCACCACCATGCTGGTGGGGCTGGTGCTGGTGATCTTCGCCTTCGGGCTGGCGCAACCCATCAGCTTGATGGCCACGACCATCACCCGCAACACGATCGGCATTGCGCTCGCCGTCATCTTCCTGGCCTTTCTCATGATGATTACCCGTCGCAAGGCGGTTACGCAGGTCATTGGATTTCTTGCAATGGAGAATGGCCTGTTCTTTGCGGCCACCAGCGCAACCTACGGTATGCCCATGGTGATCGAGCTGGGCATTGCGCTCGATCTGTTGGTTGGATTTTTCATCCTGGGAATATTTTTCTTCCAGATTCGGGAGCAGTTCGACAGTCTCGATTTGAGCCATCTGGAAGCGTTGAAGGAGGAATAAAGTGGAGATACTGATCGTTCTCGGCCTGCCGCTACTCGGGGCACTCCTTTTGGCGCTGTTCGGAGCGCGTCGTTTTGCCGCCGAGTTGAATGCCGGAATGAGTTTCGCCACGTTGGTCGCCGCCGCATTCCTTGTTTTGCGTGTTCTCCGGCATGGGTCGCTGCTCACCTTGCATGAGCAGTTCTTTGTCGATTCCTTCAACGTATTTCTGGTCGCGCTGACGGCTTTCGTTGGATTCACAACCGCGCTGTTTTCGCGGCCTTATATGCGCATCGAAGAGCAACGCGGTCGTCTAAGTCCACAACGTCTGCGCCTCTATCACAGCATGTATCAACTATTTATGGGTGCGATGTTTCTCGCGCTGCTGACCAACAATATGGGCCTGCTGTGGGTGGCGATGGAGGCGGCCACGCTCTCGACCGTGTTGCTGGTGTCGCTCTACCGTACCCGCGCCAGCTTGGAAGCGGCGTGGAAATATTTCATTCTTTGCGGCGTCGGCATCGCGCAGGCCCTATTTGGCACTATCCTGCTGTACTTTGCGGCAGAGCACGTTCTGGGCCGCGATGGCATGACTGCATTATTGTGGACCCACTTGAATGCCGTGAAGGGTCAACTCGAACCCCGAGTGCTGGGACTGGCGTTTGTCTTTCTGCTGGTTGGGTATGGGACGAAAGTCGGCTTGGCCCCGCTCCACAACTGGTTGCCCGATGCTCACGCCGAAGGTCCAACACCCGTGTCGGCGGTGCTCTCCGGCCTGCTACTGAATGTCGCGCTCTATGCGGTCATCCGCTGCAAGGTCCTGGTCGAGGGATCGATCGGCTCATATCTTCCGGGCCGGATGCTGATGACCTTCGGTTTGCTTTCCGCAGTGGTTGGCGCGTTCTTTCTGTGGAGACAACGCGATATCAAGCGGCTCTTCGCCTACTCCTCTATCGAACACATGGGCATCATCACATTTGCCTTTGGCATCGGCGGACCCATTGCAAACTTTGCCGCGCTGCTGCATATGACCGTCCACTCGCTCACCAAATCTTCGATCTTCTTTACCGCCGGACACGCCTCGCAGACAGCACACACTCAGCAGATGGATGGGATTCGCGGCCTGGCCGGCATCAGCCCAACCATCGGGTGGGGTTTGATGCTGGGATCGCTGGCCATTCTTGGGATGCCACCGTTCGGCGTCTTTGCCAGCGAATTCCTGATCCTGACCACCGCCATGCGGGAGCATCCCTGGACGACGCCATTTCTGCTGGTCGCACTCGGAGTTGCCTTTGCTGCCATCTTCCGCAAAGTTCAGCCGATGGTCTTCGGTGAAAGCGATGCGCCGCCGCTGGCGCATTCTCCAGCGCTGGTGCCGGTCTTCATTCACCTTGCAATTGTGCTGACGCTGGGCATCTACATGCCGTTTGCTATGGCAGAGTGGTTTCGTGCCGCCGCAAGGCTGATAGGATGACCCATGAAATTGCCTGAATTCCTGGAATGCCAGCGTCTCCCGGTACCCACCAACCTGTCCGCTACCCGCGTCTGCGCCGACCGCGAGCAGTGGCTGCAACTTGCCGCATGGCTGCGCGAATCCGGCGCGCAATTGCTGACGCTTTGGGGCGCGGACGACCGTGATCGTGACGGGCGCTTCCGCATCTGCGCGGCCTACCTTCTGACGGAAGGCGTGTTGCTGGTCGAGCACGCGATGAAAACGACAGAAGCGACGGCCAGCGCCTTGTACCCAAGTCTTGCGGCCATCTTTCCCGTCGCCAAGCGAATGCAGCGCGCCATCTACGATCTGCTCGGCATTGCAGCGGAGGAGGCCGATGGCAGCGAAGCGGACAGGCGCGGCTGGCTGCGTCATGGCGGATGGCCGGAGACATTTTTCCCTCTGCGCCGGGATGCGGACGGAAGCCAGCAGCATCCCAACGTCTCCACGCCCTATCCATTCGTGACTGTGGAGGGAAGCGGCGTGCATGAGATTGCCGTCGGCCCGGTCCACGCCGGCACCATTGAGCCAGGGCATTTTCGCTTCTCCGTCGTCGGTGAGAAGATGCTGCGGCTGGAGGCGCGGCTTGGCTATACCCACAAGGGCGTCGCGAAGTTGTTTGAAAAGATGCCGCAGTCCGAAGGCCATCGTTTGGCCGCTCGCATTTCCGGTGACTCCGCCGTCGCTTTCTCCTGGGCCTATTGCACTGCGCTGGAATCGCTGACCGCAACCATCTGTCCCCCTCGCGCCACGCTGCTGCGCGCCCTGGCGCTGGAACACGAGCGTCTGGCCAATCATCTGGGAGATTTAGGCGCGCTGGGCAACGACGCGGGCTTTGCTTTCGGGCTCACACATTTCTCGCGCCTGAAAGAAGACCTGCTCCGCAGCAATGCCATTGCTTTTGGAGCGAGATATCTCCTCGACTATGTGGTCACCGGCGGCGTGGCTGTCGATCTTCCGGCGCAGGGGCCGGCGCTTCTCCTGAACCTCTACTCCGAGTTGGAGCAGTCGGTCGCCAACCTGCGCTCCATTTATGACGAGCACGCTGGGCTGCAGGACCGCTTTCGCGGCACCGGGCGGCTGCAACACCCGATCGCCGAAAAGTTGGGCGCGCTGGGCTTGGTCGCGCGCGCCTCCGGCATCGCGTGCGACCTGCGCGTGGACCATCCCTGGCCGCCGTACGACTGGGTTGCAACGAAATGCATCACTCAATCCACCGGCGATGTCGCCGCGCGTGTGCAGGTGCGTTTCGACGAGATCGATGAATCTCTCCACCTCTGCCGAGCTTTCTTGCAGCATCTTCCCGCCGGCCCGTTCCATGCGCCTGTGTCCGCTGCCGCGCCGTATCGCCTGGGCTTGGGAGTCATAGAATCCTGGCGCGGTCCGGTGCTGATTGCCCTCGAAACCGGCCCGGATGGTGCCATCCGCCGCTGCCATGCGCACGATCCTTCCTGGCAGAATTGGCCGCTGATTGAATTCGCCGTGATCGGCGACATCGTGCCGGATTTCCCGCTCATCAACAAATCCTTCAACCTGTCCTACAGCGGACAAGACGGATAAGAACCTATGTGGAACACGCTATCGCGCATGTGGCGGACCGGCCTGCTGACAGAACCCTTGCCAGTCCTGCAACCAAGTTTGGATGCCCCATCGCCGGAGTTGGACAACCTGCAATCGCAGTTGCTGGCGGTCCTGGGACGCGCCCTCTGCATTCGCCATGTCGATGCCGGTTCGTGCAATGGCTGCGAGTTGGAAATCCAGGCGCTGCACAATCCGTATTACAACCTGGAAGGCGCGGGCGTTCAGTTTGTCGCCAGTCCGCGCCGTGCGGATCTGCTGCTGGTCACCGGTCCCGTCTCAGTGAATATGGAAGAGGCCTTGCGGCGCACCTACGATGCTATGCCGGCACCCAAACTTGTCATCGCTATTGGGGACTGCGGCGCTTGCGGGGGCATCTTCGGCGCCAGCTACGCAAGTCGCGGCAGCGTGGCCAACATTCTTCCCGTGAACACCACCGTCACCGATTGCCCGCCCACGCCAACCGCCATTCTGCGCGGCATTCTTGAGACGGTTCGCCCCACGTTGGCCAAGGGGTAGCGCTCGACCGCGCCGGCGGAATGCTTTCCTTCAGCCAGGTTCAGTTGCGCGGCGTCCTCTTCCGGGCGGTGTTTTTTGGGGTCGAATCAATCGGCAGTACCCAGGCAAACAACACCGAGCCGCTTCCGGTCACAACATACTGCCGTCCATCCAGTTCGTACGTCATCGGGGAGGTCTGCATCGGCGCGCCTGTACCCGCATGCCAGAGAGTTTTCCCGGTCCTGGTGTCGAGCGCCAGCATGTTTCCATATTCGTCGCCGGTAAATGTCAGCCCGGAATCGGTCGTCAACACGCCTGCGCCATCCCCCCTTCGACCGCCCTCGTGGCTCCAGCGAATTTTTCCCGTCTTGTAGTCGATCGCCTCGATCACGCCTTTGCCCCACAAGCCATAATCCGCGCCCGCCCAGCCATAATTGCCATCAGCAGGTTTTGCAAAATAGAGACTGTAGCTGGGATGAGCATCCACGATGAACAATCCCGTCTGCGGATCGAAACTGGGCGACCGATAGTTGGTCAGGCCGCCTTCGTCCGGCGCAATCAAACGGCCGTCTGGCGCAGGCTCTTTCTGGGGATTTGGAATCGGATGACCTTGCTTGTCGATTCCCAGCGACCAGTTCACCGGACCATACGGGACTGTGAGAAGGCCCTCCCCATCGGTCCGATCCACCACGACAAAGTATCCGTTGCGAGAGCTTTGCATCACCATCTTGCGCGGTTGGCCGCGAAAGTCTCCGTCCACCAGCACGGGTATTTCCACGGCGTCCCAGTCATGCGTATCGTGCGGCGATACCTGAAAGGCCCACGCCAGCTTGCCCGTCTCCGGATCGATGGCCACGATGCTGCACGTATACATGTTGTTGCCGGGCCGCGTCGAGCCATTTAATACCGGCGTCGGATTGCCTGTTCCCCAATAGGTCAAATTCAATTTCGGATCGTAGGTCCCGGTCATCCAAGTCATGCCGCCAGTTGCGGCCTTCGGCGTTCCCGCTGGCGGCGTACTGTCCCACTGCCATTGCATCTTGCCCGTCTCCGGATCGATCGCCCTCAGGTAGCCGGGCAAATTATCAAAATCGCCCGACACCCCCACAATCACATGGTCGCCAACCACCAGCGGCGCCATGGTTGTCCAGTACCCTTTGTTGACATCGGCGATCTCCACCTTCCAGCGCACCGTGCCATCTTTCGCATTGAGGCACAACAGATGTCCATCCGGGATCAAGAAGTACAGCCAGTTTTTGTACATTCCCACGCCACGATTGCCGATGTGGTCGCCCTTGGTGGGCGGGTTGACGTAGTGCCAAATCAAGTGCCCAGAACGCGCATCCACGGCCCAGACATTCTCCGGCACCGTGAAGTACAAAATGCCATCCACCAGCAGCGGTGAGGATTTCAGTTCCGCGGCCTGCCCTGTCTGAAAGGCCCATGCCAGGCCCAGTTCCCCGACATTGGCGCGCGAAATTTGTGTCAGACGGCTGTGGCGTCTTCCCGAATAGTCGCCATGATAGGTGGGCCAACTGTCTGCCGGCGGGTTCCGCAACATCGACGCATCGACTCCCTGCGCGTTGAGCCCGCAAGGAAACAGGACCAATGCCGTCCACACACTTGCCGAAACAAACCAGGCGCTCTTCAACAGCTTCATATCGATCGGGGACCTTTTTGTCAGTTGTATCCGTTGCAATGCACGCCTTCTATCGCAGCGTTTGTATGTAGGCCATCAGGTTGTGGATGTCGGCATCTGTGTATTTCGAAAACAGAGCTATGTGCGCATCGGCGGGCGATGAAACAGAGTACCGAACGCTGCCAACCGGCCATGAATGGTACGTTCCATCGGCATCGCGCAGGCCAACCGTGAACTCGTCCAGATAGGCAAGCGTTCCTGTCATGGTTTGTGCTGGCGATAATGTGACCGTGACTGTGCTCTTTGCATTCCGGGGATAAAGCATTCGTTCCTCAAGAGCTAATCCTTCATAGCGGGATGCAATGCCGGCCAGATCTCCCGTAGGTGAATGGCAGGAAGCGCAACCGCCCGCGCCTTTGAAATATTGCTTGCCTGCTGCGGCGTTGCCGGTTTGAAGATCGGCGGCCTCCACTCCCCTACGGCTTCCGTTGTGTAGCGTCGCCTGTGCGCGTTGCTCGTGGATAAACGCGACCAACTCGGTCACCTCCGCAGCAGAGAAAGTGAACGGCGGCATGCCCTTGTCCGGACGCCCCTGGCGTATTACCGCTGCAATTTTGTCTCCGGCAACATCTTGCGCCACCAGTTTCGAGCGCGTCAGGTCCGGGCCGGTTTCTCCGCCCTCTGCATCGCGGCCATGACAAAAAGCGCAATTCTGGCGGAAGACCGCACCGCCCAATACGGCTTGCTCTGAAGCATGCACCGGGGCCGAATCTGGTCGCGAGTAAGAAGGACGAGCGGTCGCACTTTCGCTGGGAGAGGCACTGCGAGTGGCGCTCGTCGGCGCTGTCGGACTTTCCGACTGCTTGTTCTCGGCGGAACTTTGCGCGGCGGCTGCATACATCGGCGCCAGCCTGCTCTGAAAAAAGATCGTTCCAAGGATCACGGCGAATGCGATCGCCCGCAATTTGTTCATCGGCTTGATTCGTTACTCCTGGTCAAGCAAGGCAGCGGTGTCGCACTGCGGATGCTGCGAGAAATTCCAGATTTAAAGACGATCGTCCTCACAGTATATTGCTATCGAATTTCGAATGTTGGTTAGACGCTCACGGGTTCGAACCGGAAGCCGCCGGTTTGGGATGCGAAGCGATACTGCCATCCGTCATGCCCAACGCCCACTTGATCGCCTCGAAATACATCTTGCGAATGTCTGGATCTTCCCACGACTCTTCCGTATGGCCCAGGGTCGAGTAGAAAACGCGTCCCTTGCCGTACATCTTCACCCAGGCCACTGGAAAATCGTGGTCGGCGCGGTGAATGCGCGGGTTATTGGAGTAGTCGAGTTTGCCCGCGTCCAGGCTCAACAGAACATTCACTTTGTCTCGCGACCAGTCTTTCGGCTGATAAATCTCGTCGTACTTGACGAACTCCTTCGGCAAGTGGCGCACCGCGGGAAAATTGGGCGCTTCGTTGACGATGGGCGCGTTGAACGTTCCCCAGGGATGCTGGTCGAACCATCCGCCGATCATCTCTCCGTATTCCGGCCAGGTGTAATTGGTATCGAGCGCCGCGTGGATGCCGACAAAACATTTTCCATCGTCCTTGATGAACGACATCATGTCCTGTTTCTGGCTGGCATCCATATCCAATTCGCCTGTCGTACTGGCGAACACCAGGCAGTCGAAGTAATTCAGATTTTTCGCGTTTCTGCCGAGATCTTTTTTTGTCAGCAATTCCGTGTCGGTGCGAATTTCCGTGTCCCATAATCCACTCTTCTCGCCCATATTGGCAATGGCAACCATGGCGTCGGTGACGGAATCGTGCTCAAACCCCTTCGTCTCGCCAATCACCAAAACATGCTTCAAATGAATCTCTTTGGCATGCGGGGGCGGCGGCAATTCGAAGCTGTTGGCTGCCTGGTCCTGCGCCTGAAGCATTGGGTTGAAAGCGACAAAGCAGCCAATGGCAAGAAGAATGCTGAGAATGGCACGAATATTCCGCAAGGGTTTGATCTCCTGGTCAGCAGATGATAGTGCGAGGCGTTCTCGTACTTGCGATATCTCTGTGCTGCACGAAAATTCGTCCCGTCTCGGCGATCCTGTCCAATGCGCTCGCGCCCGGTCTACGGCTTGTGGGGCCGCGCTCGACCCGCGTTGCGCTCCAGAGTATCGCTCGCACAAAGTCTAGCCAGCATCGTTCGGTTTGGCAACTTGCGGTGTTGTGTGGGGCCGCATTTTGCGCTGAAAATGTTTTACCGATGTGGAAACTGGATTGCGCGGCTTGCAGCGACGAAGAAACTCCTGGACGCGGTGAACGCCCATAAAAGCGGCACTCGGACCCGCCGAGCGCCCGTCGCCTTCTTCCATCCTGAGCTACTTCGGTTCAGGCAGGCCCATTTTTCGAAAGATCGTCATTGCCGGACACCAGTTGGTGAACGCGGACTGCAACAAATTCAGCCCGACAAATGCCGTCAGCCACAGCCAATTCGGCGACACCCAACGGGCCAGCGCTAGTGAAACCAGCACGATTACACCTGCGATCAACCGCACCGCTCGATCAACTGTCATGGCAAGTCTCCTCTTGTTCCGTGTTGAGAGATGAATGTTGCGCCTGGTCCTTGCGGGCATTCATCATGTAATAGAGCACAGGCACTGCGGGCCAGGATAGAAATGTCGAAGCCACTCCGCCGGCGATCAGAGACAATCCCAGCCCCTGAAAGATCGGGTCGGTCAGAATCACGCTGGCGCTCACCACCACGGCCGCCGCCGTCAGCAGCACCGGACGCAACCGCACCGCTCCAGCGTCAATCACCGCCTCCGACAGCGGCATGCCTTCCCGCCGGCGCAACTCGATAAAGTCCACCACCAGGATGGAATTGCGCACGATGATGCCTGCACCGGCGATAAATCCAATCATCGAGGTTGCAGTAAAAAAATCGCCCAGCATCGCATGCGCGGGCAGAATGCCCACCAGCGTCAACGGAATCGGCGCCATGATTGCAAGCGGCACGGTGAAGGATTTGAACCATCCCACCACCAGCACGTAGATCAGAATGAGTACCGCGGCGAAGGCCAGGCCCAGATCGCGGAAAACTTCGATCGTGATCTGCCATTCCCCGTCCCACTTCATCGAGTAGTGGTCCGTCGATTCAGGTTGGACAGAGTTGTAACGAACCAGCTTGTAGCCGTCGGGCAGCGTCAGTTTGTCCAGCGCCTTATTCATCTTCATGATCGCGTAGACAGGGCTCTCTTCCGCGCCCGCCACATCTCCGGTCACATACACCACACGCTTCAGGTTCTTGTGATAAATATCGGGCTTCAGCGTGGTGTGCTCCACGTCCACCAGCTCGCGCAGCGAAACCATGCTGCCGTCGGCGCCGCGCAGCTTGATGTTCTCCAGCGCGTCCAGCGACGAGCGCTCCGGCCGGTCCAGTTCCACCATCGTCGGTACTGCTTCGCGCGACGTCTGCGAGTGCAATAGTCCGGCCTGCATTCCGGACGCAGCCAGTTGAATCGTCTGCGCCACCTCTGCGACAGCGATTCCGTGCAGCGCGGCCTTGGCTTCGTCGACACGCAGGACCAGTTGCTGTTGCGGGTCTTGCATGTACCAGTCTGTGTCCACCACGCCCTGGGTCTGCTGGAAGATCTGTTTCACTTGGCGCGCCACGGCGATCTGCCCTTGCGGGTCCGGACCGTAAATCTCGGCCACCAGCGTCTGCAACACCGGCGGTCCGGGCGGCACCTCGGAGACTTGCAGCCGCGCTCCATAGCGCTGCGCAATCTGGTCGAGGCCCGGCCGCAGCCGCTTGGCGATCTCGTGGCTTTGCGCGCTGCGCACGTCGGCCGGCAGCAGATTCACCTGGATGTCCGCCTGGTTCGGCTGGCTGCGCAGGTAGTAATGCCGCACCAGCCCGTTGAAGTTATAGGGGCCCGATGTGCCTGAGTAGATCTGGTAGTTTTCGACATCCTTCTGGCCGGTCAGATACACGCCGAGCGCCTGCGCTACCCGCGTCGTCTGCTCCAGCGGAGTGCCGTCCGGCATGTTGATCATCACCTGGAACTCGCTCTTGTTATCGAAGGGCAGCATTTTTACCAGCACCATCTTCAGCGGCACCAGCGCCATGGCTGCCACCAGCAGCAGCACCACCACGCCCAAAAATATATAGCGCGTCCGTGGCTTATACAGCAGCGGATGCATCGCCCGGCGATAGAATTGCGTCAGCCAGCCTTCCTTCTCCGGCTCCAGCGTGCGCGCGCCCTGCAAATGCTTGCGCCCCAACAGGCGCATTGCCGCCCACGGCGACACCACAAACGCGACAATCAAGGAAAACATCATCGCCAGTGACGCGCCGACCGGAATCGGCCGCATATACGGACCCATCAGGCCGCGAACGAACGCCATCGGCAGAATCGCCGCAATCACGGTGAACGTCGCCAGAATGGTTGGGTTCCCGACCTCTGCCACTGCCTCCACTGCAATTTCGCTCAGCGGACGGCGACAGTTTTTCGGCAGACGAAAATGGCGGACCATGTTCTCGACCACGACAATCGCATCGTCCACCAGAATGCCGATACTGAATATCAAGGCAAACAGCGTTACCCGGTTCAGCGTGTAGCCCAGCAGGTAGAACACCACCATGGTCAGCGCCAGCGTCACGGGAATCGCCAGCAGCACCACTCCCGACTCGCGCCACCCCAGGAAAAGCGCAATCAGAAAGGTCACGGAAAGCGTCGCCAGCAGCAGATGCTTCAGCAGTTCGTCCGACTTGGCCTTCGCGGTGGCGCCGTAATTGCGCGTCGTCGTGATGGTCACATCCGCGGGCAACGTTACGCCGCGCATTTCTGCCACTCGCTTCAGTACTGCGTTTGAAATGTCCGTCGCGTTGGTGCCCTTGCGCTTGGCAATCGTAATCGTCACCGCTGGATACTCCTGCGCAGCGCCGCCATGCACGCTCGCGCGTGTCGTGCCGAACAAAACGTAGTCCTGCGGCTCCGCCGGGCCGTCCACAATCTTGTCGGCCACGTCACGCAGATAGATGGGCCGCCCGTTCGCAACTCCCAGGACCACTCCGCCCAGGTCCGCGGTGTCGCGAAACAGATTGCCTGCGTCGACGCGAACTTCCTGATTGCCCTCGGCAAACTCGCCCGCCTGCGTCCGCGCGTTCGCCGCCTGCAGCCGCTCGACGACCGTGTCCGGAGAAATTCCAAACGCCGACAGCTTGGCGCTGCCCAACACCACTCGCATGGCCCGTGGCTGGCCGCCAATCAGCTTCGTCTCCGATACATCGGGGACCTGGCGGATGACGTGCTGCACCTCCTCCGCCATCTGCCGCAGTTGATAGCCGTTATAGCGCGCGCCCCAGAGCGTCAACGCCAGCACCGGCACATCGTCGATGGAATGCACTTTTACCAGCGATTGCGAAGACCCCACCGGCATCCGGTCGGCATTGGAGTAAATCTTGGTGTACACCTTGATCAGCGCGCTCTCCTCCGATGTCCCGACCAGAAAACGCACAATCACCAGGCTCTGGCCTGGGCTGGAGATCGAGTACACATACTCCACGCCGGGAATCTCATGCATCAGGTTCTCGATCGGATTGGTGACCCGCTGCTCCACTTCCGCCGGCGACGCGCCCGGCATGGCGGTCATCACGTCCAGCATGGGCACCTGGATTTGCGGGTCTTCCTCGCGCGGAATCGCCAATACCGCGAACAGGCCCATCACCAGCGACGCCATCACGAACAGCGGCGTCAGTTTTGAAGTCAGGAACATGTGCGCCAGATGGCCCGCGATCCCGTGCGGGGTTGTCGGGGTCCCCGGCCCGTCCGGCGTTGGCGCGATGGGAGATTCTGTCATGGTTGCGCCTCAATGCGCTTGCCGGCCAAGTCGCGGTCGCCGGGATGGTCCACCAGCGTTTCTCCCGCAGCCAGGCCAGAGAGTACCTCGACTTGATCGCCGTGCCGATTTCCCAGGGTGATATATCGAAGTTGCGCAATCCCATCTGGATCGAGCGCATAGACCCAGGTCAACGATCCGCGCATCACCACCGCCGACTGCGGAGCCAGAATCATCGCCCGCACGGCGCCCGGAAAATTCGCCGTCGCATACATGCCTGCGCGGAGCTGTTTGGATGCGGGAAGGTCCAGCTTCACCAGGAAGCTGCGGCTTGTCGGATCGGCCGCCGGCACAATCTGGGCCACCGTTCCCATGGCCTCGCCTGTGCCCACTCCGTCGATGTTCACCGGGACCTTCATCCCCACCCGCACCGATCCAATCAGCGATTCATCCACGGACGTGTACACCTGTAGGGGGCCGTCGCGGTCCACTTCGAGCAGCGGAGTTCCCGGCGTGGCCAACGTTCCAGGATCGGCCATGCGCGCCGTCACGATTCCACTAAATGGAGCGCGCAGTTGCATGTATCCAAGCTGGGTCCGCGCGCCCGCCACGGCCGCTTTTGCCTCATTGCTCTGCGCTTCCAACGCCTGCAGTTGCAGCGCCGCCGCCTCGGAACGCTTCTGCACCTCGTCAAATTCCTGCGGGCTGACGCTCTTTTCGTTTTTCAATTCCTGATAGCGCGCCAGCGTCCCCGCCGCCAGCGCGGCATTGGCCTGCGCCGCCATCTGCTGCTTCTCGACCGCCATCTGCGCGGCCGTTGCGCGGCCCACTGCGGAACGCATCGCTGCGTCGTCCAGCGTCGCCAGCAACTGTCCCGCGCGTACCCGGTCGCCGGCCTGCACCAGCACCTGGCGGATCGTGCCCGGCATCTGCGCGGAGATCGTGGCCGTTTCCTTCGCATGCACCGTTCCCGTCGTGCGAATCGCCTGAGGCAACTGTTGCTGGGCGCTCTTTACCACCTGCGCCTGCGTCGTGGGCGGCGGTTGCAGTGCCGGCTGGCTGCCGTGGGAGCAGCCCAGCAGCAGCACGGGAGTCAATAGAAAAAAAGAGGCTAGCGCTGGCTTCATTGCAAGTTCTCCGCGGTATCGGGGGTAAGGGTCCCGGTTGTGTACATCAGGGCCGCATACGCAACCGTGTTTCCGTAAACGGCGCGCCAATAATCGTTCTGGCTTTGCCGCTGCGCATCTTCGGCGCGCAGCAGGTCGGTCATCGTGGCCAGTCCTGCCTTGTAGCGGTTCTGCAAGATTCGCAGGCCCTCCGCCGACTGCTCCATCGATGCCTGTGCTGTCGCCACAATGCGTTCAGCGGTCTGGTGCTCGGTCCAGGCTCGGTTGACCGCCAGGCGAATCTGCTGTTCCTGGGCCCGCTCCTGCGCTTCCGCTTTCTGCTGCGCGGCCCGTTCCTGCGCCAGTTGCGCGCGTTTTCCAAAGGGCAAAATGTCGAGATTGAGCTGCACTCCGGCCACCCAATTGTTGCCGCCATTGCCGGCGAAGGTGGGTTTGTCCATTTCCCAATTGCCATAGGCGCTGATGGTCGGAGCGAAGCTATCTTTCGCCGCCTTCGCGCCCGCGGCATGAAAAGAAGTTTGCTGTTGCAGGGCCTTCAGGTCCGGCCTCGTCTTCAATGCGCTGGCAATGTCGTCCGCCAGGACGCCATCGGGAAAGCTGCGCGCCTCGATCGGCTGCAGCGTCGCGCGCGGGGAACTGGCGTCGGCGCCCATGGCTGTTTCCAGCTCCGCCCATGCCACGTCGGCGTCGCCCTCCGCGGCAATCCGCGCCTGCTGCCGCTCGGAGAGGTTGACTTGCGCGGCCAGCATGTCCGAATCCACCGCCAGCCCCGCGTGTACTTTCGTTTTTGCGTCCGCCAGCAGGGCCTCCGCTGTGGTCTGTTCGTGCTGTGCGACATCGACTTGCCGCTCGGCGTACAAGACTGCCTGATAGGCCTGCACCACCCGCAGCACAATCGCCTGGTCCGCTTCGTCGCTCATTGAGGCCGCGCTGCCCGCCGCAAACCTGGCGCCCTTGATCTGCTCCTGCGTGCCGAACCAATTGAACAGCATCCACGAGCCTGCGAACCGCGTGGCAAAGTTGCCCACCGGTGTTGGCCGGTTCAGGCTATTCAGCGCGAAATCGCTCTGCGTAAATTGCTGTTGCCGCAGCCGCGTCCCGAACACGTACACAGGATCGTTGCCTCGCGAAATATCTTCGGTAAAGTTGAAGCGCGGCAGCAGTCCTGTGCGGGCTTGGCCCACTCCGGCTTCAGCCATCTTCAAATCGGCCTGCGCCATCGCTGCCTGGGGATTTTTTCCCAGGGCCTGGTCGATCGCCTGCCGCAGGGTCAGCGACGGTCCTTGTCCCGAGGATGCCGGCGGCCCTTGCGCCCTGGATGGCTGCTGGGCCGCGACCGTCAGCCACGCGATGCCCGCCAGCAGGGCCATCGCCTTGCGCACACGACTTCTTCGTCCCATCGCCTGAATCCCTTTCTCTTGGGCGTGTTCAGTCGAATAAAGACCCTGAGTCGGCAAAGCGTTACAGCTTTCGCAAAATAATTTTTTGGATTTTTAGGATGCTGCCGCAGCCGGCGCCTTGGAAGCGCCGCTTTGCAGCAGTCGCAGATACTCCTCGGCAAGTACCCGTCGCAGCGAGGCGCAGGTGTCGCTGTCGAACGGCAGATTCAGTTCGCGGCACCGGTCGATTGCCAGCTTCAGGTCAGAGAGGAACGCGATGCATGCCGGGCAGGCGTCGATGTGCGCCTGCAATTGCGCGCAACTCTTTTTCTCCATCCGCCCATCCAGATACTCGGAAAGGTTTCCGAAGATCTCCATGCACTCCCGCGGAGGTTTCTGCCCGAATTTTTTCTTGCGGCGCGGAACAACTGGCTGCGGATTCAATAACTTCTCCATCTCTTTGCGCAGCAGCAGCCGCGCCCGATGCAGCCGCACCCGCACCGTCCCAGGTTGTAGCGAAAGTACGGCCGCCACCTGCTCCGTGTCCAGTTCCTCCATGTCGTGCAGCACCAGGACAAGACGATATTGCGGAGGAAGTCGCAGCACCGCCGCATGCACCAGGAGGTGATCTTCGTTGCTCAAGGTCTGCTGTTCCGGGCTGGCCGAAGCCGCTGTCAGCAGCGCGTCCAACTCTGCGCCGTCGGGCAGCAGGTCCTCCAGCGCAACTGTTTTACGGTACGATTGTTTCTTTCGATTGCGCCAGCAGCGGTTCCTCGCCGCCGTGTACAGCCAAACCGACAGCGCTCGCGGGTCTTCGATCTTCGCCAGATGCGGCAGCGAGCTCACCAGCACGTCCTGCATGGTGTCTTCCGCGTCTTCGCGGTGCCCGCAGACCTTCATGCTGAAGGAGAACACCGTCCCCTGCAGCAACCGCAGAGCGTTGGGAACGCTCGCGGGGTCCTTCTGGAGTAAATGAATTGCCTCTTGCAAGTCCGGACGCATTTTCCTCGGGGCCACGGTTCGCGTGGAGCACTGACTCAATTCTATTCCACGGCCAGATGGAAACAGCGCCGCGCCAAGGCGCTGGATGCGTGGTTGGGCTGTGCCACCTGGGGCCATCGGGTTGCAAACAAAGAGTGGACGGACCTGGCAGGAGAACTGGGCCACCCCAAGTTGCTGCGGTAGACATAAAAATGGCCCTTGAAGGGTCACCGCTGCAAGTACTACGAATCGTTTAGTTGACAAATTCGCTGCCGGCGCGGTTTAATCTACGAATGAATTAGGAGATGAACCCTTGAACATGCCCGCCAGGAACAAAGTGAAGCGGACACTGACGCCGCTGGAACTGGAAATCATGCAGGTGCTGTGGGAGAACGGGGCCTCGACCGTGACCGAAGTGGTCCCAAAACTGAAGGCCGAGTTGGCCTATACCACCGTGCAGACGATGTTGATGGTTCTGCTTCGCAAGGGAAAGGTGAAGCGGACCCAGGATGGTCGCGCCTTTCGCTACCGTCCCGTGGTGAGCCGCGAACGAGCGTCCGGAAACGCCGTCGAAGACCTGGTGCGCCGAATGTTTGGCGGCTCCCCAGAGGCGCTGCTGATGGCCATGGTGGATACAAGGCAGATCACTGCGCAGGAACTGGAGCGGCTGGCAAAGAAAGTTGCTGCGGCGGAACAGCAATAAGGAGAACCGGTATGGAACATATCCTGCTGAACTATCTTGCCAATGCGGCGTGGCAGGTTCCTCTTCTGGCGGTCGCTGCGTGGTTTTTTATTCGACTCGGTCGATTTGCTCCACAGACGCAGCATTGCATCTGGCTTGCGGTTCTTGGACTGGCTGTCGGTTTGCCGCTCCGAGGAGCTCGCGCGGACCTTCCCTCAGCGGCGTCAACGCCATGTATTGCCTGCAACCTGCCGCCGATGGCGCTCTTAGGGGGGAAATCGGACCCGCCGGTCCAAGCCGTTCACTATTCCGGCGCTGCCGGTCCCCGATGGTTGGAAGAATTCTCCACGCTTCCGGCGCCGAGGCTGCGACTCTCTGAAACAGCCACCGACTGGCTTGCAGGGTTCTATTTCGCAACATTCTTCATTGGCTTGTTCCGGACTATGAGGGCATGGCGCGGGGCGCGGAGGCTGGCGATGGGTTCACGCGCGACCGTGCTCCAGCCGCAGTGGAGGACGATGTTCGAGGACGCAGGTCGTCGGCTGGGAACAACATTGCCTCGATTGCGCAAGTCTGCCGATGTGCGCAGTCCGGTAATTGTGGGGGCGCTGGATCCGGTTTTGCTGCTGCCGGACGATTTCGACAATCATTCGCCGGATGAGGCGCTGGCGGCGTTCTATCACGAACTGGCGCATGTTCGCCGGCAGGATTATCTGGTGAACCTGATCTGCCAGATTGCAGTCCTGCCGGTGGTCTGGCATCCGGCGGCATACGGACTGCAGCAGCGGATACGCAGAACGCGGGAGATGGTGTGCGACGCAATTGCAGCGCAGCAGATGCAGTCTGAAATCGGCTACGCGAAATGCCTGCTGACGATGGCCCGGAGGACGCTCGGACAGCGCGACCTGGCCGGCGCGGCGCAGGCGATCGGCCTATTCGGCAACAACGAACTGGAGGAAAGAATCATGCGACTGATGCAAGAGAGAAGCCCAATGACTGGCCGGACAAAGCTGGCCCGTGTCGCCAGCGGCGCGACCGTGATGGTCGCCGCAATCGCGATGGCGGTGTTGTTTCATGTGACCCCAACCCTGGCGCAGTCAACCGACAAGGTTGTCCCTGCGCCCGCGCAAAGCACGACCATTCCCGACCGCGCGGCGACTCCCGCCCCAGAGGCGGCGCCAACTCCTGTGACCAATCCAAGGCCCCCCGTTCCGCCAGTCTCGCCACTTGCGCCCATCTCGCCGGTTGCGCCAGTCCCGCCCATTCCGCCGGTCGCACCGAATCCAGCGGAAGCGAAGCCATCCGTCCGGAGAACGAAAATACCTTTACACCGTCGAAAAACAGCCGATCAAAAACAATTTGTTCTCGACCTGGGCGGGAATCATGCGCTGACTGCCGAACAACGGGCGCACCTGCAAAAAGAGATGGACGCCATGGGCCAGCGCATCGCGGCCGCCACCAAACAACTCGACGGCCCCGAGTTTCAGCGGCAAATGGCGGATTTGATGAAACAGCAAGATGAACTGAAATCGCTGGACCTCGCGAAAATTCAGCAGCAGGTCGATGCCGCAACGGCGAAGATCGACAGCCCCGAGTTCAAGCGACAAATGGAGAAACTTCAAAAACAGATGGAAAACGGCCAAATGCAGCGCGGCATGGCGGAGGCCGGCAAGCGGCTGGGCGAAGCGGAAGCCAGGCAGCAGTTGACCCTGGAATCGCTGGACCTCGCGAAAATTCAGCAACAGGTCGATGCCGCAACGGCGAAGATCGACAGCCCCGAGTTCAAGCGACAAATGGAGAAACTTCAAAAACAGATGGAAAACGGCCAAATCCAGCGCAGCATGGTGGAAATGAGAAAGCAGATGAAAGCGGCAGAGGCGCAGACGGGCAGCGCCGAGACAAAATAAGTCAGCCGACGCTCGTCCAGTTGTCGTCCTCGCGGCAGTCTTATTTCCATGCGTGAAACACTCCGGCCAAATCGAGTACGTGGTAGCCGAGCATCAGCGTCATCGCGACCAGATAGGCCCGCAGAGCGCCCAAAGAGATGCGCACCGGCAGCGTCATCTTGATATGCCCCAGACCTTCGCTCGAACACTTCTGTTCCGGAACGTCGTGCAGCGGGTGGACCACCTTCAAATATCGCGGTTCGTATGTGTTGTGCATCGTTGCCATCGATCACCTCACGCCTTTAGGCGAACAGTTTGGGGAGCATCACCTGCGCCGCCAGCAGCAGAGACAGGGCAAACAGGACGACGATGATCGTCCAGTTGATGGTGTTGTTCCATGGCCGGTTCACCCAGTGGTCGCCGAGCAGATCGCGATCGTTGAGCAGGAGTTGAAGAAAGATGATGGCCGAGGGAAGAATCAGTCCGGCGAAGACCTGCACGCTGACGATGACCAACTGCAGCGGAACATGCGGGACCAACACGATCGCCGCGGCCGCGCCGACACAGGCAATGTAGGTCGCATAGAATCCGGGGGCCTCCCACGCCTTTTTATGCAGTGAGTGTTCCCATCCCTTTACCTCGCCATAGGCCCAGGCGCTGGCCAGCGAGATGGCGGTCGTCCCCAGCACGGCGGCGTTCACCATCAGCAGCAGAATGGCGCTGCGCGCGAAGTGTCCCAGCGCTGGCATCACCGCGCCGGCGAATTGGGCCGGGTCCTGGAAAGCGATGCCATGCTGGTATCCGTAGTTCCCGACCAGCATCATGGCGCCGGCCACGGAAACCGTGAAGATGGCGCCGATCAACGTGTCCAGGCGCGCCCACTTCAAATCGGCAAAGCGCAGCCGTTTCTCCGCCACGCAACTCTGCTGAAAGAAGAGCTGCCAGGGCGCGATGGTTGTCCCCACGATGGCGATGACCAGGAAAATAAGACTGCTGGTGATGCCGCCGGAGGGCATGGTCGGCACCACCGTGCTGCGCGCCACCGAACCCCAACTGGGATGTACCATGAAGGCCAGCGCGAACCAGGTCAAGTCCATCAGGCAAAGCACGATGACCATGCGCTCCCAGCGAAGATAGCTGCCGGTGACGACCATCAGCGTCAGGCCAAGCGCCGAGACCGGCACCGCGATGAATGGACGGACGCCCATCGCGCTCAGCGCCAGCGAAATGGCCGCGAACTCCGTGATGAGCGTCAGAAAATTGACAAGCAGCAGGTCGAAGAGAGAGAAATGTCCCCACCACTTGCCAAAACGCTCGTAGATCATGGCGGCATGGCCTTTGCCGGTCGCAATCCCCAGCCGCGCCACCATCTCCTGCACGAAATAACAGATAGGCAGCAGCACAACCAGGATCCAGAGCAGATGCAAACCATACTGGCCGCCCGCCTGCATATACGTGGAGACGGCCCCAGCATCGTTGTCCGCCTCCATCACGATCAGGCCGGGGCCAAAGACCATCAGGAAGGTCAGCAGATGTTTCTGCCAACTGTGGCGGACGGCGACGCTCTTGGCCGCTGGCGGGGCGACAACTTCGATTTCAGCCACCTCTAGGCGCACAGGCGTGTTCTCCTGCGTGTCTCAATGGATGCGGTATGCACGATGCAATCCGCGGGATAATGCCTGTCCTCAATCCAGACGCAGGTGAGCGGCGCCCTGGGGTTGCCTGTCGGCACCCAAACGCAGATCAAGCGGTCCGTCTCGCGGACGGGGAAAAGGATGGTGTTGTTCATGGTTCCTCCTTGTGCGGCCCGTACAGGCGCGACCGTATCCAGCGCCATGGGGCGCGGAACGGGACGGCGGCACGAAGCATCGGTTCGGGAGGGGGTGAGTCTGGCTTTTTTGGGCTGGCTCACGCGCTCAAATCACAGGTCGTATGATGTGACGAGCGGTGAGAGAATCGCCTGCAGCCGTGCTAGAGGCGATTGTCTGAGCGCTCATCGCAACACAGGAAGGATCTCCAGGTACTCGGAGGTTCTTGTGCGGATTCTTTGCTCATAGAGGTGGTTGGTTCTTCAGTGGGCGCAATTGCCCCACCTCCAATGTTGTATCATAACCCCCTAGGGTATAGTCAAGGAAAACATGACGCTGCTGGAGAAAGAAAAACAGAAGCTGGTTGCCCGCATCAAACGCATCCGCGGACAGGTGGACTCCATCGAGCGCTCCCTGAGCGCGGGAGACGATTGCGCCGACGTGCTGATGCTGCTGGCCAATGTGCGCGGAGGAGTCAACAGCCTGATGGCCGAGGTGCTGGAAGACCACATCCGGCTCCATCTGCTGGCATCCGAGAAAAGTTCGACCCCGCCTCAGGAATTGGCCGAAGACCTGATCGACCTCGTCCGCGCCTACCTGAAGTGAAGTCAGGGTGGCCGAGGAACGGAGCGAAACGCGGCAAGAATGGTTTTCTTGGTCGGCCACAAGAACGCGAGCAGTACAAGTTGAACTCGTATCGCGCCCGGACGTTCTGCAAACACAATCGGACGGAATGTATTGTGGGCATCCGACGGGGTTCCAATGGCAGCGCTTCGCTGCTGTCTCAGTTCTGAATCCGCGCTGCGAATCGTCTCTCCTGGAACAAGATCGACGGTCTTTCACTGGGCTTGATGCAGCAGGAAAAGGCCTGAGGCCCGCTTGCAAGGCGGACTTCAGGCCATCTTTTGTTGCCTGTGGATGACTGGGTCATTGCCCCGACTGGGCGGCGTCAGGCCCCATGCCGCCGGGCCCGTTAGAACCGAAGCGGCGGTGCTGGAAAAACTGCTGCCGCATTTCCTGCAGCTTCAGCTTTTGGTCCGGCGTCAGCGCGTCGCGCATGTCCAGATGGAAATTGACCGCGGCCTTGGCCTCAGTCAGGCGCGCGGCACTGATTTCCTCCAGCTTGCTGTTGATCGCGCTCCTGTCGGGCGTCTCGGCGGAGACCAGTTCTCTCAATTCCAGCTTCTTCACCAGCAGGTTGGCCCGATTGCGAATTTCGGCCTTGCGGAAGTCGAATGTCTCGGTGCGAATCTTCTGCGCCTGTTCCGGCGTCATGCCGATACGCTCCCGAAAGGTGGGATTGTCGACCAGACGCGCAAGCATGAATTCATGATGGCGATGCATCCTTCCCCAATCGCCGCGGTCCCACGGGCCGGGTCGATTCATCGGCTGAGGGTGCATGTTGGGATGCGGGACCTGTTGGTCCGGGCCGGGCTGCGATTGTGCGGGTGGGGGTGCGGGGGCCGGTGCCGCGTTCTGGCCAAAGGCCAAAGGCAACGACACGGCAAGCGTAACGAGAGCGAGCGCAACTTTCGAGTGAATTCGCATTTCTTCTTCTCCAGTGTTCAAGTACATGCTGTGGTCGGGTTGATCTTCATCCTCGGACAATGTCCGACATTCCTATAGACACGACAGTCGTGGGGGAGTTTCGCTCGCGATAGCGCATCTTCTTTCGCTTTCAATCGTCTAACTCTTAAGCCCAGTTTCGCGGCATCGATATTCCAAGGGCACTTGGCCGCGCAATCCTCTGCACTGGCTGTGTTGAAGACGGGTCTGTCGCCAGCCAAGTTTCAACGGCCGGGGATTGTACAAGTGGGTGACCGCAGTCACATGGCTGCAAGATCGCTTCCGTTTATGCTATGAAGAAAGAAGCCTATGAAAACTGTGTTTGTTGTGGGCGCAGGCCCAGCGGGATTGTTTGCCGCACAGAAAATTGCCCTGTCCGGTCACCAGGTGTTCCTTTTCAATCGGGACATCAAGCCTGGCGGGCTCGCGGAGTATGGAATTTATCCACTGAAAGACAAAATGAAATTTGGACTGCGTAAGCAGTTTGCCAAGGTCCTGGGGCTGCCCAACGTCCAATATTTCGGTCACGTCAAGGTAGGCGAGCAGGGCGACCTGACGCTCGCGGACCTGCGCGCGATGCAGCCTTCCGCCATGGTGTTTGCCTGCGGCGCCCAGGGCTATAACGCGCTTGGCCTTCCCGGCGAAGACAGCCGTGGCGTGTATTCCGCCAAAGACTTCGTCTACGCTTACAATCGGCTGCCTCCCTACGCGTCCATGGACTTCTCTACGGGCAAGCGAATCGCCATCGTCGGCATGGGCAACGTCGCCGCGGACATTATGCGCTGGCTCCTGAGAGACGATCCGGAGCGCCAGACTGAAGAAGTGATCGTGGTGGCGCGCCGCGGCCCCTATGAGGCCAAGTTCGACAAGAAAGAAATCGAGCATGTGGAGGAGTACATTTCGCGCGACGGATTTCTGCGCGAGCTGGATCGAATCCGCGAGACCTGCGGGGCCTGCAACCAGGACCTGTCCCCGGAGAAGCTGGGCGATGCCACCTTTCCATTTCTAAAAAAGAGTTTCCCCGCCGAGCCGCGTCCCAAGCTGACGTTCCGCTTCCTCTCCTCGCCGAAGGAGATCCTCGCCGGGCCGGATGGACGCATCGACAAGCTTGTTGTCACGGAGAACAACCTTGCCCTCCGCGCCGACGGCAGCACGGCGGCGCGCGCGACCGACAGGAACGCAGTGCTCGATGTCGACACATTGATCTTTGCCATTGGCGACAAACATGATCCCTCCGTGGGTCTGCCCATGGGTCCAGACGGCTATGCCACCAAGCCGGTGCCCGAATCCATGAAAGAGCCCGCCTACGAAGCCTGGAACCTCGAGACCAATGAATCGCTGCACGGAATTTTTGTCGTGGGATGGGCGCGGCGCGCCAGCACCGGTCTGGTTGGCATCGCCCGTCACGATGGAGAAGAAGGCGCGAAAAAAGTGTTGGAGTACCTGCAGGACCAGCCGGATACCGGCACGCCTTCCGCCGAGAACTTGCTCGCAGCATTGCAGGCCAAAGGGGCCACTCCCGTCACCAAACAGGACCTTGAAATCCTGGGCCGGATTGAAGAACAACAGGCGCAGGCGCGCAACTTGACGTCCTTCAAATTTTCCGACGACGAAACCATGCTGCATGCCATCCAAAACGAACGCGAAGCGCTGTCGGTGCAATAGCGCTTCGCTGTTTCGTGCCGCCCCCCTGCGCCGCTCTATCTCGCAGAATCGCGTCTTTCTCACAGCCTCAGTGAGTGGAGGCCGGTTCCTGGCCAGTCCCCGGCAAGACATGGATGGTGTGGAACCATGTCTCCGCGCGCCGCGGCCATCCGGTGATGGGCAGGGCGGTGCGGCGGAGCCCATACCCATGGCCACCCCGCGCATAGATGTGCATTTCGGCAGGGACGCCGGCATGCTTCAGCGCCATAAAATACACAATCGAGTTTTCAACATGCACCGGATCGTCTTCGGCTTGCACCAGAAATGTAGGTGGGGTCTGGGCAGTCACCTGAATCGCAGGATTCAATTCGAAGTTTTTCTCCGCCAGCGCCAGGTAGCCGGGATAAATAATGACAGCAAAGTCGGGCCGGCAGCTAAACCGGTCTGCGGCATCGATCGCCGGGTAGAGGCGATTCTCGAAGTCCGTGCTGAGGGCGGCGGCAAGGTGACCTCCCGCGGAAAAGCCAAGGACCCCGATTCGATTCGCATCGATGTGCCACTCACTCGCATGTTGGCGGACCATGCCGAGCGCGCGCTGTGCGTCCTGCAGCGCGGCGTCGGATTTTGGATACGGGCCGGAGTCGGGCACGCGGTATTTCAGCAGAATGCAGTTGATGCCGATTGAGTTGAGCCACCTGCACACTTCGGTCCCTTCCAGGTCGATGGCCAGAATGCGATACCCGCCTCCGGGAAACACGACGACCGCAGCACCGGTGTTCTTGCCCTTCGGAGTGTAGAGCGTGAGGGTAGGGTTGGAAACGTCGCCGAGACGAATGATCGGTCTGCCGGCGATGAGTGGGTCCTTCGCGGTGGTGGTATCCGCCTCTGGCGCGGGATTTGGGGCAGCGCCCGGCGCTCCGTTGGGCCACAAGCGCAGGGTCGTATGGCCTGGTGCGGGCTGCCATGCCGGCGTTTGCGCCGGCAGCGTGACAGGAGCACAGGCAAGAACAGCCAGAACCATCCAACACTTGCGCATATTCGCGGGCCCCTGATTTTTGTTTGTACCGATCGATCTTCGCATCCCAAAGGTTGGGCGCGCAAGTCGGGTCGATACGCTACGGCGCACGCATCCGCCGCGCCCGCAGCCTGTCGAGGCCGGTGCCTACGTTACATTTTGAATTGCGAAAAACGCCCGCGACAAGAAACCTCTAGTCAGCCGCGGGGCTGCTCAATGAGTTCACAAATGGAAGAAAAATTAATACCTCCGTGCCACTGTGTCCGGCTTCAGCGCTGCTGGTGATCGTGATCCGGCCCTTATGCTTTTCGACCAGCTGTTTTGCCACCCACAAGCCGATGCCCGTGCCGTGCCGCTCCTTGGTGGTGAAGAACGGTTCGAAGATCCGTGCCAGATGTTCCGCTTCAATTCCGCTGCCTTCATCCTGGATGAGGATATGTATGCCCGCAGTTCCAGCATCCGCCATTTCTCGTGTTTCGATGTGAAGCGACCCTCCCGGCTCCAGCGCGTCGATGGAGTTGGCTATGATGTTTGAGAACACCTGCAACAGCTCTCCACGGCTGGCCTTCAGCGGGCGAAACGCTTCAAATTGACATCGAAGGGCGATGTTTCTGAAATTGAGCTTCGATCGATAGACGGCAAGAACATTCTTCAGCAGTTCGTCGACCACGATCTCGGTCGGCCTGCCGGTATCGCGATAGAAGCCAAGCGTCTGCCGCGCAATGTGGGAGACGCGCTCCAGTTCCGCCTCCGCTGTTTCCAGGTACCCATGGGTTTCGCTTTCAGGGGCGCAACTGGCGCGGGCCAGAAACATCAGGTTCAGCACCGCTTCCAGCGGATTGTTGATTTCGTGGGCGACAGTGGCCGCCATGCGCCCCGCGGCCGCCAACTTTTCCGACTGGATCAGCGACCGTTCCATCTGCTTCCTGGCCGAGATGTCCCGCGCGATCTTTGAGCTGCCAATCACCCGGCCGCCACTGTCCTTGATGGGAGAAATCGTCAGCGAGACCTCAATTCGTTGCCCGGACTTGCTGAGTCTCGTCGTCTCGAAAGGCTCCAGCCGCTCTCCTGCCCTTAACTTTCGCAGAATCTCGTCCTCCTCGGAACGCAGCTCCTCGGGAACCAGGCGCAGAATCGACTGTCCAACAATCTCCTCCGCTGTGTACCCGTACATGCGGTTCGCAGCCCTGTTCCAACTGGTGATGATGCCGTTCAGGTCCTTGCTGATGATGGCGTCTTCAGACGAGTCGATGATGGCCGCCAGCAGAAAACGCGGCTGTTCAGCCAGGTTGTACTGCGTATAGGGATCTTTGGAAGGTGCTTCCGGGGTATCGATCAAGAAACTGCGCCTCCACGGTGCGAATGGGCGGGAAGGGGATGCGCAGCATTTTTCCGTCTCCACTCTAAACCGACTTAGATGCATCTGGATCGGCCCACGAAAAAAGAATTATCCATCGGATGAGCCGACATGGCCTAAGGTCTTTCCCGGTACCGCCTCTAATTCGCGGTTTTTTCGTCGGCGAACTCCTCGTTCATCCAGGCTTCAAAGCCATCCAGGCTTTGCGCTCGGTGGAGGAAATTCCGCACTAGCGTCCCTCCCGGTTGCGACCCGCCCGGCTCCAGCACTTCTTTTCGATAGCGCAGCGCCGCCGGTCCCTCCATCAGATTGTTCGCGTCGAATTGCCGAAAGAAATCGAGCGCGATCACCTTGTCGAATAAATAAGTGTAATAGTTCGAGGAATATCCGACCAGGTGCGTGAAGCTCGCATATAGCCGGTTGCCCTCGACCCATGTGTACGGCAGCGCGGCCGTATAGCCCACGTGCATCATTGTGTCCAGATCGATCGTGGCCGGGTCAATGTTATGCAGGTCGAGCGAAAACCGCGTGTAGAAAAGCTGCCCGCGCACTCCATTGCCGCGGCCAAAGGCGCTGGCCCGGTTCATCCGCCCCACCAGTTCCGCGGGGATCGGCTCGCCCGTCTCGTAATGCCGCGCGAATCCCGCCAACAGCTTGGCATTGCGAAAAAATTCCTCCAGCATCTGCGAAGGCACTTCGACAAAGTCTCCCTCCGTCGCAATGCCGCTCACACCCGCCCAACGCTGCTGTCCGCCGAGGATGGCGTGCATCAGGTGGCCAAACTCATGGAAGAACGTTACCACATCGGAGTACTGCATCAACCCGGGGTCCGCATCTCCGCTCGCATCTCCACCGGGAAAATTACAAATCAGCGCGGCTTCCGGCGCCTGCGCGCCCGCGATTCCAGGCACCAGCGGGAACGCGGAAAACCATTTGTCCTTGCCTTCGCGCGGATGCATGTCCAGATAGAACCGTCCAATCTTCTGTCGGCACGAGGAAGCACTTCCTTCGCTTAGATTGTCCGGCTCCTGCCTCGACTTCTCACCGCTTTGTCGCGGTCGATTGTACACATCCCACGCCGTTACAGAACTGTCCCAGCGCGCTGCAGCGTCCGGTCCGTCCAGCGGCGCGGGGCGAAATTCCACATGAAAAAGTTTTGCCGCAGTGTCGAGAATGCCCTGCTGCACGCGCTCGTACGGAAAGTACGGTCGCACCGACTGCGAATCGAAATCGAAGGCGGCGCGGCGATACTGCTCATACCAATACATCGCGCTCGAGGCATCAATCGCCGTTAACCCCGGCCGCTGCTTTCGCGCAAATTCCAGCACCATCGAATATTCCCGCTCCGCGCCCGCTTTCGAAGCCGCATCCAGCTCCGCCAGAAACACTTTTACCTTCGCCGCCGAGCCCATCATCTGATCCGCCGTCGCCAGGTCCGCCCAGGAATGAAATCCCAGCGTGTCGGCCAGTTGCTGCCGGGTCGAAAGAATCTCCATCAGGATCGGCTTGTTCAGCGGATACGCGCGCGTGTTGTAGGCAAGGAACATCCTCCGCCGCAGGGCATCGCTTTTCGCGAAGGTCATCACCGGCTGATAATCCGGATAGTCCGTCGTCAGCGTGCGCCGGCCCTCGGCATCGGGCGCGTGACGCGCCAGAAAATCCTCCGGCAAACCTTCCAACTCTGCCGGGTCGGTGACGACCACGGTGTTGCCCTGCTCCTGCACATTGCGTCCAAAAGTCAGGCCAAGCTCCGTGATGCGCTCCTGCAACTGCTGAATCCGTTCCCGCGTCGCCTGGTCTTTGTCCACCCCGGCCAGCCGGTATTGCAGCAATGTTCGCTCCAAATAATGTCTCGTTGCGGCGTCGATATCCGACGTGTCGATCGAAGAAAGCGCGCGATACACCTGTGGATTCAACGAAAGCTGCACCGCCGCCTCTGAAACCGCCTGCACCATCGCTTCCGCCTGGGTACGGACCGCTTTTTCTTGGCAAACCGAGTGCAGCAGCCCAGCCTCCGAGCCCGCAATCCCCAGGGCCGCGATCGCTCGATCGTATGGAGCCAGCGTATTTTCGACGGTCTGCGGCCCCTGAACTGTGAGAAGCTGATCGATGGCAGTTTGATGGGCCTCCAGATGGCGCCCAACCCAGATTTTCAGGCTTTCCGGGGTCAGCGCCCCGGCCCATGCGTGCAGGTCGTCATGGATTGGGCTGGAGGTTGGCAGCGATAAATCATTTAGCATAAGGAGCAATTCCGTTCTACATTCAACGTGTCGGCAGTTTCCTAGTGTCAGCGCGATCGAGGATTCCTACCCACTTTTCATAATAAAGAACTTACGCGTGGGCACCGGCTGAAACGCGCAGACGGTTGCATCGAAAAGCAAGCAGTCGCATCTTAAGGGGCGGGCAAAACCTTGCAGAATCAGAGAGAAAGCGAACATTACAAGCAGCCGTATGGCCCCTTCACCCGGTACTGAAGTGCTGAACAGCACAGCCCAGAGGTTGCATCGGACCGCAACCCTGATATTATGCCGCAGTTGCACCTGAAAGAAGGTGCGGGAAAATGACAATGACAGAATCCGCTCAAAATGTTAGCTTGCACTACCTTCGCTCGCGGCTTGGCCGCATTTGCGTTGCCATCATTGGCAGTACACCCCAGGAAATGCTGGAAAAGGCGGAAGAGGCTGTTCGAGAAAACACCTTGATCGAGTTTCGCCTGGACTACCTGCCCAAGCCGCTGGCTGCGCTGCCGAAATTGAAGAATTTCCTGGAACTCCGCCGCGAAGTTACGGCAATTGCCACCTGCCGCCGCAAGGTGAACGGCGGAAAGTTCGCAGGCCCCATTGCCGGCGAACTGGAAGTGCTGTCGAAGGCCGCCGCCGCCGGTTTCGATCTGCTGGATGTGGAGTTGCAGACGGCCGAGTCGATGAAGCCGTCCGACTGGAAGAAGTTGCGCGCGCCTGGGGCGGCCCTGCTGGTCTCGTATCACGACTTCAAGGCGACCAGGGACCTGGAAAAGATTTACGCGCGGATCAAGCCGCTGCAGCCGGACTTTATCAAGATTGTGACCACGGCACGTTCGCTGGCCGACAACGTCACCATGATGCGGTTTCTGGAGTCCAAGCGCGATGAAGGCAACGTCATCGGCATCTGCATGGGCGACCATGGCGTCATCAGCCGCGTGCTGGGCCTGCGCGCCGGCAGCCGGTTTACCTTCGCTTCCGCCACTGTGGGCGAGGAAACCGCCCCAGGGCAAATCGCCGCGCGCACCCTTACAGAGGCGTATCGCGCCGATCAGGTCGATGCGGGAACCAAGGTCTACGGTGTCGCCGGCAATCCGGTAGTGCATTCTTTGTCGCCCGTGATGATGAATACCGCGTTCCATCGCGAAACCGTCAATGCTGTCTATTTGGCCTTGCAAACGGACAAATTGGCCGATCTGCTGCTGTTAATTCGCGAGGTTCCTGTACATGGAGTTAGCGTTACGATGCCGTTCAAGCAAGAGATAATGAAACACCTGGACAGAACAGACGCACTTTCCCAGAAGATTGGCGCTTGTAATACGGTGGTTCGCTCGCAGGATGGCAAACTGATCGGCTACAACACCGATGTGACTGGGGTGGTCCGACCGCTGGAACAGCGGATGGATTTACGCAAGGCGAAGGTCCTGCTGCTGGGGGCCGGAGGAGCGGCGCGGGCAGCGGCTTTTGCGCTAAAACAACGAGGCGCGGACGTTTTCATTCTGAACCGAACGCCACAGACCGCGCAAAAGCTGGCGCGGGAGGCGGAGGCCAAGACGATCCGGCGCGATCAGGTCGCCAAGACAAGTTTCGATGTCATTTTGAATGCAACGTCGGTCGGGATGGTTGGCAGCAAACAGCAGACCATTCTGGAGGAAAAGGAGCTGAACGCCAAGTTGGTTTTCGACATGGTGTACAGCCCGATGGACACTCCGTTATTGCGCATGGCCCGCGGCAAAGGGCTGGCAGTCATTACAGGTGCGGAGATGTTCGTTCAGCAGGGGGCAGAGCAATTCCAGCTTTGGACTGGTAAGCCGGCCCCGCGAGAAGATATGTGGCGTGTAGTGACCCATGCTCTGCGCGCCCGCACCGAAACGGGGAAACAAGATGTTTAAAGTGCCGATGAAGAGAGGAGACACCGAACAGCGGACCGAACTCGTCGATACCCGCCGACCGGTGGACAAAGATCCTATGGTACGTCGAGTTTTGCGAATTTGTGGGGACATGCTTCCCTATCTTGCCTGGATGATCCCATTGGTGGACCGGATGGTGGGCCCGAAACGCGAAGCTGCTGTAGCTCCCGGTCTGATGACACTGAGCGCTGACCTCAGAAACGATCTACGCAGCGAACTGAAGCAGCACCTCGCCGCCATCCAGGCGGCGCAAGTGGATGTGACCCCTGCGATTGAAGAACAGCAGCGCCGGCTGGAAAAGCTCGAAGAGCACGCGTCGGAACTGAATCACTCTTTGACGAACCTCTCCGAAGATCAACTGGACCTGGCCGATCAGGTGCGCGCCATGGCCGGCTGGGTGCGCAACTCCGCTGTCGCCGCCCTGTTTCTGCTGACGTTGATGTTCGTCCTCAAGCTGGTGCAGGCCATCCACGGGCACTAAAGTCGATTGCCTTCGTCGATCGCCTCCTGCTGTTACGCAAGGGCCTGTCCATCTGCGTGACCGCGTCCGGCTGGAACTCTTGCGCATGTTGCAAGCCCTCAAAACCCTCCGCCTCTCGCTGGCATATCGATACCCATCCGCGATCGCCGCATGTCATTGGCGAATTTACTCGCCCCAGGCCACTCCTTTTGTTGGCGCAATGACATGAGTTTTCGTCCCAGAAGACAATTCAAAAAAAGTGCTTCCCTTTCCCGCCCCGCCAGAGTGCCAGTGTTCTTAGCAAATTAAAATGTCCGGTTTTCTTAGCAAGTGAAATGTCCGGTTTTGTGTTTTCTTCTTCCTCATAATTCCGCAGCCGCCGGGAGGGTGGGAAAGTGGGAATCGCGCAGCGATTTCCAAGGCGGCTTTACCGCCGTCTTTTCCATCCTCCCGGCCGTTGCTTTGGCGTTTGCTGCTGGTTCGATCCTGCTGCCCTGAGCCGTGTAACGGCCCAGCCGGTGGGGCCCGTAAGTCAGACTCAAAGTTCCGTCCAGATGTTGGTGCACCGCGATCTGGCATCCGGCCAGGGTGCCGCGCCATGCGACCGGCTCGATCTGCAAGGCCATATTCTGAAAGCTGACGGTGTTGTCCTTGTTGACCGCGCGCTCGAACCGCAACGAAAAGACCAGGTCCAGGTCCTTGCGCGGGCAGGCAACGAATGCGCTCCCGCGCTGTGCCGCGGACACCTGGAAGCGGCGGTTGAACTCGGCGATATATTCCTGCCGCAGAAAGCGGTTGGCTGCTTCCAGGGTGGCGATTCCGCGCAGCCTCAGTTCCTGGGGCAGCCGCCCTCGCCAGGTGCCGAAGCTGCGCTCCGAGCGCCCCCGCGCCTGCGGCGAATAGGCCGGAATCATCTGCACGCCCAACTCCCGCAGCGTCCGGCCCACCTGGGCCAGCCGGTGCGGATCGACCTTGCCGCCCGCCTTCGGGGTCAGCCGGAAATGGCTGCCCCGGTCCGAGTACAGCGCGCAGAACAGGCCTTTGCGCTCGACGACTTCCCGCAACCCGGCCATCACCGTCATGCTCGATTCCTCCTCCACCAGTTGCGCGTAGTAAATCTCGCTGGTGGCGTCGTCCAGAATCACGATCAGGTCGTACCAGCGCTCATCCTGAAACCACTGGTGGCGGCTGCCGTCGATGTGCAGCAGCATCCCAGCCAACGGCTGGCGCTCGCGCCGCTTGCGGTGTACGCCCCGCTTCCGCTCCCGCCCCTTGCAATGCCTGCTTCACCCAGGTGTAGCTCAACCCGATCCCGTGCTCCTCGCTCAACTTCTCATGAAAATGGCGCGCGTTCAGATCGAAATACCGCTCCCGGTAAAGCCCCAGCACCTGCTCCGCCCCCGCCGCCGGTCCATCAGTCCGTCGTAGCCGTGCTCCTCATATCGCTCCCGCCATCGCCGCATCTGCCGGTCGCTGATGCCGATGATCTCCGCCGCCTGCCACCACGCGATCTTCCGCGCCATCGCCCGCAAAATCACTTCCTGTACCTTCATCGCCCGCTCCACCGCGGCCCTCGGATAGCTCTCCACGCTTCTCTGCACGGAACCATCCTCGCCGCCCGCTATGCGGACACTTCACTTGCTACCTCACCCGGACATATCATCTGCTAACGACACAGCCCCCTATCCCAATAGACAATCTGCCCGGGTCGGCGTAAATTAGCGCAATCCGCGCCCTCCCCGAGGATACCCCTCCCTATTTCGATTTGTACCCAAGGAGGGCTTATGAAGCGATTTCAATATGGCGCGCTAGGCTTGAGTCTGCTGCTTCCCACCGCTGCGCTGGGCGATTTCCAATATCAGGAAACGACGCAAATCACCGGCGGCTCCATGCTGGGCATGATGAAGTTTGCGGGCCGCTTCAGTCGCCAGGCAAAAGACATTGGTGCGCCGATTGTCTCCAGCGTCTACGTGCAGGGCAACCGCATGGCCCGCATGGATGCGCAATCGATCGAGATCGTCGATCTCGACAAGGAAACCATTACAAACGTCGATCTGGAAAAGCGCACCTACACGCAAATGACCTTCGAGCAGATGCGCCAGCAGTTCCAACAAGCCGTCGCGCAGGCGAAGGCGCAGCAAGCGAAACAGCAGGCCGCTACCCCAGCACCGCAACAAAAGCCGGATAATGTACAGCTCAGTTTCAAGGTGAACGTGCGCAATACGGGTGTAACCAAGCAGGTGAGCGGAGTCGGCGCCAACGAGTCGATCCTGACAATGGAAATGATCGGCACCGACACGACAAACGGACAGCAGGGCGCGTTCGCGATCACCAATGACATGTGGATGGCGCCTGAGATTTCCGGCTATGATGAACTGCGCGAATTTCAAAAGAAATACGCAGCAAAAATGGGCGATGTCTTCACTGGCAATGGTGTATCGGCCTCACTCGCAGCAATGCAGCCGGCTGCGGCCCAGGGAATGTCCGCCATGGTCAAAGAGATGTCGACGTTGAAGGGGATTCCGGTTGAGCAGATTATGCGCATGGGTGCGACGGCGAACGGACAACCTCTACCTGCGGCCAGCGAAGCTCCACTGCCGCCGAGCCCATCGGGTCCGCAGATGCCTTCTGCGAAAGACGTGGCGCAGCAGTCGGCATCCTCCGCGATTGCAAGCAAATTGGGCGGCTTCGGACTGGGCGGCTTCGGATTTGGCGGTTTCGGACACAAAAAACAACCGCCTCCACCGCCCGATGATTCGACCACGACGCAGCAGACGCCGACTGCGACAGTGCTGATGGAATCTACGACGGAGTTGACGGCGTTTTCATCGGCGCCGATCGATTCGGGAAAATTTGCCGTGCCTGCCGGATTCACCGAGATGCAACCGCAACTGCCGCAGGCGAGATAAAGTGTACGGGCTGCGCTCGGTTCGATCTGCGGCAATAGCACCGAGGTCGCCTATGCGCGGGTAGCGCTGTGAATCGCCAGCAGAGTTTCCAGCAGCGGTTTCAATTGCTTCAGGTCCAGCGCGTTGGCGCCATCAGACTTTGCACGGGCCGGGTCGTCGTGGACCTCTAAAAAAATTCCATCCACGCCCGCGGCCACGGCCGCCCGTGTCAGCACCGGAATAAATTCCGGCTGGCCGCCGCTGACCCCATCTTGCGCGGAGGGCGTTTGCACGGAATGCGTGCCATCGAACACGACGGGCGCGTACTTTCGCATCACCGCCAGCGAGCGCATATCGACCACAAGATTGTTGTAGCCGAAGCTGGCGCCGCGTTCGGTCAAAAATACGCGCGCATGGTTGCTGGTCGAATGGATTTTCTCGACCGCGTGCCGCATATCCCACGGGGAAACGAACTGCCCTTTCTTCACGTTCACCGCGCGGCCCGTCTGCGCGGCGGCCACCAGCAGGTCCGTTTGCCGACACAGGAATGCGGGGATCTGCAGCACGTCGACATCTTCCGCAACCCGGTCGCAGTCGTGCGCGTCATGCACATCGGTCAGCACGGGCAAGCCGGTGGCTTGCGCAAGACGCCGCAAGATTCTGCAGCCTTCTTCCAGACCTGGCCCGCGAAAGCTTTTTACCGAGGTGCGATTCGCCTTGTCATAGCTGGCTTTGAAGATGTACGGAATCCTCAGATCGCCGGCGATGCGCTGGATGGCGTCGGCCATGGCGCGGACATGCGTTTCACTTTCGATGACGCACGGGCCGGCAATCAGAAAAAGTTGGCCGGAGCCGACCTGCACATTGCCAATCTCAAACTCGTGATTGCCTGGATTGCCCACCATTTTATAAGAACACAATGCGAGGCGGTTGTGGGGACGGACTGTTCCCTAGCTCCTTAATTGACGGTCACCTGCTGAAAGCCTAGACCAAGCAACATTGAGGCGACTGTCGCGCTAGCGTTTTTATTGGCCATTGCCAGGATGCCGTCGGCCAACGCAGCCTGCTGGATTTGCTGCTGCGCCAGGGCGCGGACCTGGCTTTCAAGGTTGGGGTCCTCCGGAACCAGTAGTCCTGTGGTGCGGGAATAGACGCGCGTTTTTGTATTGTCGAGGGCGGTGACAAAAATCTGCGCCGATGGCAAATGCACCTGAATGGCCTGCCCTTGAATTTGAACGTCGCTGGTCGTCAATTGACCCAGATCGATTCCCGCGATGACATTCCCGTGGACGACCAGCAGCAACTTATCGCCCACTAAAAAATCCGGCAGGATCGAACTCTCACGGTCGCCTTCGACGATCTTGTCCATCGAGTAGTTGACGGTTTCCAGGCGCTGGAGCCGCTGAATCTTGTTAACGACGGTCGGCAGAGAGGTATCGATCGACAGGCTTCTGCCCGTCACAACGGCAGCCAATCGGCCCCAGATTCCCGTCTTCGCTTCACGGGTGAAAACGGCAAAACCGACGATGCCCAATAGAAGCCCCACCAGCATGGCCGGGAAGCAGCTTCTTTCGCGCTCCGATACCACAACGGAATCTTTGTGCATTCTCATGCGTGTCTCCCCCTGGATGTCCATTCGCACGCTGCGATGCCCGGAATGGCGTCCCAATTCCGTCTTAGATCACCACTGTCTCTTGATATTCGCCGAAAATCTTTCGCAAGGTCCCGGCGATTTCACCCACCGTCGCATCGCTTTCTACAGCTTCCAAAATCGCAGGCATCAGATTTTCCCCGCTCCGCGCGGTATCCGCCACACCCTGCAAAGCGGCCTGCCATCGAATCGAGTCACGGCGCGCGCGCATCGCACGCACCCGCTCCACCTGCTTGCGCTCCAGGGATTCGTCCATGTGTTGCAGCGGAATCCCAGGCTCGCCTTCCAGCGTGAAGCGATTGACGCCGACGATGATAGCGTCACCGCTATCGACGGCCCGTTGAAATTCATAGGCCGCGTTTTGAATCTCCTGCTGCACAAATCCCTGCTCGATGGCGCGAAGCATTCCGCCCATGGCGGCGATCTTTTCCAGATACGCCGAAGCTCGCTTTTCAATTTCGTCGGTCAGCGCTTCAATGCAATAGGATCCGGCGAATGGGTCGACCGTCTGGGCCACTCCCGATTCATAGGCGAGAATCTGCTGGGTGCGCAACGCGGTGCGCGCCGCTTGCTCCGTCGGCAACGCCAACGCTTCATCGTAGCCGTTGGTATGCAGCGACTGCGTCCCACCCAATACGGCAGCCATCGCCTCCACCGCGGTGCGAACAATGTTGTTCTCCGGCTGTTGCGCGGTCAGCGTGGAACCGGCGGTTTGCGTGTGAAAGCGCAACATCCATGAGCGCGGATTTTTCGCCCCGAATTCTTCTCGCATAATGCGCGCCCACATGCGCCGCGCGGCGCGAAACTTCGCCACCTCTTCCAGAAAATTGCTGTGCGCATTGAAGAAAAACGACAGCCGGGGCGCGAACCGGTCGATGTCGAGGCCCGAATCGATCGCCGCCTGCACGTAGGTCTTGCCATTCGCCAGGGTAAAGGCAACTTCCTGCACCGCGGTCGATCCGGCCTCCCGCATGTGATAGCCGGAAATGGAAATCGTGTTCCACTCCGGCACATTCCGATTGGCCCAGGCAAACATATCTGTGACGAGGCGCATGGCGTGCGCCACGGGATAAATGTAGGTCCCGCGCGCAATATATTCCTTCAAAATGTCGTTTTGAACGGTCCCGGAAAGCTTGTTTATATCCAGCCCCTTGCGGCGTGCCACCGCGACATACAATGCGAGAAGAATGCTTGCCGTCGAGTTGATGGTCATCGACGTGGAGATTTTGTCCAGCGGAATGTCCGCGAACAATCGCTCCATATCTTCAATGGAATCGATGGCGACGCCGACCTTGCCAACTTCGCCCAGAGACATGGGATCGTCGGAGTCATAGCCAATCTGCGTCGGCAGGTCAAAGGCGACAGACAGTCCCGCCGTTCCACTGGCCAGCAGAAATTTGTAGCGGCGATTGCTCTCCTCCGCGTCGCCCATGCCGGCATACTGGCGCATGGTCCACAGCCGGCCGCGATACATCGTCGGTTGAATGCCGCGGGTGTAGGGATACTCGCCGGGAAAGCCGATGTTCGGGTCCGTTGGCGCTGCTTCAGTTCGCTCTGTGTTCACCGCTTGCACGATCGAGGGTCCGTACACGGGTTCCATCGCGAAACTGGAGGCGGCTGAAATCGGAGAACCGCTCATTGGATCTTTGACTGCGGAGCGTCTTGGCATTGCGCAACGACCCCTTGCGACTGCGTGCAACCTGCAGTCAAGAATCCTGGTGCGGCGTCCGACGTGAGTGGACGAACGCGCTGATAGAAAAATAGAGAAACAAAACTGTCATCGCCAGATCGATCTCGAAGTGCCGATGTTCCGGCCCCAGTCTCCATGCATGGCGAACGCGCCACAGGCCCTGGGCAAAAAACAGCGCAAACAACGCGAAGAACAGTCCGGTCACTTCATGCCATAGTGCGCGGCCGGCAGCGGAAAACGGTTTCCAGAAGGCGCGGCCGAAACCGCGGCCGCCCCGGGCAGCGTTCCGGATGAAGTTGCCGCCGGAGACTGCCTTGCGCGTAGCCCTGGAACGCGGCTGAGTGGGAGCGGCGGTTTGTGCCGCCTGCGGCCGCTGCACTGGAGTTGGCGCTGAAGACGGTGCAGTGCCAGTGGAAGCCGCCTTCTGCGCCTGCTCGCGCAGGGCCTTCGCTGCCAGGCGGGTGCCAATCCCAAGCCTTCGACCTAGACGAACCTTATCCACACAGAAAAAGTGTAGCAGCCGCGCGCTACGGCATTGCCCTCTTGTCGAAACCAAAGTATGGTAAGAAAAACGCGACCGTTCCGGCGCGGGGAGGCTGAATTGGACCGCAAGATACGCAACCTCATTGAGCAACTGGGCGAAGCCATCCACGAGACCGTTGCTGAATCCGATCAAATCGCCGGAGTGGTGCGCAATATCCGCGCCGAAGGCTTTGAGGTCATGCTGGTGCTGGAGGCAACCATCGGGTTGAATGAGGCCACCCAGGAGCCGGCGGCGAGCACGCCTGCGGACACTCCCGAATCCGGACCGTTCACCCCGCAGGACCTGAATTTTCTAAGCTCGCTGCGCATTCGGATCACTCAAGAACCGAATGGCCCCGACCCGACGGACAAATCCGGGGATGCCGGCTGACCTCGGCCATAGGGTGCCAGGGTCCACTCGACCGCCGGCTAAGGGGATTTTGTTGACAGCCGGTGGAAGTAATACATGCCTTCCAAGTGTTCCCAGCCCTCGTCGGCGGCGGGAGTCTGCTCAAATAGTCCGATCAGTCCCTTTGAACCTGTAGCCTTCAAGGCCTGAAAAATCCCTGCCTTATTCGGCAATTTACTCCAGGAGCTGTTTCCGTCCTCCGCATCCGACATATATTTCGGATCGTAGATTTCTGAAGTGATCCGCACGCCTGCGAGGCGGGCCCAATATGGCCCCGTGTTGCAAGCCCGATAACATGACACAACGCTTCCGGGAGTGACCCCGTGGGCAGCCAATTCCCTTGCAGTCCCATACTCTGCCGACGAATACCAACCATGTGTCTTGCCACTAAAGATTGCAGACTGTCTCATTCGTATTACTGTTTGGACACCAGACAGTAGAATCGCCAGGGACATGAAAACAATTGCGCCGGATATCATCCCGCGCTTCCGGTGATCCTGAGCTACAAAAACAGCAAGCGTAATGATACATGCGGGCCAAAATAGCCCAACTGACCTTGCCCCCGTAAAACGTACCTCATATAGCGCTCTGCGAAGATCGAGAAGGAGCGTTACCGATGGAGCGTATACCGAGGAAGATTTACACGTACGAGTTCAAGCTGGAAGCGATCCGGCTTGTGGAGTCCGGCCAGAGCGTCGCGGCAGCGGCACGGTCGCTTGGCGTTGTTGAACAGACGCTGTGGCGCTGGGTGCAGGATCAGAAGGCGGGGAAGTTGAAGGCGAACGGTCGCGGGTCGAAGCTGACCGTTGAGCAGGTCGAGATCCGGCAGTTGCGGGCCGAAAATGCCCGTTTGAAGATGGAGCGCGACATCCTGGGAAAAGCCACGGCGTACTGTGTGCTACGGAAGCGACCGCTGTAGTTTAGGCGGAAGCAATGCTTCATTGAAGATGAGGGCAGGCCCCTCGGAACCGGCTTGCAGGAGCAGGTTTCAAACCACCTCAAGC
>JAJYUB010000070.1 GCA_021792795.1 Acidobacteriota bacterium | reverse complement strand
TAGATGGTTAAGTCCATCTACTTCTTGAAGCCCGCTTGGTGCGGGATACATTCTGCCGGCCTTTGGCCGGAACAGGGCTTACAGCCCGTTATCAGAGCCACCGCCTTCAGGCGGTGGTTTTCACTTTCTAGAGCGTAGTGCTGAGATAGAAGTTGCGTGAGGAGATTTATTTTGGGCCCATCCGTCTATGTTTTCAGCAAGGACCAGCCTGCAATCCTTTATTGCTGGAGGAGAAAGCGATACGTTTCCGCAGCGACGATGCAACTCGGCTGAGGCCCACCCATTTCGATTCTATGAATGGAAGGATCGGTGCCAAGTGCGTGTCCGTTGACAATGATCGATTTGCGATAGGCCTGCGGAAACTCGATGGTTGCCGTGGCTTTTGGAGGAATGGAAACGGTCATGCGCAAAGTGTTGCCGCTGCGCGACCATCCGCTCTGAATCTCTCCCAGGCTGGAGTGAAATGTTGCGGTGGCGCTGTGGACATCGCCGACAATGGCAGGATGGATGAGGATACGCTGGTCGGCAGGGCGGCCCATATCGAAGTCGATACCGGCGACTCCGCGATAGAACCACTCTTCCGCATGGCCCAGCATGAAATGATTTTGCGACATATCCGGGTTCGCGTCCCATGCCTCGGTAAGCGTGGTGGCGCCGTGGGCAAGCTGATCGCCGTAGCTGGGTTTGTCCGTGCGCGAGAGCATGTCGAACAGCACGTCGGAACGGCCGTTGTCCGTGAGCGCGCGAACGACGTAGTGGAAGCCGATGTCGCCGGCGGTGACGTGGTTGTTATGCTTGCGAATGTCGGCGATCAAGTTGTTCAGAACCGCATTGCGGCGGCCTTGCGGCACCATGCCAAGAACTAGCGGCATAGCGTTTGCGGTCTGGCTGCCAGTGTCGTACTGATCGGCTTCCTGGCGGAAGAAGCGCGCATCGAAGGCGCGCTTGACGGTACCCGCTTCTTGAGAATATGCAGCCGCATCTGCCGGATGATCGAGCAGCATCGCGATGCGCGCCATGTCGATCAGGTCTTCATAGTAGATGGCAGTCGCGGTGACGCCCTTGCTGGTCAACTGCGATTCGCCGAAGGAACGCGGTCCGATATCGAACCAATCGCCGAGACCGTAGGTAAGCAGATTGCCTCGCAAGCGCGAATGCAAATAGGCGACGTACCGCTGCATGGAGACGTAATGATCGCGGAGCAGGGCGCGGTCGCCGTAGAACTGATAAGCGGTCCAAGTGCTAAGCACAACGGCCGAGCCCCATTCCGGTGAATCGCGGAAGCCGTTTTCAAAGACAGCGTATTCAGGCGCGATGTCCGGCACCAAACCATTTGAGAGCTGCGCGTCCTGCATATCGTCCGCGATTTTCGCGTAAAGCGCGGAGACGTCGTAGTTGTACATCAGAGATGCCGCGGCCAGGTGAGACTGCTCCAGCCAGCCAAGTTTCTCGCGGTGCGGACAGTCGGTGAGGACGCTGACCATGTTGTTGAGCATGGCGCGGGTGATGAGGGCGTGGATGCGATTCAGCATCTCGTCGGAGGAATGGAAGCTGCCGTCGACATGGACGGCATCGTGGAGAAAGCGTCCATCGAGATGATCGATGACGGGTAGTTGGATCCCGGAAGGCGCAGACATCGCTTCCGCCTGCACGTAGCGAAAACCATAGTAGGTGAACTGTGGGTGCCACGCTTCCGCGCCGCCGCCTTTCAAAATATAAGTAAATGAGTTTTGCCAATCGGGTCGTGCGCCTGCACTGCGCTGCGTAACCAAGCCATGGGAGTCGAGCAGCTCACCGGCAATCATTCTTATGCGGGAGCCTCGAGGACCATGCAATGTGATCTCCGGCCACCCGGAGAAATTTTCTCCCAGGTCATAGATGGTGAGTCCCGGTTTGGGATGGGTGATCCCAACTGGATCGTAGCGGTTGAAGACGCGAATGGGCGGGATGGTTTCCGGCACAAGCTTGCCGCCAGGGCCGTTGACGACAGCAACGCTGACCCAGTTATGGTCGTCGAATGCGGGGCGGTCCCAACCGGACTGTTCGAGACGCGCGTCGTAATCTTCGCCGCCATAGATAGAAGTGAAGGTGATGGGGCCGGGAGAGGTCTTCCATACGCCGTCGCTGACGATGGTCTGGAATGTGCCGTCGGCAAACTTGATTTGCAACTGCAGGATGAGCTTGGGCTGGCCGAAGGAGCCGTGAAATTTCCGATATCGTCCGGGCGTCAGGGGCACGTTGTACATGCCATTGCCCAGCATCACGCCGATGGCGTTGCTTCCCGGCTGCAGGAGCGCGGTGACATCGTAGGCGCAATAGAAAACGCGCTTGCGATAATCGCTCCACGCTGGATTGAGCACAGTGTCAGTTACATTTCTGCCATTGATGCGCGCTTCGAACTGGCCGAGGCCGGAAATATAGAGAGTTGCGCTGGAGATTTTCTTCGAGATGGTAAAACCGTGGCGAAAGATTGGCAGCGGGTGTGGATTGGAAATGGCGGCGGTATCGGGTCTGGCGGCGATCCATTGCGCGGACGATAAGGGAGCAGGCACGGGATCGCTTTGTGGCGCTGCGAAGCAGTAGACGGCGGGGGCGATGGCAATCCAAAACAAAACGGGGAGCCATCCGCGAGTGATGTGCATGTCCTTGGCCCTCAATACAGAAAAGGTTTCATCTGGGAGAGAAGAGCGCAAGTGGAGCGTGGTCGCTCGATCAACTTACAATCCAATGTCTCAGAAACGAGACATTGGGCACCCGATTTCATTTCAGGAAACTGGGTGAGGGGCGAGCTGGCTGTGGGCGGATTCGATCATGGTGTTGACCAGCGCGATAGGCAGGCCGACGACGTTGAAGTAGCAGCCGACAATGCGCGGAATCCAGCGGCAGGCGCGGCCCTGGATGGCGTAGGCGCCGGCCTTGTCCATCGGCTCCCGGGTGGCGACGTAGGCGAGGATTTCTTCGTTGGACAAGGCGAGCATGGTGACGCGAGTGGTTTCGGCGGCGACTTCCACACCGAGCGATGAGATGAGACAGACGCCGGTGATGACCTGATGGGTGCGTCCGGCGAGCAGGCGCAACATGCGGGCCGCATCCGCGTCGCCGGCGGGCTTGTTGAGAATTTCGCGATCGCAGACAACGACAGTATCCGCGCCGAGGACGAGCAGAGGATCTTTGGACGCGTGATGTTTTGAGGCTGCGGAGAAAACGGCTTCGGCCTTTTCTCGCGCCAGACGTTTCACCAGGTGGATAGGATCTTCGCCGGGGCGAGGGGCTTCAGTCACCGAGATGGATTCCACCTGAAAGGAGAAGCCAGCCTGAGTAAGAAGTTCGCGACGGCGCGGCGATGCGGAGGCAAGGATGAGCATGGAGTCTCTTAAATCGATTTCATCGTGAGTGGGGACGGATGTCAACGCGAGCGAGAGGTCGGGAGGGACGCAGCTCCCCCACATCTTCCCGTATAGAACGCGGGTAGAGGGGCACCCGGATTGTCGCTGGACGCGACAACAACCGCAGGTTCCTCCACTGCGGTCGTCCGTCACGGCGACCAGGCGACCTCAGGATGACAATCTGTTGCGGAGACGCTTCGGTCGGGTCAACTGGACGACCAGGGATGACAAAGTTTTGATGCTAGCGGACATAGACTTCCATGCCGCGCGTGGTGTGGGTGCCCCAGGCCATGCGCGGAGTATTGTGCGCGACGCCGATGCGGCCCATGGGGCCGAGCAGGATGATGCCGCCGTGACCCCCCAACCGGTGGAAGAGGTAGGCAATGGCTTCCCCCGCGGCTTGCGCGGGAGGCGTGCCTTGCTGGACGCGATCCACGGCCCACTTGCCGAGGACGAGTTTCATGATGGGCTCTCCCCAGCCGGTAAGCGAAACGGCGGCGGAAAGATTATCCGCATAGCAGCCGCAGCCGATGAGCGAGGAATCTCCGACGCGGCCCGGAGACTTATTCAGCGTGCCGCCGGTGGAGGTGGCGGCGGCCAGATTGCCGTGACCGTCGAGCGCGACGGCGCCGACGGTATCGTGCGATGTGGCGGCGTGCATGGCGGCCAGTTGGGTTGGAGATGAGGCCGCCGCAGGGGTGGGGCCAGCAACGCCGTTGCGCTGTTTTAGCTGGGCGTCGGCAAGGTGGCGTCGTTCACGATCGATGACCAGCTCTGAGTTGTCGATGAGGGACATGCCGTGTTCGGCGGCAAACGCTTCCGCGCCTGCGCCGACAAAATACACGTGCGGGCTGAGGTCCATGACCAGGCGAGCCGCGTGGATTGGATTGCGCAATCGCTCCACGCAGGCAACACCGCCGGCGCGCAGCGTGGCGCCGTCCATCAACAATGCGTCCAATTGCACCCGGCCATCGCTGGTAAGGAAGCTGCCGCGTCCGGCATCGAAGGCTTCATCGTCCTCCATGACGGCGACGGCTGCCTGCACGGCATCGACCGCGGACGCGCCTTTTTCCAGCAATGCATAGCCGGCCGCCAGCGCATTGGTTACACCCTGGCGATGCGGTTCGACCAAATCGTCCGGGATGTCCCAGGCGCCTCCGTGGACGGTGAGGACGGGTGCAATCTTGAAAGTCACGGAATCTATTGTAGTGCGTGAAATAGCGGAAGAAGTTTTCCGGTTTGGGGAAGATTTTGCTTGCCTGCGGGTCGGCGGGTTTTACGCGATGGCATGGAAGAATCTGGACCCTCCCACATCTCCCCGCACACAACGCGGGTAGATGTGGGGCACCCAGGTCTGTTTGTTCGTGGAAAACGCAGCTCGTTCCACTTCAAGCGTGGGTGACAAATACTGAGAGAATCAGGCCTGCGTGGCCAGGGCGGTGGCCAGGTCGGGATCGATGGTGAGAATCGAGTCCGTGCAGGTGAGCCGGAACACGTCGAGCAGTTGTTTGCGCGGGGCGACCAGACGAAGCTGGCCACCGACGGTCTTCATCCGTCCATAGAGCAGCATCAACAGGCCGAGGCCGGCACTGTCTGCATACTCCACCGCGGACAAGTCGAGGATCAGCTTCTTGGTGCCGTCCCAGGCCAGCTTATTGATGGTGGATTCCACCTCATGCAGCGTCATGCCAAGTGTCATTTTCCCAGTGAGTCTGACGACAACGGTGGTGGCATCGATTCGTTCGACGTCCGCCTTCAAGTTCATCTGATCGGCCCTCATTTTCTGCAGCGTTGTTGCCAGTGCAATTGCTGCTGGTGCGACGTCAGCGGACGGGGGCGAGGCGACGTGTCTGCTCATATGTATAACGGATGCGGTGAATCACTGTCATGGTGGAAAGAACGGCCAGCACCCAGAGGACGGGTGCCATCGCTCCCCAGCGGTTGAACAGGGCGCCCAGAATGATGAGCACGACGCGCTCCGGCCGCTCCATAAAGCCGACCTTGCAGGCACCGATCAGGGCCTCGGCGCGGGCGCGGGTGTAACTGACCATCAAGGACGTGACCATGACGAAGGCCGCGAGAAAGACGTAGAACAGGCGGTCTGCCCGGGCATAGTAGACCAGCAGGCCGAAAAACAAGGCGACGTCGGAATAGCGGTCGATGACAGAGTCGAAGAAGGCCCCGAAAACGGTGACCTGATGGGTTTGCCGGGCGACGCGGCCATCCACCATGTCAAAAATACCCGCGCCGATGATGACCAGCGCGGCATACACGAACATGCGGACATTGTTCTGCGGTCGGGCAAAGCCGAACAGGAAGGCGGCGCCGGTATTGATGACCAGCCCCATGAAGGTGAGGATGTTGGGCGAGATGCGCGTCAGGGCCAGACCATTGACGATCTTCTGCAGGATGAAGCCGCAACCTTTTCCGAACGCGCTTGTCCAGGTCATTTCATACCGCCATTTCGGTACGCTGCCAATGCACGACGAGGTTACTCCTTAGCATCGTGGATGGTGATCAGTTCGAGAACTTCCAGCTCGCGGTTGCCGTTGGGGGTAACGACAGTGGCGACATCGCCGACCTGCTTGCCCACCAGGCTGCGGCCGATCGGCGACGTGGTGGAGATCAACCCTTTGCTGACGTCGGACTCTTCGCTGGTGACCAGCTTGTACTCAATCTTCTCATCCTTGGAAGAATCATAAACCAGCACCTTGGAGCCGAAGGCAGCCCGGTCGCGGGGGATGTTCGACAGGTTGACCAGAGAGAGCTCCGCCATGCGCTGTTTCAGCTGGCCGAGGCGGGCGTTGACGAACACCTGGCGCTGCTTGGCCATGTGATACTCAGCGTTCTCGCTGAGGTCGCCGAGGGAGGCGGCTTTCTTGATTTCCAGGGGAAGCTCGTGCGTCAGCTCGTGCTCCAACTGACGAATTTCCGCTTCCAGTTGCTTTTTAATATGTTCCGTCATGAGACCATCCGGGACCGCATCGAGACTGCAAGAGATACGCGAAATCCCTGACAAGTGGGATGCCACGGCATCGGCTTGTTGCAATTGCATTATTATACCGGTGAAGTTGGAAGGTGTTGAACAGAGGGTGCGGTGGCTGCATCTGGGCATAGCCCGCGCGGGAAAGATGAGGATGCGGCAAGGTGGGCTGAAAATTGCCCTGCGCAAGCCAGCAGCTTTTTTGGATTGCGTGGGGCAGTTCTAGCGATGCGCGTCGAGCCAGCTTTGCAGGATCAGGACGGCGGCGATCTGGTCGATCACATCTTTTCTGTCGCGCGCGCCTCGTCCCACGGCGTCCAGATGGCGATGGGCTTCGGCGGTGCTGAGACGCTCATCCCACAGATGCACTGGCAGGTTGAATTCCGCTCGTAGGCTGTCGGCAAATTTTTCCGCCGCAAGGGCGCGCGGGCTGCGGTCGCCGGAAAGGTGAATCGGCCAGCCAATCACAATCCCGCCACAGGCATAGCGTCGCAGCAGCCGGCCCAATGACCGCAAATCGTTGCGTGCATTGGTATGGACGATGGTCAGCAAGGGTTGCGCGGTCAGGCCCAGTTCATCCGAAATGGCCACGCCGATTCGTCGCGCGCCATGGTCGAGCCCCAGAATGCGTGGAACAACCTGCGGCGCGGCGGGTACATCGGAAGATTTCGACGAAGTTGGTGGGGTCTCCACAGGGGTGATGGTACCCGAAATGGTGAGTGGACCGCGCCCGAAGTGGCCCATACCGCCTACAATATAGGGAAGCGTTTGTATTCCCTGGAGTCCGTGTCCGCGTGCGTGCGTTCCTACTGTTTGTCCTAGTTCTGGTACTGGCCACTGCGGGCGCATACTTCCTGCTGGTTCTGCCGTATGGGCCGTCGACGCGCACGCTGGTCGTCATTGCGCCGGGTACCTCGATCCATGGGATTGGCTGGACGCTCCAGAAAAACGGCATCGTTCGCAATCGATTCGCCTTTGACCTGTTGGCGCGGGTGGAGCGGCACACGCTGAAGGCGGGGGTCTATCGCTTCGATCATCCCGCACCATTGCTGGATGTGTACCAACGCCTGCGCATCGGCGATGTGTATACCATCGCGCTGACAATTCCAGAAGGCTACAACATGTTCGACGTTGCTACCGCCATGGAGAAAGTCGGCCTGGGTCCGCGCGATGCGTTCGTGGCCGCCGAACAGCAGGACACGGGTTTGATTCGCGATCTGGATCCAAAAGCGCCGAGTCTGGAAGGATATTTGTTTCCAGACACGTACAAGCTGGCTCCAAATATGACGCCGGAACAGATTTTAGGAGAGATGGTGCAACATTTTCGCCAGGAAGCGCAACGACTGGAACTGACGCAAAATATTCCCGCAACGGTAATTCTGGCCTCATTAGTGGAGCGGGAAACGCCAGTGGGAACAGATCGGCCCATGGTGGCCAGCGTGTTCCAGAATCGACTGGCGCGGAAGATGCCGCTCGATACCGATCCTTCCGTGATTTATGCTGCGCTGTTAGATAAGCGCTACCGCGGAACGATCTATGCATCCGATCTGAAGGCCCAGTCTCCGTACAACACCTATACCCATACGGGGCTGCCACCCGGGCCAATCTGCAATCCTGGAGTTCCCTCCCTGGAAGCCGCCATGCATCCCGCCCAGACGAACTACCTATACTTCGTCAGCGATCCCACGAATCCAGGCCACTCCCGCTTTGCCGCGACGCTGGAGGAACACGAGAGAAACGTAGCAGCCTATCGCAAGGCGCGACCCTCGCAACAGCCAGGAGATGGCAGGTAATTTGGAGCAACCGCTGGCTAATTCTCGAAGGGTTTTTTGGGCGCCAAAGCCCGGCAGCCGTCCGCGTGTCTGGCGAGCGGTGCTGGCGTGTTTGCCCGTGCTGGCGCTCAACGGCTGCCTGAAACATACGCGCGTTCTGGAGCGGCCACAGGCGCCCGGAGTGGTGTTGACTTCCAGCGCGCGGCAGTTGATCCAGCAGCTCGATGGACGCTATGACGCTGTCCATTCACTCAACGCCACCGTGCTGATTCGCGCTTCCGTCGGCGGGGCCGCGAAAGGCAAGGTGACAGACTATACTTCCGTGCGCGGCTATATCTTACTGCGTCAACCCTCTATGCTGCGCGTTTTAGGGCTGCTTCCGGTCATCGAAACGCGGGCCTTCGACATGGCCAGCAACGGGAAAAATTTCATCTTGCTGATTCCGCCGAAAAACCTCGCCGTTACCGGCACCGGCACGGTGACCACTCCGTCGCAGAATCCGTTGATGAACCTGCGGCCCGCGGTCTTTTACGACTCCATGCTGATAAAAAAAGTGGAGCCGGACGATCTGGTGTACGTCACCAACAATACTCGCGTGGATCGCGATCCGCACACCCACAAGTTGCTGCAGGAGCCGGACTACGACCTGGGCATTTTGCGGCGGCGGGGCGATAGTCAAGAGCTGATGCCGGAACGCGTGGTCCATATCAGCCGGACAAATCTGCTGCCCTATCAACTGGATCAATATAACGATCGAGGCGTCCTGGTCACCAAGACGTTGTATAGCAATTACCAGACCTTCGATCGAATTCCCTATCCGACGAAAATCCTGATCAGCCGTCCCATCGATGGCTACCAAATCACGTTGACCATTGAGAAGCTGGCGTTCAACCATCCCCTGGGCGACGAGCAGTTTGAGTTGAAAGTCCCTCCCGGAATGAAGGTCAAGAAACTGCCGTAGGACGGCGAGCCCAGCAGACAAGCCACGTCATAGCATCGCGGGGCTGGGTTCGACGGGGGTCTGTTGCGCAATGCTCGCTTCGCGCACAATGCGAAGTACGGTGATGTCGTCTTCCTGGCCGAAACTTTTGGCGGTTTCTGCGATGGCTTGCGCGGGTTGCTTGCTGATCGCCTGCGTTCGCTCGAAGCCGAGGAGTTCCTTCTTCTCATTCGTAGCCTCGACCACGCCATCCGAGACAAAGGTCAGCCGGTCACCCGGAGCGAGTTGGAACGTGTTTCCTCATAGCTGCCCTCGTCAAGGATCCCCAGCGGCAAGCCGGAATTGACGGCCAATTCTTTTCCATCTAGGCGTGTGTCGGGCATAGCGTTTTGCCAAGGGCGATGCAGCGATTCGCAAAGCTGGTGTTCGTATTGGGGCGCGCAGGCAGTATCCCGTTGGTAGCTTGTAGCAGGCTTTCTGGGCCGTTTCGGGTTCAACGGGCCTCATTCCCCGCCGTTTTATGCCATTTCCAAAACCCCGCCGGCCCGGAACAGCTTCAGCAGGTTGCTGACCGCGCACACCAGCTTCCACTCGCGGCTGACATTCTCTTTGCCACGCAAGCTGAAGCGGCGAAAACCGCGCTGTTCCTTGATCTGTCCGAAGACCGGCTCGACGATCGCCTTGCGCATCTTGTACACGGCGCGGCCAGCCTCGGTTCGCAGCTTTTCCCGCATCGCCTCTTTCGGCGACGCGCCGGGAGACGGCGGATCGCCGCTCGTCTCCACCGCGACGCCGTGCTTGTCGCGGCCCGTCGCCACGTACAGATCGACGTCTTTCACCTGCGCATCGGTCACATTCCCGACGGATCAGGATTATGCGGTTTCGACCCGCGAATATCAGATTGATCAATCGTCGCTCAAAGCCGCCCCGACTGCGGCTGGCCCTGTCCTCGAACCACGGCAAAAACAAAAACAACGGCAAAAACAACCCCACAGTTGCGCAGCAGTTGACAGGTCACTCCGTATCAGAGCAAAACCAGATTACTGTGGACTTTTTGGGTATTCTGAAGGTCGCCGCTCCTTGGTCGTCGCGTCGACTTGGCCTCTGTGGCTTCGAGATGCATCCACTCCGGTTTCGCTCTAACGCTTCGGCCAACTGGCGGCCCTGTGCGGCGATCGGATCGTCGTCCAGCAATGCAGGCCAAATCGGCGGCGTCGGATGTCCCTCCAACCGCAGGCCCTCAACCGCGGAAGCAATTCCGAGAAACTCTCCGCGAATCCCGCGATTGCGCAATGGCCCGGTCTCAGCAATGGCGAGATTGCTATAAACTGAATGCCATTATGAGTACACCTATTCAGGAAATCCCTGTGCGCCGCATCACCGGCGAAGCAACTACCCTCGGCGAGTACAACGGCAAAGTTCTCCTGGTCGTCAACGTCGCCTCCAAGTGCGGACTGACACCGCAGTACGAAGGTCTCGAAAAGCTGTATCGCAATTATCGCGATCGCGGCCTGGTCGTCGCCGGTTTTCCCGCGAACGATTTCAAGAGCCAGGAACCCGGCTCCAACGCCGACATCCAGACGTTTTGTACCGCCAACTTCGGCGTCGATTTTCCTATGTTTGAAAAGATCGCCGTTGTCGGCGAGGCAAAACATCCGCTCTACAGAGCGCTGATCGCTGCGCAGCCGAAGGCCATCAGCACCTCAGCAGTTCCATTCAGCGAGGACCTGAAACGCTATGGAATTGAGCCGAACACGGAGCCGGAACTCCTTTGGAATTTCGAGAAGTTCATCGTAGACCGCCGCGGCAAAGTGGCCGCCCGCTTCGCGCCCAACACCGCACCGGACGATCCTGCACTGGTCAAGGCAATCGAGGCCGAACTAGCCAGGACTTAATTGCCCTGACGCGACAAGCCGGGAGCAATCGCCGCCGGTAGAGCCGCGACCAGTGCAAGCCCCGCGCGGAATGGAAATGTGCTGTCCCATTGGGAAAAGGAGCGAGGGCCAGCAAGAACAACGCTTCGTCGCCGGTCCGCAGACGCGCATCGTCGAACGTCTCTCCATCCAGTCCTGCTCCCTAACGCGTTTCGTAACACCCTACATCGATCTTGCCATTCTTGCATCTTGGGTTGCCGTCCAAGTCCTCGCTTCCCACGATGTCCTTACCCAGATTGACGCCGCTGCCAAGCGCGGGAGAATTCTTTTGCAGATGGAAGTTGTGCGCGACTGGATCGACGAATTTCGGATCCGCGAATTTGGAATCGCGGTCTTCTCCCGTGGCTTTCACGTACTCTTGAAAACTCGAATAGTCCTTGCCATCCAGCGACCATTGCACCGCGTTTGCTCCTGCCGGGGAGTAATACACATTGCGATCGAACGTTGCGGTTGGCGTATTGGGGTCCATGCGGCCAGATCGACTCCTCATCACCCGGTTCGAGTCACCGATATAAACGATGTTGTTTTTGAAAATGTTATTGCGCAAATAAAACTGCATCTGAATCTCGCCCGTGCCGGTGTGCCACGCGTCGTTTTTATATAGCGTGTTGTTCACGATGACGGTGTCATGCGTGCTGCCGCGTTTCTCGTCGTAGCCGCCGATCGAGATGCCGGCAGTGTGGCAGGAATAAATCAAATTGTTGCGCGCGATAATGTGACTGGTGTCGCGATGGAAATGTTCGCTGGCCAGTTCAATTCCGAAGTCCACATTGTCCACAATGTTGCGCTCAATCACCACCCGGGTCCCGCCGTCCACGTAAATGCCGTCGGAGTTGGCGTCGTTGCCATACGCTGGGTTGCCCCGGGAAGTGATGTCGTACACATGATTTTCGGCGACCAATCCATCGCGCGCCCGGTCCACGCTGGGGTCCTTGGCCGTGTGCTCGAAGCCAATAATGTCGATGCCGATGTTGTTATTGTTGTGAACTCGATTCCGAGTGACTCGAAAATTCTTCACGTTGCCATTCAACACCAGGGATTCGCTGGACCCTGTCTGCAGGTTGTGGACCTCGTTTCCGTCGACGATTAGGTCGCTGATCGGAGTCATGGCGTCCGTGCCATACACGGCGATGCCGAACCCATTGGCTCCGCGGCCTGGGCCTTCGCGCCCAGGATAGGTCTGCTCAATATTGTGGACATTGTTGTCTCGTATCTCGATGTGGGAACCGTGGCCATAGACACGAATGCCCGCGGGAACGCGGGTGGGATCGGCGGTCCGATAGTTGCCGATCTCAAGGTGCTCGATTTTCACGTAGCTCACATTGCGCAGCGCGACCATGGGGCTGTCGCCAATCTCCGGGGTCAGACAACTCCCATCCAGCACGGCGGTCTCTCCAGGCTGGCTGCGAAACGTGATATACCCCTGGGCCGCACTCCCTGAAGTCGCGATGGCCAGCCGCTCGCAATACTTGCCTCCGCGAACATCCACGGTGTCTCCCGGCTTGACCAGATCGGCAGCGTGTTGCAGCGTCAGAAACGGCTTTTCTTTCGTGCCAGGATTGGAATCGTTCCCGCTGGCCGACACATACCAGGAAGCAGATCGCGCAGCAGCGGGGCAAAGTGCTGAGACCGCAAACAGGGAGAAAGCAAACAAGGCCAGCTTTCGATATCGACGGTGCAAGGGAGTCTCCTTTGACGATGCGCGCTTTCGTTTAGTTACGGACATCACCTCTTGTAGCTTTCCCACGGGCACTTGTCAAGTCCCCGCGCAAGAATCCAGCAACAACGGCCTTTTGCGGGCCAATTCTCCGCTGGAGCGGTGCTGCGGCCAAATTCCAGCCGCTGTGCCGATGAATGTATCTGGCAGTCGTCGAGAGCCGGCCACGACAGGAAACGGGCCCGCTCAGGCCAGAAGCAGCTACGACTTGTTTCTATTTATTCCGAAAGGTATAGTGGGGCGGAAGTGCAATGTACCGGAAAGCGAGGGATGACCGTGGATCGAAGAACATTTCTAAAATCGGCCGCTATTGCAGGGATGGCTGGAGCAACGGGGGCCCAGCCTGCGGGTGCATTTGTTCCCGCCCACAACTGGGGCAAGTACGACTTCGGTTCCGGCCCTGCCATCACGGACCGCTTGAATCAAGGCCCGTTTCCCCAATACCCGCCGGAGGTCGTGATTCCGACCGACGACGTGGTCATGGCGACCACGCGGTCCAGAGAAATTGTCCCCAATTTTGGCAAAGGTCTAATGACCTACATCTCCGGCGATCTGGGTCGCGACGAAATCAAGTCGGACAATCTTGCGCAAGCGATTGAAGCGCTTGCCAGTCTTCCTTTAGGCCAGAAGTTGTACATTCGCGTGCCCTGGCGGGACGTGCAGCAACAGCCGGGACGTTTGGCATTTGCGGATTACTGGAAGATCACGTTTGAGATGGCGGCAAAGTACAAGAAGCGCGTTGGCTTCCGAGTGATGATGAGCGACCCGGACATTGCTGGGCCGGTGCTGCCGGATTTTCTCGTCGATAAAGTTCCCATGGTGAAGCTCGCCGGGGAATGGCGGGGGGATGCGAAAGAGGTCCGCTATCGAAAAGCGCATATGCAGCCCCGCTACGACGATCCCAATTTTCAGGCTGCCTATCGAGAACTGAATGAGCTGCTGGCTGCCGAACTGAACGGCAGTCCGCAAATCGAATTTATGGACACGTTTATGTACGGTTTCTGGGGCGAGGGACATACATGGCCCTATACGAACAATCCGTTTCCGGATTATGCCACGGCGGAACGCACCTGGATCCACATGCTCGACGTACAGCTTGCTTGCTGGACCAAGACCCCGCTTGCAACCAACACGCAGCCGGACTTCAGCCGAGTGGGAAATTCCGAGTTGGTGGATCGCACGGTGCGGAGCGCGAATTGGCTGCGCACCGACACAATCTTTATTGAGAACATGCAGATTGAGAGCATCAGCAATCGGCCCCCGTGGGTGGGCGCGGTTGTAGAAATCGCGCTGCCCGGCCATCTGTCCAAAATACCGCCGACGCAGGAGCCGATCTCCTACAGCGACAGTTCAATCGAGCATGTCATCGACGTGGGCGCAAACTATTGGTCGCTGTGGAATTTCCACAACATCGGCGCGGAAAATATTTTGAATTACTATCGCCGCTATCCGCACGCCATCGACCGGATCAATCGTTCCATAGGATATCGGGTGCGCCCGTCTTTCATCTGGCAATATACTGACGGAGACCGTCAAGGACTGATCGTCGGCTTCGCCAATGATGGCATCGCAGGGGTTCCCGGGGCGTTGCGCGTCTCAGTGGCAAGCGAGGACGGCAAGGTCAAGGTGGGTGGGAGTCTCGATCCTGGATATCCGTTGCCGGGAAAAATTCGGCAAGCGCAGTTCGTCCTTCCTGCCGGAGTCGATTGGAAGGGGTTAAAGTTGATGGCAGAGATTGAAGTGAAAGGCGTCCGCCATCCTGTGCAATGGGCGTGCCTGCAGAAACTCAACGAGGATGGTTCGCTGACACTCAGGCCGAATTTACACCAGCGATCGTAAACCTGACAAAAATTTGCGCGCCCGCAAGCCTGGCACTCACATAGGAGTCGAGGATGAGCGATAAAAAAGATTCGATCACTCGCAGGGAAGCTCTGGCGCGGCTAGGCGGCGCTGCACTGGGCTCCGCGATCGCCCCGGCGTTTCTGTCGGCGCAAACCAATTCGCATGTGCCAGTCTCTCCTGTGCGCGTTCCGAACGGTCCCCCAGTAAGTCGTCCTTCAACCCGGCCCAACATTCTTTGGATTACTGGCGAAGGCATTCCGCTGAAGGTATTGAGCTGTTACGGGAGCACGCTCATACAGACGCCGCACATCGACCGGATTGCCAATGAAGGCATGCGCTTTGAGAACAGCTTCGTGACCAATGCGCTGTGCGCCCCCAGCCGGGCCACCCTGCTGACGGGAAAATACGACCACCTGAATGGAATGATTTCCAACCCTGGCGAAACAACCGCGGGAATGACGAGTCCGACCTTCGACCCTTCGCAGGAGACCATCGCAAAAATATTCAAGCGCAATGGATATCAGACAGGGATGGTAGGGAAGTGGCACCTTCCAGCCAATCCTGGCGAGACCGGGTTCGATTATTTTGTATTCAAGCAGGGAGCCGGCGGACCTTACTACGACCCCAACGGATATCTGCGAAATACCAGCTTAGGCAGCAACGTCGTTCATGAAAAAAGTTATCCGGGCTACATCACCGATAACATGACGGATTTTGCGATCGAGGGAATGCAGCAATTCAAGCAGCCATTCTTCATGATGATGCAGTTCTTCAACGACCATCGCCCCTTCGACCCGCCGCACAAATACGAGCACATCTACGATAACACTCGCATCCCGGAGCCCGGCACGTTTTACGACGACTATTCCAAGCGCGCGGCCCCCGCAAAAGAAGCAAAGATGCGGATCGCCGATATGCCGGACTTCAATCCGCCGAAAGACCTGACGGAGCGCCAGCGAAAACAATGGAACTACCAGAAATTCATGCAGCATTTCCTGGCGACACTGCGTTCCCAAGACGACAATGTCGGTCGGCTGCTCGACTACCTGGACAAGAGCGGACTCGCCGAGAACACGATCGTCGTCTATACGGCGGACCATGGGTTCTTTCTCGGCGATCACGGCTGGTTCGATAAGCGCTTCATGTACGAGCAGGCAATTCGCGTTCCCTGGATGGTCCGTTATCCAGGCCGCATCGAGCCTGGCAGCGTCAGTAAAGATTGGGTCGTGAACATCGACAATGCGCCGACGGCACTGGACTTGGCGGGCCTGCCTGTTCCCGAGGACATGCAGGGCCGCAGCGTCGCGCCGCTGTTGCAAGGCGGCGCTCCGCAGGACTGGCAAACCTCTTTCTACTATCACTACTACGAATTCGCCCCTCCGCACTGGGTGTTGCCGCACTATGGAATCCGCACTGGCCGCTACAAGTTGATCAGCTATTACACGGTGAATGAATGGGAACTGTTCGACCTGGAAAAGGACCCGGACGAGATGGAGAACCTTTTCGAGTGGTCAGGCTACAAGGTCCATCCCGCCTATCGGGCGGTCGCGGACGATCTCGTCTCGCAACTGAAGGAGCTGCGCGAGAAATATAAGGACACGACTGGAAGTCCGGTGAAGCTGTGGCCAACCAGCAGCTACGACTGATGGAGTTCTTGGACGACGATATGCGCTAAGGAAGGTGCGATTAAGTCGACAGAAAATCTCTCGGCGGTAAAGCCCTACCGATTTTCAGCAATGTACGGCACCCTTCGGCTGCGCCCAGGGCAGGCCTTGAAGTCGTGGGCCGATACAAGCCACGCTTAATCGTATGCGTAAGGGCAACCGCACCTGTAAAAAGGGTTTGGGCTGTGATGGACTCTGAGTATGGACACAGAGTCGGGAGTAGCGGTTCGTGGTCGTCGCAATCGTGAGGAAGTCGAGCAACTGGT
>JAJYUB010000069.1 GCA_021792795.1 Acidobacteriota bacterium | reverse complement strand
ACTGGAAGCCGCCTACCATCAAGCCGACAAGGCCATCGAAAACATTGTTGACCTGTTACAAGCCGCCTGATGTACTTTGCATTGTTGAACTATTTTTGTCTACAAATGAAGATTGAAGAATCTAATTACTTGGCGATCATGTCCCACGCGTAGATGTCTTCGATGGTCGAATTGCGAACGGCAAGAGGCGAGTCGTCCGGCGCGAGTCCGATCCAGTCGCCCAGAAAGAACGGGCCGCGTTCAACACCCGCGAGGCTCGCCACCTTCTCTACGCTACGATTCGCTACCGCAACACGGAAGATCGCGCGGCTGTCGGCAGTGGCGGGACGAAAATAAACATACTTGCCATCGTGCGACCAGTTTGGATAGCAGGCTGGAACCTCGGCGAGAGGCCGCCACTTCCCGGAATCGGAGTCGAACAAGTGCAGATACTGATCGCCCGCATGCAGCGCAACAAGAAAGCGGCCGTCGGGCGACCAGCGCGGCGAGAAATAACCCGTCGATTGCGGCAGCGTTGCGACTTTGCGCGAGCGCAGATCCAAAATATAAATTCCTTTGGGTTGCGATTCTGGAGGTACGTCGCTAAACGCCAGCCGCTGCCCGTCGAGCGACCAGTCAGGATAACCCTTCGCCCGACTGTCGTGGGACAAGGAGCGGATGGTTCCACCATTCGCAGGGACCGCAAAGATTCCCCAATCTCCGGTGAAACCGAGGCCCATGAACGCGATCGTCTGCCCGTCCGGAGACCAGCGGGGCATCACAGTGTTCTTGAAGTTCTGCGTGAGCTGAAGGCATTGCGTTCCATCCGCGCGGCACCGCCATAGATTGTTATCTGCCAGGCTTGTGTAAGCGATCCAATTCTTGTCCCTGGAGTAGGCCAGTGTTCGCGCGGAGATGGATGGCAGGATAGGAATAAACTCTCGGAGTTTAGAGTCGTATCGCACGAGTTCCCCTTTGGGGGCCTCGGCACGCACGATCAGCTTTTTTCCATCTTTGCTGGGAAGCGGACCTCGATAGCTCACGGCTCCGGAAACCAACGGGAATGGCCGGTTGCGGACCGGTAACAGGTAGCGATATTGATCTCGCTGAGCCCAAATTTGGAACAGGCTTTCGACGCGGACCTGAAATAGGAAGTACTTCCCATCCGGTGTCCACGTGCCGCAGCATAGGTGGTACTGCAATTGTGGAAACAGCCTGTGCGGTTCTTTGCCGTCCGCCGCAACTTCCCAGATCGAAGTTTCCTCGGACTTCTTGTCGATCACGGTGAAGCGCAGTCTTTTGCCGTCCGGCGCCCACCGGAACCAGAATGCGTTCCCCGGAACGCTGAATAGCTGCCGCCGGGACTTTCCTGCCAGGTCCGTCGAATACACTATGCCGTCGGCGGAGTAAATGATGCGTTTCGCATGGGGAGTCCAGGCTGCATCGTAGGCCAGGATATCTCCCACCCTTTGCGCCTGGCCGCCTATGGACTGGACGTACAGTGGCTCTTCTTCATCTCTGGAGTGGATGAGGTTTCTGAGAAGCATCGCTTTGCCGTCCGGAGTCATGTCGCACAGTTCCGGATTGGCGATGCTCGTGACAACAGTCGCGCTCTCCCCGCCTTTTGCCGGCACTGCCGCTACGCTATACCTGCCGTTTTCATATCGCGGATAGAAAATCTGCGCTCCGTCGCTCAGAAGAGGCGACAAGATGCGAGTCTGCGATCGGGTAATCCGGGTAGGATTCCCTACGGTCAGTTCTGACGGGGTTTGCCGCAGCGCAAAGGCGGCGAAAAACAACACGCAAACAACGACCAGGGCCACGGCTGCCTTGCCGGTCAACCATCGAGACCTGATTCCAGCGCGAAGGGCGAGGCTGTTGGACTGCGCGTGGAGAAGAGGATCCGGCTCAGGCTCTGGTTCGGCAGGCGCGGGTGCGTCTGCGAGGCCAAAAGCGCCGGTCTTTTGAAACCAGAGGTCGATTTCATGTCGGTAGGCGCAGACCGGTTGCCGCTGGCCGCCGGGCATCCGGTGGATGGGCAGCCCCCGGGTTTTCTCCCAGCGGATGGCCGTGCGCACATCGCAATGCAGGTAGCCCGCGATGTCCTTCCACGAATCCAGCCTGTCAACGGAGAAATTTGTGCTCGCCATCTGGTCGCGCCCCGGCGCAAATGCCGTGTCCTACTTAAAAGGACCAAAAACAGGGGGAGATTCAGAGCATTCGACGGAAAATGTGGAAAATGTCACTTAAAACCATCTAATGTCACTTCTTGTCACGATGCCCATTGTAGCCCTTTGAGGTATACCGGGTAAAACGCGTTTATAGTGCTGTCCCCCAGACAGGCGCATTCGGCAATGAAAATCGGTAGGTTGGCAGCATTTCTTTCTGTCTTCGGCGTTGTTTCGCTTTTTCTCTCAGGCTGTGGTGGCGGTTCCAGTAGTGGCGGCAGTACTCCTCCGCCAACGAACCCAACCATCACTGCGGTCAGCGTCTCCTGTAATCCTACCAGTCTCCCAGCCGGACAGACCAGTCAGACCAGTTCATGCACGGCCTCAGTCCAGGGAACTGGCAGCTTTTCCAGCGCCGTCACATGGTCGGCCAGCGCGGGGACGATCACCGCATCCGGGGTCTATACCGCTCCCGCTACCGTGCCCAGTTCCGGCTCGGCCACCATCACCGCAACCTCGACGCAGGACGCGACAAAATCCGGCTCGGCCTCGATAACGATCACGGCCCCGCCCACCATCACCTCTGTGGGTGTCGCGTGCAGCCCCACCACCGTCCCGGAGGGCCAGACCAGCCAGTGTACAGCGACCGTTCAAGGCACAGCCAGCTTTGACCCAACGGTGACGTGGGCGGCCAGTCTGGGAACCATTGCGTCCACCGCCAAGGACACAGCTACGTACACCGCCCCTTCGAGTACAACCGGTTCGGCCACCGTTACGGCCACTTCTTCAGAAGATGCAACCAAATCTGGCACAGCGGCACTGACCGTTACACGCATACCTCCATCCGGTTCGTGGCAAGAAAGTGGTCCCGCGGGAGCAAGCAATATCACTGTTTTTGCCGAAGATCCAAGCTCGCCAAACACGATCTACGCAGATGGGCAGGGCAATGGTGCCAGCGGACTCTGGAAGAGTGTCAATTCGGGCATGACGTGGACGTCGATGATCACAAATTCACCGATGGATCAGGCAGGAATTTCAGATATGGCGGTTGTGAATGGGGGGCAGGTGATCTACGCATCTGGTTGGGGGCCGGAGTTTTACTGGTCTACCGATGGCGGAGCCACATGGACGCAAGTTCAGGCGGCTGTATCTACTCCAAGCTCTATTGGTGGCATGGCGGTGGATCCAAAGAATAGTGCCACTATCTATTTGAGTGCACCAGGCGAGGGAGTTCTGAAGTCTGTCAACGGCGGAATAAATTGGGCGCTTCTTGCTTCATCTCCAGTAATTACTGCTGGATCGGGCACCGCGATTCTCCATAACCCCATCCAGGTAGATCCAACGAACACAAACACTGTCTATTATGGAACCGACCACGGCCTGTATATCTCGAAGGACGGTGGGTCGACCTGGACTGCCAGCACGACTGGCATTGCCAGCAGTGATGTGGCGATTCGTGATGTTGCCGTTGACCCTGCGGCCCCTTCCAGCATCTTTCTTCTCGCTGGTCAGGGGTCATCAACCGTTGTCGATCTGTATGAGAGTACGAACGCTGGCAACTCATGGACGCCGCTGGCCGTGGGCCTGGATGCGGAACGGGTAGTTCCCGATCCCGCAACCGTCAGCACAATCTATTTGTATGGACTGCAATTCCACGCTGTTTACAAATCGACCGACGGAGGACACACCTTTGCGGCCAGCGATAGCGGCCTCCCCATTGGAAGTTCCTCCAGCGGTTTCCTTGGGCTTACTGGTCCGACCGGTACGATGATTCCGCTTGCATCAAGTCCCGGCACTTTTCTCACCGGCATCTGCTTGCCTATAACCAGCGCTGGATGTGGAATCTATCGATCCCAGAACGCCGCTCAATCCTGGTCATTTTCAAGCCAAGGTTTATCGGCTTGGAATGGTGCGGCAGTGGCAGTCGACCCTGAAATACCAACAACCGTCTATTTCGGCGCCGAGGCTGGAGGAGGCATTTTCAAGAGCACGGACAACGGACTCACTTGGGCTAACCTGAGAGCCGGCGATAGCGTGGCGGATATAGCAGTCGATCCCTTCGACTCAACCCACATAATGGCGGCCACACTTGAAGAGGGGTTGATTGAAAGCCACGATGGGGGCACTACTTGGGTCAACATTAATTCCTCCTTGCCCCCATCCCCTACGGGGCATTTCACATTTATAGTCGGAATCACTTTTCATCCCAAGCAGCAGGGCACAATCTTCATTTCTACCGCTTTAGGTGGCGTAGGCTTGGTCCGCTCCACAGATGGAGGCGTCACGTACACGACCGTCAATTCTGGTCTGCCTTACACCGACATCGGTGCCTCAGTCATCTTTGATCCGAACAACCCCAACGTGCTTCTCACCACAGTCTACAACAATGGCAGCTCAGAGAATTTGGCTAAGTCAACGGATAGTGGAACCACCTGGACGGCAACTCCGTCCGCGGTTATGGGTCCATTTTCGGTTGATGCTCGCTCCAATCCGTCGGTCATCTATTCAGTCGAACAATTGACTACAACGGGGCCATCTGTGGGGGTTAAATCAACCGATTTTGGAGCAACGTGGACACCTCTAAATATAAATAGCGCCACCTCGCTAGCAAATATACTTTCCCCTCCTTTGGTTCTGGTTGCAGATCCCAGCACACCCAACAGCGTCTTCTCTATAACATCCTGGTCGCCAGACGCCGGTGTGACGTGGTATCCCCTGCTTACGAATGGTCTGGGGCAGACAGCAGTAGCGATTGGATTTGGATTTGATGAAGGGCCAGTAATCGCACCGAGTAATCCACAAGTAATGTTCGTTACAAGCTGGACAAACAGCCTGCTACGTTTCGTCGTTGGACCTTAGCAACTTATCGATGATCTGGCAACGCGGGATAAATAGACAAGGAAGGAGAGAGTAAATGGCGAATAAATGTCCACGGTGTCACGGGAGCGGAACTGTAACTTGCACCCGATGCGATGGAAGTGGCGTCGAAGTGACCCTTCTGGTTGCAGGCACAAAATGTCCACGCTGCCACGGCCGAGGAGAAGTCGAATGCCCAAGGTGCTTTGGAAGCGGTAATCGGTGAGTGAGACGACTAAGGAATAGAAGCAAGGATTTCAGATGGATTCCATCATTAAGAAACGAGGACATGTTATGAAACGATCGCTCCGGAAGATTACGTTGGTTTCGACTCTCACACTCGTTGTCGGTTTGCTGTGTGTAGTCCCGCTGTCGGCCCAGTTCTTCAAGAATCTGCTTGCGGGCGACAAAAAGGTCCCGGTGATGATCCAGCATCCGCCCACCATCGGGCTTACCGTAAAACGGGTTGCCTTTGGCACGCCAACCGGCGACTGCGCTGAGGACATGGTGGGCAGCCTGCTGATGCCGGACTTTCAGCAGCAAAACGTCGATGTGGTGGACGAGCAACATCTGCGCCAGATTCTGGCGGAACAGAACTTCAGCCAGAACGGGGAGGTCAGCCAGCAGGACAAAATCTCGCTGGGAAAAATCCTTGGCCCCAGCGCGCTGATTTTCGTCCAGGTATACGAATGCAACGCCAGCAAGCAGCCTTTGGTGAGTAACCAGAGGAACTATCTGAACAACACTGTCCAGACGACCTATATCTCCCAGACACGATTCTCCGTGCGAGGTTCGGTGCAGGTGACCGACCTGACTACCGGCCAGGTCCTGGGCGCACACAATTTTGAGAGCCACCAGCAAAGGCAGACGACAAGCACTGCCGGCCAGCCGGAGTTTCCGCAGTCGGATGAGGTGAAGCAGGCCGCCATGCAGGACGCGGCCAACCAGGTGCATCGAGTCTTTTTCCCGTGGACGGAAACTGTAGATCTGAGCTTTTATGACGACAAAAACTGCGGACTCAAAGAGGCCTATCAGCTTTATCAGAGCGGAGACCATGCGGGCGCTCTGCAAATGTCCAAGAACAATCTGACGCAATGCAAGCCGTCGCACAAGAATGAGGAAACACTGGCACGGGCGTACTACAACGCTGGCCTCACCTCCATGGTTGCGGGCCACTACGATCAGGCCAAGACATATCTACAGCAAGCCATGCAGATGAAAGGCGCTGACGCTGCAACCGCTGCAATGGAAGCCTGCAATCGGGCCCAGGCAGGGGCTGCGCAGGTGCAACAATATCAGGCCAAGCTCGCGCGTGTCCCCGCGCCTGCTCCCATCAACCTGACCGCGCAGGCTCCGACAGCCGCGCCCGCTTCAACGCAGGCCGTGCCCGTCACGGGCGCCGCTGCCGGTTCTGCGGCGAAGCCATCGGCCGCGACGCGTCTGAGGAATCTGGACCAACTGCTCAAGCAGGGTCTGATTACAAAGAAAGACTACGACACAAAGAAGGCGCAAATTCTAAGCGAGCTTTGAGCTACTACTCCCCAATGGACAAATGTCTGCCGCTGGCGTCGCGAGCCGCCTGTTTGCCTTTGGGATTACGGCACAGTAAGAAGCGGCGGGCGTCTCTGACAATCCGGGCCGCTGCATATCAACAATGCAAGCTGGCCCGCGCATCTGCGCAATGGAGGTAAATGAAATGGCGGACTTGACGGCTTCATGTCGAACAGCGCTCGCAGGCGAGGACGTAATCGTGCGGGCAGTGCAGTTCTTTACAAACGATCGCTGGCGGGTGCAGAGCCAGTCCGCGCGTGTGGCAACTTTGATAGGCCGACCTAAAATTCCCGTGGGACTGATGCTACTGACAATCGTTGGGTTCTTCTTTTTTATTGTTCCCGGATTTCTGCTCTACCTCCTTGTCATCCGCCGCGTGGTCCGCCTACAGAACATCGTGGTCACGGTGACGCCGGTTTCCGGCGCGACGGACGTGGTCATTACATATCCAAAGACCGTCGGTAAACTGGCCAATGCATTCATCGATTCTCTCCCCATGCTGCCAGCACAGGCGACCGTTTGAGTGGCTGTGGAGGGGCGCGGACCCAATGGAGGAACAGGAGCACACGCGATGGCTGGGCAAACTCCAGACCGTCAGGGGCGATAGCGAGAAGAGCGGAACAACGGCCTTTTTCCTTTCGCTCTGTGGAGGCTTCCTCGGGCTGGACATGTTCTATCTGGGCCGGATATGGCTCGGGCTGCTGAAGCTGATCACGCTCGGCGGCTATGGTCTGTGGTGGCTGGTCGATGTCATCCGGCTTTGCCGCGGGACGATGCGCGACGGCTACGGAGGTCGGGTTCCGCGCCCATTTACCTGACCGGAAGAGCGGTTTGTTGCGGAATGGCCGTGCAGGGAAGATTGCTCAAGGCGTTTGGATGCTGTTTTGGCAGCGAACAGGAAAGAGGCACTACTATGAAAGTCGGTAAGGCTGGTACGGCATTTCTCCTTGGTTCTCTCGGTTCTCTTCTTCTGGCGGGTTGCGGCGGGAGTGGCAGCAGTTACAGCGGTGGTGGAGGCACGCCTCCGCCCGCGGCCACTGTTACATCGGTGGCCGTTTCCTGTGCGTCTGCTACCGTCAATGTCGGCCAGACCAGCCAGTGCTCGGCCACAGTGCAAGGGACAGGGAGTTATAGCTCCGCTGTCAACTGGTCGGTCAACAGTGTTGCTGGCGGAAACGCCACGGTAGGCACTGTATCTACATCGGGTCTCTACACTGCGCCCAGCCTGGTGCCGAACACTGGAACGGTCACGGTAAGTGCGACGAGCAGCGCTGATTCGTCGAAATCCGCAACTGCCGCGCTGAAGATCAAGCTTAGTATCAGCGTTTCACCGCAAAACGCTACGATTGAGCTTTTTCATCCGCAACAATTCACCTCGACGATCACTGGCGTGACCAACACAAATGTCACATGGGCGATTAACGGCGTAGCGGGAGGAAACCAAAATATTTTTGGTCAAATTACAGCGGCCGGACTTTATACGCCTCCCGTGTCTCTTCCATCGCCCGCGAGCATTACAGTCACTGCGACAAGTCAGGCGGATACAACCCAAAGTGCATCCGCTACGGCTGCGCTTATTACTGACACAACCGCACTGAGCGTAACAAGTGTCTCCCCGGCCAGCAATGCCACCAGCGTGTCTGTGCAAACGCCGGTCACGATAACGTTCAATGAGGCGGTCGATCCGTCGACCATCAATACAGGCTCCATCAGTCTCAGCGAAGGTACTACCCATGTTCCCGTGCAGTACAGCTATGATGCCACGGCCAATACCGTGACTTTGACTCCGCTCGTTCTTCTTGATCCGCAAGCAGCCTGCACGATCACTGTCGGAACTCAGATGCATGATCTGGGAGGCAATCCGCTCGCAACGGCTTATACGTCTTCTTTCACCATTGAAGCCTCGCTGAGCGTCACTGGAACCCTCACCCCGCCCAGCGGAATCGATCCTGCAAGTCTCACCGTCCTCAGTCTCCAGGGGCAACAATCGCCTGCGGATTCCAATGGAAATTTCAGCGCCAGCACAAGCCCTGTAGGCACAACGTTAATTTCTGCAATGTTTTCGGCGGAGGCATCCGGGCTAATGGCAATCGCCATTTCCGATACCAGTACAAACCCCACCAGCAGCGCACGGCCCGGAATCCCCACCACCGCAACATCCGCGAGCATGGAGGTCAATCCATTCTTGCCGGCGGCCGCAACAAAGCCATTGGTGCAAATCCGAACGCACCAGATTACAGCCTCGACAGCGAAAGCGTCATCAACGAATGGCGTCGTCCTCGATTTCCAGACAACGGCGGAAGCGGTTCTCTTCCTTTCGCCCGCTTTGTTCCGCAACGACCCGCAAGGTGCAACCACGATCATGACGGCCATTGCGGCCGACCCAAATACGCAGGCGTTGGCTTCCGCTTTATCGCTGGCATGGAATGAGTCTCACCCTTTGCAGGATACGAATGTGTCAGTCGCGTATACCACTGCGTTGAGTTCCATTTTGACTACGTTAATTCAGCAATCAGGAAGTGCTACGCCATCCGTGGCAACCTCTACAAGTGGAAGCGAAAGAGTGACTTCCAATCACGCGAACTCGAGCGCTGCTCAGGCCACTGCGAGCGTAACTCTTCCGGTTTACGACGGAACGCAGTTCGATGTCTGTTGTGTCAGCGTGAATCCTTTCACGATCTCAGGATCGGGATTTACTTCAACTGCAAGTGTGACTGGCTTTACATTTTCCAATCCATTGGGCAATGCTGCGGGCTGGGCCATGAGGGTCGTCCCGCTTGCGCCTAGCTTCAATCCCGGCACCCTTCAACCAGTGAATGGCGATAGTGTGAATCCCGACAGCCCCGGCCCAGTAACGGGTGAAAATACGCCTGATACCACAATTGCACAAGAAATTCCGATGCCACCGGTCTCATGGATTCCCGGCAATTCGATTTTGCAATACGGCGACATCTATGGCGACGTAAACAAACTTGCTTCTTGGGTCACTGGACTGTTTTCGGTACAAAATCCAATACCGAATCCTCAACCAAATATTACGTTGCCACAAACGCAACCTGCGTTCTACCTTGTTCGCTACTTCAGCGGTGGGACGGCAGACAGCAACGAAATTCCATTGGTGGCCAATTCGTACAATCCAAGCTCGCCCTTGACTGGTGGTATTTACGATCAGCAATTGTGGGGTGGCGCACTGATTGCAAACTACGCGACGGCCATTGCCAATGTAGTGTTAGTGGGTCAGGCTTCTGACGTAGCAACGTGCCTGGCTGGGGGGATCATCAACGACGGGACAGTTGAGCAGTCCGTGCTAAATATCTCCCCAGGCACATCAACCAATTGGAATGGCTTTCAGCAAGTTGCATCCACAATACTTTCGGGCCTGGCCAACAACTTGCCGCAATGCTTTGTCAATGCAGGGGAACAGCAAGCGTTTGCAATGACGCTGGACGCTGCTGGATTGAGTTCCGGTGTTGGAGAGATTGTCGACGGCATATCGGGAGCCTCCGAAGTGGGGACCGCTGCGCAAATGATGGCAGAACTTTTCGCTAAAGACCGTCCATTTGATACAGCATACATCCAGGTCCCCGCGCCGCCGCACTCCTCCGCAGCCAGTGTTGCTATTTCTCCCTCCACTTTAGCGCTTACGGTTGGAGGGAACGCGATATTGACTGCCACAGCCTACGATAGTTCACAGAATGCTATCCCAAATGCATCATTCACGTGGAATTCCAGCAACCAGCAAGTGGCGGAGGTCCCTGGAAGTGGCAGCAGCATTACGGTAACTGGGCTCTTGACAGGCACGGCAACCATCACGGCTACGACTCCAAACGGCGCTCAGGCAATCGCGAATGTGACGGTTACGGGCGCTCAGGTCCAGAACCTTCTCGCGCCAACATTGTTTGGTCCGGCCAACGGAGCGACGGGGGTCTCGGCGACGCCCACATTCAGTTGGAGCGCGGTCGTCGGCAGCGATGGTTACCGCCTTCTGGTGGCGACCAGTGCGGCCACATTACCTAGCAGCCCATCGGTCGGCTCATGCGGTAGCTGCATTGTGGATGCCGCGATCTCTGGAACCAGCTACACGCCGTCTTCAGCGCTCAGAGGAGGCGTCCCCTATTACTGGGAGGTCCACGCGCTGACTCCAGTCTCCAACCCAGGCTTCGGCGCATGGTCCAGCACGTCCAGCTTCACCATAACGGCGGTGTCACAGATGGCACCGCAAATCGTAGTTGTGGCTGGAGGCGGCAGCACGATACCGAGTACAACCCCTGAGCCGGCGACCAGCGCAAACTTGAATTCTCCTGATGGCGTCGCGGTGGATAAGGCGGGAAACCTATACATTGCGGGTGGTGCGTATTGGTTGATCGAAAAGGTGTCTGCTTCGACAGGGCAGATCGTAGTGGTGGCTGGAGGTGGTAATACGGCTCCGAGTACAACTCCAATACCGGCTACCAGCGCAGCCATAGAGCCGAACGGCGTGGCAGTGGATGGTTCCGGAAACCTATATATCGCAGACGCAGGAGGGGGATACAGCGGCGACACGATCGACAAGATCAATACTTCGACTGGAGAGGAAGTAGTAGTGGCCGGAGGTAATAATAATACGGCTCCGAGTACAACTCCAATACCGGCTACCAGCGCCTACTTGTTCGGGCCCTATGGCGTGGCAGTGGATGGGTTGGGGAACATTTACATTGCCGATGGCAATCTGGTCGATAAAGTATATGCGTCGACTGGAGAGATCGTGGCGGTGGCAGGAGGGGGTAGCACCCACCCCAGTACGACCCCAATCGCAGCCACCAGTGCAAACATAAGTGCCTATGGTGTGGCTGTGGATGGGTTGGGGAACATTTACATTGCCGATGGCAGTGGGGTGGTCGATAAAGTATATGCGTCGACCGGGCAGATAGTGGTCGTTGCCGGAGGCGGTAGCACAGTTCCGAGTACAACGCCAGAATCAGCTACAAGCGCAAAATTAAATTTCTCTTCTGATGGCGTGGCAGTGGATGGTGCGGGGAACTTGTACATCGCAGATTCGGGCCAGATCGAGAAGGTGGATACTGCTGGACAGATTGTGGTGGTGGCAGGGAGCGGCAGCACGGTGCCAACAACAACGCCGATTACAGCAATCAGCGCCTCAATTGTGCCGATGTCCGTTGCAGTGGACCGGACAGGAAACCTGTACATTGGCGATTGGACACACAACTCGGGCACAATGAATTATGGCTATGCTCTGATCGAGAAGGTGATTATGCATTGAGATCGTCTGCTAAAATGAACCGCTGTGCTGCTGTTGACTCATTGATAGCAGCACAGCGACTTTATCTGAGGCGGGACCTATCTCATTCGCAAGCGCGGCGTCGGGGTGGAACAGCATATATGCCAATCCGTCGGGAGGATTTGTTGCGACCGGCTTTGGTCAGAGTAATGCTGGCACTTGGCAGGATACCGGAATTTCGCCCGTTGTTGCCCCGGGTTCTTTATCAACACCAACAGGTACCGCGAACAGCGTCACAGGTGACTTTGGAACTCCCTCTGGTATTACCGCTGACGCAGTCGGAGTAATCGACGTAGGTGGTGGAGGTGCCGATGCATTGTCTGCTGTGTTCTCTACTGGAACTGCGAATTAAAATGAACGGCGCCTTCGACAATCTATGGCGCTATCAGCCATAGGTCTGAACGCACAAGAACAGACACGAATTGGCGGAGAGGGTCATGCTCCGTCAAAGTATTGGACAGTACCATTCTTAAAAAATCTATGATCTGGAGATGACAACTGCCATGGTTCCCACTCCATCTTTGCCCCATTCCTTGAAACTCTCTATCTTTTCCGCCTGTTCCATTCTCACCGTGATACTGGCCCTCTCGATCGCTCCTGCGTTGCGGGCGCAGGCAATCGATCCGGTCGCGTCCTCAATGCGTCCGTTTTCAAAGCTCGGGGTGGGCGTGAACGTTGGAACGCTGGGCATCGGGGTCGAAGCGGCCACACCGCTTGCGGACCGGTTCAATCTGCGGGGCGGCGGAAACTTCTTCAGTTACAGCAGGAACATCGACCGGAGCGGGCTCACCTATGTTGCCAACCTGGATCTACGCTCCGCGCAAGCCAGTCTGGACTGGTTTCCCTTCGGGGGCAGCTTTCACCTGAGCCCCGGCGCGATGCTCTATAACGCCTCCCTCGGACGCCACTGTTACGTCGGTGGCCGTTACCTGTACGTCTGCTAGCCCGCATCGAGCGCGAGTCATCCAGTTGGATGCGAGTGTCAAGGACGGAAAAATAAAATGGAGCCTGTGGTTGCAGGCTCCTTTGATAAGTGATGCGGCGATTACGCTGCTGCGGACTCCTTCGCAGCTTTGGTTGGCGGTTTGGTTGCTGGCTTTTTCACGGCCTTCGCTTTTTCCTTCGCCGCGAACTCCTGCTTGACCTTCGCGGAGATGGCGTCCACGTCCACTTTGTACAGGTCTGCCGCATTGCGGAGTATCTTCGCCGCTTCTGTTTGCGACTGCGTGGATTGGAGGATGACCATCTCTACCAGCAGTCGTCCGAGTATGCCTTCATCCGATTTGCGGAGAAAGGCAGATAGCAGTTTGGGCATTGAGTCGGCATCCTTTGCTTTGCCGATTCCGTGCTGCCGGATGACTATGGCAAGCCGCTTATCGTCCAGCGTTGCCGCCAACCGCTCCACCACAAACAGCAAGTCGCGCTTCATCAGCCGGACGGGGACAGCCTCAACAATCGCCTCCAACACGCGGAGTCCGGTTGCCTGGGCCAACGCCTCCTCGCGGCGGCGTTTGTCCTGCTCGGCCTTGGATGCAGCATCGGCTTGTGTCTGCTGCTTCTTTGGATGATGCACGGGGCAATCGGGATTGGCGCAAATTTTGCGAACTTCTCCCTTCTCCGCGCCTTCGGTAACGATGGCCTCGGTCGTGGATTTGCAGGTCTTGTACTCCGGCCAGTCGCGCTGTTCCTTCTTGGTCGGTTTATCCTGCCGGATTTCAACGTACTTGTTGCGTGGCAGTGTTGTGCTTCCTTCCTGTTCTCCACCGTAGCGGGTGCTGATCTGCACGAGCTTCGGTTTGGTGGCGATGGTCTTCTGCACATGTGCGCTGACCTTTGCGGAATAGCAAGCTGGATCGGTGCAAGCGTCCTGCCGCACATCGGCAAACAGCAGCTTATTGTGTCCGGTGCGTTTCGGGCAATCGAGGCAACTTCCGGCAGCGGGGACCAGTTCGGCGTCCTTCGCGTCGAACGGAGCCTCTTTCAGGATGAGCAGGATGTTGTGTTCGATCCACTGCTGGAGATGACGCACGGGCAGCAGGATGGGTTTGGACTTCCGGTCGCCGCCATACTGTTCCTGATAGCAGTTGGGGAGAGCTCCCTCCTGTTGCTGCGGCTGGAGCTTCGCCAGCAGCAACGCATGGCCGACGCCGATCTCGTCTTTGGCGAAGGCTTCGACCACTGCCGGAACAAGCTCTGTCAGTTTCAATCTGCCAGCTACATAAGCAGGCGATTTGCCCGTCCTGGCCGAAATCTGCTCAATGGAATACTTCGGCTCCTCCAGATTGAGCAGAGCGCGGAAGCCCTGCGCTTCATCCAGAGGGTGAACGTCCCGCCGCTGGAGGTTTTCAATCAACTGCGCCTCCAGTGCTTCGGCATCGGTGAGATTGACGATGCGGACGGGAATGGACTCCACTTCCGCCATCTTCGCGGCACGGAACCGTCGCGCTCCGGCTACGATCTCGAAGCTGCGTTCCGTGCCTGGCCGTACCAGCAAAGGTGATAGCACTCCCTGAGCGCGAATGCTGGCGGCGAGTTCTTTCAGCCCCGTTTCATCGAAGATGCGGCGTGGGTTGGTGGTGGATTCGGTGAGTACAGCAAGCGGAAGATTGCGGTACTCGGTGGCTGCGGTATCAATGGTAGACATGATTGTTCTCCTTGAACGGGTGGGTCGAACGTTAGTAAGTTCAGAGCGGACACGCTTGCATCGTCCGCCCCAATCACAAAACGGGTTAGCTGGCAGCGGTTAGATCTTCGTGCTGTTCGTGAGTCGCCTCCTTGCGTGGCGGCTCCAGTGCGGTGAGGATGACAGCAGAGGCTTGCTGGATGACCTCAAGGCTTTCGGCCAGCAGCGATGCGTTGCCGTGGTAAAGCTGGATGTAATCGGCGGATGCTGTTCCCGTCTCCAGCCCTACGGCCTTACCGACCACAAACGCGATGGCCTCGGCTTCCGTCTCGCGGACAACTTTCGTTGTTGCCGTGCGGCGGTCGGCCTTGTGCAACATCTCGTGCGCCAGTTCATGCACGAGAGTGGAGAATTCCTCGGCCTTCGACTGGCCCGGCAGCAGAACGATCTTGCCGCCGTAGCTTATGCCCAACGCTGGGGCAATGCGCTCGTTGAACTCAAGCTCAATGCCCTGTTTCTCGATAAAAGCAATCAACCGCTCGCGGTTCTCACCCACATCCCCCGTAATCTCGCGCATGGCGGGAAGCTCCGCGCCATCGGTCTGGCTGATGTCGAAGACGTAAGCATTGCGGAAGCCCACCAATACCGGTTGGTTCTGTTTGGTGATGTCCTTCTCGGCCTCTTCCTTCGGCTTGCGCTTGACACCGATGATGGGAGCGAGAATGCGGATACCCCTCTCGCCCTTCTTCACGCGGCGACCTAGCTGGTTCCATGCGTACATGCCGGCCACACGGGTGGCGTCCGGCTTCTGCCGTGCGATTTCGAGGATGTTGCCGAAAGAATAATTGTGAAAGCGGCTCATGGCGTTCAGGTAGACGGTAAGGGCATCACTCTGTCCTGCCTCAATCTGCTCGATCAGGGCTTTGACATTGGCGGCGATGGCCTCCTTTGCCGTCTGCCGTTGCGGTTGGTTGGTGGTGGGCGGTTGGACGATGGCTGTATTTGCATTCGTTCTCATGGGTGTTTCCTCCTTTGGTTTTTGCACTTGCCTTTGCCTCTGAATTGGCAGCGGCGTGTGCATACATGCCGAACGCCTCCTGGTGAGGGCGGGGGTAACGAACTGGTCGCGGGTGAGCTTGGATCTCCCTGCGTGTGCAAGTAGACCTTCCACGGGAATTTTCTTATTCTGTTTTCAATGTGCAAACAGGGCGGTATAAGCGCCCTGCGCTCCTGACGAATCGCAGCGTCAAGAGCACAGGACGTTCATGGCTATTTGAGGAAGTAGGCGACGGCCACAAGAATGATGAGCAAGAGAGCAACCGGCGGAAGCTCTGCGGCAATGGCGATTGCTGCGAGAACAAACACGGCAACAAGCGGATTCGCTGTAACGAAACCGACGAGAGCATGCGCCACGGCAGCTATCGTCGCTATGATCTGGTCAGGACTGAGTGGGGGTTGTGGAGGCATTGCTATTGAACGTGTTTCGCGCTCTGCGCATGAGGCTGGCAAACATAAGAGAACGGGTAAATATGTTGAATCTCCTGAGTGACCAATACAAAAGCAATGTCCGCTACGTCATTGACATTCGGGAAATGCGTAAAGCAGACCGCAAACACCATAAATGAGACGACGATTCCCTTCACGAGCATCGCCAATTCCATCGATCCGTGAAGAATCAGGCTGCCGGCGAAATAGTACATCGTGCTCGTGTTTTCGGGAACTTTCTGGATTTGCTGATGGATATTGCGTTGTCGCGCGCGCTTGAGGTTCATTTGAGGATGATGCCAGCCAATGCCGCCCTGCGGCGGTTCGATTGCTTCTGGGCTGCTGGTGAGCTAGTATCTAGTTGCATAAGTTAGCGTACAGTGTTTTGGGGTGTTTCTGGAACACGACTTGTTTTTTCCGCTCGAACGGGTGGGCGGTTTGATTATAGGCCGCGATGAAGTCGTCCATGCGCTTACGCAGTTGGCCGGTACTGGTGAAGCTGGCCCCGGCCAGCGACTGGCTCTGCGGGATGGAGAACCAGATTTCCACCTGATTCATCCACGATGCATGCGTGGGCGTGAAGTGGAAATGGACGTTTTTGTGGCGGGCCAGCCAACGGTCGCATTTGGGCTTATGGGTGTTGAGGTTGTCGAG
>JAJYUB010000068.1 GCA_021792795.1 Acidobacteriota bacterium | reverse complement strand
CGTTCGTCGAGCAGAGGCCACACATCGGAGAGCTTTCGCCGCAGGGAAATCTCATCGCCCTTCATGCCGGAATAAGCATAGCTCTATTCGCGGCCAGTTGCCACCTTTATTTATTGACGGTGCCTAATTTGCGTTCTCTCACCAGTTCCAACGGCGACAACCGCCGCGACGTCATTGCCACCGTGTTCAAGGGCGTCGATAACCGCATGAAGAGCGGTTATCTCCTGCGCGACATCATCAACAAAGTCGCCGCCATCCACTTCACATCGTCCGATGAGTTGCATACCCTGGGCTCGTTGTACGAATCCATGCTCCGGGAAATGCGTGACGCGGCGGGCGACTCCGGCGAATTTTACACGCCGCGCGCCGTCGTGCGCTTTATGGTCGAAGTCACTGACCCGCGACTTAGTGAAACCGTGCTTGACCCCGCGAGCGGAACAGGCGGCTTTTTAGTCGAATCCTATAACCACCTTGAGAAACAGGTGAAGACCGTTGGCGACCGCAAGCGGCTTCAAACGGAAACCATCTGCGGGTGCGAGCCGAAATCCCTTCCTTATCTCCTGTGCCAAATGAATCTTCTCCTGCATGGGCTGGACGCGCCGCAGATCGACCCGGAGAACGCGCTCCGCTTCAAGCTCTCCGAAATCGGCGAGAAAGAGCGCGTGGACGTGATCCTCACGAATCCTCCGTTCGGAGGGGAAGAGGAACGCGGTATCCAGGGGAATTTTCCCGAAGACCGACAGACTTCCGAGACGGCGCTTCTGTTCCTTCAACTCATTATGCGCAAGCTGAAACGCCAGCAGACAGCCGCGAAGCGTCCGGCACGTGCCGCCGTCGTTGTGCCGAACGGCACGCTCTTCGGTGACGGCGTTTGTGCGCGCATCAAAGAAGAATTGTTGAAGGAATTCAATCTCCACACCCTCGTGCGCCTGCCCAACGGCGTGTTCGCGCCGTACACCGGCATCCCCACGAACATATTGTTTTTCGACCGCTCGGGGCCGACGAAAGACGTTTGGTACTACGAACAGCCGTTACCCGAAGGCCGCAAGAACTACACCAAAACCCAGCCCATGCAGTTCGAGGAGTTCAAGGACTGCATGGCGTGGTGGACAAAGCGCAAAGAGAACGACCATGCATGGAAAGTGTCGGCGAAAGAATTGCTGGACGCCAACTGCAATCTTGACCGCAAGAACCCACGCGCGAAAGTAGACTTCAAGCACCTGCCCCCGGAACAACTTGCGGACGACATCCTCAAGAAAGAGCTTCGCATCGTTGAATTGATGCAGGAAATCAAGGCCGCGCTTGGGGTGTCAGCATGAGCACGGCTTGGCCCAGCGCCGTGCTTGGTGAATTACTACGACGATCCGAGCGCACTATCGCGCTTCACCCGGAAGCAACATATAAAGAAGTCACCGTTCGGATGAACGGCAAAGGAGTAGTCGAGCGCCGCCAGGTACAAGGCGTCGAAATTGCATCAGACCGGCGCTATGAAGCAACCGCCGGTCAATTCATCATTTCTCGCATCGACGCGCGCAACGGCGCAAGCGGACTTGTGCCCGACGAATTGAATGGCGCTGTCGTCACGAACGACTTTCCTCTATTCGATGTCGCTCAAGACAAGCTCGATCCTACGTTTCTGAATTGGATGTCGAAGACGGCATCGTTTGTCGATTTATGCAAGCGCGCGAGCGAAGGCACGACCAACCGCGTGCGGCTTTCGGAAGACCGTTTCAAGGCGCTAGAAATCGTGCTCCCGCCGCTTGACGAACAGCGCCGCATCGTCGCACGCATCGAGGAGCTGTCGGCGAAAATTGGTGAGGCGCGAGGCCTGCGAAGTGCCGCGCACGACGAGTTATCAGCATTTCAATTATCGAAATCGCGCTCCATTTTCGACGGGCTATGTAGGGAAAGGGTGCCTCTTGAGAGTGTTTGCGAAGCGATCATCGACAATCTACACAGTAATCCGGCCTACGATGAGAATGGCACCGTTCCATGCGTGCGCTCGCCCGATGTTGGCTATGGCACGCTAGACTTGGACAACGCACGCCGCACTAACGAAGCTGAATATGTGCGAAGAACCGTTCGGGGTGAACCGAAACCCGACGACATTGTGTTCGTTCGAGAAGGCGGCGGGACGGGCAAATGCGCTTTGGTCCGACAAGGTCAGCGATTCAGCCTGGGGCAGCGTGTGATGATGATTCGTCCAAACCAAGCCAAAGTGCGTCCGACGTTTTTTCTCTGCCAGCTCCTATCGCCGACGATACAGGAAGACCATATAGGTTGCCTGTCCAAAGGTTCGGCATCCCCGCACCTCAACATTGGCGCGCTTCGCCGCTTCCCGTTTGCACTACCAAACTTTGACGTGCAGGATTGCGTCATTGCCGAACTCGACGCCCTTCAATCTAAGCTCGACTCGGTGAAAACGCTTCATTCCGAAACATTTGCCGAACTGGACGCCATGCTCCCTGCCATTCTCGACAAGGCGTTCAAAGGAGAGTTGGTATGAGCAATGTCAACGTCAAGCGGCTGGTCGAGAACATCCGTTCCGGCACCAATGTCTACACGCCGCTGGTCGAACTGGTCGTGAACGCGATTCAGGCCATTGACGCGAAGGGTATACAGAACGGCTTGGTCGAAATCGAAGTGCTCCGAAGTCGTCAAACCGATATGATCGACCATCTTGAGGACGTAGACGGTTTCGTGGTCAAGGACAACGGCATAGGCTTCACCAAAGCCAACCGCGATGCTTTCGACACCCTCTACACCGAACAGAAAATCGCGGACGGCGGCAAGGGCTTTGGCCGCTTCACTTGCCTGAAATACTTTGACAGGGTGAAGGTATCCAGCACCTTTGTCGAAGATGATACCTTCCGTGACCGTTCTTTCAGGATGGGCTTGGACAAGGACATCATCATTGACGAAAAGGAAGGCCAGTCTCAGGCGCAGGCGACCGGCGCAATCGTCGAGATTTCCGGTATCAAGTCCATAAGGTTCCCCGACAAGAAGCTGGAAACCATCAGCCGCGTCGTAGTGGAACGGCTGCTGCCCTATTTTGTGGACAAGGAGCGCCGTTGCCCGCGTGTGGTGATCCGGGAGGCCCAAAATCCATCTGATACGGTCTCCCTAAATGACTATTTGGGCAGGGAGAACAGCCAGATTGTCGAAATGAAGGTGGATCAAGGGGCGTTTTCGCTATCAGCGAACGAGGATGAAAAATCCTTTCAGGTTCGCGTCTTCAAATTATTCGCGCCGCGAACGGCGAAGAGCAAGGTCAGCCTTGTAGCGCATAGGCGGGAGGTGACGGACAATCCGCTCCAAACATACATTCCCGAATTTGCGGAAGAGTTTTTCGAGCCAGGGCCGAATCATGATTTAGCGAAAGGTCGCAATTTCGTCATCAAAGCCTATGTGTTCGGCGACTACCTGAACGACAACGTTGCCCTCGAACGAGGCGAGTTTCGCTTTCAGATCGAAACCGACCTACTGAACGGCATATCCCAGAACGACATCGAACAGAAAGCTGCCGAGATCGCGCAGTCGGCGCTGGGCACGGAAATCGCAGACAGGAAGACGCGCAAGCAAGTGCGTATAGACGAGTATGTAACCAGTGACGCACCTTGGCATCGCATCCTTGCAAAAGAGGTGGATTTCAGCGCCCTGCCCATGAGGCCATCAAATCAGGACATCGAGCTCCATCTCCAAAAGAAAAAATATGAGAAGGAGATAGCGACGCGGATACAGGTGACGGCGCTGTTGAAGTCGGAAAACCCGGATGAGCTTGGAGAGAAACTCTCGCAGTTGATCGAGAGCATTTCCGATAACAGCAAGAACGACCTGATTCATTACGTCTCTATGCGCAAATGCGTCCTGGACCTCTTTTCCAAGTCACTTGAAATCGGAGCAGACGGCAAGCATAAGTCCGAGGGCGAGGTGCATGACATCATCATGCCGCGCAAAAAGGATTCCGAAGAACTGAACTACAGTGCGCACAATCTTTGGATTCTGGACGAGCGGCTGAATTTTACGTCCTACATTTCGTCGGACAAACCACTTCAGTCGTCCGGCGACCGCACGGACATAACCGCCTATAACTGCCGCATGGCATATCGCGGCGACAATGAGACCAGCAACCCCATCACGATTTTCGAGTTCAAGAAGCCCCAACGGGATGATTTTGCTGACCCGTCCTCCAAAGAAGACCCTATTCAGCAGATCATCCGCTACGTTAATCAAATCCGGGAGGGCAAGTTCAAAACTCCGGCCAATCGTGACATCCTCGTCAATGACACTACGCCGTTCTACGGCTATGTCGTCTGTGACTTGACCAAAAAGGTCAAAGACTGGCTCCAAAAGGAAAAGAACTTTACTCCGATGCCCGATGGACTTGGATGGTTCAACTGGTTCGGCAATATCAGTCTCTACATGGAGGTGATTAGCTGGACAAAGCTGTTGCGCGACGCAGAAATGCGGAACAAAATATTCTTCAACAAGCTCGGCATTGATTGAACGGTCCAAAGGACTGGTGCAATCAGCACATGAAGGTCCTCGTACCTAACAAACGGTTACTATCTGAATATCTCTGTGCCGTGCTCTGGACATCACCATTCTCGATAAGGCGTTCAAGGGGGAGTTGTAGGGTTTACGTGGAACAATAACGACGACTGACCGGGTGCTGTATGACAGCCGCGAAATAAAAAGGACGGTGGAAGCAATGAAAATCGCTCGATTGCGAATCCAGAATTTTCGGGGCATCAAAGAAGCGACCCTTTTGTTTGACGGGCACGTTGTCCTTGTCGGCGATAACAACGTCGGCAAATCCACTGTCTTTGAGGCCATTGACCTAGCCCTTGGCCCAGACCGCCTCAGCAGGCATCCGAAGATCGACGAACACGACTTTTACCTTGGCGACTACCTTACTGCCGCAGAGCAAACGCGCAAGGAAGTCAAAGTCGAGGTTGTCGTTACCGGCCTTACCGATGAACAACAGAATGTATTCGGTGACGAAATTGAGTGGTGGAACACGACCACGAAGGCGCTTCAGGAAGCCCCGGTCGAAGGCATAGATCAGCCTGACGTGTTCGCGTCAATTCGTGTTGTATTCGTCGGTTACTACGACCTTGAAGATGACGACTTCGCGGGCGAAACCTATTTCGCGCGCAGTTATGAAGACGACGAATCTCCAGCGGTCTTCACGAAGAAGAATAAGCGGTTTTGCGGTTTTCTCTATCTGCGTTCTCTGCGCACAGCCACGCGCGCGCTCAGTCTGGAGCATGGAAGCCTTCTCGACATCATTCTGCGGATAAAGGAAATCAGGCCGCAGATGTGGGAAAAGACGATTGAACAGTTGAGTAAAGTCAATGTCGCGGCCGACCCGGAAATCGGCATCTCCGGTGTGCTTGAAAGCATTGATAAATCGTTGAAGAAGTATGTCCCGCGCGAATGGGGCGTCTCGCCCCACCTCAAGGTCTCCAACTTGACGCGCGAAAACCTACGCAAGGTCATTACCGCGTTCATTGCGACGGGAGACGGCGAGCACGCCGCGCCGTTCTATCGGCAAGGAACAGGTACCCTGAATATGCTCGTTCTCGCCATGCTCTCGCAGATCGCGGAGGACAAGCAGAATGTCATCTTTGCTATGGAGGAACCGGAAACGGCGATTCCTCCGTATGCCCAGAAGCGCATCGTCCATGAAGTTCGGAAATTGTCCTCGCAGTCGATATTCAGTTCCCACTCGCCCTACATCCTTGAGGAATTCGGGACGGAGGAAATCAGTGTGCTTATGCGGGGCACGGATTGCGTCCTTCAACAGACCAGCATAGAACTTCCGGCAAGCGTGAAGCCGAAGCGGTATCGCCAGGAATTCCGAACTCGCTTTTGCGAGGCATTGTTATCGCGGCGTGTTTTACTCGCAGAGGGCGCAACCGAGGCGGCGACGTTTCCGGCAGCAGCACGACGCCTCTCCGAACTTGACCCCAACACCTATTCCTCGTTTGAGGCTCTTGGAATTTGTACGGTAGACGCGGGCGGCGATAGCCAAATCGCCGACCTTGGCAAACTCTACGTCAGCTTGGGGAAAGCGGTATACGCTGTTTGCGACCAACAGACGCCCGCGAGTCAGGCGACAATCGAAGCCAGCGTCACGAAGCTGTTCATGCACGGCGAATCGGACATCGAAAAACTCGTTTTGAAGAACACGACACAGGCGGCTTTAGAACGCTTCATCGACGCGATTCAATGGCCTCCGCATCTGATAACGGCTTGCCCCAATCCCAAGTCCAATCCGGTGGACGCCTTGGGGAAATTCTTCGAGTGGTCAAAAGGCAACTTAGGGTTGGCTGAATTCATCGCGCAATGCAATGAAGCCGAAATCCCTGAGTGGATTCGGCAAATGTGCCGCGACTTACGTGACCTGTGCCAGCCACCCGCGCCAGACCCGCCGCAGGAGAATGAAACAGTCGTGGAGGCTGACATTGCTGAAACTGTCTGATGAGCGTAAGGCCATTGTGTCCCACACGGGTCACTTGCTCATCAAGGGAGGCCCTGGGTCTGGGAAAACGACAATCTCCATTGTGAAAGCAGAGGGTCTTGTCGCCACATTGAAGCCCGGTCAGCAGGTGTTGTTTCTCAGCTTTGCCCGCGCCACGGTCGCCCGCGTCATCGAGGCCCTCGCCGAGCAGACGAAAGACAACAAAGAGGTCAGGCGTCGCATTGAGATCGACACGTATCATGCTTTCTTTTGGCGATTGCTCAAGACGCACGGCTATCTCATCGGATTGCCGCGCCGCGTGACCATCTTGACGCCGCCCGAACGGGCGATTGCGCTGACACCAATTCGTCATACTTACGGAAGCGCACGGAAGCTCACTGACACGCAGAAAGCCGAGAAACTGGATAAGGAAGAAGCCGAGTTGAGACGCTTGGCTTTCGAGGAAGGCAAGGTGTGCTTCGATTTATTTTCGGAGTTTGTTGTCGAACTCGTCAGCAAAAGCGCAAAGCTACGAAAACTCGTTTCTACCCGCTATCCAATCATCATTCTCGACGAATTCCAGGACACCAGCGCCGGTCAGTGGGCCGTTATGGAGAACCTTGGTAGCGGCAGCACTTTGATTGCCCTCGCAGACGAAGAACAGCGCATCTACGATTTCGCCGGTGCAGACCCGGAACGCCTGAATCACTTCAAGATGAAGTTCGGCCCGAAGGAATTTGACTTCGGTACGGCAAACTACCGGAGCAACGGAACCGACATAGCCCGTTACGGTAACGATGTCCTTGCTGGCAAATTCAGCACGAATAAATATGCCGGTATAGAGTTGGTGCAATTTGCCGAGAATTCCAATCAGGCTATGGCGGCGCTCAAAGGACAAACCCTTCAGGCAATAGAACGGCTCCGAAAGGCCAAGGGTAGAGAATGGGCTCTTGCGATCCTCGTCCCCACCAAGCAATTTATGCGCGAAGTTTCCGATGCACTCCGTGAGACGCAGGGCACAATGCCGCCGGTAGAGCACAATGCGGCAATAGACATGGAAGGGGCCATTCTCGCGGCGGAGTTGATTGCTTTTCTCCTGCAACCACAGGAGGGGGAGGCGGATTTCGCGCAGGTTGTCAGCCTGCTCAGTAATTTCTTTAGAGGTAAAGGAGGCGATGATCCTTCCGCATCGGACATTGGAGAAGCCCTTGCAATCGAGAAGGCGCTACAAAAGGCCATTGAGTGCGTACAGAACGGGAAGCCATTACCGAAAAGCAGCATCATTAGGCTGATGAAAGAGGGGTACAGCCAGTGCGTTGCGCTCGCGCTCACTGGCAATCCCGGCGTGGATTGGTTGGCAATCAGAAAGGTGCTCGGTGATTGCGGTTGCAAACGATTGGCGCAGGTGGCAGAAGAAGCCAGAAATGTCAGGTTGCTGGATAGGGGAACACAACTGCGAGAGAACCTCTCTCTGGATTGGCGCACAAACGGCGCATATAAGAACGCTCTCGAAATTGTCAGGCAAGCGTTCGTTCAGGAGCATTTTTCAACATCGGTACGAAAGCAATCCGGCTTGATTGTGATGAACATGCACAAGGCGAAAGGAAAGCAGTTCGATGAAGTCATCATTTTCGAGGGATGGCCGAGGCGAGTGCGCGGCCAAATTGTCGGAAATCCTCATCGCATCGTGCGTGGGAATATGGACGGCGATCTAACGCACGCCACATACAATTTCCGGGTCAGCGTGACGCGGGCGCGGTCAAGAACGACGATAATGACGCCAGAAAACGATCCGTGCATCCTCCTTGTACTTGCTTCAAGGGCGGCAAAGGCAGCGGCAGCCCAAGTCGAGAATGGAGCGGGTACGGCATGATCGACCGACGTGCGCGGTGCTACGCACCGGATGGAGAGCGACACGTCACCCCCAAATGGGTTGCCGCCGGTAAACCGGCTTGGAATCTTTGTTGGGTGACGTGAACGCGCTTTGAATCAGCAGTTTGGTGATGCGCGTATCCGGCGCGGCGATAGATGCGTTTACGTGCGTAAACGCGCAGAGCGCCTTACAGCGCCCAATGTGTAAACGCACTGATAGACAAGGGCTTCCAGCATTCGGGCGCTTGACGGGCAAAATCGCAAGGTGCAAGCTATTTTCGAGGCGGGTTTCCCCATGAGCACTCCCCGCATCCCGGCTCCGTTGCAGTCTCCGGCCTCTCCCAAGGACGAAGCGCGTTCGGTTTTGCGTGCCAAAACCATTGCAACCAGAGTAACGCCGGAAGAACTGGCCGAGGTAGAAACAGCCGCCGAAAGCGCAGGAAAAACCGTAGCCGAGTGGCTGCGTGAGCTGGCCCTGAAAGCCGCGCGGCAACGTCCGGCAGACCCTACCGAGTTGGTGCTGGCCGAGGTTTCGGCACTGCGATACATGCTCCTGAATCTCTTTCACGCGACGGCCCAGGCGAACGCCGAAGGCAAGCATCTGCTGCCCGATTCCGTGGTCAAAATCCGTGACCAGGCCAATGTGCGGAAGCTGGCCGACGCCCGCAAATTGCTCGCAGAGTTTCTGTCCCAGGAGGGACCGGACGGGGGCAAGCAGTGAGCAGCCCTATGCGTTTCCCAAGCCGGACGGGACGGCTATTCTGGCTCCTTTTCTGGCTCACGGTCGGGCCGCTTGTCCTCATCTTCTCGGCGTCAGCTTGGCTTGCCTGGACACTCCAGCCGCTCCAAAAGGTCTACCTCACGACCTATGCCGCCAGCTCTGTTGGGGCAGGGATTCCGCGCAGTGAGATGACGATTCGCTGGGTGATGAAGACCGCACCCAGGCGCAAGTCGGTTCCCGCTTCCGCCGAGGATGTAGTGACCGGGCTGGACGCGAAACTGCCCGTCAGCCTCTCGCCCAGAGCTATTGCGGAGGGCTGGCGTGGAGTGGCTTACAGCGCCCCGGAGAAAGTGCCCGCCGACGCGCTTGCTATGGGGTTACGCGATTACGTTTATGACGGTGTGAGCGTGTGGTGGCTGTTTGGACGGCCCATGCTCAACAGCCTTGCGGTGTTGATGCTGCTCTATGTGCTCCGGCTCTGGATGAAGCAGGGTTTTGCGCGGAGGCGAGAGCAGGAAGAACGCCACGGACGCAGAACCAAAGGCCCGGAGCTGGCCTCAGCTTTGCGGTGGCGGAGCGCAGAGCCGGACGGCATACGGTTCCGTCTGCGCTTCGAGAATGCGCTTTTGCGGTGGCTTCCATTTGGCCCAAGCTACTGCATCCCGAAGCTTCTTGAAGCCAGCCACATTCTGATGATGGGCGACACCGGCAGCGGGAAGTCCAACGCCATCCGGCAGCTTCTTCGCCAAGTGCGGGAACGCGGAGAGAGCGCCATCGTCTACGACCCGGCGATGGACTTTGTGAGTGAGTTCTACTCGCCCGCGCGTGGGGATTTGATTCTCAATCCGCTGGACCAGCGTTGCCCGTATTGGAGTCTAGGCAACGAGATCGACCGCGACGAAACAGCGGCGACCATTGCCGCCGCGTTCCTGCCGGAAAAAGAGTACGAGAAAGAGTTTTTTACGGATGGGCCGCGCCGGATACTGGCCCACTTGCTCAAGCGGCAGCCACAGCCGAGGGACATTCTGAGGATGATGGCCGACCCCTCGCAGATCGAAGCGGCGGTGAAAGGAACGCCGCTGGCCGCGCTGCTCGATGCGGGAGCGCCCGCACAGCGGGCGGGTGTGTTGGCGAGCTTAAACATGGTGGCTGGCAGCCTGGAGCTGTTACCGGAGTGGGAGCATACGAGGCCGACCTTTGCGACGGCGGAGTGGTACACCACGCGTAAGCGTTGGGTGTTTCTGACTTCCAGCCCTGCCTACCGCGCAAAGATTCTGCCGCTGCATTCCGTGTGGCTCGATTTATTCATCCTTCGCATGATGGGATACTGCGAGGACCACGCGGCGAAGCCGGTATGGTTTGTGCTGGACGAGTTGGCGAGCCTCAACAAACTGCCGCAGCTCCATACCGCCGTCACGGAAAATCGCAAGTATGGGAACCCTGTTGTGTTGGGCTTTCAGGGGCGCAGCCAGCTTGAAAAACGCTACGGCCAGGACGCCGAGGCCATGCTTTCGCAACCCGCAACCAAGCTGTTTTTCAAGACCACCGAGCCACGCGCGGCCAAGTGGATTTCCGATGCCATCGGAGAGATCGAGGTCGAACGGTTGAAGGAATCGCGCAGCATGGGGCTGCTAGGCAGCAAGAAATCCTATGCGATGGAGATTGCGACCAAACCACTTGTCATGGCTTCGGAAATCTCCGGTCTCGAACCGTTGTACTGTTTCATCAAGCAGGAGAACCGCGTTGTGCCGGTGCACTTCCAGTTCGCAAAGAAGCACGGCGGACAACCGGAGTTCATCGAACGCAAATTGCCGGAGGTTGCGCCCAGGCCGTCACTCCCAACGCCGATAGCAGCTCGCGCAGAGCAACCCAAGACGCCAGCAGCGGCCCAGGCCGCGCTCCCACTTTTCGATGCGCCCGCCGACAAGTCCACCGACAAACCCAAAGAGGCGTTTGTGTGGGATGAGTCCAAGGGGATTGAGTAAAAGAGAAGCGCGTTGCGAATATCATCCAAGATGGATTCGGCCCGGTTTGGTGCGGGCAGCTACACGCTTCGGCATTTCCGGTGCTGCCAATTTTAGGTTTGGCCCCGGAAATTCTGCCTGCTTGTATGATTTTCCAGAAAACCACTGACACACATACATATTCGGATTGCCGAAGAGATTAGTTCCCATTACGGTCATCACGGGGCCGCCGGACTTCAGCTTGACTGTCTGTCCTGTAAAGAATTTCTGTTGCTCCATTTATGTCCTCTCTGTTGCCGTTGGCAAGCCATCTGTCAAAACCAGTAGGCCACGTCCAGACTATTAACCGGCCCGTCTACGGGCCGATTAACGGTGACTATGCCCGCTTGTAATAGCCCGACTTGCCTGAGGGGTTCACCCGCTTGCGAGGCAGAGGATAGTGAGATTCCGGGTGCCACACACCGCCGTGATTTTTCGGTGTGAGTCCGGCACGTCCACAGACCATACATGAGTATGTGGCGAATGTCTCCGGCGCGGACCACTCATATCTTGCGAAGCCATCGCGCAATATCGCAATTGTTTCCGGGCTGAATTGGCCCTCGCACATCTTCATATCCACACCTCACCGCACGGCCCCGAAAACCTACCCGGCGCGCGCTTTCGGTAGAGAAGTTATGCGGCTACGGCCAACGTCGCCAGTGGTCGCGAGTCCCCACGTTAGTGTCCCGCACCCTTTCGACCTCAATCGTGTCGTCGGGGTAACGTTTTTCGACTTTCTCCGCAGTGCTCTTTTGAGTGTCGCCGGTGGCAACAGTTCTCCCATTGCGGAGCGCCCGGTAGCTACCATCATCCTTACGTTCAACTTGGGTCAATGCCATAATAACCCCCAATTCTATTTTTATCGGGTTTCGTGCCCATGTCAACCGCCTGAAGGCGTGATCTTACCCGAAATTCCGAGATTTTCAGGCATTTTGACAGCAGCAAGGCTTTGAAAGGCGATGGCCTGGTCCCGTGCCCACCCCAAGCAATGGAAGAGGGTCTCCCCGGTTCCTCGCGCTTGGGGACCGGGAGCACCCGCAAACCTCTGCCCGGAATTGACCACGATATCTCCGGTCAATCCCGTAAGCCAGCTTCGCGTTTACTCAGGCATAGAATCTCCCTATGCTGACGATTTCCAAGCCGCTCTCAGCTTCGCAGGTACGGACGTACCATGAGCGGGAGTTTGCTTCGGAGCGGCAGAACTATTGGAGCCGTGACCAGCAAGGGCATAGTGAGTGGCAAGGCAAGCTGGCCGAGCAGTGGGGCTTGGAAGGTGCGGTAGGCAACGAGCACTTCGCGCGTCTGACCGAAGGCCAGCATCCGCACACGGAAGCGCAGCTTGTTCGCCATCAAGCCTCGAAAACTTACGAGGGAAAATTCGGCAAGGAAGTGACGAGCGTGGAACATCGCGCCGGTTGGGACGCCACGTTCTCCGCGCCGAAGTCAGTCTCTCTCACTGCCCTTGTCGGCGGGGATGAGCGCGTGCGAGAGGCGCATCGGGAGAGCGTGCGCGTAGCGCTCAATGAGTTGGAGAAGTACACGCAGGCCCGCATCGGAAACGTCCATGCGCCGGAGACGACAGGCAAATTCGTTGCGGCAACCTTTGAGCACGACACCGCGCGGCCTGTGGACGGCTACGCCGCGCCGCAGCTCCACACCCATGCTGTGATCTTCAATGTCACCGAACGCGACAACGGCCAAACCCGCGCTTTGCAGCCGAAGGAGTTATTCGCTTCGCAACGCTATGCCACCAGCGTTTACCGTTCCGACCTGGCGATGCGGTTGCAAGGGTTGGGCTATGAGCTGGAGCGCGGCAGGCATGGTCAGCCGGAGATCAAGGGCTATACGAAGGAGTATCTGGAGGCCAGCAGCCCGCGCCGCGAGCAGATCAAAGACCATCTGCGTGAGATGGGGATAGACGGAGCCGGAGCCGCGCAGGTTGCCGCGCACCGGACGCGGGACAGCAAGGAGCTGCTATCGCCAGAACAGGTATTAGAGAGGCATCGGAATCTCGCCGCGCAGTTTGGACATCAGGCCGACAAAGTTGTGGCCGAGGCGCGGGCGCATGAACAGCGTCACGTCTACGAACCCGACCGCATCGCGCAGCAGGCCGTGACCTATGCCCGCGACCATCTCTTTGAGCGTTCCGCCGTACTGGACCGGCGTGAGCTTCTGGAAGCGGCGCTCAATCGCGGCATGGGGGAAACGACGTATGCCCACATCCGGCAGGAGTTCGCGCAGCGGGCTGCGCGGGGTGAGTTCCGCACGGTCCATCATGCAGGCGCAGGACAGCAGTACACCACTGCCGCAATGCTTCGCATGGAACGCGAGATAGTTACACGGATGCAGGAAGGCAATCAGCGCGGGATGAATGACCCGATGCTGGTTTCTCCGCAGATTCGGATTGCGACGGAAGACCGTCACGTGGAGTTGAATGCTTCGCAGCGCCAAGCCGTTGACCAAGTGTTTCTCTCCCGCGAAAAGATGGTGGGATTGGATGGCGTCGCCGGGGCGGGCAAGACAACGACGCTGGCCGTAATCCGTGAAGGCGCAGAGGCACAAGGGTACAAGGTCGAGGGCTTCGCCCCCACATCCCGCGCGGCGCAAAAGCTGGCCGATGCAGGCATGGAAACATCTACGCTGCAAAAGCATCTTACGCGCGGGCAGCAGCCGGACACCGGAGAACGCCGCCTGTATGTGCTCGATGAATCCTCGCTTGCGTCCACCAGGCAGATGCACGAGTTTGTGAGTCGCCTTCATCCGAATGACCGCGTGTTGCTGGTGGGCGACCGCCGCCAGCATGAGGCAATCGAAGCGGGGCGTCCTTTCGCGCAGCTTCAGGATGCGGGCATGAAGACAGTCAGGCTCGAAGAGATCGTCCGCCAGAAAAACCCTGAATTGAAACAGGTAGTCGAGCAGCTTGCGCGGGGCGAAGTGCGCGAGGCCGTGCAGGGCTTGGAGCGGCAGGGCCGCGTCCATGAGATTCGAGGTCACGAGGAACGCATAGCCGCGATTGCGAAGGAATACGCGAAGTCGCCGGAGGGTACACTGGTAGTCTCGCCCGACAACCGTTCCCGCGTCGAGATCAACTTGGCAATTCGCAGCGAGATGCCGGAGCGCGGCTTGGTCAGTAAAGACGAGCATCGCATCGCGGCGCTTGTGCCGCGCCAAGACCTCACCGGCCCGGAGCGGACATGGGCCGCTCGCTATGAGTTCAATGATGTAGTGCGCTACGCCCGCGCGTCGAAAGAAACCGGCATGGAGCGCGGCGAATACGCGCGGGTCAAGAGCGTTGATGTGGAGAAGAATCTGTTGACGGTGGTGCGGGCGGATGGCTCCGAGCTGACCTATGATCCCCGCAGGCAGCAGGGAGTATCTGTCTATCGGGAAGAACCGCGCAGCTTCGCCGTGGGCGACCGCATCCAGTTCACTGCGCCAGCCAACGACTTGAAGATTGCCAACCGCGAACTAGGAACGGTCGAGGCCATCGGTCAGGATGGGCAGATGCGTTTGAAGATGGACGGAGGCCGTGACGTGCAGTTCGATCATCGGGAGCATCCGCATCTCGATCACGGTTACGCGGTGACGAGCCATTCCAGCCAGGGGCAGACTGCCGAGCGCGTATTGATTCACGTCGATACCGGGCTGGCCGCAAAAGACCTGCTCAACAGCCGCATGGCTTATGTCGCCGTCTCGCGCGGAGCCGAGGACGCGCAGGTATACACCAACGACCGCGCGAAACTGCCGCAAGCATTAGGGCACGACGTATCCCACGAAAGCGCCCACACACCAGCGATAAAGCAGGAGCAAGCCATCAAGCCGCCGCAGCAGGAAATCGCGCCGGTCATTGAGCACGGCATGGGCCTGGGGCATAGCCTCTAAACTATGAAGCGTCCTTGTAGAATGGTGTTGCGCGGTCGAGAAATGCACGGAAATCGACAAATCGCCTGCACAGTTCCTACACAGCCAAAAACAGGCTATTTATCTTTCGATAAATCAGTGATTTCTAAAAATCAACTCACCCGCTCAGAATGACAAACATTGTCTTATTCCTTTTCGAACTTCAGCGCGGCGGAATTGATGCAGTAGCGAAGGCCCGTCGGCTTGGGCCCGTCGTGGAAAACGTGGCCGAGGTGGGCACCGCAGCGCGCGCAGGTCGCCTCCACGCGACGCATCCCATGGCTCACGTCTTCATGGGTCTCTACCGAGTCCGGCGTCACGGGCAGCCAGAAACTTGGCCAGCCGGAGCCGGATTCAAACTTGGCGTCGGACTTGAACAGCTCCGCATCGCACGCCACGCAGTGGTAGGTCCCGTCGTCGTGGTTTTTGTACAGCGCCCCGGAAAATGCCGGCTCGGTCCCCTTCTCGCGGGTCACATAATATTGTTCCGGCGTTAGCTGCTGACGCCACTCGGCATCGCTCTTTTCAATTTTCTCGGCTTTTTGCGCGCTCTCGGTCATCGCTTCCTCCGTGACTTCAGACTATTCGCCCCGGCAGCATCGTTCAACCGGGTTTGGCAGTCTTCCCACTGGTTGATATACTTCACCAAGAAGCAGCAATCGAAAATCTTCATTTCCCTCCACTCGTGCGCAGAGTTCCCCTCCGGAAAATCTCCACGGCCAGGTAGCTCAGTGGTAGAGCGCAGCCCTGAAAAGGCTGGCGTCGGGGGTTCAATTCCCTCCCTGGCCACCACTTCAACATCCAGGCGATTCCAACAACATCCAGAAACGCTGTGGACACAGAGATTTTATTCAATTTAGAGCCCAGCAAGGGACATGACAGTCTATTGACATCCTGGGGCAGGATCCTGAGTCTGAAGTCCATTCAAAATTCGATGCATGGAAATGCATAGAACAGGAGCACTCATGGACTTGACGAGCTGCGGAAAAACCCCAGATTCGCGCCTCATTTTGTTTGCTGGACCAAATTGCTCCAGCCAAAGACACGTTCGATCAACTTGCGTTTCCGCTGGCTGATCGCGCGCCGTTCATCGCTGCGCTCGGCCTCCGTCAAGCTGTTCTCTTCCAGATTGCCCTTCCCATACTCGCTGACGTGCGGCGTCATTTGCGCTCGGTAATCGTGGCCGCAAGACTCGCGGCAGCCGCTACCGCCAACCCGTTGCTGTCCTCGATCGACGCGTGGCCCCGATAACTCGGCACCACTTTTTTGTCCGCAGTGGCCTTTTTGTACAAACGCGCCGCCGGGCCGGTCGTCGATTCCACCTTGTCGCGCAAAATGCCTTGCCCTCGTGGCATGTGACCCTGGTGATGTTGGCGCACTCCTTGCTGCCCCTGGAAACCTTGCGCCGTAAAAAAAACTTCTGGGTGGGCCCTGCCAAGGACTCGGCGTGAAATCCAATCCTTGCTCTTCACTGGACAGGAAACTGCGCTTATGGGGGGCAGCAGCTGGCCATTCACGCGGCCCGTAATACTTGACGTTGTAATACTTAGGACCTAGGTGTGTGTCGGGCATAGCGTTTTGCCAAGGGCGATGCAGCGATTCGCAAAGCTGGTGTTCGTATTGGGGAGCGCAGGCAGTAATCCCGTTGGTGGGTTATAGCAAGCTTTCTGTGCTGTTTTG
>JAJYUB010000013.1 GCA_021792795.1 Acidobacteriota bacterium | reverse complement strand
AACTGGAAGCCGCCTACCATCAAGCCGACAAGGCCATCGAAAACATTGTTGACCTGTTACAAGCCGCCTGATGTACTTTGCATTGTTGAACTATTTTTGTCTACAAATGAAGATTGAAGAATCTAAAGTTGCGGCCCTCCCGCAACGGATTTCAGAAATTTACAATACGCTGAATAAAGCGTGTTTGCTCTCTGCTTCCGAGACGGATTGTAGGGTGAAGATCGATGGCCTCATGAAAAATATGCCACCTTCTTCGCTTAACTTGCACATCAACGAATACAGAAACATATTGCCGCAACTGCGCAGCGCAATTGATGAGGACATGCAAGCAAGAGCAGCGGGAGAAAAAAGTCTGTCTGCTCTTGTGAGCGAGGCGGATAACCTTCTTCGGAATGCTCGCTAGCGCAAAAACATTAGAAGAGATCGCTGTGGGAGCCAAGACGGACCAGGCGCAGCGTTTCCGCATCGGGTTTCGCGTAGATCAACAGCAGATCGGGTTTGAGGTAGCATTCGCGATGATCGTTCCACTCGCCCGCTAAACCATGGTCGGAGTGCTTTTCGGGTAAAGCGCGATCCAGCACCAACAATCTCACAATCTCTTCCAGCAGCGTCTCAATGTTTTTGTGTCGGGGTAACGCCTTTCGGCGTCGTTCCCAGAGTCCGCCTTCCGCGGTCCACTGGCCATCCATCCCTGCTTCTTCAGACGACCACGCTGGGCTCCCATGCCTCACGTTATATCAGCGTGCCACCGGAGAAACTCCCGGGCACGCCGGTGCCACATAATGCGGGTCGGAAGCCTGTTGGCGCTTCAGCGCGGCATCCAGCGCCTGCACCGCTTTGGCGTTCACCGGATCCAGCAATGCCTGCGAGCACGCGACGGAGCGGCCCGCCACTCCCTTCTGAAAGAATTGATGGCTCCACGGCAAGTACAGCAACGCACCGTAGTTGTTGGCGCAATCCCGCGCATCGCATCCGCTGAAACTGACCCCAAAGTTTGCTCCCACTCCGGGCGTCAAAACAAAATTGTCGCTGCTGGCCGCCTGAAACGGCCTCTTCAGATAGCCTGAATCCCAATTCACATTCGTCACGCCGCCGTCGCGCAGAAACACCACGATCCGCCAGCCATGTTTGCCGCTGGTCAACGCCGCGGCATAGGGCGAGGCAAACGGTGGAATCTCCAGCCGATACAGCTCCAGGCGATAAAACTGCAGCCACTGCCCCATCCGCTGCAGGTCCGCGCCGGTGTAGCCCGTCTGGCCCAGCGCCGGATTTGCAGGCGCCAGCAACACCGCCGTAAGCACGCACGCAAACGCAAGCGAAAATAACGATCGTCGCGACATCTGTCCTCATTGTCACGCGTGCAGGCCGGAAAGAGAAAGCTCCATGCTGGATAGGAAGCTCAGGGCGGGTATAAACACGGGTTTCTTCAGCCGGTGGCAATCTGGGTGGTCAGCTTTACGGTGGCGGCACGCGCCGGTTCACTGGCCGCCAGACGCGTCAATGTGAGCACGGTAATGTCATCATCCTGGCCAAACGCGCTGGCCTCCTCCGCCACCTGAACGGCCGATGACCCGGCCCGCGACATATCCCGCACCCGGTCGAACCCAAACAGCTCGCCCTGCCCGTTCCGCGCCTCGACAATGCCATCCGTATAGAAGGTCAAGGTCTCGCTTTCCTCCATGCGGAAGACAATCTGGTCATACGTTGCATCCGGCGTGATGCCCAGCGGTAACGCCCCTTCCAACGGCAATTCCTTTCCATCGCGCAGCGGCGAAAAGTGACCCGCGGTGGCAATTGCAGCGCTTCCATCAGGTTCGATCCGCATGGCCACGCAAGTCGCAAAGCCGCCCTGGGTGCGCCCAATCAAGCGGCGATTCAGTCCCCGCAGGATTTCCGCCGGCTCCTGCGTATAGTCGGCCAGCGTGCGCAGCGTGCCTACAATCAGTGACACCACCATGGCCGCTTTCAATCCTTTGCCGCTGACGTCTCCGACGACAACCAGCGCGCCTCCCGCTTCCAGCGGGATCACCTGATAGAAATCGCCGCCCAATTCGGTGGCCGGCTTGTAGATACTGGCAATCGAAAAGCCTGGAATGGCCGGAACGTCCTCGGGAACCAGAACCTGCTGCACTTCTTGCGCGGACTTGATTTCCATCTCGACCTGCGCCTGACGACGGCGCTCCAGGTACTGCTGCCGCGCGACAGTAAACAGCAGAACCAGGAACAGCAGCGTATCCAGCAGAAAGAGCGCGCTGAAGGTGTACCCTCTGAGGTGGAGACCCCAGGCAGCCAGTGTGCTGTACAGCGTCCAATGTGTAAATCGGACGCCTTGCTTGACGGTCTCGAACACGAAGTTCCACAGTCCATAAAGAAATGCCGTGACTGCCACCGGCCAGAGCTCCATCTGCTTCCTGCGCGCCAGGCCGAAGCCGACGATGAAAAAGATATAGAGCGGAATCATCTGGTAAATCGCGGTCGTAATGGCGTCGGTCCATTGCATGCCCAGGCCGACGTTCCGCCACATGAACAGAATTGTAGTATCTATGACTACCGCCGCTAGATAGAGAGCGGCCAGCACCGCCGTCCAGCGCCGCCAGCGTCGATCCCGGCTGAATCCGAAGAGGGTAAGCAGAAGCAACCAGAGCGAGATGTCCTGACAGGCATCCACGAACTGCGCAAAAAGCTGCGAGGCCGTGAAATGCATGCCATAATACATGGCGTCGAGATTGTTCAGACCATTCAACCCATCCGCAAGTAGGTAGATGGCCAGCCACAGGTACAGCCATTGTTTGCGGTCCCGCAGAAACAACAGCAGCGTCAGCAGTCCTGCGACCAGCACCACGGCTGCGATGAGGATTTGCGGGAGTTGCCGGTGCTCCTGCAAGTAGCGTGGCGCCACCGCCAGCACGGCCAGTACGGACGGGTTACCCAGGAGTGGAGACGCATTCAAGCCACCGAGGGTCGACGGATCGACTGACGCAAGCGGGGCCTTCCATACCCTCAACGCAAGCACGCCATTGGAGGGGATTGCCCCCAGGGAATAAACGGCGCTGTGGCCATTGGACCACCACACGGCATGGGGCGGCAGGCTGCCGTAGCTGCCGATCTTCTTGCCATTCCAGTAAATTTCATAAGCGTCGTCAACGGGTGGAACCAGAATGGCAAGCTTGCCGGCCAAACCGGTAACTTCAATCCGCTTGCGGTACCACGCAAAGCCGGTGTAGCCAGGATGCGTCTGCGCACCCCAAGTCTCGTCACCGCTCAGTTGCTCCCAGCCGGAGTCGTCGGACGCGGGACTCGCCCAGGAAAGATCGTCTCCGGTATGAAACTGCCAATTGCCTGCGACAGCCACGGAGCCTGTGCCGGGATTGGACGTTTGAAAAATCTGAGCATGGATGCAAACGGCTGGAAGCAGCAGACAGAACAGCAGCACTGTTCGCGAAACACCCCGGAATGACACAGTCCAAAACTGCCGCCAACGATTGTCGGTTTTATAAACCATCAAACGCACCTCTGACACTTGGGCTGCAGGAAAGACAGACTTTTTCTCCGCCAAGCATACCATCTGGGTGCCCCATATGCGCCGCGTTCTTTGCGGCGCATGTGGGAGGAGCCAGGACGTGCGCGCCAACTCGTAACCGCTACATCGCTGCAAGCGCGTTCACAAAGCGCGCAATCTCTTCCTCGGTGTTGTAGTAATGCACTGAGGCTCGCGCCATTGCCGTCAACCCGCGCTGCTCCATATCAATCCGCGTGGAGCCAAGCGGGGTCACCCGCACATTGATTCCCTGGTCCCGCATCCGCTCGAAGATCGCTCCAGCAGCATGATGTTCATGCGTGAAGGTCACAATGCCGCAGCGAGGTTGGCCGCCGCTGCCCGGCAGGTCCCGCACCGTAACTCCATGGATGTTCGCCAGCGCCTGGCGCAACTGCTCCGCCAGCATTGTGACCCGCGCGGCAATGTTGTCGAGCCCCACCGCCAGCGCATACTCGACGGCCGCTCCCAGGCCCAGTTGACACGCCACCGAGCCACCTGAAATTTCAAATCGGCGTGCGTCGTTGCGCAATTTGTATTCCTCTCGCGCGCTCCATTCGGCGGAGGTCATGTCGATTGGCGTCGGCTCCAACCGTTCGATCATCGATTGCCGGACATACAGAAACCCCGTTCCCCGCGGCCCGCGCAGATACTTCCGCCCGGTCGCAGCCAGCATATCGCAGCCAAGCTCCTCCACTTGCAGCTGCATCTGCCCGGCAGACTGGCAGGCATCCAGCAAATAGGGAATGCGATTCCGGCGCGCGATGCGACCCACCGCCGCCGCCGGCTGCACCAGCCCGCCGTTTGTCGGAATATGGGTCAATGCGATCAACTTCACCCGCTCGCCATGCTGCCGAATCGCCGCTTCTAAGGCGGTGAGAGAAATCTCACCTCCCGGTCCATTCGGCACCACGATAATTTCAATCCCTCGCTGGCGCACCACCTGTAACATCGCCAGGTAGTTGCTGACATACTCATTCGATGCCGTAAGAATTTTGTCGCCCGGCTGAAATCCCTCGGCCAACGCATAGAACGCCGCATCCCACGCGCGCGTCGCATTTTCCACCAGCGCAATTTCGCTCGCCGCGCATCCCACCATCCTCGCAATGGAGCCATAGACGCCCTGATGTTCCTCGACGACACGGTCCTCGGCTTCGTACCCGCCCATCGCCGCTTCCAGATCCAGGTGCGCTTTCACCCGCTCCAGCACGGGCGTTGGCGGCAGGCTGCAGCCCGCATTGTTCAGGTGCAACACCTTCCCGCACCCCGGCGTATCTGCCCGAACCGACGCCACATCGATTCCCACTACTCACCTCATCCAGCTAGATCCCGCCGCAGCGGGCCACGCACTCTTTATACTAGGTTTCATCATGTCCAATTTTGATCGCCGTGGCGAGTTCGCCCCCGTAGACGAGCAACTGGAGTATCTGCAAAAAGGCACTGCGGAAATTATTCCCCTGCCCGAGCTGCGCGCCCGCCTGGAACAATCGCGCGCCACCGGCCGCCCGCTGCGCGTCAAGGCCGGCTTCGACCCCACCGCGCCCGATCTGCATCTCGGCCACACTGTCCTGATCCGCAAGCTGAAACACTTTCAGGACCTCGGCCACACCGTGATTTTTTTGATTGGAGACTTCACCAGCCTCATTGGCGATCCCACAGGTCGCTCCGTGACCCGAAAGCCGCTGAGTCGCGAAGACATCGATAAAAACTCGCAGACCTACACCGACCAGGTCTTCAAAATTCTCGATCGCGAAAAGACCGAGGTCCGCTACAACTCCGAGTGGCTCGGCAAACTTGGCTTTGAAGGCATCATTCGCCTGGCCGAAAAATTCACTGTCTCCCAGATGCTCGAGCGCGATGAGTTCCATAAGCGCTTCCGAGCCGAGCAGCCTATTGCACTACACGAAATCCTCTATCCGCTGGCGATGGCGTATGACTCGGTCGCACTTAAGGCAGACGTCGAATTGGGAGGAACGGACCAGAAGTTCAACCTGCTCACAGGCCGCCAATTGCAGAGAGACTACGGCCAGCCAGCGCAAATCGTCTTGATGATGCCGATTATCGAGGGCCTCGACGGCGTGCAGAAAATGTCGAAGTCGCTCGGCAATGCCATCGGCGTGCATGAGCCGCCACAGGAAATGTACGGCAAGCTGATGTCCATTTCCGACGACCTGATGTGGCGCTACTGGACGCTGCTCACCGACCTGCGCCCGCACGAAATTGAAGCGATGAAGAACGATGTCGCCAGCGGCGCGCTTCATCCCATGGAAGCCAAGAAGCGCCTGGCCAGGACTATTACCGCGGATTTTCATTCCCAGGCCGCTGCGCAGCAGGCCGATGAGGATTGGGCGAAGCAACATCAACATGGCGTCGCCACAGAAACCATTGATATTCCCCTTCAGGATGTAGCCGTAGCAGATGCGGTGAGCCTTGGGAGAGCGATCAAAGATCGAAATACCGATATATTCATCAGCACGGCGAAGCTGCTCCTAAAGCTAGGGATGAAAACTTCGCGAACCGAAGCCGAGCGGCAAGCAAAGGCAGGAGTGACGATTAACAATCTAAAAGTTACTGAATTGCTGATTCCGCTTATCGCCCGCCCCGTTGAACTAACGGTAAAAGTTGGACGCCAGATTAAAGTTGCGAGAATCGTCAACCCAGAGCTCGACGACCCAGCAATCCAGCATCTCCTGATTCGAGATTGAATTATCGGGTTGCTCCACCATAATCTTGGATGTACCTTCTCTCGTATGGCCTGCCCCAAGTCGCTCGGCGTTTGCGCCACTCTCCTGCTGCTCTGTCTCCCGGTTGCCGCCAAGGTTCACTCGGTTGCGTTGGGTGGATGGCGCAAGGTTCCCTACACCGCTCCCACGACTGCATCCACTCCGTCCCCTGATACGCCCACGACTCTGCGCGTCCGTCCGCTGGTCGTCGATGGTCAGGTGAAGGATTGGACCACCGGCGAGATCCACGAAATTACCGATCGCACCTTTGTCGCCCGTCGCGCCGTTAAGCTGAACGACGCATTGCCCAACGAGGCTGGCGCGCACTGGCTGTGGGTTCTGGGGCCGTGGCTGCTGGTCGATCGCAGCTCCGCCCGCATCAGCGTGCTGCATTTGCCAGACTTCGATCCGGCGGTGTCGGAGGTTGCCTGGTTTCGCGACTACGCCGCCTATTGCGGCATCAACAGCACGGGCAAACATCTCTACGCGGTGGTTACGCAACTGGGAGTGCGACGACCTCTGGTGGCCAAGGCCCTCTCGCAATGGACGGTGGACGATCACCCCACTACCGCCTGCGCCGCGGCAACCTGGCAGCGTCAACCGCTGCAGGTCGTCTTCCATCCCACCAACAGTGCAGCCGTTAGCTATCGCATCTTCGGCCTGACATCCGCGCTGGTCGAAGAAGGCGAATCCCCCGACGATCAATAATGCCTCCCGCCGCGCCCTTAAAGCATTTTCAAATCAAGCGTTAACAAAACTCTGGGTGCCCCATCCTTTGTGCGCCTCTTGCACAAAGGATGGGAGAGCACGACTCTTTCCCCGACCGTCAACACCCTGACCGAAAATGCTTTAGTATTTGACCACTCGGGTGGTTCCTGGCGTCAGCGGCGGAGGCTTCAGTTCCAGAAACATTCGCTCATCCGGAACATCGAAGATGACCGCCCGAAAGTTTTGCAGAATTCCATTGCCGATGGCTCCCGGCAGGCTCCGTTCCGCGGCGGCGGTTGTATTCTCCGCCAGGTAGTCGACGGCCACATTGTGGGTCTCGGCGTCGCCGATAAAAAAAGAGTAAATGCTCCCCAGGGCCACCGGATAAAATCCGTTCAATCCAAATGCCAGCCCGGCGATTGAATGCTGGCGGCTGTCCTGCAACTCCAGCGGGCGAACAAACTGGTCGTACAGCATCATGGTCGCATCGCTGCCCGTATCCACGGCCATGTCCACGCGGTAACGAACCAATCGGTCGCTTCCCAATGTGATCGGCGTAATCACAAAATCCCGGCTGGGCTTCAACACCACCTCGACTCCCGGTCCGCGATAGACATATCTGTCCGTGGGAATCAGCGTCAGGAGCTTCTTCTGAAAATCCACCTTCACCACGAAGTTCCGAAAAAACGGGTAGCCCAGCATCCCGTCCGTCGGATGGCCGAAGTGCTGTTCGAACCGGTTCAGGTCAATTACCGCCATCGTCTGCGCCACGGCGGTGGTGCCGATGCTGGCATTGACACGCTCTTCCGGAGCGATATAGACGGGCGCATCGCCGAAGCCGACGTTCTTTTCCTGCTGCAAACTGCGCGGCTGCATGCCCAGTAGCTTGGACGTCCGCAGGTTCAAAATATTTCGATTGGCGCCGCTGTCCAGCATGAAAACAAATCCCGGCTTGCCCTGCAGATTTACGGTCACAAAAATATGCCGCCGGAAATATTCAAACGGCACCGTAATCCCGGCAACCGATTGTTTCGACTGGCGCAAAGTCAGGGCAGGGTTTGATTTTCGTTGCAACGTCCGGGATGGATCGGCTTGCGGCAGCACGCATACCATCGCCGCCAGCGCGAGAAGTATTCGTCCCCTCATGTTTTTTGCCCCCTGGAAATGAATCCATGGCAATTCAGAAATGCACCTCACTCCATTTGCGCGCAATGCCGGCATTCCACAATAGCGGCGAAATCGATCCACTCGCCGCGCTTGTCCTCACGGGATCAGAGGAACGGCGGGTCGATTCGCCGAGACCTGGCTTGACGGTTTCAATTCGAAAATGACGTGGCCTCGCGGTACATCGAAAACAACTTTGCTGAACTGGTCCAGCAGCGAGTTGCCGATCACCCCGGCAAAGCCCGTGCGGGCGGCGGCCGGGTCGCTTTGCAATTTGAAGACCGTCAGATGGCTGGCTTCCGTTCTACCCATCAAGAGAGAGTTGAGAATGCCATACTGCATCAGGAAGTATCCTCCCAGCCCGTACGCCTGCTGCGATAACTTGGACAGAAAAATACCTTCCAGGTGAGCGCCATGCACGTAGTGTGGATACAGCAACAACGTGACGTCGCTGCCTGTATCGATCTCCACCTTGACCTGCCGCTGCATGTGGTCCACCGTGCCCAGCATCACCGGGATCGACGTCGCAGTAGATCGGCTGGTCAGAAAGAGCGTGTCGCCCGGCCCCCGATACAGGTATCTCTTCGACGGCATCAGGGTCAGCACATGCTTCTCAAAGTCCAACTCCACCACAAAATGTTGCAGAAATGGAAAACCCAGAATCCCGTCAATTCGATGCCCAAACCGCTGATCAAGGTCCTTGAGATCGACCACCGCCATCAGGTTCGCGATTTGTACCCCTCCGATCCTCGCATCGATATCTTTTGCCGCTGCGACATATACCTTTCCAGAGCCCAGCCCCAGTCCTTTCTCCTGCTGAATACTGACCGGTTGCAATCCCATCGCGGCCGCGGTATTCATGTTCAGGATGTTGCTGCTGGTGCCGCTGTCCAGCAGGAAAACCATCCCCGGAGTGCCATTCAGCGTGACCGTGATAAAGATATGTCGGTTGAAGTAATCGAAGGGCACACTGACAGGGGAAAAACGTTGCGCGGGAACCATCGGAGCAACACGCGCAATCGGGGGTGATTGCGGAACCAGCGTCGTGGACATCGCGAGAAGAAGGCTGCCGAACATGGCGGTTTCCTCCTACCTATGTGACAGCCATCATATACCGATATTCAAAAATGTGCTTTCAATTTTACGCCTGCCTGTGCGTACTCTGGTTGTATGCAGAATCTCGATGAGTTACTGGAGGAAGCCGAAATTGCCCACGGGCACCTCTGCGCCGGCCAGGTGCTGGGCGTGCGCATGGCCATGCTGGGGTGCGCCCGTCTTGGCATCTCCGACCCACGCGGAAAAGACCGCAAGCGCCTCGTCATATTTGTTGAAATTGACCGCTGCGCTACGGATGCAATCGGGGTTGTCACCGGCTGCCGCCTGGGCAAGCGCGCGTTGAAGTTTCGCGATTGGGGGAAAATGGCCGCGACGTTTGTGGATCTTGAGACTGGCCGGGCGGTGCGCATCTCGGCGCGCGAGTCCTCAAAAGAAGCCGCCCGCCAACTGCACCCGGAGATCGAGAACAGAAACCAGCAACAAATGCTGGCTTATCGCGAACTGCCTGAAAACATTCTTTTTGCGGAGGAGTGGGTACATGTCGCCCTGAACGCCAGGGAATTTCCCGGCCACAAAGGCGACCGCGTCGTCTGCGCCGTTTGCGGGGAAGGCATCAACTACGAACGATACACGGTGCGCGACGGGCAAAAACTTTGCCTCGGCTGCGCCTCGCCCGAGGAACGTTACTACCAGACGCTTTCAAACACAGAGAAGCCGGCAGGATAGCGGGCTTTTGGTCGCTGAGGATGGCCATGTCACCGACAATTTCTTGCAATCTGTGGCCTAAAACAGGCGGCGGAAATATTGGTTGCTAAGGCAACTAAATTCTCGCCGGCCGATTCAACCCGCCTTCCGCCCGCAAAAGGCCCCTCAAAGCCGGCCTCCAAACGCAAAAAAGCCCGGCACTGTTGCCGGGCCCTTTTGCTTGCCTTGAACAACGTTACTTCTTTTTTGCTGCCTTCTTGGCCGCTTTCTTTGCGGGTGCTTTCTTTGCCGCAGCCTTCTTTGCTGGAGCCTTCTTTGCTGCCTTTTTCGTTGCCTTTTTAACTGCCAATTTAGTACCCCTTGTTGTAGTAGATTTACGGTGCTGCTTGACCGCTTTCTTTGCGGACTTCTTCACGGCCGGTTTGGCCGAAACTTTTTTGGCTGCCTTCTTGGCAGCTTTCTTTACGGGAGCCTTCTTGACAGCAGCTTTCTTTGCCGGAGCTTTCTTGGCGGGTGTCTTTACACTGGCCTTCTTCACTGCGGGCTTGGCGACTGCGCCCCCGGTGGCTGGTTTCTTGGCTGGCGGCGCCTTCGTTACCGGCTTCACAGCGGCAGGGGCCACGGGCCGCTGGTATTCCACCGCGGGTCTCGGCGGAAACACGACTGTCGCCTCTTCATCGCGCTGGTCTTCGTCGTCGTCCGACGTGATGGAGATGGTCACTTCTTCTTCCTCTTCAAAGCCGTCGTTGGCGTCCTCGCCAAGCTCATTCGTCTCCGCCTCGTACTCACTGTCATCGGACATTCGCTTGAATTGATCGTCGATCATGCTCGTCTCCCCTTGGCTGTTACCGCTCATGGCCGTATCTTACATCTTCGACCATAAAGCCGCAGCAGGCATTCCAATGCATACCTGCATTAGGATGCTACGAGTTCGCCGGAAACACAAGCGCGAAGTTTCCGCGAGCGATTACCTTCCGTCAATGACGAAGCATCTCAATCGTTTTTTTTCTTATGACGCTTGCTGGAAGAAGCCTTCGCCTGGCCCGATGATCCGGCGTGGTGGGCGTTGCTGCCGCTGGACGAATGTGCATTGGGCGGGCCCTGGAAACCCCTATGTGCGATGGTTCGGCCAGCGGCAGGCGCATGGCGACCCAGACGATGGCGCGTCCTGACCGGCTCCGACACATAGATCGTTCTCCCGACCGGGAGGCGGTTTCCGCGGAGTCTATTCCAGCGCCGCAACTGGCTGGTGGTCACGCCAAAGCGGTCCGCCAGTGTCACCATGGTGTCTCCCCGCCGTATGCGATAGCGCATGTGCGCGGATGAGATCGGCGGCGGCGCAGTCGGAATGACCAGCGCTTCATCCACATGTAGAGATTCATCCTGCTCCAGTCCGTTGGCGGCTGCCAACGCCTTAGTCGTCACATGAAAGGTCTGGGCGATACCGGCCAGGGTGTCATCCTGGGTAGCGATGTGAAAGCGCCATGCGTTGCGATGCTCTTCCGGCACGATCGCCAGCCGCTGCTGAAACAGTGGGGCCGTTCCCGGCGGCAGATGCAGATCGAAGGAGAAATCTCTCGGCGTGGTCATCTGCAACAGGCTGGGATTCAGTTGCCGGATCTGCTCCGTTGTCGTCCCCACCAGGTCGGCAACCAAATGAAGATTGATGCTGGAATTCGTTGTCACCGTATCGGAACTCAGCGGCGGATCTACGGGAATGTCGGAGAGCCCGTACTGGCTCGGGTTCTTGGCCATGATCGCGGCCGCCACGATGATGGGGACATAATTCTTTGTCTCGGCGGGCAAGACATTGCGCTGATACAGTTCCCAGAAATCCGCATACCCGGTGCGCTGCACAGCGCGCTGCACCTTGCCCGCGCCCCAGTCGTAGGCTGCCATGGCCAGGTACCAGTCGCCGAACTGCTCATGCAGTTCCTTGATGTATCGCGCATAGGCGCGCGTCGATTTTTCCGGGTCGAAGCGTTCATCCACCCACGCATTCCGCACCAGGCCATAGTCGCCATACGGCATAAACTGCCACATCCCGCCCGCTCCGCTTCTGGAATTGACGGCCCTCGGCCGAAAACCCGACTCCGCGATGGCAAGATAGATCAAATCCTTCGGCACGCCGGAGTCGGTAAGGACCTGCTCCACCATGGCGCGATATTGCCCCTCGCGGGCCAGCGAATTCTCGATCGTGTTATGACCTTTTTTCGTATTGGTGAAGTAGTTGATATACCCGGCGACGTAGTCGTTCACGACCAGGGGAAGATCGGAATGGGTGACTTTCAAATCTGCCTGGGCCCGCGCTAAAAGGTTCGGGTCGACCGGGAATGTCACATCGTTGGCCACCCCGACCGGCGTCTGGTCCTCCTGGCTGAAACCGTTGCTCTGCTGCAGGGAGTCGAGTTCGAGCGCATTGATCGAATCGACCATGTGCTCAAATGCATCGTCGAGGACGGGATCGCTCTTGAAATCTCGGCCGCTGGTCAGAAAGATATCGACCGCGCGGTCAAAATCCTCGCGGGCGGGCTGGTACTGTCCAGCCTGGTACAACGAAATTCCCGTGTCATACGCCCGCTTGGAAGCGGCGATGAGCGTCTGGTCCTGCTGTGCGTGGTTTTCGGTCGCAGAGGACGTGACTGCCGCTTCAGGGTTTTTCTCCGCCGTTGCGGCCGCGTTTCCGCCGGCAAGCGGTGGCGCGGTGGCGTGCGGGGATGCGCCCGCGGGCGCGCCCGGCTGCTGCGCCGGACATCCGCAGAGCAAGAGGAGCAATCCGCTCGCAACCGGGAGAAGGAAATATTTCATCAATAGTTGTCAGGGACGTTCGCTTCCCATTGTATGGCCATTTCGATCCCGAGGCCGCGCGAGCCCGATCCCTGACAATCAGGCAAGTTCGCGGCGACGGAACAGACCCAGACCGATCAGGCCAATCAATCCCGTTCCCAGCAGCAGCAGCGCGGGTGGCTCCGGCACCGGGGAAACGTCAGTCACTGGGATGATGTTCAGGGTGAAGAGATTGTTGAACTCATTGGGGGGGTAGTTAGGACCAAGATAGAACGTACCTAGGTCGAAGGTCGGCTTGTAGAGAGTGCCAGTAAAAAGCTGATCTGTCGGATACTTAGGATTCTGGCCGGCCGGCGGCTCATACCCGCCGCCTTGATCCACGATAAAAGAATTGAAGGGATTGGTCCCGATAATGAAGAGACCGCCGCCCTTCGAATTTTCGTAGAACATAATGTCGTCTACGTACAGCGTTCCATTCGTATTGACGGAGACGTTGTCGATGGTGAAGTCCATCTGCGAATAGCTGTCCACGTAGTCCGGGATTGGCGAAGGAGCCAGATCGAAGCTCAGAAAATTCGTGCCGTCCGTTAACGTGAACAGGTCTGTGGTATCGGCGCGGGCGCTAGCGACGGCGGCGAAAGAAAACATCAGAGCAGCGAGAATTGCGAGGGTCCCCTTGCTGGAAACAAATTTCGACATATTGACAGGTCTCCCGATGCGGTTGAACAGACGTTGAACGGAGCACGTTTGCCCATCTTGAAGGAGCCTGGGAAGGTACTGATGGAAATCGGCAGGGTGAGTCGGCGGATCAAACACGAAAATGCGGCTGCGCAAAATCTTCTGGTACATTGAATACTTGCAATTAGAGTGCCAATGGAGCGCCCAGACGGAAATCCTGCAAAAGCCAAATATTCCCGAAGTTTCAGGTTGTCCTGAGCGCGGAACAACATCAGCGATGCGCAAATTTTTGCATGTTTTCCCTTGAATATTTCCGCATTCCGATGTGGTACCTGTGGAAGGTTAGCGAAAGGCATTGCCGGGGCGCAGTGGTGCCGTGCGATGGACCCGATACGGTTTAACCAACGAGGCTTGTGCCCCCTTGCAGATGTTTTGGGCTGACGTGGGGCATTCAGTTTGATGCTTCGAACTTGTGCAGGCCGCCCGCCACGGTTCTATGCGAGAATGGCTCCACGCTCGCTTCCACTAGTACATTTCCGCTCTTGATCTGGGAAACGCCCAATGCCTGACAACGCAGCCGGCCTGACGCTGGACATTGCCCGCAATGGCAGCACTGTGATTGTGCGGTGCCATGGAAGATTAGTTGCCGGTGTGGACCATGTTCTCTACGACAACATCCGGCAACTGATTCCAGACGCGAGACGAATCGTGTTGGACCTGACAGACCTAAGCCGCATGGACAGTATGGGTCTGGGCGCGTTGGTACGCCTGTATGTTTCCGCGCGCGCTGCAGGTTGCAGTCTGGAACTCATCAACCTTGGCAAGCAGGTTCGACTGCTCCTGAAAACGGCCAATCTTATGTCGGCATTTGCAACCGTCGGCGAACACGGGATCAAGCTGGGTTGAGCCGCTGGCGATCCCCGCAGGGCGAAACCGTTCCGAGCGGCAGCATTGCCTGTTCCATCGCGATCATGTTCTGCTAGCCGCTACAATGGAACAAGGCCACTCCCGCAGAAACCCTTCTTCAACCGCTGAAGGAACTAAGACGGCCAGCCTGGTTCACAACACAAATCATGGATCGAGAACACATCCGCAATTTCGCCATCATTGCCCATATCGACCACGGCAAATCCACGCTTTCCGATCGCCTGCTGGAACTGACCGGCTCGCTGACCGCGCGCGAGATGCAGGCCCAGGTGCTGGATGCGATGGACCTGGAACGCGAACGCGGCATCACCATTAAAGCGCACGCCGTCCGCATGGCCTACCAGGCGGAAAATGGCGAGACCTACCAGTTGAATCTGATCGACACTCCTGGACATGTCGATTTTTCGTATGAAGTTTCGCGCTCGCTGGCCTCCTGCGAAGGCGCGCTGCTGATTGTCGACGCCACCCAGGGAGTGGAAGCGCAGACGCTGGCGAATGCCCATATCGCGATCAATAACGGCTTGGACATTATTCCCATCATCAACAAGATTGACCTGCCGAGCGCGGACGTGGAGCGCAGCAAGGAAATGATTGAGCAGACGATTGGCCTGGATGCCACCGACGCGCTGCCCATCAGCGCCAAGACGGGCCTGGGCGTGGAGGCCGTGCTGGAAGCCGTGGTGCATCGCTTGCCGCCGCCCACAGGCAACGCGGAAGCACCCTTGCAGGCGCTCATCTTCGATTCCTGGTTCGACGCCTATCGCGGCGTGGTGGTGCTGACCCGCGTGATCAATGGACGGCTGAAACGCGGAGAAAAAATCCGGTTGATGTCGAACGGCAAATCGTTCGAAGTGGAATCGATTGGCGTGCAGACGCCGAAGCCGGTGGTGGTGCAGGAACTTTCCGCGGGCGAAGTCGGTTTTTTTGTCGCCACCATCAAGAACGTTGTCGACGCTAAAATTGGCGACACCATTACCCACGACGCCAACCCCTGCGCGACCGCGCTTCCCGGCTTTGAGGACATCAAGCCAATGGTCTTCGCCGGCCTGTACACGGTGGACGCCCACGAGCATACGCTGCTGCGCGAGGCGCTGGAGAAATTGCGCCTGAACGATTCTTCGTTCTTTTTCGAGCCGGAAAGCTCCGCCGCGCTCGGTTTTGGTTTCCGCTGCGGATTTCTTGGATTGCTGCACATGGAAATCATTCAAGAGCGGCTGGAGCGGGAGTTCAATCTGAACCTGATCACCACGGCGCCGGGGGTGCGCTATCGCATCACGCTGACGGATGGCAGCGTGGTGGAAGTCGACAACCCGTCGCGCTGGCCGAATCCTACCAACATCGAAAAGATTGAGGAGCCGGTCATCACCGCGACCATCCTGACGAATGAGGAATATGTGGGCGGCATCCTGAAGCTGGTAGAGGACAAGCGCGGACGCCAGAAGAACTTTGAATATGTGGGTTCGACGCGCGTGATGCTGACCTATGAGTTGCCCTTGAACGAGATTGTGCTGGATTTTTATGACCGGCTGAAATCCATCTCGCGCGGCTATGCCTCGCTCGACTACCACTTGTCCGGCACCTGGGACTCGCCGATGGTCAAGCTCGACATCCTGGTCTCCGGCGAGCCGGTGGATGCATTGTCGATCATCGTGCATCAGGAGTTTGCCTACGATCGAGGCCGGGCCCTGGTTTCCAAGATGCGCGAGCTGATCCCACGGCAAATGTTTGAGGTGGCCATTCAGGCCGCCATTGGAGCGAAAGTCATTGCGCGGGAGACGGTTGCGGCGCTGCGCAAAAACGTTCTTGCCAAGTGCTATGGCGGGGACATTTCGCGCAAACGCAAACTGCTCGAGAAACAAAAAGAGGGCAAAAAGCGGATGAAGCGGATTGGGCGAGTGGACATTCCGCAGGAGGCCTTCCTGGCGGTCCTCAGGATCGGCGAAGAGTCGTAGGACGCTGGAATCCCGGACGGGAATTCATCTGACCTTCACGATGCATTGTGGAAAGCCTGGATCGCCATCTTCGGCTCCCGGCGGCGATGAAAGATCGCACGGCCAGAGATTTCCAAAAAGAATCAGCGACTTAGACGATGTTTCCGCGGCAAACGCGCAAATACAGACATCGGAGGGCCTGACAGACCTGGGCATGCCTACTTTCCCACAGCTTTTTCCACAGAAAAAAGGGCGGTCGCCGGTGATCGGCTGAAACCGCCCAATAGAGTGCAAATCAGTTGCCGTCTGAACTATCTATCGGCAGCCAATTGGATAACTTTAGTGCGAGGTGGTCGTAGAGCGACGGTGCGTGGCGGTTGCAGGGGTCACAGGCTTGGCAGCAGACGCAGGTTGAGCTGGCGGAGCGGCGACGCCGGACTTCTGGTTGTATTCCTGCACAACAACCTCGCTGATGTCCGCCGCCTTGCTCGCCCAAACTACTGGGGTCTGTTGCGTACTCATATCGAACACCGCGCCGTAGCCGTTGGCCTGGCAGTAATCCTGCAGGACCGCGTAGAACTTCGCCGCAATCCCCTGATAGGCCTCGGACATTGCCTGCTGAAAGTCCGACTGGGCATCCTGGGCCTGCCGCTGCAGCGACTTTTCCTTGTCGTCGATGGTGCGCAGCCGGGTCGCGCGCTCGTCGGGACTCAGCGTGCTGCCGTCGGCCTGCAATTGTTTCTTCAGCGCGTCAATCTGGTCGCTCAATCCCTTCAATTCTGTTTGCTTGGGCTGAAACTTCTGCTGGACCTTTGCGAAAGCCGCGCGCCCTTCATTGGTGGCGGCCACGGCAGGTTGAAACGCGATGACGGCAATTTTGGTGGCCCCAGTCGGCGGTGCGGAGGCTGTTTCCGGCGCGGGCGCGGATGGAGGTTGGCTGGTCTGCGCCACAGCGCCGACTGCGAAGGTCGCTGCCAGTGCGGCAACCACGATTAAGGAACGCTTCATAATGATTTGGAACTCCTTTGACTTCCACTTGGGTGTCCACCATGCAGGTGGAGCAAGACTTGGAACTTTCATTGTCCTTCGACGCCGACGGCTGGCTGGCGGCAACGTTGCCTGCTCCACGTCGCAGCGTTGACAGCCAGACCGAATCTCCCGATGCAATCGATTGCGAATTTCTTCTATACAGCCATTCTCTCAGAAAGGGCGGCGCGTGTTTGTCCTCCGCGCAAACCATCCTCACCAGAATCGCCCCAGGAGAAATCAACAACATTTCAGCTACAAAGATATCTGGGAGGATTATAGGAGCGGTGAAAATCTCCCGTCAAACCGCTCCCCCGACCACTCTTCCACGGTTTCAACCCATTCGAATGCAGCTATGTTGCCATCGGTACCAGCCGGCGGCGACCCGAATTCGCCATGGCACAGCTACAGCGAGCGATCCTTCAACTTTAGAACGAGGTACTGACACTGACACGAAGCGTTTTGCGGGGCTCCCACATAAAGTATTTTGCGCCGTAGTTGGCCAGCGCCTGCTGATAGGTGAATTCTCCGGCCCCGCCAGCGGGAAAATAACTGCGATTGAAGACGATGCTCGAATTCTCGTTCATGTGCAGACGGTTTGGATTGAAGGCAAAATAGAGCCGGACCGGCGCATTGATGATGGGCAGCATGGCGGTGATCTGCGGCCCAACCGAGGTGCGCGGAAGAATATTGGTTCCAGCAATCGCCCCGAGCCGGCTGGGGAAATGCCCAGGCCACGGAACACCGCCCTGACAGGTGCCGTTGATCAGGTCTGGACAGCCGTACAAGGCGCCATCCAGGTTGGCTTTGGCCTGCGGATTCAACAGGAACTGATTATGATTCAGCGCCATGTCCAACCCGGTGTCCACATAAAACGAGAAGTCCACTGGCCCCCCGAGGGGGATGCGGTACTCAAGATTGCTCGTGATCTGGGTATCGCCACCGACGGAGGCAACGGAATACACGGGCAGCGGAACTTGCACCGCGCCCAGGGTCGGGTTCGTGGGATCTCTGGGGACCAGGCTCCCGTCCGGATTGGTCAGGTTGTACATGACCTTGGTGGGAATGAAGGAATACGGCGAGGAAGAGCGAACATCGAAGCCGCGCACATCGTTTTCACCGCCGGAATAGAAGCGATCGAAGGGCGAGGCGACCAGCCCGGCAATGCCCTGAATGTAGGCCACCTGGATGCGGTACGCAAAAATATTGCGCCCTTCCGGATTGAAGTGAAACTTTGTAATCGGCTTAAAGAACTTGTATTCCACCAACGGAGTGATGGAACTGACGTTGCCGCCCAGCCCCGAGCCCTGAAGGACGAAGTTGAGGCTCTTCCCGTTTTGCGGCCGGTAGGGATTTCCGACTGTGCTGTAACTGTAGCTCAACGAAAGCTGGCTGGTGACGATCCCGTTCAACGCGCTTGTGCCGGTCGTTCCATGGCGGAAGTTCAGGTACTGGAAGAGGTTCGTGGACGCAGGGCTGAACGCCTGGATGTTCGAGCGGTTCAAGCTGTACGTAGCGCCAATCCGCTTGAAAGTGCGCGGAATCGGGTAGCTGGCCGAAAGACTCAAGCCGTTCTTGGTCTGGTTGTAATTTTGCACGAACGATTGTTGGGCGGTATCGAAATTCTGACTTCTTCCAGTCAACGAAAGCGAGTTCTTGTAGGCGTTGTACTGTGTCTTCTGCGTGGTCACCTGGAAACCCAGGGAGAGCGGATGGTTTTTCACGTAAGGAATCGTCATGCCAAACGTGATGTTGCGCTGCAGGTCGCCCATGGCGGCTTGCAGGGTGAGCGATTCGCCCAGGCCGAGGAAGTTGTTGGTCTGATAGTTCAAGCCGAGGAACGCGCCGGAAAGGCCGCTGAAGCCGCCGTTCAACCCGATGGAGTTCTTGCCTTTTTCCTTCACGTTCAGCAGCAGATTCACGGTGCCGTTGTCGGCATCCTGCTGGGTCTCAGAATCCTGGTCCACCTTCAGCGGATTGAAATAGCTGAGTTGGTTCAGCCGCAACAGACTCATCTCCCACAGATGGCTGTTGTAGACCTGGCCTTCTTCCAGCAGCAACTCGCGGCGGATGACGCTGTCGCGGGTGGTGGTATTGCCGCGGAACTCGATCCGCGAGACGTAGTAGGGCTTGCCTTCGTCGATGTCGATGTTCAGGTAGACCAGCTTCTTGGGTTCGTCGATGCGTGGGGTCGGGACGGCGGTGAAATTGATATAGCCCAGTTGTCCGTAGGCCTTCCGCATGTTCTCCAGGCCCTTGCCCACCAGCGATGCGTTGAAAACTTGTCCATCTTTCAGTTTGAATAGAGAGCGTAGCGCCTGCACGTTGGTCACACGCTTGTTCCCGGTGAAGGTGATGCCGCCAAGGCGATACTGCGCTCCTTCTTCGACAGGCATGGTAATGTCGATCGACTTGCCTTTACGCGAATGAATGAGCGGGATGTACAGTCCGCCCTGGTTGCGAATGTGGGTCAGCGGCTGTTCCACGCTGGCCCGGAAGTATCCGCGGTCTCTGTAGGCTTGCCGCACGCGCTCGGAATCTTCCTCCAGCTTGCTTTCATCGTAGGTGCGGGCGAACAAATCCTCCAGAATGAGGGAGTGCGGAATGCCGATCGGGCGCAGGTTCTTCATGGAAGCCCGCAGGGTGCGGCTGGAAACCTTCTTGTTCCCTTCAAACTTGATGTGGCCCACTTTCACCGTGGGGCCTTCTTTGATATTGAAATTCACCGAGACCGATGCCGGCGGGATTGTCTTGATGACGGTATGGATCGTGGCAAACTGATGCCCGTGCTCGGCCAGCAATTCTTTCAGCACGGTTTCCGCCAGCTTGATTTTGGTGGGGTCGTACTGGCTATCGACCGACAGCGGCACTTTGGCCTTCTTGAAGCGGTCCAGCACATCGGACTGCGAAACCGAGCTGAGGCCCTTGTAATTGATCTCGCGAATGGTCGGACGCTCGCGAACGATGATCGTCAGAATGACGCCTTTGGGCGTCGTCTCGCGGTTGATCTGGACATTCTCAAAATATCCCGTGTTCCAAAGCGAATTGAAGTCGCGCTCGACTGTGGCGGAATCGTAAGGATCGCCGACGTGCGAGAAGATGCGTGCCAGAATCGTTTCCTTGGGAATTCTGCGGTTGCCGATCACCCGGATTTCGCTGATGATGCTGCCCTGCGGTGTGCTGGCTTCGCTGGCAGGCGCCACGGACTGTAACGGGGACTGGGAGTCGGACTGGGCCCAGGCGGTGAAGCCTATGCCGAGAAACAACAGCACCGCCGCGAAGACCTGGAAAGTCCGGCGGGTCCGTCGAATCCACGGGCGGCGCGCACTCGCGGTCGGTTGGTTTGGGACATGGTAGCCCCCTACACTTGCGGGAAAAATATGCACACCCTCACTGCCAAAAATCGATTCCAGAGGAAAACACGATTATACGGGAGATGACCGCTCGATCCTAGCGACCGCCTTCGCCCTGGCCCATTTTTCGTTGTGGAGCGCCGTCGAACTGCGCTCCGGGTCCCTAAAACGTCTTCAGACCAGCTAGCTTTCCAACTGGCCTGAATGACAAATTCTTCTGCGGGTGTGTATATCGAACACCCGTTATGCCGCATTCCCAATCCCACATCTCTCCGCAAAAAACACGGGGAGATGCGGGGCGCCCAGATGCCTCGCGTACGTCATGGTCCATCGTTCGCTTCATTCTCTTTCCCGCTGCGCGCGGCGCACTTCCACCAGCGTGGAGTAAAACGTCGGCCCTCCGCCCAGGTCCGTCAACGTCTCGCTGGTCAGCGTGTTGACGCCTTGCCCGTCATCGGTAAGCTTGTTCCATCCTAAACGGGAAGCGGCCACTCCGGCAGGGACGCTTGCATTCACCTTGGCGCGCAGCGGAATTTTTCCGCGTTCATTGAAGACCTCGACAGGATCCCCGTCGGCGATCCCTCGGGCCAGCGCGTCCGCCGGGTGCATTTCGAGCACGCCGGAATGAGACGCCTCCATCGCCCGATGGCCAGGCAAGCCGGCAAAGGTCGAGTTCATATAGTTGTCGCCCTTGCGCGCCAGCAGCTCCAGCGGAAATTTCTTTGCCAGCGGCGAGTGCCGCGACTCATCGGCCGCCACATACCCGGGCAGCGGGTCAAGCCCCTGCGCCGCCAACGTCTCCGAATAAAACTCGGCCTTGCCGGAGGGCGTATGAAACCACTCCTCGGAAACAAATGGCTGGAATGCGCCGCCGTCTTTCTCCTGGGGAAACTTCACCCGGATGGAATGCTGGGATTCCAACTGCGCGCGCGTGATTCCCTGGAGCCACGGCGACGTCGGCTCGCTCAGCGCCTGGTCGATCATGTCGTCTTCCGTATCCAGAAAACATGGCTCTGTAAAGCCCATCCGTTGCGCCAACTGCCGAAACAGGGTGACGTTCGATCGTGCTTCCCCCAGCGGCGCAATCGCCGGCTGAGAAAGCTGCAAATGGTAATGTCCGTAGGCGCCCTCGAAATCCTTATGCTCCAGAAAAGTTGTCGCCGGCAGGACAATATCGGCATAGTCCGTGGTGTCGGTGAAAAATTGCTCATGCACCACGGTGAACAAATCGGCCCGACGCAGGCCGCGCAATACCGCGTTCTGATTGGGCGCAATCGCCGCCGGATTGGAGTTGTAGACCACCATTGCCTGCACCGACGGCCTGTCGAGTTCGGTCAGCGCGTGGCCCAGGCGGCTCATGTTCACGATGCGGCCAGGGCGGCCAATGGGGCTGCTCAGTGCCAGGTCGGGCCGCTCCAGGGCCTGCTTGTTGAGCTGGAACGCGCCGCTGGTGGAAAGCTGCAGGCCCCCGCCCAGATATTTCCACGCGCCTGTCAGGCAGGGCAGCATGGCAATGGCGCGCGCCGCGGCCCCGCCATTTTGCCCGCGCTGCACGCCGTAGTTCATGCGAATCACCGACGGAGTTGCGGTGGCATATTCCCGTGCCAGACGCACAATGTCGTCGATCGAGAGGCCCGTCAACTCCGCCACGCGAGCCGGAGGATATTCCTCCGTCCGGGCACGCAGCGGCTCAAATCCATGCGTGAAGCGGGCGACATAATCGGAATCATAGAGATTCTCTGCAATCAACACGTGCATCATGCCCAGCGCCAGCGCCGAGTCGGTCCCAGGACGAATCTGCAGGTGCCAGTCGGCGGCCTGTGCCGTGCGGGTCTTGTAGGGGTCGATCGCAATCAGGCGAGCGCCCTTTTGCCGGGCTTCTTGAACGAACGGCCACAGGTGAACATTGGTGCCGAGAATGTTCGCTCCCCACGCCAGGATGGTGCGGGCGTGGCGAAAATGTTCCGGGTCGGCGCCCAGCTTGGCCCCGTAGACCGCCATCAGCGCTTCGCCGCCGGCCGCCGAACAAATGGTGCGATCGAGCCGCGACGCTCCCAGCCGAGAAAAAAAACGCCGGTCCATGGAACCGTATCCCAACACGGCCATATTTCCTGCGTAGGAGTAGGGCAGAATGGATTCCGGGCCATATGTTTTGGAGATGTCGTGGAGGCGCGCCGCAATCCCGTCCAGCGCTTCGTCCCAGGGGATGCGCTCGAAAACCTGCGCGTGCGTCCCCAGTGGGACCGGGCCTTTGGCCACTCCGGACCGGCGGCGCATCGGGTACAGCAGCCTGTCCGGAGAGTATACGAGGTCAAGATATTTCGTCACCTTGGCGCAAAGAAAACCGCGGGTAACAGGATGGTCCGGATTACCTTGAATTTTTGTCGCGCGTCCCTCGCCATTCACCGAGATATGCACGCTGCACGCGTCCGGGCAATCGAGCGGGCAAGCCGCATGCACAACCTTCAAGGGACCCATACTGGCATTCTAGGTTCCCGACGGGGAAGAAACAACGGCGTCGAGTTCGCTGGGAATACGGGCACTCCGGGGTTGGTCCGCCGTGGCAACCAACCCTGGGTCTTTTGATTCTTGTGTACTGGAAAGGAAAACCCCGGGTTAGCTGCGCGAACCTGGGGCGCCCATATTTTTCCGCTCGGAAGATCTCCGTCAGACCTGCATCACTTCTTTTTCCTTGGCCTTGCAGAGTTCTTCCATGCGCTTGATCTCTTCATCGGTCAGCTTCTGCATTTCTTCCAGCGACCGTTTCTCTTCGTCCTCTGAGATTTTCTTGTCCTTGGTCGCCTTCTTCAGCATCTCGTTGCCGTCGCGGCGAATGTTGCGGACCGCCGTGCGATGGTCTTCCAGCACTTTGTTCAGGTGCTTGACGACTTCCTTGCGGCGCTCCTCGGTCATCGGCGGCACCGGAACGCGCACCACTTTGCCGTCGCTCTGCGGATTGAAGCCTTGATTGCCGACGCGCAGCCCTTTTTCGATTTCAGCGATCAGGCTGACATCGTACGGTTGGACCAGCAACAGTTGCGGCTCCGGCGCGCTGATCTGGCCCACCTGGTTCAACGGCATCTCGGTCCCGTAGGCCATCACCTTCACCTGGTCCAGCATGTGCACGGCAGCGCGTCCGGTGCGGATGGAAGACAGGTTGGCGCGAAAATCCTCGACCGCTTTGTCCATTCGAGTCCTGAGCAGTTGGTACGTTTCCTTCAACGCCGGAATACCGGCCATTGCTGATCCAGCCATGATGTCTTTTTCCTCCCTGCAACACGATATTGTAACCAAGCGGATAGCACTCTGTTTCCTGAAACGGCCACGGCGGCTTGCAGCTTGCCCAAGCCGCGCCTCGATACAGTCAAGTTTCCACCGTTTGCATCTCAAATCTTGGCAAGCGCGGCCTTAAAGTTGTCGGCAATGCAAGTGCTGCCAACCATTTAGAATAAAATCGTCGTGAGTGGCCTCTTTATTCCTTGAACCTTCTATGCATACCTGTCCCGTCTGCACGATGCCGTTGAGCCTTCGTCGCTCCTTCTTCAAAGCAGGATGGAGAGGGTTTTTCCGCTGCCCTTCGTGTCGCGGACATTTGCAGATTCACGGCCGCGTCCTGCCCATCGCAACAGCGCTGCTGGTCGCCCTTGGCTTCCTGGTGCTCGATTGGAGCGGCATGACCGACGTCAACTTCACAACCTTGTGGTGGGACGCCTTCCAGATCGCCTCCGTGATGTTTGTTTTGTTTGTGATGTTGGGCTGGCTGCTGCGCGTAGACCGTCGTCAACCGACGCGCAAATTCGTTCTATGATGCGGATACCGCTGCGAGCGAAGGGTGGGTACGGTAGAGCTTGATCCTTACGCCAGAACCTTCAGCCCTGTCGATGCAGCCTGTTCATGCGCGTGGTATGAAGATCGCACCAGCGGTCCCGATTCCACATGGCGGAAGCCCATCCGCATCGCCTCCTCTTTCATCCAGGCGAACTCTTGCGGGGTATACGTCCGCGACATCGGCAGATGGTCTTTCGAGGGACGCAGATATTGTCCGATGGTCAGGATGTCGGTGCCGACGCGCGCCAGGTCGCGAAACACATCCAGCAACTCGTACATTTCTTCGCCCAGCCCGACCATGACGCCGGACTTGGTCGCCAGCTTCGGATTCACTTCCTTGGCGTACTCCAGCAGTCGCAACGTGCGTTCGTAGCGGGCCCCGGAACGCACCACGCGATACAACCGCGGCACGCTTTCCGTGTTGTGATTCAACACTTCAGGAGCAGCATCGACCACGATGCGAATCGCATCTTCCTTGCCTTGAAAATCCGGGACCAGAACTTCCACCTGGCAGCCTGGAGCCTGCTGGCGGATTTCCTCAATCACCATCGCGAACGCGCGCGCCCCGCCGGTAATATCGTCGTCGCGGTTGACGCTGGTGATGACGGCGTGTTTCAAACCTAAAGCAGCCACGGCCTCCGCCACGCGACGCGGCTCGTCAAAATCGATCGACTCCGGACGCCCCTTGGGCACCGCGCAAAAACCGCAGCGACGCGTACACAGGTTGCCCAGCATCATGAACGTGGCCGTCTTGTGGTTCCAGCATTCGCCAATATTGGGGCAATGCGCCGACTCGCACACCGTGTTCAGGTTCAGGCTGCGCGCCAGCTTTTTCAGATCGTGAAAGGTTTCGCCCATCGGCGCGCGTGCCTTCAACCACTCCGGCCTGGGCTGCGGCCGCCTGGGAAAAACATCGATCTGAATCAGTTCAGGAGTGGTCGCCATGCGGAGAATTTGTATCGAATACCACCCTCTATTGTACCCGCAACCTCACCGAGCCAGCACATGAACACAATGTTCCCGGGCATGGCGAGCCGTGTGAACAGGCCCTGACCTGGGTCTTGAGGGAGTTTTTTCAAGCCGCTTCTTACTCGGACGCGGAATTAGAAGCTGCCGCGGGCTGTGTTGCGCTGTCCGCTGGAGAGATTCTCCATATCGTCACATAATTTTTCCCCGTCCACACGATATGCGATGGCGGCAGAGAAATATATCCCGCCGGCCCCAGCGGCAGCCGCGAATACACCTCGACGCCGGTGATCATCCACTGCGGCTCGCCGTTCGGTCCCGCCATCCACGACTCGCAGGTATATTTGGTGCTCTCCAAAAAGAGATGACCGCAATAGGTGTCCTTGCCCCACTGGTCGAACGGCACCGTCGGGCCGGCAAATCCATCGATGTTGTCCCTGCGAATAAACTCGCCGATGCCCTTCTGCGCCAGTTCGGTTTGGAATTCGCGATCGGCCATCAGGCCATCCAGCGGCACCACGGCGGCATCGGTAAAGTACGCCATTCCGCCCGGCTGGTCGTAGGCCAGCAGTCGATGCATGTGATCATCGTCCAACACCTGTCGCAAAACGGGGATCGTCGTCTCTTCCGCAACCCGCTCGCGGCTATGTTTCCAGCCCATCTTGTACCAGAGCAGCGCCGAGAGCACGACCGCAAGAAGCATTCCAACGGAATAAAGAGTCGCCGCCACGGAAGGAGTGCGTCCCCGCGTGGTCGCCGAAGCAGCGCGAAAGACGCAGGCCGCCGCGCGCGAGGCGGTCAACGCCGCCAGCAACGCCCAGCCTACGTAGTACCAGGTCCAGCGCGTCTCTCCGGTCATGCGCAGCGTGATGTAGGCGGCGTGCAGCAGGATGCCGACAAAGAACGGCAGCTCCGCGAACAGGAGCCATCGATCGCGCTGTTTGCGCCAGAGAATCAGGAGCGAAATCGCACAAATGATCAGCGATATCAGGGCCGTGTGCGGCAGGTTATGGCCGAGCGCATGGTCATGGCTGTTGCTCGACTTCAGTAGTCCGCTGATCGGCATCAGGATGTGGAACCGGAACAGGTTGCTGCCCAGGTACGCGCCCCACAGCACTGCGTACAGAGGAATCCACGCCAGATGGATTCGCAGCGCGCGCTTGCCGGCCGCCTGCTGTTGCTGCTGCAGACACCACAGCAGCGCCGCAATCCACAGGCACGCGATGACAAATATCGAGTCGAGGCGACTCAGCACGGAGAACGCCGCTAGAACATTGAACGCGAATCCGCTCAGCCAATCCGGATGCTCGAAGAACTTGTACAGCGCCAGCAGCGTTCCCGCCAGCGTGGCCGCGCTCAGAGAAGACTCGGTCCCCAACTGCAGGCCAAACAAAAATGGAATCAGAATCGTCCACGCCACCCAAGCCGGCGCCCGCAGTCGGCGCAGCAATTTCGCCGCGACCACCAGCACCACAATGTTCAGCAGCACGATCAGCGCCGCAATCATGTGCAGGCCCGTGGTCCGATTCGGGAACACCTTATAGACCGCCGCGCACATCAACATCCAGATGGGATGGTAGCCGTTGGTCTGCATCAGGCGATTGAAGGTGCTGCCATAGCCCAGCGCAAAGTTGCGCCCCACCTGCAGATAAAAAAAGCTGTCGTCCGCAAAGAAGGGATTGGGCTGGCGAATGAACAGCACCGCATACGCCGCCGTCAGCAACGCAAAAAAAATATCCAGCCACAGCGGTCCTCGCTCCCGCTGGTCGGCGCCTGTTGCCTGGGTTTCTATCTCTGTCATGGAAAAAGAAGGCTAAATACCATGTCGAACTATATTGCCATTTGAAGTGTCAGTATAAGGCGAGACGCGAGGAATGACCGACCTGGCCGTGAAGCAGAACGACCCAGGCGCCTCCAGGAAATTCGGTTGCCATCCGCGGAATTCTCATCGCCATCCCGCTCAGTAGTACAGATATTTTCTCCAGCGCAAATCGCTGCTGCCGATCATGCGCATGATATGCCGGCTGGTATGCAGCGAAAATGGTCGCGGCTCGCGCATTAAGTGCATGCTTTCAAGTTCATGGATCATCTGGTTGCCCTTGGTTCGATTGCAGCTATGGCAACACGCCACCAGGTTTTCCCAGGTGGAAAGTCCTCCGCGCGAACGCGGCACCACGTGGTCCAGCGTCAATTCGCTCGCGGGCAGAACGGTCGCGCAATATTGGCAGGTGTTGCGGTCGCGCAGCAGAATGTTCTTGCGAGACAGCGCACGGGTCTGGTGCGGAATGCGGCGATATTCCAGCAGCCGGATGACGGATGGCACACGGACGCGCACCCGCGCCGCGTGCAACAGCGTTGCGTGCTCCTCTTCCGGGCGCGCGACACCCTTCAGGATCAGCACCAGCGCGCGTCGCGCTCCGCAAATGTTGATAGGTTCATAGGAGGCGTTCAGCACCAGCACCGGCGTGTGCATCGGCGACGCCGTTTGGGTGGACGACCTCTCCTGCAACTTGGGCTCAGAATGGCCCGTATGGCATTTCGCCTGAGGCTTTTGTTTGCGGGCATACACCGTAGCTCTTCCCGTGGACATCCGATCCTCCCCTAAACTCGATTCCCGAAGCTTGAAACTGCCACTGACTCATTCGCCGACATTCGCTCCGGCGAGCTTGTACCCATCGTCGTTCCCGCCGCTGGCACGGAATCCCAAAATGCGACACCTTCCCGTTGCGAGCGGGCCAGCGTCGCCACATGCACCGAGATCGCCCCGGCTCCCAGCAGCGTTCGCGTGCATTCGCGGGCGGTCGCTCCAGTGGTGTAAATGTCATCCAGCAGCAAAACTGCGCGCCCTGCGATTTTCTCCGGTTGCCTGATAAAAAAAGCGCCGCGTACATTGCGTCGTCGTTGATGCGGTTTCAGGCACGCCTGGGTTTCCGTGGCGCGCTGGCGGCCCATCACCTCGAAGGCCACCCGCAGTTCAAGATCGGGACGCAGCCGACGCAGGCTTCGCACTGTCGCTTCTGCCAGCAGAACAGTTTGATTGAACCCGCGCTCGCGTTGTTTCGTCGCGTGGAGCGGGACAGCGACCACGGTCAGACTCGGCGGCAAATCCTGGCGTCGCGCAATCGAGCCCGCCAACAGCGTACCCAGAGGCCCGGCGATGGTAGGAATGCGCTCATACTTCAGCAGGTGGACCAACCCGCGCAGCGTGCCTTCGTAGACGCCATAGGCAACCGCCAGTTGAAACGGCGGCCGCGCTCGCTCGCACAAATGGCAGATATTTCCTGCATCGGAACTTCGCGGCGTGGCGCTTGTCGCAAAGCGTAAGCCGCCCACGCTGAGTTGTTCACCGCAAACGGTGCATAGTTGTGTTGGAATTTGTTCCGGCGGATCGTCCCAGCAAACGGCGCAGATGGGCGCAGCGGAAAGATGCAGCAGAGGTTGATTGCAGAGCCTGCAGCGGGAGGGAAAAACGGCACAAGTGACAGCGTCAATGGGGTTTCGAAGAACATCCAAGGGACTTCGAAGTACGCGCGCGACCGCGCGCCATGCGGCCATCTCCGATGGCGGAAGCGTACTGGCTCGGTCTGGTGACCTCGGGGACTGCCTAGGGAAGACGCACCTCCCAACCATAAATCGTCCCTGTCAGGAACGATTCACGTGCCAGAGCGTGTCGGCCATGCGCCTCGTTCGACCCGGCTGAGTGCAGTATATTCGGAATTCGTGAAACGAACATCCCACTGCGGCAGAAATTTTTTACCCAAGGGATCGGCCGCGGCGCGGGGTGCCCCATTCAAGCCCTCTTTTAGCTTGAGTGGGGTAGACAAAAAGATCGCCTATCGTGAAGCGTAGCGAATGCTCTACACTCAACGGTTTGCTGGAATTTGTTTCAGGGAGGCATAAATCTTGGCCAGCACTACCGAACAGCCATTCAACCCACCCGCGGATTCGCATTCCAAGTCGCACTCCACATCCGGCCGCGCCGCGCTCTCAACGGAGTTTCAGCCATTCGTAAAGCCAGAAGATTCGCGCCCTGAATTTACCTTCCGCGCCATTTTTCTGGGTTGCATCTTCGGCATTCTCTTTGGAGCCGTCACCGTGTATGTGGGCCTGCGCGCCGGGCTTACGGTCGCTGCCTCCATTCCCATCGCGGTGCTGTCGATCAGCGTGTTGCGCGCGCTCGGTCGCGCCTCCATCCTGGAAAACAACATCGTGCAGACCACCGGCAACGCGGGCCAGTCCATTGCCGCCGGCGTCATCTTCACCCTGCCCGCGCTCATCTTTCTCGGCTTCGATCTGGAATACTCGCGCATCTTTTTCCTCGCGCTGCTGGGCGGATGGCTCGGCGTCTTCTTCATGATTCCGCTGCGGCGGGAACTGATCGTCAAAGAACACGGCCACCTTACTTATCCCGAAGGCACAGCCTGCGCCGATGTCCTTCTCGCAGGCGAGCGCGGCGGCTCCTTCGCCAGCCGTGTCTTCTGGGGCCTTGGCCTGGGCGGGGTATACACCCTTTTTCAAAACGGCAACCTGTTCAGCGCCTGGCCCAGCACGCCGAATTACGAGCCCAAATGGCTCCCCGGCTCTGCCATTCGCGCCGATGCCACGCCGGAATATCTCGGTGTCGGCTACATCATCGGTCCACGAGTTGCCGGGACCATCTTCGCCGGCGGCGTGTTTTCCTGGCTGGTGCTCATGCCCGCCATCCATTTCTTCGGCTCCCATTTCACCGGACCCATCTATCCCGGCACGCAGCCGATCTCGCAGATGAACCCCAGCGATTTATGGGCGGCCTACGTCCGTCCCATGGGAGCTGGCGCGGTGTCCGCAGCAGGAATCCTCACGCTGCTTCGCACCCTCCCGACCATCTGGGGCGCCTTCCGCGAAGGCATTGCAACCATCGGAAAATCGCGCACCGCGGCAGCAGCGGAAAAGCGCACCGACCGCGACTTTCCCATGTCCGTCGTTGTCGGCGGTTCTGTTCTGCTGGTGGTGTTGATGTTTCTGTTCCTGACGTTCAAGCCCGTTCCCGGCGCGCAAACCAGCCTGCTGGCGAACTTGGCCGCATCCCTGCTGGTGGTGTTGTTCGGCTTCCTGTTCGTCACCGTCTCCTCGCGGATCGTCGGCCTCATCGGCAGCTCCGCCAACCCCATCTCCGGTATGACGATTGCCACCCTGATGGCAACCTCAGCGATCTTTCTGGTGAAGGGATGGACAGCCCCGGCCTTCGGCGCGCTGGCCATCACCATCGGCGGCGTGGTCTGCATCGCCTCCGCCAATGCGGGCGATACATCGCAGGACCTAAAAACCGGCTTCATCATTGGAGCCACCCCGTGGAAGCAGCAGTTGGCGCTGTTGATCGGCGTCTGCATCTCGACTGTTTCCATTGGCATTACTTTGACCGCGATGAACAAAGGCCTGGAGGAATTTCGTCCGGCGAACATGGCCTACAACCTGGCGCAGCCAGCCGACGGCGTGACGGTGCAGCAGGAACATTTTTCCCGCGCGAAGTTCCGCGTGAAGCTTCCCGGCGGCACAGAACAGCTCGACTATGGGAAAAATTATGTCCTGCTGAACGCCCTTGGATCGCACAAGCTCGCGGATGGAAAATACCTGTTCAATCCAGCAACCGGACACATTGAAGTCCAGTGGATTGAAGGCATCGGCAGCGAGCGCGCCGCTGCTCCACAAGCCCGGCTCATGGCCACCGTCATCAACGGTATCCTGACCCGCCAGTTGCCCTGGGGCCTGATTCTGTTGGGCGTCTTCCTCGTCGCGACTGTCGAGCTGCTGGGGGTCCGCTCGCTCTCCTTCGCCGTCGGAGCGTATCTTTCCATCGGCACCACCCTGGCCATCTTCTGCGGAGGCGTGGTTCGATGGATGATCGATCGCGCGGTCGAACGAAGCGGCGGGGCATCTGGGCCCTTGGAGGGCGAGATCAGCCCCGGCTCCCTCTATGCCAGCGGATTGATTGCCGCCGGAGGCATCGTCGGTCTGCTCGGCGTCGCGCTCAAGTTGTACGAATCGGCAACAGGCCGCTTCGACATCCTGAAGATGTCGCCGAAAAATCCTCTCTATCATGATTGGGTTTCGGTGCTGATGTTCGCGCTGCTGGCCGGATCGCTCTACTATTTCGCCCGCCGCCCGCTCAACCTTCGGAAGCCTGCTCCGCCGCAATAGCCTGCGGACCGGCAACGCGCGACGGCGCAAACTGTCCACGGGCATGCTTCAGGGCCGGCAACACCTGGTGCAGCCAGTTGCGCGTCGGCCGTTCCAGGAACCGATAAGCCAGCAGCGCGGCAATTTCCAGCATCAGGTACGAGACCCATGGATCGAAGCGCGCGACGTGAAGACGGACCAGTATCCCGCTTTGATGGATCCAGCGCCACAGGTTGAAGTGAAGAATGTAGAGGCAGTAGCTGGCCTCGCCGACCGCGACAAACAGCGGAAACCGCAAAAAACGCGTGATGGGATGATGCCCAGTCAGGCCTAAAATCGTAATGGCGAACAAAGGCGTGATCAGCCCGTTGTGCATCAGCAGGAACGACATTTTTGGCCCCTGCATCAACACCGTGCAAACGCTGCCAAGGCCAATAATCGCCAGCCAGTACCGGACACGATTCGGCAGTTCCATCCGGTCGTTCAACTTTGAGAGCACGATGCCGGCCGTAAACGTTGGCAGGTGCGGCAGCGGCGTCATCTTCACCGCGCGCAGCCAGTAGCTGTTGGACATGCGGGTGATCGGCCCCAGGCCATCGGGCCGAATCCACATATAGAGCAACGGAACCACCAGCGAGGCCAGCCAGCATCCTGCCAGGATCAGCAACAGCTTGCGCGTTTGCCGCGGCCACTGGATGGCCACCAGCATCGGGAACAGCAAGTAAAAAACTGTCTCGCAGGAGAGCGTCCACGCCGGCGTGTTCCAGAACGTGCATAGTTTTGGGCTCCAGCCCTGCTGCATGATCGTCGTCAGCGCCAGCCCCTGAAAAAACTGCGCGTGCGTCCGGTAGCGCCACTCCAGTTCCAGAATCGGGATGGAAATCAGCAGCCCCAGCACATAGACGGGGTAGAGCCGCGAAAAACGCGTCTGCCAGAACTGCTTGCGATCGAACTGCCCGGCATCGGACCGGTCGGCATAGTTGTAGGCGAGAATAAATCCAGACAGCAGAAAGAAAAAATTGACGCCAACATAGCCGTTGTCCATCATGGGGGCCAGCGGACCGAACCAGGCCGGGTTCCAGAAATGGAAGAACACGATGTTGGTCGCGGTAAAGGCGCGGAGGCCCGTCAATGCGGGCATTACGGGGCGGCGGGGGACCGGGATAGCGACTGCCATTGCGCCTACGTGGTGACCAGGGAGCCAACTTTTTCGCCGGCGATTGCGCGTCGAATGTTGCCCGGTTGGTTCATGCTGAAGATGATCATCGGCAGATCGTTGTCCTTGCAAAGACTCACAGCCGTCATGTCCATCACTCGCAGATTGCGCTGCAGGATTTCCATATAGCTGATCTCTTCAAACTTGACTGCATCTTTATCCAGCGCGGGATCGGCACTGTAAATGCCCTCGACCTTGGTGGCCTTCAGCAACACATCTGCCTTGATTTCCATCGCACGCAACGAGGCGGCGGTGTCGGTGGAAAAATATGGATTGCCGGTGCCGGCGGCGAAGATCACCACCCGTCCTTTTTCTAGATGCCGAATCGCCCGGCGGCGGATGTATGGCTCCGAAACCTGGTTCATTTCAATGGCGCTCATCACCCGGCAGAAGACATTCTGCTTTTCCAGCGCGTCCTGCACCGCCAGCGCGTTGATGATCGTCGCCAGCATACCCATATGGTCGGCTGAGACGCGGTCCATCTCCTGCGCCTGCTCCGCTACGCCGCGGAAGAAATTGCCTCCGCCCACGACAATCGCCAGTTCCACGCCCATCGAATGCACGTCGGCAATCTCCGCCGCGATTTCGTGGACCCGTGTGACATCGACCCCGAAGCCGCGGTCAGCAGCCAGCGCCTCGCCAGAAAGCTTGAGAAGAACTCGTTTGTACATGCCATTTGAGTATCGCAGAAGTTGGATAGGTGCGTCAGCAGCCTGACAGGGGGCATGATTGAGCTTGCTCATCCTATGCTAGGATTGGCAGCAGCGCAAGTAAACGGCTACGATCTGAGGCTAAAGTGGGTGACCGACCATGTCGATCGCGCAAAGCGTTCCTTCATCATGGCTGCGGTGCATTCCAAGGACACCAAGCCGGAAATGGCCGTGCGGAAAATCGTCCATGCCTTGGGATATCGCTATCGGCTTTACGACATCAGCTTGCCGGGGCGACCGGATTTGGTCTTTCTTTCTCGCCGAAAAGTGATATTCGTGCATGGATGCTTTTGGCACCGGCATCCGAAGTGCAAGTATGCAACAACGCCAAAGTCGCGAGTGAATTTTTGGAAACTGAAGTTCAGCGCCAATGTGGCGCGGGATCGCCGTACTCGGCGAAAATTGAAAAAGTTGGGATGGACAATACTCACGATATGGCAATGCGAACTCAAGAAACCCGAGAAATTGACGGAGCGACTAGATGAATTTCTCGCGACCTAAGCATGGAAAGGGTGTTGGACGCCCGATCGGAATCGACCTGTTTGCAGGTGCCGGCGGTCTATCGCTTGGATTCGAACAAGCGGGATTCGATGTAGCGGCTGCGGTCGAGATAGATCCTATCCATTGCGCCGTGCATGAGTTCAATTTCCCCAATTGCGCCACGATATGTGCGGACGCTTCGAAGATCTCGGGAGCCGATATCAGAAAAGCCGCGAAACTGAACGGCACCCGCGTGGACGTGGTCTTCGGGGGGGCACCTTGCCAAGGATTTTCGCTGATCGGGAAGAGGGCCTTGGACGATCCGCGCAATCGCCTGCTTCTGGAATTTGTCCGCCTCACCGTCGAATTGGATGCGCGTTATTTCATATTCGAAAATGTGAAAGGCCTGACGGTCGGCCAGCATAGACAATTGCTCGATGAGTTGATCGAGGCTTTCCACGACAACGGATATGAAGTGCTCTTGCCGTATCGGGTCCTCAATGCAGCCGAGTTCGGCGTACCTCAGGATCGGCGCCGACTTTTCTTGATTGGCGCGAAGAATGGCCTGCCGTTGCCACAATACCCGACCGCTGTTGCCGCTGTGCCCACAACCGTGTGGGAAGCCATTGGAGACCTGCCGAATGCCGATCGGTATCCTGAGTTGCTGGAATCCGATGCAGTGCCTGAGGCCCGGTTCGGTAAAGCGTCGCGCTATGCGCGGGTTCTGCGTGGATTGGATGAAGATGTCCGGGACTTTTCATATCCAAGAGAATGGGACCCGAAGCGTCTCACCTCCAGTATGCGCACCGAACATACCCCATTGTCGCAACGGCGATTCAAAGCCACCGAGTCGGGCAAGGTGGAAACAGTGAGCAGGTTTCTCAAGCTCGATCCAGAAGGACTATGCAACACTCTCCGAGCCGGAACGGGTAGCGACCGCGGAGCGTTCACCTCACCGCGCCCAATCCATCCCTACGCCCCGCGCTGCATCACTGTCCGCGAAGCGGCGCGGCTTCATTCCTATCCCGACTGGTTCCGTCTGCACGCGACAAAATGGCATGGGTTCCGTCAGATTGGAAACTCCGTACCGCCTCTTCTCGGTCGTGCGGTGGCCTCGGAACTGCTTCTGTCGATGAAGAAAGGGCCTCAGCGCCCAGAGAACGCTATCGAACTCGGGCCGGATTTTCTGCTGCAAATGACAATGAGCTCTGCGGCGAGGTATTACGGCGTCTCTGAGAATATCGTCGGCAAGCGACTTCGCCCGGCGGACCGTTCGGATGTCGCGCAGCTCAACTTTGCAATGGCTTGAAGGATGGAATGGTGAAAAGGTCAGACAAGGCGGCTCAGTACGAACCGATCATCGTCCATTTGTTTCGGAAGTATTGGGCGAAAGGTACAGTGGGGTTCGAGTTCCACCGCGACGAGTTGGTTGAAGCGGCAGAAGCGGTTGGCGTCGAACGCCCGGATAACTTGGGCGACGTAATTTACAGCTTTAAATTTCGACGGGACTTGCCTGCTGAAATACTGAAAACGGCGCCGAATGGTAAGGCATGGATTATCGAAGGCGCTGGAAGAAGCTTGTATCGCTTCAGGCTCGTCGAGGCCGGTGGGACGACGATCAGGCCGCGCGAAGACATAGCTGCCACAAAGATCCCCGATTCCACACCGGAAATTATAGGCGCCTATGCGCTTGGCGACGAACAGGCACTGTTGGCTAAGGTTCGCTACAACAGGTTGATCGATATCTTTCTCGGGCTGACGACGTATTCTCTACAAAACCATCTTCGTACTCATGTAAAGGGTATGGGACAGATCGAAATCGACGAGATTTATGTTGGACTCAATCGGAACGGCGCCCATTACGTAATACCGGTACAGGCGAAAGGTGGTTCGGACAAGCTTTCGCCTGTACAGACCACGCAGGATATCGCATGTTGCGAGGCCAAATTTCCGGATTTGAATTGCCGGCCAGTATCCGCGCAATTCATGGAGGACGATGCCATAGCACTCTTTGAGTTGACCGTTGAGGCAGGGCGCGTACTCATCGTCGAAGAACGTCACTATCGGCTTGTCCCTGGCGATCAGATCGATGCCATTACCAGGCGCCAATACGCGGAGCGTTCGCGGGGTTGAGATGTTCCGACGCCCCAAATGTATACTGCGGTTGCCATGCGCCCAACCATCCCGTTTTCTTTTCTGCTGACTGCTGTTTGCCTGCTTTCGCTTCCCCTCCACGCGCAAACCCCGGCCAAAGCCTCGCCCCTGCTGGTGGTCGTCAACCAGGGCGATAAAGATATCAGCCTCGTCGATCCGGAACTCCAGCAACAAATTGCGACCATCTCCGAAGGCGTAACGGTCATGCACGGTCATGAAGCCGCCGCCTCTCCCGACGGCCGCAGTGCCTACGTTCCTATCTACAGCAACGTCGGCGTCGGCCACCCGGGGCTCAACGGCCACGAAATGCTGGTCATCGACCTTCCCTCGCGCAAAATCATCGGCCATGTCGAATTCGGCCATGGCGTCCGTCCCCATTGCGTGATCTACAACAAGCACGATGGATTGCTCTACGTGACCACGGAACTCGATCAGGATGTCACCCTCGTCGATCCGCGCACGCTCAAAATTGTCGGCGCCATTCCCACCGGGCAGGAGCAATCCCACATGCTCGCCATCTCCCCCGATGGAACGCGCGGCTATACCGCCAACGTCGGGCCGGGCACCGTGTCCGTCCTCGATATCAAGGCGCGCAAAACGCTCGCCGTCATTCCCATCTCTGGCGAGACCCAGCGCATTTCCGTTTCGAACGACAACAGCATGGCCTTCACCTCCGACCAGACGCAGCCTCGGCTCGCCGTCATCGACACCGCAACCAATAAAGTGAAGGCTTGGGTACCGTTACCGGGAACCGGCTACGGCACCGCTCCTACGAAGGATGGCCGCTCGCTGCTGGTGGCCATTCCCAGCCGCAACTTGGTGGCCGTTGTCGATCTTGCCACGTTGAATGTGGTCAACACCATTCTGGTTCCCAGCGCGCCGCAGAAAATCCTGGTGCGTCCCGACGGCAGGGTTGCCTACGTCTCCTGCAACGTGAAAAATCAGGTCGCCGCCATCGATTTGTCCGACTGGAAGGTGCAGAAGCTCATTAACGCCGGCACCGGTGCCGACGGCCTCGCCTGGGCACAGTAGGCCAGGAAGAAGCGGCAGGCAAGTGTCGGGCGCCACCGGCCTGCGAGGCACTCATGGCAAAATGAAGGGCAGTCACCGTGAACGCGGTGTACAAGATCATTGACGTTGCTCGGATCTCGGAGGGAAAATGAGTGTCCCAACGATCGATTGCGCTTCGAACGCGCATCTGCAAAGAAACCTTGATCGGTGGTACCTTCCCGCCACTATTCTCCTCGCTCTTACCTGTTTGATCTCAGGTTGCGGAAGCGGCGTCTACAAGGGCGGCTCGGGAACGCCACCCTCGGGTTTTACTCAGGCCGCCTCAACTGAGCAATGGACGGCGCAATTCGGAACCGGGAACGGAGATATAGCCACGGGTGTTGCCACCGACCCCAGCGGGAACTTGCTCGTCGCGGGCGTCACCCTGGGTGCATTCCCTGGGTTCAGCAATCCGAACGGCGCACCGGAAGATTTTGTTGCAAAGTACGATCCTTCCGGGAAACAGATGTGGCTGAAACAATTTGGCACAGGGGCCGCCAATGGCGACAGCCTGAACGCCATCGCCGCCGACGCCCAGGGCAATGTTCTTTTGGGCGGGACCACGTCTGGCGCGTATTCTGGGTATACCAATCCAACAGGCGCGGCCGAGGCAGTTGTTTTCAAGCTGGATTCGAGCGGCAATCGAATATGGGTTCAACAATTCGCCGCCGGCACGGGCGAAGATATTGCCGGGCTGGCAATTGCACCTGACGGCAGCGTAGCGGCTGTGGGCGCTCAGAGCGTTCAAATGCAGCCGGTCAGCGTGGGAATGGGTGGGACAGAATTGGAGACCACCGCTGAAGTTGGCCTGATCGCCAAACTGGACGACAATTCGGGAAACATACTCTGGCAGCGGACTCTGCCGCAATATGCGATTGCCGCGCTCAGTGGAGTTGCGGTGGATTCACAAGGAAACATCTACGCCGCTGGAAATACGCGCACTTCCTACAATGCGCCGCCGGTGCCGCTCCTGTTGCAATACTCGTCCGCGGGCGCGGCGGGATGGGTACAGCAATTGCAAAGTACCAGCTACGGCTCCGGAATTTATCTGTCCGGCGTTGCCGTAGGCGCAACCGGCGATCCGGTGGTCGCAGGCTGCCCGGTCGAGAACGCCGTCAGTCCAGCGCCTGGTTGCCTTCTCGCGGAGTACAACAGCGGCACCGGCCAACAAGTTTGGCTTACACCCTTTGCGCCGAGCGCTGCCTTTCAGATCGGCAGCGGCGGCATTGCGGTGGATCCATCCGGAAACATCCTCATCACGGGCTACACCCAGCAACCGCTGCTGCCAACGTTCACCCTGCAAGACGACGTCTATATCGCGAAATTCCAAGGGACCGGTCAGAACATCTGGGCGCAGCAATTCAACGATCAGGCAGGTTCTGGCCACGGCTCAATCGGCGGCCCATCGTTGACCGTCGATGGCCAAGGCGACAGTTACATCGGGGACAACACATTTACGCAGCTATCGACCCCAACCGGAACATCTTTCAGCGAACCGTTGCTGGCAAAATTTGGGCCACAGTCCAATTTGAATCGCCAACTTTGAAGCGGGCGAAGCGGCGCACCTGGATGTTCTCGCCCAGTTTGCCGACCTTCTGCGCAATCAGCTGCGCGATGGTCACAGTCTGCTCCTTGATGAAGGGCTGCTCCAGCAGGCAGACTTCCTCGTAGAACTTCGACATTTTCCCTTCGACGATCTTTTCAATCACCGGAGCGGGCTTGCCGGTCTGCGCGGCCTGTGCGCGATAGATGTCCTTCTCGCGTTCCAGGTCTTCCGCGGTCACATCTTCCTTGCGGATATACCGCGGATCGGTGGCTGCGATGTGCATGGCAATGTCTTTCAGCAATTCCTGAAAGTCCGCCGTGCGGGCGACAAAATCGCTCTCACAATTGATTTCCAGCAACACGCCGATTTTGCCGCCGGCGTGGATATACGTTCCCACCGCGCCTTCGCTGGCGGTGCGGCTGGCCTTCTTGGCCGCCGATGCCATGCCGCGCTTGCGCAGCACGACCACAGCTTCTTCCATGTCGCCCTTGGCTTCTGTCAGAGCATTGCGGCAGTCCATCATCGGAGCGCCGGTCTTCTCGCGCAGCTCCTTCACCATCGCGGCTGAAATTGTTTCTGTCACAGGTGACATCCTCTTCACTTCCCATCTTAAAATTTTTGGCTATTCGGAGTGAGCGCTGTCATTCTTCACTTCGGTCGCCGCAGCGACCGAAGTGAAGGATCCAGAGTGCATTCGCCTCGCAAGCGAGGCCATTCACCGCTGGATTCTTCGCTGCGCTCAGAATGACAAGCCTATTTTTCAATTGCAGCATCGCTGGACCGGCGTTAGACGCCGCTCTCGGCAGCCGCAGCTTCCGGTTCATCCGCAAGCGCGGAAACCGCCGTGGGAGCTTTGCGAATTCCGCCGCCCAACGCCTGCTCCAGATCCACATCGTCATCGGCCAGTTCAGGATCGTACTTGGCCGCGTTGAAGCTGTCCGGAGTCGCTGCAACGCCCTCTGCAGCCGCTTCGTCCGCGCTCGCTGTCACGCCGGCAAGCTCCGCCTGCTGCTTGTCGCCGCTCATCTGCACGCCTTCAACAATCGAGTCGGCAACTTTGGAGGTGAACAGCCGAATCGCGCGCAGCGCATCGTCGTTGCCCGGAATAATGTAGTCGACCAGCGTGGGATCGCAATTTGTATCCACCACAGCAACCACCGGAATTCCCAGCTTGCGGGCTTCCTTGACCGCGATGGTCTCGTTGTTCGAATCCACAACAAACAATGCATCCGGCAGGCGGCGCATGTTCTTGATGCCGGCCAGGTTCGCCTGCAAGTGCTTGCGCTCGCGTTCCAGCTTGATGACTTCTTTCTTGGTCATCAGGTCGTAGCGGCCGTCGGTGGCCATCTCATCCAATTCCTGAAGGCGCTTCACAGACTTCTGCACGGTCGCCCAGTTCGTCAGCAGACCGCCCAGCCAACGCTGGTTGATGTAGAACATGCCGCAACGGGTGGCTTCCTCGGCAATCGCATCCTGCGCCTGCCGCTTGGTGCCCACAAACAAAATCGTCTTGCCATCGAGCGCCAGGTCGGTGACATACTTGCTGGCTTCCTTGAACATCTTCAAGGTCTTTTGCAGATCGATGATGTAGATCCCGTTCCGTTCGCCAAAGATATATTCCTTCATCCTTGGGTTCCAGCGCTTTGTCTGATGCCCGAAGTGGACCCCCGCTTCGAGCAGTTCCTTCATGGTGATAGTGGCCAAACGACCTCCTTGTGATTTGCATCCTGCCGGCTCGTCAAAACCGGCCCGGATTTATCCCCGCAGGGAAATTTTTTACTACATACCAAACTATTGCTCGTCATTCTGAGCGAGCGGAGAATCCAGACGAGGATGATTGCGATTATGCCTTCAATACCCTCTGGATTCTTCACTCCGGTCGCCGCGGCGACCGGAGTGAAGAATGACTCCGCTGATGCAGCCCAGCCGCGAGTTACCGCTTGCTGAACTGGAAGCGCTTGCGAGCGCCCTTCTGCCCGTACTTCTTGCGTTCCTTCATGCGGGCATCGCGCGTCAAAAAACCCTGTTCCTTCAGGCTGGCGCGCAGTTCAATGTTGTATTCCAGCAGCGCGCGAGCGGTGCCCATTTTTACGGCATCCGCCTGTGCAGTGACGCCGCCGCCCTTCACCGTGGTCAGCACATCGAACGCGCCTGCCAGGTCGGTTGCGACCAGGACCCGCTTGGCTGCGATGCGCTGCTGCTCGGTGACAAAATACTCCTCAAAGGCGCGGCCATTCACGGTAATCTTGCCGCTGCCAGGACGCAGAAACACGCGAGCGACGCTCGTCTTGCGCCGTCCGGTTCCGTAATACTGAATCAACTCTGCCATACGTTTTTCGCTGTCCCGTTACTACAGTTTTCTTGCGGTTGCTGAATCGTCCAGTGTCATCGCAATCGGCTTCTGCGCCTCATGCGGATGCGTGTCGCCCCGGTACACCTTCAACTTGGTGGCCATCTGGCGTCCCATCTTGTTCTTCGGCAACATGCCGGTAATGGCCTGCTCCACCACGCGGTCCGGCCGCCGCGCCATCAGGCGCACAAACGACTCCTCGCGCATGCCGCCAGGAAACCCGGTGTAGCGGCGATACATCTTCTGCTGGCCCTTCAACCCGGACAGGCGGACCTTCTCCGCGTTTAGCACAATGACATGGTCGCCCGTGTCAATGTAAGGCGTATATTGCGGGCTGTTCTTGCCGGTCAACACGCGCGCGGCTTCGGTGGCCAGCCGTCCCAGGGTTTTGCCGCTGGCATCCAGCACGTACCACTTGCGCGTAATGTCCTGCGGACGCGGAATAAAAGTAGACATGGTTCCAATTCTCCCCAACAAACTTCAGAAGTAAAATCGGTCTTCACGGCCCAATGCACGCCGCCAAATACACACAAAGGACGATCAGCCGCCGAAAAACCCGCTGCAAATCAGGCCGTGGAGTACAGTGGGCGAACTGCATTGCAGCGTCGAGGGGCGGTGAAACCGAAAGACGCTTTGCGCGCTGCCAATGCACCGGAGGGTGCAAGCAGACTCCGCGCAACACTGCACAAGGATTTAAGGATAACGAAAACAACGTCTTGAGTCAATGAAACCGAGCTACTTTCGCAATGCACAGGAAACGGGGCATTTCCGCACAGGCATATGAAAAACTGGTTGACGATCGCCTCAACCATGTTTACTCTAGGCTTGCTTCAAACAAGCCTATGAACCCAAAACTTCCCAAATCGAAAACCGAACCACGGGACCTGTTCCCCGGCGCGCTCGAAATCATGATTCTACAGACGCTTCATCGGCAACCAATGCACGGATACGCCATGGTCCAGCACATTCAGCAGCGCTCGCGCGACCTGCTCCAGGTGGAGGAGGGTTCGCTCTATCCGGCGCTGCAGCGCATGCTCAAAGCCGGCCTAGTCGAGGCCGAATGGACCGTTTCCTCCACCAACCGCCGCGTGCGTACCTACAGCATCACGGCCAAAGGAGCGAAGCATCTGGAGCGCGAAGTCTGCCGCTTCGAGCAGATGCTCGAAGGCATCTCGCTTGTGCTCGCGCCCAACATTTCCTGAGAAATCTGGGTGCCCCACATCTCTTGTTTGAGATGTGGGTACGCTCTCCGCTCGACCGCTGCTGAGGAGTACATCATGAACCGCTTCCGACGAATGTTTTCGCGACGCAGAATTACCGACGATCTTTCCGAGGAGATGCGGCAGCATCTCGACGAAAAAATAGAAGCGCTGGCCGCCCAAGGCATGTCCCGCGAGGAAGCAATCCACGCCGCCCGCCGCGCCTTCGGCAACGCCACGCTGATGGAACAGCGCAGCCGCGAAGTCTGGATGTGGCCTTGGGTGGAAAACCTCTACGCCGACGTGAAGTTCGCGCTGCGCCAACTGCGCAAGTCGCCGGGATTTACGGCGACTGTGATTCTCACGTTGGCACTAGGCATCGGCGCGAACACGGCCATTTTCAGCGCGGTACAGGCCACTCTTTTGCGAACACTGCCGTATCCTCATGCCGATCGAATCATCAGTATCCAGGACTCTCGTTTACAGGGCCAGTCCACAGGCGGGCTGGTTTCAGTGCCGCGTTTCTTCGATCTCCAATCTCAAAACCAGTCGTTTGCAGCACTTGCTCTCTTCTATTTTGAAAATCCAACCCTGATTGCGGGCTCTAGACTGCCAGAGAGTCTGAACGGTGTGGGTGCTTCTGGTCAATTTTGGCGGGTATTTGGAGCGGAGCCACTTCTGGGGCGCACCTTCAACGACCGGGACGATCGAAAGAATTCGCCGGACATCGCTGTATTGAGCTATGGAGCCTGGCAGCGTTTATTCGGCGGCAATCCAGATGCGATAGGCCAGCAAGTCACGATTGATAGAAAGGCAACAACGATCATCGGCGTTATGCCGAGCGGCTTCGACTATCCACATGGGACAGACATCTGGCAACCAAGTCACTTCGATCCCGCCGATTGGGGAAAATATCGTGGAGACGGCACAAGATCCATGAATGTATTCGCTCGCCTGAAGCCGAATGTTTCTTTGCAGGCGGCACAGAATAATTTGCGAGTCATCAGTTCCCGACTACAGCAGGATTACCCTGCAACCGACGCTTCGTGGCGCTTCAGCAGCCAATCACTGCGCGATTATCTCTCCGGAAGGTTCAGACCCGCACTCTTGGTGCTGCTTATTGCTTCGGGCACCCTACTGCTCATTGCCTGCATCAACGTGGCGAACCTTTTGCTGTCGCGAGCATCTGCCCGACAGCGGGAAATTGCCCTGCGCCGAACCTTGGGCGCAACGTCAAAACGAATCCTGTCTCAGTTTTTCATTGAAAGCCTGTTACTCACATTCTTTGGCGGCGTCGTTGGTTTATTCACAGCCATGGGCCTGGCACATGCTATCGAGTCGCATTTGCCGGGCGGATTGAATACGGTCCGTGCAGGCGTGGACCGGCCAGTCATTCTATTCGCACTGGCTTTGTGCATCTTGACCGGCATTGTCTTTGGCGTAGTACCAGCATGGCATTGTCGCAGCATCGATCTAAGCACAACCTTAAAGGAGGGGGAGCCGCGCATTGCCGGAAGGTCAGGCCGCAGACTCCGCAGTGCATTCCTTTCCGTACAGACAGCGTTGTCGCTCGTTCTGCTCGTCGGTGCCTTACTTCTTATGCAATCACTTTGGAAACTGACTCGTTCTCCGCTGGGGTTCCAGCCGGAACATGTGCTGACATTCCAGATCGCCCTGCCGTGGACAACGGACGCAAATGCAGCTCGCAACTTCTACAGCGAACTCCAGCGGCGGATCGAATCGCTGCCTGGGGTAACATCGGTGGGCCAGATCAGCGCCTTGCCGACAGAGGACTGGCACGCACGCAGCAACTACGACATCGACGGTCGGCCGCGGACCGCCAACCACGACACCGCCGCAGCGGAAGACCGTTATATCTCGGGCGATATTTTGAGAGCCATACACATTCCCCTGCTCGCCGGACGCGCACTGACTCCACGCGATCAGGAATTGAAATCGCCCCCCGTACTGGTCAATCGACAATTCGCTCACCAATACTTTCCGAATGAGAACCCGATTGGCAAACACCTGATTAACGGAACAGAACAATTTGAAATCGTCGGAGTCATCGGGAACGTGCGCGGAACGGCAGGATCGATTGCCAACGCGATTTCGCCAGAGGTGTACTTTCCTGAGCAAGGTTCACCCCGCCGTCTCTTCGTGGTGCGCACGCATATTCCACCCGAGCAGATCGTGAGTGCAATCCGAGGGCAAGTTCATCAGATCGATCCGCAGCAGGCGATAGGGAAGGTGCGGACACTGGATGACATGCTGAATGCATCGGTGATTCAGCCGCGGTTGAATACTGGGCTAGTGGTCGCATTTGCATGCATCGCTCTGCTGCTGGCATGCGTCGGCATCTACGGCGTGGTTGCATACTCAGTGGCGCAACGTACACGCGAGATCGGCCTTCGCATGGCCGTGGGTGCTTCACGCGGTCAGGTCGCATGGTTGTTCATACGGCAGTCCGTTATTTCTACGTGTTTCGGCATGGCTGGCGGCCTATTGGCAACATTTCTGACGATGCATCTTTTGCGCAGCCTGCTTTACGGCGTAGAGCCCTACGACCTGCCTACCATCCTCGCAGCGCTTTTGGTGTTGTTCCTTCCCTCTGTGCTAGCCACGCTGATTCCGGCGCGGCGGGCGGCTTCGGTCGATCCTATGCAGGCGCTGCGGGCGGAATAGAGAGGCGTATCCATGAATTGGCTGAGGCAGATTGTTTCGCGTCGCAAGATGGTTGGCGGTCTCTCGGAAGAGATGCAGCAGCATCTCGACGAAAAGATCGCAGCGCTGGTGGCTAGCGGAATGCCGCGCGAGGAAGCAATCCACGCCGCCCGCCGCGCCTTCGGCAATGCCACGCTGATCGAACAGCGCAGCCGCGAAGTCTGGATGTGGCCGCTGATCGAAAGCATCTGGGCCGACATCAAATTCGCCCTCCGCCAACTCCGCAAATCCCCCGGCTTCACGCTGACTGCAATTCTTACCTTAGCCCTCGGGATTGGCGCGAATACCGCGATGTTTACCGTGGTGGATGCGGTGCTGTTGCGAAGTTTGCCCTACGCGGATGCGGGGCGGCTAGCGACGGTCCGGCAGCTCGACGACAAAGGGCAACCGTATTATTTTGGCGCGTTGTACCCGGACATCGCCGAATGGCAAGTGAGGGCGCGCTCGTTTAGCGGGATTGCATATGACACCGGTAGTTCCCCGTATATCCAAGGTCCAAGCGGGACAGAGCATGCCCAGAATACTTCGAGCAGCGCGAATCTGTTTTCCGTGCTGGGCGTGCAGCCGCAGTTCGGACGGACGTACACCGAGAAAGAGCAGGTACCGGGCCATGACAAAGTGGTCGTGCTGGGCGATGCATTGTGGGAGAAGCTGTTTCACCGTGACCCGCAAGCGCTGGGCAAGACGGTGAAGCTGGACGATACGATATACACGGTCATTGGCGTGATGCCGAAGGGGTTTTCCTATCCGTTTTCACAAACGGAAGAGCAGATATGGACGCCGGCAGCTTTGACCTCCAGAGTGACGACGCGCAACGGCCCACTACCTTCTTTTGTCTTGATTGCACGGTTAAAACCGGGAGTTTCTCTCGTCGAAGCGCAGACGGAACTGGATGGTCTGCAGCATGGGATTGCGAAGGAGTACCCGGCGGGTTATGAATACCCCAAACCTACAAGTGTGCGGTTGGAGTCGTATCGCAGCAGCCTAGTAAGAGAATTCCGTCCGGCGCTGCTGGTCCTGCAGGCGGCATGCATCATCCTGTGGCTGATTGCCTGCGCAAATGTTGCCAGCCTGATGCTGGTGCGCGGCACGGTGCGGCAGCGCGAACTGGCGGTGCGGCAGGCGCTGGGCGCGAGCCGGAAACGGCTGATGGGACAGTCGCTGCTGGACAGCATGCTGCTGAGCCTAGGCGGCGCCGCGGTTGGGCTGGGGCTGGCGCTGACGGCGTTGTGGGGTTTTCATGCGGCGCTGATACAGCGAATCGACATTTTGCGCGATATTCATTTAAACTTTGCCGTTCTGGCGGTGTTGATCGGTTTCTCTGTCTTGACGGCGGTGGTATTTGGCGGAGTTCCGGCATGGCTGGCCTCGCGTGGCCCGGTGACGCAGGTGTTGCAGCAGGGCGGACAGCAGACGAGCGCGGGCAGACATCAGAAGCGGCTGCGCGATGCGCTGATGGTGACCGAGATTGCACTTTCGCTGACGCTGCTGGTTGCCTGCGGGTTATTGTTGCGGACGCTCTACTCGCTGCGGCATGTGTCGCTTGGAATTCGCACAGAGCATGTGATTACGGCCGACCTGACAATTCCTGGCTATCGCTATCTGGGCGGCAACGTGGTAGCGGATTTGGATCGGCCACTGCTCGAAAAGACGCAGCATCTGCCGGACGTGATGGCGGCGAGCCTTTCCACAAATGTCCCGCTGGATCGGGCATTCTTTGCGCAGCTTTCCCTCAATGGGGATGCCAAGCAGGCAAAGGATGCGCCGAATTCGCATAAGACCCCGATCAATGCGCAGTTAGGTGCGGCAAGTCCGGAGATGCAACGTGTGTTTGGTTTTCGCATGCTACAGGGAAGATTTTTCAATGCGCAGGATACAGCCACGTCGCAGCCTGTGGTGGTAGTGAACCGGGCTTTCGCAGATGAATGGTCGCCTGGAAGCAGTCCGATGGCGAAGAAGTTTTTGCGGATGCGATCGAATGACAAAAACTCCGAGGCAATTGTAATTGGCGTGATCGATGATCTGCCGCAGCGCTCGCTGGCCGACAAGCGTGGGCCGCAAGTGCTGTTCTGCATTCCACAGTTGGGACCGGACGCCAGCTTCTATCAGGCAACGCTGGGCGTTCACATGGAACTTTCGGCACGGACGCGGGAGAACCCGAGTGCGGTGATCCCCGAGATACGCGCGATCCTTGGACAGATGGCTCCGGAGTTGCGCGGGGCAAAAATCCAGACGATGGACCAGGTGGTGGAGGATTCGCTGGGCGATCAAAAGCTGGCGGCACACCTACTTGAGATTTTTGGCGGGACGGCGCTGCTGATTACGCTGGCCGGCCTGTATGGCTCGTTGCTGTATATGGTGAGCCTGCGCAATCGGGAGATGGCGATCCGCATGGCGCTGGGCGCGCAGCGTTCTCAGGTGATGCGGCTAGTGTTGGCGCAGGCGGCGTTGCTGTTGGGCATCGGACTGGGAACCGGCGTTGCATTGTCATACGCCACCGGGCGATTTTTGCGTGGATATTTGTACGGGGTGCGTGTGCATGATCAGTGGACGCTGATTGCGGTGGGTGTCTTGTTTGCCGCGTGCGGCATAATGGCGGCTTATTTTCCCGCGCGGCGAGCAGCTTCGGTCGATCCCATGGTGGCTCTCCGCGCGGATTGAAACATACCTCTCCCAGGCGGCATTCGGTGGAAAAACGGGCTGCCGAAAGGCCCCTGAGTTTCTTTCCATTGCAACTCGCGGCCCAATTTTGGAATCCCTATCTTTTACTGGAGGATTCATGCAGGAAACTACGAGTAAGAAATCCTTGCGCGTGCTGGCGCTATGTTCCGCGCTGTGCGTGGGCGGCACTTTTCTGCCTGTCGTCATCGCCCAATCCAGCACCGACCCAGGCTTCAAGCAGGACATGAAAAACGCGGGTCACAGCACCAAGAACGCCGCCAAAGACACTGGCCACGCCATCGAGCACGAGACAAAAAAGGCGTGGCACTCAACCAAGCACACCACCAAACGGGCCACCCACAAAGCGACGCACAAAACCGACAAGGGCGCGCGCAAGGTGGAGCGCAGCACGGAGCCGCAATAGAATGACTCCAGGCCGGGATCTGGAGTCATTCTGAATGTAGCGAAGCGGAGTGAAGAATCCAGAGGACGCCAGTTTGAGTTGCGCTGTCATCACCCTCTGGCTTCTTCGCTGCGCTCAGAATGACGAGCTTGCAGCTACAGCGCCTATGAAACCGCCTACAGAATCTTTTTCCCGAACGCGGAGGACGCCAACTCCACCGCCAACTGCGCTGTGCGGTTGTGCTCGTCGATCACTGGATTCACTTCGACCAGCTCAAAGCTCAACATGCGCCCATCATCGGCAATGATTTCCATCGCCAAATGCGCCTCGCGATAGGTGGCGCCGCCGCGCACTGGCGTGCCCACTCCCGGCGCATCCTCCGGATCGATCCAATCCATATCGAGCGAGATGTGATAGCCGGCAGTGTCGCGCGCCGCGACCCGTACCGCCTCTTCCATCACCGTGCGCAGGCCGCGTTCGTCGATATCGCGCATGGTGTAGACCTCGGTGATTCCTGCCCGCCGAATGTTGGCTTTTTCGGTCGCGTCAATATCGCGCAGGCCGATCAGCACCAGGTTTTCCGGCGCAATCTTCGGCGACCATCCAAAGATATTCTTCAATTCGTCCGGACCCAGGCCCGTCAGCGCGGCCACCGGCATGCCATGCACATTGCCGCTCGGCGAGGTTTGCGGCGTGTTGATGTCGGCATGCGCATCCATCCAGATCAAGCCGATTTTCTGCTTTTTCCGGCGGTAGAATTCCGCCACGCCAGAAACTGTCCCGACCGCGATCGAGTGATCTCCGCCCAGCACCAGCGGCGTTTCCCCTGCAGCCAGCGTTGCAATCACCTGCTCTGCCTCGCGGGTGCATGTTTCCGTAATGGCGTGCAGATACTTCGCGTCGTGCTCACCCATGCTCTGGGTTTCGGCAATCTCGACGGCGATGTTGCCGCCGTCCTGCACTTGGTGCCCCAGCGCTTGCAACCGCGCCTGCAAGCCGGCCACGCGCACCGCCGATGGCCCCATGTCTACTCCGCGACGGGACTGACCAAGGTCGAGCGGAACGCCGAGAATGCGGATCTTTCGGCCCGGGGAGCCTTCTCCTCGCGTAGCCGCAGTGCGGCCACGAGCGATCGCTGAACTGCGTTCTGCCCTGCTGCCTGGCTTCGTGGATGGAATGGCTTTTGACATGGAGTTTCCACTGAGACAAACAACAGCTACGGGTAGATACGGTTCAGCGTCCTGGCGAATGGAATCGTCTCACGCACATGGTCCAGGCCGCAAATCCAGGCCACCGCGCGTTCGATGCCCATGCCAAATCCCGCATGCGGCACAGAACCGTAGCGACGCAGGTCAAGATACCACTCGAACGGCGCCAGTGGAAGGCCGTGCTGCTCAATCCGCTGCTTCAACAGGTCGTAGGAGTCGATGCGCTGCGACCCGCCAATGATCTCCCCATAGCCTTCGGGAGCCAGCACGTCCACGCACAGCGCGAACTTCGCGTTCTCCGGGTCGGGTTCCATATAGAACGCCTTGATGTCCGCCGGGTAGCGATGGATCATCACCGGTCGATCGAACTGTGCTGAAATATAGGTCTCGTCCGGCGAGCCAAAATCGTTGCCATACTGGAATTCCTGCTCCAGCTTGCCGGCCTTGAACGCTTCGTCCAACATCTTCGCGGCTTCGTCATAACTGACCCGAGGAAACGGCGGCCGAATCGCTTCCAACTTGGTCACGTCGCGGCCAATCACTTTCAGGTCGGCGGAGCGATGCTCCAGCACCCGCAGCACAATGTGGCTCAGAAACTCCTCCGCCAGCACCATGATGTCGTCGAGCCCGGCAAACGCAACCTCCGGCTCAATCATCCAGAACTCCGTCAGGTGCCGCCGCGTCTTCGACTTCTCCGCGCGAAATGTCGGCCCGAAGGAGTAGACCTTGCCCAGCGCCATCGCCGTACTTTCGATATACAACTGCCCGCTCTGCGTCAGGTACGCTTCGTCGCCAAAATAATCCACCGGAAACAGCGTGCTCGTCCCCTCGCAGGCCGCCGGCGTCAGAATCGGCGGATCGGTGCGGACAAATCCATGCGTGTCGAAATATTCCTGCGCCGCCCGCATAATCTCCGCGCGCGTCCGCAGGATCGCGGCCTGGCGAGGCGTACGAATCCACAGGTGCCGATGCTCCATCAGAAAATCGACGCCGTGCTCTTTCAGAGAAATCGGAAACGGAGCATCCTCCGGCACCCGGTCGACCGCTTCCAGGTCTTCGACGTCCAGTTCAAACCCACCCGGCGCGCGCTTATCGGCGCGAACCTTGCCGCGCACAATCACGCTCGACTCCTGGGTCAACGTCTTGATGCGCTCAAAGACCTCCGGCGGCACCGCCGACTTGGGCACAATTCCCTGCACCGTGCCGGTGCCGTCGCGAAAAATGGGAAACAGCAGCTTGCCGCTTTCGCGCAGGTTGTAGAGCCACCCGCGCAGCGTGATGGTATCGCCTTCATGCTGGCCCAGACTGGCAATCGTGGTCACAGGAGCAGTACTTACCGCGCTGGAAGCGATTTCATCCATAACAATCCAATCTACATCGGCGGTGCGTGAAGGGAAATCCTGGTGCTTACCGCGTATCCTGGCTGGCCAAACCTGCTGTATCCAGAAATTCCCATGTCCGCCGGAACCGGTCGACAAGAGGTCCTTCGGGGCTTTCGAGCGTGGGATGAATCTCCAGCACGGTTGCCCGCGACTTGGCTAGCGCTTCCAGTGCCCGCATCGTTTCCGGCCACGCGATGGTGCCATCTCCGGGCCACAGATGCGCGTCTTTTTCGCCCGCATTGTCGTGGACATGCACGGAACGAATCCGCGGGCCCATGGTGTCGATGGCAGGCAGAATGCCGTCATCCAGGTGAGCGTGTCCCACGTCGAGGCAGAGCCCGATGTCGTCAAAATGTCCAACCGAAAGAATCTCCATCAGGTTCTGCGGCTCGGCCACTTCATTCTTCTCCAGATTTTCCAGCAGGATTTGGACGCCCAGCGGTCGCGCGAACGCCCGCAGATGCTCCACGGCTGTCATTCCGTGTTCCAGCGTGCGCGGGCTCCAGGTGTCCCCACGCTCGCCCAGATGCAAAATCAGGTGAGTAAAAGGAACCTGCTCCGCCGCTTCCAGCGCCCGTTTCACCTCGTCCATGGAATCGATGCGGCGCGACTTTTCAACATGCACCACGTTGATCGCCGGCCCCGTGCTGCGCTCGCTTTCGCCTTCCCCTTCGGCCCGCAGTGGCGCGTGCAGCGCCCAGGCCGGCATAGCATTGCCGCGGAACCATTCGCCGATTTCCTTCACCTGCGCCCGGCTGGTGTAGTCGAAATGACGCCGATTGGCGAAGATTTCAATGGCCTCCGCCCCGGCCCTGGTCAGGGTGTCCAAATGCCCGCCATGTAGGCGGTGCTTCAGAAAAATGTGCGTGGAAATCGCTTTCAACATGAAGAAATCAACCTGTTTCTAAGTTACCCCATTCGGAGGGGTTAGCGGTCAGAGGGTACCGCCAATGCTATAGGATTGGTTACAAGTCCGCTCTAATATCCCGCCGCTTACCGTCTTGAACGTGCCAGGGACACGGGCGCGTACCCAACAAAGCCCTCAAAATTTGTAGTAAACGCCGATCGCCGGCTCTGAAGTGTGCATGAATCCGATGTTGGGATTCGTGTTGTTAGGAGGAACAATGCCCGGAGCCTTGTAAAGATTTCCGCGATATTGCGCGCGCAGGCCAAGATGCCTGCTGAGTCCCCAGTCGAGTCCCGCACCGTAAACAAACGCCGGCTGGGTGGCATTCGTGGTCCCGCTCTGGCCGCTGGTGGGCTGAGTCAGCAAAAGCCCCACACCGAGAAGGGCGAACGGCCTGAAGCTGGCAATGTGTCCCGACGGAACCCAGTCGGCAGTGAGTTCCTGCGCATTGGCGGAAACGGAATATGTGGGGGGTGGGCAGTTGGGGTCACAACTGGGGCCAGGAGCGGGGTAAGAGATGAGTTCGTCGTACACTTCGTTGGCGCGACGGAACGAATAGGTGGCTTCCCATCCAAGCAAGGGGCTGGAAATGTGACGAAACTCAAACAGCCCGCCAGCCGAGGCGGCTGGGTTCATGCGTAAGAAGTTGGAGTTGCCGGGAGTTGTGCTGTTGGTGAATGCGCCATAGACGCTGAGTGCAACGTCCGTCTGCGCGTGAGCTACCGAGCAACCGGCAGCGGCGAGCATCAACCACAAAACGAGGCCCAGTCTTGAAGAATGGCGTCGCACGATATCCTTCTCGGTTTCCTTCATCTGTAAATCTGCGTAACATACTACATCTGTTTCGTAGGCCCATGCGACAGACGATGGCGACGTGTGACTCGTCGCAGAGTCGGGCAGAAGTATCAATATCCCACCGCCTTGCCGTAATGGTGGCGATGGTCCTGGCCCCCGCTCAGTTCTCCCGTCGCGGGATCGACCGAGATGCACTCCCCGTCGCTCCAATCGTGCTTTCCGACATTGACCGTGTACTGCTTCGCGCGCAGCGCAGCCACCGTGCTCGCTGGAAACCCCGGTTCCAGATACACAATGTCCGGCAGATATTGATGATGGAACCGCGGCGCATCCACCGCTTGCTGGATATTCAACCCGCCATCGGCCACGCTTAGGAAAATATTCGCGACCGTCGTCGTGATCCGTGGCCCTCCCGGCGAGCCCAGCACCATCGCCACTTTGCCGTCTCGGGTCACGATGGTCGGCGTCATGGCTGAAAGCGGCCGCTTGTACGGGCCAATCGCATTCGCCGGCCCCTGGATCAGGCCATACATGTTCGGCACGCCCTGCTTGGAAGCGAAGTCGTCCATCTCGTCATTCAGCAAAAATCCCAGCCCCGGCACGGTCACGCCCGAGCCGAAGGAATTGTTCAGCGTCGTCGTCACCGCAACCGCATTGCCTTCCGCATCCACAATGGAGTAATGCGTCGTCTGGTTCGATTCATGATGCGGCGCCGCCAGCTTCGGCGGTGGCGGCAGAAATCCCGCCGGACGCTGTAGCGTGCTCGACGGCGTAGCTTTGTCCGGCAGAATGCTGGCACGAAATGCCGCCGCATACGGCATACCGATCATCTGCTTCACTGGAATCGGGGTATAGTCGGGATCGCCCAGATAATCTGTGCGGTCCATATAGGCGCGGCGAAAAGCCTCCACAATGTAGTGCATCTCGGGCGGCGAACGATCGCCCAACGCCTTCAGGTCGTAGGGCGCAAGAATGTTCAGCGTCTCCAGCAATCCAATTCCGCCGCCCGAGGGCGGCGGCGCAGTCAGAATTTTGTATCCCCGGTATGCGCCCTCCAGCGGCGCGCGATTTTTCACCTCGTAGACCGCCAGGTCCTTCGCTGTGATCAGGCCGCCGCCCTTCTGGATCGCCGTTGCAATCTGCGCGGCCATCGCGCCATGGTAGAAATCTCCCGGGTCTTTCGCGATGCGCTCCAGCGTGGCCGCCAACTCCGGCTGGCGGAAGGTCTCGCCTGCGCGATAGAAATCTCCATCGCGTTGAAAGATGCGCCGCGACGCGGGAAATTTTGTCAGCAGTGGATTGTGCATCTCCTCCGCTTCTTCTTCGCTCAACGCAAATCCGTTGCGAGCCAGAAGAATCGCTGGCTGCATCGCCTGCGCCAGCGTCAGCTTGCCCCACAGCTTTTCCGCCCGCGCCATACCCGCCACCGAGCCCGGAACGCCCACGCTGCGATAGCCGACGGTCGACGCGTCGGGAATCACATTGCCGCGCGCATCCAGGTACATGTTTCTGGTGGCCGCGCCCGGTGCTTCCTCGCGATAATCCAGAAAATGCGCCTCGCCGTTCTTGAAACGCACCAGCATGAATCCGCCGCCGCCAATGTTTCCCGCCGCCGGATGCGCCACCGCCAGCGTGAACCCAACGGCAACCGCGGCATCGACCGCATTCCCGCCTTGTTTCAGGATTTCGACTCCAGCGTCGGTGGCGTCGTGATGCACCGTCACCACCATGGCATGGCGCGCCCGCACCGGCTGCTCGTGCTTGTAGTCGAGGCCAGCGGCAGGCGTCTGCGCCGCCGACATGCTGAGAGCCAAGCAAAGGGCTAGAAAGGTCGTCCGAAAGCGTCGCAGCATGGCATATTCATCCAAGAGAAAATTTCGTAGGCCAAGTGTTTTACAACTCCGCCACCAGCGTCAGCTTCTCCACCGGAGCGGTCACCATTTTGACCCTGCCGTGCCCAGGGTTCGCAACTTGACGGGTTGTCAGCAGCCCCTTCATTTCCAGCAGGCGCACGTCTCGGCTTACAGAACTGCGATCGCGCTTCAATCCCTGGGCAAGATCCGTCACCGAGGTTTCTCTTTGCTTGACGATCTGATACAGACGTATCCGTTCCGGAGTCAGGACCTTCGCCATCTCTACGGGATTTTCAAAGGTAATGCTTTTTTCAGGCCGGATCTTCTCTCCCCGATCCATTTTGCGAGCAAGTTCGAGCGACCGCCTGCGAAAACCCTCGAATCCGTCGGTATGAATTTTCAGTCTCATATTCAGTTTTCCTTCCCTGATTCCTGACATAACGCCGCTACCTCCTGGAAGAATTCATCGGAAAGCGCTTCGTAATCGACGAAATGAAATTCTTCTATCCTGCCCATGAAATGCCGGTGATGATGACCATGCGCGGAGTCATAGCCCAGCACGCGCCCATTGTCCTTTTGGCAAATAAAATGAGAAATAAATGCCAGGTTGTAACGAACGATGTTCCCGTCCGCGTCTTGCCATGCTTCCTCTCGAATCTTTCCCGGTCCCTGACAGCATTTGATATTGGTTTCTCGATCAATGATCTTTTCGGCGGCGACACGTCGCGGACCATGGCGTCGGGCTCGCATGCACTGATGCTAGCACAGGCGTGCCCTATAAAATCACACCTGCGGCAACTTATGCTCGCACCAGTCCATCTACAATCAATCCTGCATGACCACCCGCGTACGATCGCACGCAAAAATCAATCTCGGCCTGGCCATCGGTCCGGCGCGGCCGGATGGCTATCACGCGCTGGCGACGGTCTACCAGACCCTCGCCATTCATGACTTTGTCGACATCACTGCCGTTGCGCTGCCCAGCGGCTCGCCCAGCGAAATCTTCCTCACCTGCAATGAAAAATTCGTCCCCTGCGATGACCGCAATACCTGCTGGAAGATTGCCGAGCGGGCGCTGCATCGCCTGAATATCGCTGCCCAGGTGAAGATCCATATCGACAAACGGCTGCCCGTGCAAGGCGGCCTGGGAGCAGGCTCGGCCAACGCCGCCGCGGCCTTGATTGGCCTGGAAAGGGAACTCGGCATCGCGCTGCCCACCCATGAAGAACTCACGATTGCCGCCGAGACCGGCTCCGATGTGCCGCTGTTTTTGATTGGCGGGACGGTGCTGGGCCTGGGGCGCGGGGAACAGGTCTCTCCTCTGCCGGACCTGCCGGAAACCCACTGCGTGGTGGCCGTTCCCGGCGTTCGGGTCTCGACGCCACAGGCGTTTCGCGACTGGGACCGGCTCCAGGCGGAAGGATCTCCCGCGCAAAATGCCCGCGAAATGCCGGAAAACGAATTGACCCGGGGTCCAAGTTCCGATAGGCTGGAACAGTTGGGTCGTACGTGGGGTGCCGCTTTGTCCGCTCCCCAGGAAGTTTGTGCGAACGCCACCGGTGTCTTTCCTGCAACATTAGAGGAAGACCGGGCCGAGAATCTTCTTCTCGAGCTTGTCCGCGCCGGGACCGTGAACGACTTTGAACAAGTCGTCTTCACTCAGTATCCCTCTCTGCGCGGCATCCTCGAAACACTGAAGCAAAATTCTCCAAACGGAAGCTCTGCCATCTATGCGGCGCTTTCCGGCTCCGGCTCGGCCCTGTTCGGTTTGTATCGGACAGCGGAGGACGCCCGGGCGGCGGTCGAGCGGCTGGAAGCGCAAGGCATCGCGACGTACGAAACCAGGACGGTTGGCCGACAGGAATACTGGCGCACCATGATCGGTGATCGTGACGGCCTGTAAGTTGGGCGATCGACTAATGGTAGGTCAAGTGCCTTTGGAGCACTCGGTCTAGGTTCGAATCCTAGTCGCCCAGCCAGTTTGTGAATTTGCGCTTTTGTCGTTGGAACAACGTAGTCGGTTTCGAAGGATTCGCTCGTGACGCGTCGCAGGATCGGCACTTTCTGTGGCAATCTTTCCGGGGTCCTGGCAGCTTGACAACAATGGGTTGCCGCGGTCTAAAGTTTGCAGTTCGGTACGCCAACGCTAACCAGCTTGGGAGGTCCAGACAACGATGACAAGTGCAGACGGGGATGGGAACGTGGACGGAAATTCGACCCTGACGATGGATGCGGATGCGCCGGCGATGGCTTCCTCAGAGATGCCGGAGAATCTGGCGGCGGAGGTGAATCCCGCCGGATCAGGATCGCTGTTACGAACTGCGGCAGGGAAGAAACGCGCCAAGTCCTACAGCGAGGACAAGCGGTTCAAGATTTTCAGCGGCACGTCGAACCTGCCGCTGGCGGAAGAGATTTGCAAGTTTGTCGGCGTTCCGCTGGGCGAAGTACGACTGCAGCGGTTCTCTGACGGAGAAGTGTACTTTCAGCTTTTGGAAAACGTTCGCGGCGCCGATGTTTTTGTGGTGCAGCCGACATGTTATCCCGTCGACCAGCATCTGCTGGAGTTGCTGATTATGATCGACGCGTTGAAGCGGGCCTCGGCGCGGCGCATCACCGTGGTGGTTCCGTATTACGGCTATGCGCGACAGGACCGCAAAGACCGCCCGCGGGTGGCGATTTCTTCCAAGCTGGTCGCGGACCTGTTGACGACTGCCGGAGCGAATCGGGCCTTGCTGGTCGATTTGCACGCCGCGCAGATTCAGGGCTTTTTCAATATCCCGGTGGACCACCTGTTCGCCAGCCCGGTGCTGGTCGGCTACTTTCGGGAGCTGAATCTGCCCGACCTGACGGTGGTCTCGCCGGATGCCGGAGGCGTGGAACGGGCGCGTTTTTTCGCCCAGAAGATGGAAGCGCCGCTGGCCATTGTGGACAAGCGGCGGACCGACATGAATGTGACGGAAGTGATGCATGTCATTGGAGATGTCGAGGACCGGACGTGCCTGATCCTCGACGATATCGTCGATACGGCCGGGACGCTGATCAAGACCGTGGATGCGCTGCTGGAAGTGGGCGCGAAGAAGGTGTATGCCTGCGCCACCCATGCCGTGCTGTCTGGGCGGGCCATTGAACGGATTGTGGACTCCCGGCTGGAGCAGTTGGTGGTCACCAATACGATTCCGCTGCGGGAAGAAGCGCAGCATGCGGGCAAGATTAAAGTGCTTTCGATTGCGGGCCTGATTGGACGCGCGATTGAGAGCATCCATATGGAGACCAGCGTTAGCAGCTTGTTTAACTAACGCCTCTCTGACGAACGAAGCTTTCTGTACCGCGCCGCCGCTGTTTCGGAAGCGGGCGTGGATGGAACATCGACAGTGTGGCCGGGCGAAATTTGTCGAGGCCACGAGAAGGGAGCGGCGCTCACCCGCCGTGCCCGAAGGTCAATAGAAGGGAAACAGGAAAAACATGAGCGCACCTGAAGTTGTTACAGCCACGCCCCGCGAGGGCAAGTTCACAAAGAATGTCGCGCGCCGCGTACGCGTCGCCGGAAGCATTCCTGCCGTGGTATACGGAGCGCAGCAGCCTTCCGTGGCCGTCACCGTCGACCCCAAGCAGATTCGCCGCATCCTCCATTCCGAATCCGGCCACAACACAATTTTCGACCTCAACGTGTCCGGTTCCGTCGCCAAGGCGATGGTGGTCGATTGGCAGAACGATCCCATCAAGGGCAACCTGATCCACATCGATATGAAGCGGATTGCAATGGACAAGGCCATGCGCGTCGAGGTACCGATCCAGTTGCTCGGCGTTCCCGTTGGCGTTCGCACCCAGGGCGGCATTCTCGATCAGGTGTTGCGCGAGATCGAGATCGAGTGTTTGCCGGCGGACATTCCTGGCCATATCGATATCGATGTCAGCGAACTGGCATTCGGCATGGTCATTCGCGTGGCCGATCTGCCTCACAATGAAAAGCTGACGTTCATCACCGACGAAGATACGACCGTTGCCCACATCACCGCGGTGCGTGAGGAAGTTGTGGCCACGCCGGATGCACTGGCAGCCGAAACGCCTGCGGAACCTGAAGTGGCCAAGAAGGGCAAACAGGAGACCCCTGAGGCCGGCGAAGAGGTCAAGAAGGATGACAAGAAAGACGCCAAGAAGTAGTTTCGGGAACTCATGGAAACTTCTGGCGGCATACGTTCGCACTTGGATTCCGGCGGCGATTCGGGCGTGACCCTGATCGTCGGGCTGGGCAATCTGGGAATCGAGTATGCGTTCACACCGCATAACGCCGGTTTTTTGGCCATCGATCGGCTGGCGGAACGGTGCGGTGTGGTGGTCGCGAATCGGCGTTCGAAGGCCCTGACAGCTTTGGCGCGGATTGCCGGCCGGCGAGTGTTGTTGGCCAAGCCGGAAACCTACATGAACCTGAGTGGGTCATCGGTGGCGGCCTTGGCAGAGGAGTTGGAAATCGATCCGCGGCGGGAGTTGATCGTGCTGTATGACGAAGTCGCTCTCCCGCTAGGCAGTATTCGGATACGCGAGCGTGGAAGCGCGGGCGGGCACAACGGGGTCAAGTCGATTTCGAGTGCGCTGGGCACGGAAGAGTGGCTGCGGATTCGAATTGGAATTGCTCCGGAAGACGCCATGGCGGCGGAAAGCGCCCGGCGGCAGCGCAAGGATTATGTTCTGACGCCGTTTCGAAAAACGGAGCTGGCGGTGCTGGACAAAGTTCTGGACGATGTTTCGACGGCGATTGAGTTGCTTTTAACCGAAGGCGCCAGCGTCGCGATGAACCGGTTGAATCGGCGGGCAACTGCCGAAGAGCAAGAGTGAACGAACAGACTGAACGGTAAGACTGAGCAGCCCTGAAGGCTGCGACAGGCAAGGCCACAATGCCTTGCCGGAAACGAGAGACGAATGGAACGGAAATACGAAGTCATGTTTATCCTGCGCCCCGATGTGATTGGCGAAGAAGCGGACAAGCTGATCGCCGGCTTTGAAGCCACCATCGCCAAGGGCAATGGCAAGCTGGTATCGAGCGAAAAGCTGGGAAACCGCAAGCTGGCCTACACCGTCCGAAAGTTCAACGAGGGCAATTACAACCTGTTGACCGTGGAAGCGGACGGCAGCCTGGTGGCCGAGTTGGAACGCCGCTTGCGCGTCACGGAACCTGTCATCAAGTTCATCACCGTCCGCATGGACGAGGAAGAAAAGCGCATCAACAAGATCAAGAAGCTGCGCTCCACCAAGATCAAGCAAAGCACGGTGAACGCCCAGGCCGCGCAGGCTGCCCAGGCCAATGCCGCCGCTGCTGCGTCCCAGGCGGCTGCCGCGCATGCCGCCGCTGCGCAGCCGGTGGCCCCGCAACGCAGCGTGGAACAGCCCGCGGAAGCCGCGGCGGTTCCAGAAGCGATCGCCTAGCGGGGCCGACGCAACATTTTCGTGGGCGAGGCCCACTGCATTTTCAACGGCAAGACACACGTTCAAGCGCCAGAGACGTTCTCTGGCAGACAAGAGAAGGAGTCGCAGCATGGCAGAAGAAAGATCGCAATCGACATCGACATCGGATGGACCCTCCCACTCTGGTCCGCGGCCACCGCGCCCGGCAGGCGCAGGCGGCGGTCCCGGCGGACGCAAATTCTTCCGCCGCAAGAAAGTCTGCAAGTTCTGCGTGGAGAAGATCGACGCAATTCCTTACCGCGACGTGCGGTTGTTGCAGGGCTTTGTGGCGGAAAGCGGGAAAATTGTTCCCCGCCGCCTGACTGGCGTCTGCACCACTCACCAGCGCCGCGTCACCCGCGCCATCAAGCAGGCCCGCAACATCGCTCTGCTGCCGTTTGCACAGCGCCACTAAAACGGATTTACAGTCGGTGAAGCCGGGTGTCGCAACGGAGTCATTTTGAACGGAGCAGAGCGGAGTGAAGAATCCAGAGAACATTCGCAGAAACGTTGCTGCCGTTATTCTCTGGATCCTTCGCTTCGCTCAGAATGACTCATCTCATCTTTGAATATATCTGCGATCCGCTGTAGTGCTCCATCGGCGGCTGCAAGAAGATTTTTCTGGAGATTAGGACATGGAAATCATTTTGAAGGAAGATGTCGAGAACCTCGGTCATCGCGGGGATGTCGTCAAAGTGGCGCAAGGATATGGCCGCAATTTTCTGTTGCCGCGCAACCTGGGCATCGAAGCCACACCGGGTAACAAAGCGGTCATTGACCAGATGAAGGCATCCTCAGTTCGCCGCTCCGCCAAGGAAAAGGCCGACGCCGAACTGCTGCTACAGCAGTTTGAGAATGTCGAGCTGAACTTCACCCGCAAGACCGGCGACAACGATCACCTGTTCGGCTCCGTCACCGGCCCGGACATCGCGCAGGCGCTCGAAGCCAAGGGATTTACGATTGACCGACGCAAGGTGCAACTGGAAGAGCCGTTGAAATCGCTGGGCGAATTTCTGGTGCCTGTCCGCCTGCATCGGGAAGTGACCGCGCACGTCAAGGTAACAGTGGCGAAAGAAGCCGACAGCGAATAGCCGATACCACGGCCCATCGGGGTGACCTACATCTCGCCTTGAGATGTGGGGTGTCTCCTACCCTGAAATGTTGTGGGTGCGCAAACTTTCGCGGGTCGCCGCAGCGGCGGAGGGGGGGAGGATTACCGGCCGACGCACAGACGCGCCGCCAGCATCTCCGGCAGGCCGGCGCGGTGAATGCGCATCTGCGCCGCCTGCACATCGTAGGGAACGCGGAAGAATGTTACCCGCGCCGCCGCGTCATCATAGAGCGCGAAGGCCGCTCTCCAATCGTGGTCGCGAGGCTGGCCAACGGCGCCAGGATTGATCAGATATTTGGCGGAATTGCGCAGATCCAAATCGTAACTTTCGACAATCTTGTCGTCGCTGTACACGGGCTTCATCTGAAACCATTCGCCGGCATCATTCGCGGCAAACCCACCCTGCACATGCGTATGCCCGAAGAACGTAATCGGGGTGCGCGTGCGCTCAAATTGCCCCTCTGCGTCCTCGGTGGAGAGCAGGTATTCGTCCTCATCGAGCAGCGAGCCATGAACGCAGCTCACCAGAGTCCCCGCGGGCATGATCGGACCGGCAGGCATTTCCTTCAGCCATGCGAGAGCATCAGCACCAAGCTGGCCTCGCGTCCACTGCACGGCGCGATACGCCACTGGATTGAAGTTATCCGCGCCCGTCAGGCCAGCGCAGGCACGGTCATGATTTCCCCGGACAAACATGGTACCAATCTCGCGTGACCGCTCAATGACGTCCTCCGGCGCGGCGTTGTAGCCGACCACATCGCCCAGGTTCCAGACAACGTCGTGTTGGGGAGCCGCTTCAAGGACCGCGTCCAGGGCATCGATGTTGGCGTGAATATCAGATAGGATCAGCGCTCGCATAGTTTGGGGAGGCCCGCCCTGCGACAGGCAACATTCCCCATCCTACCCGATGCCACTCTCCCCCGGCGAGATTGCCTTCACCTTGGAGCGCATCCATTCCCCAAATTATGCACCCCCCCAATTTGAGCACGGGTGTCGTTTACCCACAAACAAAAGCTGGCTTACGAGGCATTTGGGACTCAGAGGGATCGGCTGGGTAGGACAATAACATACTTGGCAATTCATCTATTCTTGTTAAGCGAGGAATTGCATGATCTTCCGTATAAGCTTGGATTGGTTTCTAAGTTCGCATTCCCAGACCACTAGACAACGCCAACCCATGCGGCGTAATTCCTGTTGTGTCTGTTTGTCCCTTTCTGCGTTGCGTTGAAGTTTCGGCTTCCAATAATCCTGCCTCGATTTCGGGGGACGGCAGTGGGAGCAGTTTTGATGGAGATGCCAGAAACAACCATGCACAAAAATAACTTGCAACCGAGAGGCGAAAACGAGGTCGGGATGGCCCGGCAGATTCTTGCCGTGTAGCCGATACCGATAACCCATTCCAAAAACTAGCCGACGCACTGCAATTTCTGGCTTGGTATCCGTAGACCGAATGAGACCCATGCGGACACTGCGTTCCGGCTTAGTGAGTGTATCCATGCTACTGAGGTTTTTGTTTTACTTGTTTCCTTTCCGGCTGCCTGTGGTTTCACTTTGTCTCTATAAATAAGTGCTCCGACGGTCTCCAATTTTTTGCCAGTCTGTCAGCGCGGCCAAGCCAGAATTTGATTCTATCTTTCGGTTCTACTCGCACGCCCCAGTATTCCTCTATCAGGTCAGATGGTAGTCGTTCGGCAGCTTCAACCATCTGGGCTTCGATGTTCTTGAGTGACCGCTGCAGGTAGTTTCCGCCGCGCTCTTTCCCTGCCACGCTCCCAGCAGAAAACAAATCGCGAGTCTGCGGGCAAAATACATTGTGATACCTCAAGAAAAAGAACGCCACGTCGTTATACTTGTCTTTCACTCTGGAGCCAGAGACGATTTCAGGAAACAGCAACGCGCCCTCAGCGCGTAGCTTTATCTTTTCTGGCTTCGTGAGACTCATATACAGTTTTACTTCCAGCGGTTTTCCAGGGCTGTCCTGGTCCTCCAGCCACCAAAGACGCTCGCCATCCTTGAGCCGTCCGCGTGAATAGTCGCGGACGTGTTTCATTTTTCCGTCGGGTGGAAGCTGGGAGAATTCATCGTATGAAATCTTCATCTTCCCAAACAAAGAAGAGTCCCGATCCATCTCCAAAACAAAGCGTGGCGCATGAGAAATTCTGACATGCGTTATTCGATCTTCATATCGTCCCCATTGCACGGACGGCATACCGCCCATCTTTCCGAAGACAACGTATATCTGTTTTACAGATGGATCGCGCATCCCCTCAAATACGCTGTTGCCAACACTGATCCACGAATCTTTGGCCGTTGTCTTGACTTCTATCCCATAGCCGTTAGCGCGAATATCGGGGAATGCGTGCGGATGAAAAGTTGGGTTAATATCAATCTTCTCTCCAGCCGCGATGTTCCGCAGAACGTCAAAGACACGCTGCTCGAAATCTGAGGGAGAATGATACTTCGCACTCTGCCTTACTTCATCGCCAAGTTGCACGACAGCTTTGCCGAGCATTCTCTCGAAATCTTCGCGTGTCACTGAAGACTCCGGCTCAATGCTTCGGCGATATGCCAACCCATAATGGGAGGAACCGCGTTCCCAACCTGGCGCTCAGTTTCACGCAGCTTACCGTCAAAGATGAAGCTATCAGGGAATGACTGGAAGCGGGCAGCCTCTCTCATGGAGATGCGTCTCGGCAATTTGTAGTGGTATTGGATGTTGCCGTGGCACTCTGCGCGGATTGTGTCTGCCGGACGATCTGCTTTTAGCTTACGGTTGCCCTGTTCAGGGCTACGCTCGGCCCGACTCCAAATATGATTGATGTCCTCGCGCTCAGGCATGTCTTCAAGATCGCCTACAGCCTCTTTGGAGGTCATCCAGTTTGCCTTCGTTCGCACAGGCACGGGCGGCACAAACGACTTTACTTTGGGAAGCGTTCCTACTATAAAAACACGTTGCCGCATCTGTGGTACCCCGTAATCCGCAGCCAGATACAAACCCACATTTACCTCATAGCCGAGAGCTTTGAAGTCATTTAGTACCTGCTCCAGAGAGTCTTTGTTGTAATGAAATAGGAGGCCACGCACGTTTTCGGCTACAAACGCCTTCGGCTTCAACCTAACGACTGCCTCAACCATCGCGCGATACAGACCGCTTTTTACTCCTGCTACACCTTTACGCAAGCCGTTGATCGAGAGGTCTTGGCATGGGAATCCACCGATTACCACATCCGCCCGTTTAGGCATTGTGTTCAGCGCTTCCCATACGTCGCCACAATGGATGTGGTCTGCGAGGTTCTTCTTATAGCTGCGGCAAGCTACCGGGTTGAGATCGTTTGCCCATGTGATATTGAATGGAAGCCGCCTGTACTCAGTGCCAAATGCGTCAAACCCGCCCTCGAATCCGAGGTCTAGTCCACCACAGCCGGAGAACAGAGAGACTACCGACAATCCAGGCGCCGCCTCCTTACGTTTTGCCCTTGCCACGTTCTTGCCGTCGTTTTTCAATTAAGGAAGACCCCCGACTGATTCTTGCCAGTCAATTGATCGAGCGTGAGCCGCTTACCGACGACCTGCCGTACGGCTGCGTCGCATCGGTCGCCGTTTTTGAAGCCTTCGTGATGATTGTAGCGGAAGGTTTGCTCATCCAGACAGGGAAAAACGTGGAATGGCTCTACGCTCACGAACTTGTCGGAAATGCCGTGCTTTAGCAGGCTACAGAAATTCTCCAAGCCGTTAGTCTGAACCTTGCCGAGCGGCAGGAAGTATTGCGTGCCGTGGACGGGCTCCTTCAGCCGCCGCAGCAGGGTTTGCAGGTCCTCGTTATTGCGCACAAAGTCGATGTCGTCCGTGTTCACGATCAGCAGATCGCTGGCGGTGTAGTGGAAGAAGAAGTGTTCGTAGGCTTCCGTGACCTGCTCCAGATAGCGGCCGGAAATCGCCTGTTCCTCGGGCACTCCTTTGCGGGCCAGGCGGGTGCGCAGCACCTTGGGCGAGGTCTGCAGATAAATCACCAGGTCGGGGGTGGGCAACTGGTCGCGGAAGTATTGAAACTGCCGCTCGTACAGCGCCAACTCGTCATCGCTCAGATTCAGATTGGCGAACAGCTTGTCTTTCTCAAAAATGTAGTCGGCCACCATAGGGGCCGATTTGCCACTCTGGGCGTCGCGCTCGGCGGCAGCACATAGCTGCTCATAACGCGACATCAGGAACCACATTTGCGCGGGAAAGGCAGCGCTTCTTTCGCCGCGATAGAATGGCGACAGGAAGGGATTCTGCTGTGGCTCAATGATGCGCGTGGCGCCGATTTCCTGGGCCAGCAGCGTGGCTAATGTGGATTTTCCGGCGCGGATCGGGCCTTCAATAGCAATGAATCTAGGATTTTCGAAAAGCTTGGCCATGGCGAATCCCCTTCGTAGTAAAAGCGAATGAAAGTCGAAGATAGCATGCGCATGGCGACTCGGCAAGCCACAAATCGATACCTTGTGGATACCCCTGCCGAGCCGGTTCCGATACACTCAAACGCGATGGTTCCGCCAAAAATCCTCACCCTTCCCGAGCCTGAGCGAACGGCTGATGCGGCTGCCAACCGCCCCGCATCGCCCAGCGCAGGAGCGATTGTCGTGACTGCTATGGCGGCTGGCGTCCTGGCTGCGGGAGCCTACGCCTACGCGGGCATGTGGCCGACCTCGCAACTCTTTGGCCGCTGCGTGGTGGCGGCGAAAAACCCCAGCCATATTGCCCTGACGTTCGACGACGGCCCCAACGATCCCGACACCTTTCATCTGCTGGAAGTCCTGGCGAAACACGATGTCCGCGCCACCTTCTTTATGATTGGCCGTTTTGTGCGGCAGCGCCCGGAGATTGCCCGCGCGGTGGCCGCCGCAGGTCATTTGATCGGCAACCACACTATGACGCATCCCTTGCTGCTGATTCGGCCGCCCCGACTCGTCCGGCAGGAGTTGCGCGACTGCAATGCGGCGCTGGAAGATGCGCTGGGTACCGCAATCCACTGGTTTCGCCCGCCCCATGGCGGACGCCGACCCGACGTGTTGCGCGCCGCTCGCGAGCTGGGGCTGACGCCGGTGCTGTGGAATGCGATGGGATACGACTGGAAGGCAACGACGCCGGATGCAGTGGAGCGAAATATTCTGCGCAGCTTTCGCAGGAATGCCCGACGTGGATACGCGACCAATGCGCTGCTGCACGACGGCGGACAGGCCGCGCTGGGCCAGGATCGCCGTCACACCATCGCCGCAGTCGACCGGATGATTCAGCGCTGGAAAGATGAATTCGCGCTGCGCGGCGAAGTCTGCGAGTTTGTCACGCCCGAGGCGTGGGTGTAAACCTGGTTCTGCCCGGCAACCGCAGAAGAATCGCCTCTAATGCGTTTCCAGCGCAGCCACTCTGTCCATGGCCTCTTTTGCGGCGGCGAGGGTGGCTCGAATCTCTTCCTCTCCATGCGCGGTGCCGAGGAAGGCGGCTTCAAACTGCGAGGGTGGCAGCCATACACCGCTCTCCGTCATGGCGCGGTGGAAGGCGGCAAATTGGCTGGTGTTGGAGCGTGAGGCACTGTCGTAGTCGATGACCGGGTCGGCGGTAAAGAACCAGGTAAACATGGAGCCGACGCGGTTGGTTGTGACGGCAACTCCTGCCTTGCGAGCGAGACCGGCCACGCCTTCCGCCACGGCGGCAGCAACCTGCTCCAACTGCGGGTAGATGGTATCGCGCCGTTCGATCAGAGTTCCAACGGTGGCGATTCCTGCCGCCATGGCCAGCGGATTGCCGCTGAGCGTGCCTGCCTGATAGACCGGGCCCAACGGCGCCAGCATCCGCATAATGTCCGCGCGTCCGCCGAAGGCGCCACACGGCAGGCCGCCGCCGAGAATCTTTCCCAGGCAAGTCATGTCCGGCTGGATGCCGTAGATATCCTGCGCTCCGCCCAGCGCCAGCCGAAAGCCCGTCATCACTTCGTCGAAAATGAGGAGCGCGCCTTCCCGCGCGGTGATCGCTCGCAGCGCCTTTAGATAACCAGGGTTCGGCGGAATGCAACCGGCATTGCCCACCACCGGCTCGACAATCACACACGCGATCTGGTCCTTGTATCGAGAGAAGGCTTGCTCGACGGCGGCGATATCGTTATAGGGCAGCGCGATGGTGTGCTGAATGGTCTCTTCCGGCACGCCCGCGGAGCCAGGGATACCAAGTGTGGCGATGCCGGAGCCAGCCTTGACCAGCAGTGCGTCGGAGTGACCGTGGTAACAGCCTTCAAATTTGATGAAGTGCTTGCGGTGGGTGAAGGCGCGGGCAAGGCGGATCGCCGACATCGTCGCTTCGGTTCCGGAGCTGACAAATCGCAACATCTCGATCGATGGAAATGCCTGGCGGACCATCTCGGCGAGATCTGCCTCGGTGGGTGTTGAAGCGCCGAAACTGACGCCGCGCGCCGCAGCTTCCTGCACCGCTTTCACCACTTGCGGTGCCGCGTGGCCCAGAATCATCGGCCCCCAGGAACCGAAGTAGTCCAGGTAGCGATTGCCGTCGGCATCCCAGAGATAGGCGCCTTCCGCGCGAACGACAAATGGCGGCCCGCCGCCGACTGCGCGAAACGCGCGCACAGGCGAATCGACGCCTCCTGGCAACAGAGTTTCTGCTCGCCTCTGCAATTGGCGGGAAAGCTGCATGGAACGTACAGATGAAGTCATCGATATTCAGTATAGGAGGAGCCGCGAAATTCCGATGAGAACAGCCTGCGATGCTACACTGTTGCTTCCCGGTATGGTTTTGTTCCGTTCCTCCACCTGCCCCATCGGACGTTGCGTTCGGGTGATAGGCCCTAGGGTTTCAGAACATAGTCTGCCGGCATCCTTCATCCCCGGAACGCGCGCCTGTGGCCAGCAAGTCGTCATCCAAGCCAACTCCCACGATTACGTACGCCGATGCAGGCGTCGACATTTCCAGCGGCGACCGCACCAAACAGCGCATTAAATATCTTGCCCAGCGGACCTTCAACAAGCAGGTGTTAAGCGAGATTGGCGGCTTTGGCGGCCTGTTCAAGCTGGACACCACGCGCTACAAAAATCCTGTACTGGTTTCCAGTGCGGATGGCGTCGGGACCAAGCTGAAGATTGCCTTCCAGATGAACATGCACCATACCGTCGGCGCGGACCTGGTGAACCACTGCGTCAACGACATTGCCGTGCAGGCGGCAACGCCGATGTTTTTCATGGATTACCTGGCGTCCAGCAAACTGGACGGCGATGTAGCGGAGAAAGTAGTTTCCGGCATGGCCGACGCCTGCCGCGCTAATGGCTGCGCGTTGATCGGCGGAGAAACCGCGCAGATGCCGGGGTTCTATCACGACGGGGAGTACGACCTGGCCGGGTTTATTGTGGGCGTGGTGGAGCGCGAAAAAATCATTACAGGCGCCGCAATTCGACCGGGCGACTTGCTGGTCGGCCTGCCTTCCACCGGACTGCACACCAATGGATACTCGCTGGCCCGCAAGCTGTTTTTTCAGGTGGCCAAGTACACGCCGGAACAATACGTGAATGAATTGCACGAGAAGGCCGGCATTGCGTTGATGAAGACCCATCGCAGCTATCTCAGCATCATCCGCAAATTGACGGCGGCCGACCTGGTCGCGGGAATGGCGCACATTACCGGCGGAGGCATCACGGAAAATTTGCCCCGCATCCTGCCCAAACATGTTTCCGCCACGGTCGAATTGGGTTCCTGGACGGCGCTGCCCATTTTCGACCACCTGCAGTCGCTGGGCAATGTGGAGCGCGACGAAATGCTGCGGACCTTCAACATGGGCATCGGGTTGATCTGCGTTGTGCCGGTGGAGAAGTACAAGCGCGCCAAGGCACTGCTGGACCGCGCCAACGAGCCCCACGCGGTGATTGGAAAAATCATCAAGGGCGACCGCCGGGTGTTGTACAACTAATTCGACATGAAGCATCTCGGCATTCTTCTTTCCGGTCGTGGCTCCAATTTTCTGGCGATTGCCGATGCCATCGATCGCGGCCAGATTGAAGACGCGGAAATCTCCATTGTCATTTCCAATCGCGCCGAAGCCGCTGGGATTGTTGCCGCCAGAGCCCGAGGACTCGCCACCCATGTGGTCGAGGCACGCGGGCGAAAGCGTGCCGAGCAGGATGCGGAAATTGTGGCCTGCTTGCGCCAACATGACGTGGACTTGGTCTGCCTGGCCGGATACATGCGGCTGCTGTCGCCGGAATTTGTGGCCGCCTATCCGCAAGCCATTTTGAACATTCACCCTTCGCTGTTGCCTGCGTTTCCGGGCCTGGATGCGCAAGCGCAAGCGCTCCAATACGGGGTCGCTGTCACCGGGTGTACTGTCCATTTTGTGGATGAGCAACTGGATCACGGAGTGATCGTATTGCAGCGCGCTGTCCCGGTGCTAGACAGCGATGACGAAGCGTCCCTTTCCGCGCGCATACTGGAGCAGGAGCACGTGGCGTACCCCGAAGCCATCGCGCTTGTACTCAGCGGAAATTACAACACTGTGGATCGGCGGTATATTGCCCGTGCATCGCAGAACGCAACCCCGATCGAGGAAGCCAAGTGATCCGATTTGTAAAAGCACATGCCTGCGGGAATGATTTTCTGATCGTCGACGAGCCGATCGAGGAAGGCCGCTGTGCCGAAATCGCGCGAATCCTGTGCGCGCGCAACGTGGGAGTGGGCGCGGATGGAGTTGAATTTCTCACACTGGGCGACAATGGCGGATATTCCATTCGACTGTTCAACGCGGACGGCTCGGAGGGGGAAATCTCCGGCAACGGCACACGCTGCGTGGCCGCCTATCTGGCGCAGGAGGACGAGGCCACTGAGTTTTCCATCCGCACCCATGCCGGGTTGCGCCACTGCCGCATTCTGGAGCGTAGTTCTCCGCGATATCTCATTTCCACGGAGATGGGGATTCCAACTCTGAAGGCCCATACCGTTACCCTGCGCGATGGAAGCGCCGTCGTTGGGGCGGATGTGTCGATTGGCAATCCGCATTTTGTCGCCTTTGTGGACGCGCCGGATTTTTCCTGCGCAGGCCGGCCATGGCAGCAGGTAGGATCTGAAATCTGCGTGCATCCAGACTTTCCAAAAGGAACCAACGTTGAATTTGTGCGTGTGACGGATACAAATAGGATTGAGTTCCGTATTTTTGAGCGAGGCGTCGGGCCGACCCTCTCCTCTGGCACCGGTTCATCGGCCTCCGCAGCGGCAAGTATTGAACTGCGAGGGGCCGTGCGAAAGCTCACAGTGGCTGCCGAGGGCGGCGAGCAAAGGGTTGAGTGGGAGAAAAAGGACTCCAGCCTGCTGCTGACGGGACCTGCGGAAATCATCGCCCAAGGGGAGTGCCTGCTGGTATGACCGTGCCGTCGAGAGCGATGGACAAGGCGTCCAAGCCTGCGGTTCTTCCGGCAGCGCTGCGCGCGGAAGATGCCGTCCGATTGATTTCTCCGGCCAGTTGGTTCGATCCGAACAAGGTGCAGACGGGAATGGGTTCCTTGCGCGCTCTTGGCCTGCGGCCGCAGTTGGGAGCCCATGCCCTCGCGCATTATGGTCAATATTCTGCCGGCACTCCAGCGCTGCGCCTGGAGGATTTGCACGCCGCCTTCAGCGATCCCTCCGTCAAAGCAATCATTTGTAACCGTGGCGGTTACGGATCGGCGGAAATGCTGAACGGACTCGATCTGGATCTGATTCGAAGGAATCCGAAAATTTTTGTGGCATGCAGCGACATTACCAGCCTGGAAACATACATCCACGATGCGACGGGCCTGGTGGTGTTCCACGGGCCCATGGCTGCTGGAGATTTCGCGCGACCCAATGGCGTCGATTCGGTCAGTTGGCAGGCTGCGCTCTCGCAGGATCGTCCATGGCAGCCTGGGCCGGAAGCAGGCTTGCGCACCCTGAAACCCGGTCGCGCGCAGGGTAAATTCTATGGTGGATGCCTCTCCATGCTGGTGGCTTCGCTGGGAACGCCGTACGAAATTCAAACGGCAGGAACGATCCTGTTTCTGGAGGATATCGGCGTCAAGCCATATCAAATCGACCGCATGCTGTTGCAGTTGCGCCTGGCAGGGAAGCTGGCGGATGTACGCGGTATCGTGTTCGGGCCCATGCTGGATTGCGTGCAACCTGGAAATGCGAATGAATTGTTGGACGCGGTACTGATGCGTGTTCTGGCCTATTTTCCTGGCCCGGTCGCGATTGGACTGCGTTCCGGCCACGTGCTGGAACGGAACATTACGGTGCCGATCGGCGTTGCCAGTGAACTGGACCTGAGGAATTCGCCGACGCTGCGATTCCAGCCATCGGTCACTTGTAACGAAGGATGACGATGAACGCAATCCAACGGGAAAACCGCGAAGGTAGGGGGACACAGGGCCGACACGTCCATATGATCGGGGTCTGCGGCAGTGCCATGGCCTCGCTGGCCGGCATGTTGCAGTTGCGCGGATGGCACGTCACCGGCTCCGACAAGGCCGCGTATCCGCCCATGTCCAACTTGCTGGAGCAGCTTCACATTCCCATCGCGCAACCGTTTTCTGAAAAGAACCTGGAGCCGCGGCCCGATCTTGTTATCGTCGGGAATGCAATTTCGCGAGGCAATCCGGAACTGGAATATGTATTGGACCAACGCATTCCTTTCCGCTCCCTGGCGCAATTGATTCACGAAGAATTCCTTGTGGATCGCGAATCTCTCGTCATCGCTGGCACGCACGGCAAGACCACGACGACCAGCATGCTGGCATGGATCTACGAGACTGCCGCGACCAACAACCCAGCGCTGGCTCCGTCGTTCTTAATCGGCGGCATCGCGGAGAATTTCGGTTCCAGTTTCGCCCTGCGGCCAACGCGGCCATTTGTTTTGGAGGGCGACGAGTATGACACAGCCTTCTTCGACAAGGGACCGAAGTTCCTCCACTATTTTCCGGATGCGTTGGCCCTCACCCATGTTGAGTTCGATCATGCGGACATCTATGCCGATCTGGAGTCCGTGAAGACGGCGTTCAAACGCCTGGTCAATCTTGTCCCTCGACGAGGACGCATCGTCGCCTTCGATGGATCGAGCAACGTGACCGAATGCGTCGCGCGCGCTTTCTGTCCCGTGGAACGCTACGGCTTCGCGCAGGATTCAACCTGGCGAATAACCGATCTTGCCATCCATGGCAACTCCAGCCATTGGCGCATCGAACAAAATGGGCAGCCGTGGCTGCAAGTAGAGATGCCGATGATTGGCGAACATAATGTGTTGAACGCTACCGCGGCCGCCGCTCTCGCCGCCGGCCAAGGTGTTCCCGCGGAAGACATCCAGACGGCGCTTCGAACTTTTCGCAGCGTCAAGCGGCGCTTGGAAGTCATTGCGGAGATCGACGGCATCACGATCGTCGACGATTTCGCGCACCATCCCACGGCCATTCGCGAAACCCTGCGCGCCCTGCGCCTGCGATATCCGGAATCGCGCCTGTGGGCGGTTGTCGAGCCGCGCTCCAACACGCTGCGCCGCAATGTTTTCGAGCACGAGCTGACCGAGAGTCTTTCCTTGGCCGACCAGGTCATTCTGGCTGCGGTGTACCAGGCAACGAACATTCCCGCCGACCAGATTCTGCATCCGGAACACATTGTGCAGGCGCTTCATGCGCGCGGACGTTCTGCACGGCAGTTGCCCGACGTGGCCGCGATCATCGACCACCTCACCGCGCATCTGCAATCGAAAGACGTTGTCGCCATCCTTTCCAATGGCGGCTTTGACGGAATCTATCGAAAGCTCCCAGAGGCCCTTCGCAGCGGCCAGGGTCGCGCCGTGGCCCCATGATTTCCGCGATCGCAATTCTCCTTTACTTTGCGGTCTTGGTTCCGATCGGCGCGCTGCTGGGTTTTCCGTGGACCTGGATCACAGGCGACGTGACATTTCTCTATCGCTTCTCCATGTGGATTGCGTCGTCCGGCCTGCGGCTGGGAGGAATTCGCATCGAGGCCCAGGGATTCGAGAACATCCCGCCAGGCCAGGCATGCATTTTTATGGCGAACCATGTTTCCAACCTTGACCCGCCATTGTTTATGCCGTTGATCCCAGGCCGTTCCGCCGTCTTCCTGAAAAAGGCGCTCATGAAAATCCCGTTTGTCGGGATAGCGATGCGGATGGCTGATTTCGTGCCGGTGGAGCGCCGCGGAAACCGCGAGGATGCGAGGGAGAGTATCGACAGCGCCGCAAAGGTCCTCGCTGCCGGTGTGCATATTACGGCCTTTCCAGAGGGAACGCGCTCGCCTACAGGGAAGCTGCTTCCCTTTAAAAAGGGCCCTTTTTATCTGGCCCAGCAAACCGGCGCGCCCATTGTTCCGGTCTCGATCTACGGCACCGAATCCATGATGCGAAAGGGCAGTCTGCGGATTTTTCCCGGCGTGGCGCACATCCATGTACATCCGCCGCTATTCGCCGCCGATTTCTCGACGCGGGAAGAACTGATCGATGCCGTGCGCGAATCCATCGCCGCCGGCTTGCCGGAATGGATGCGCGGCTAACTCGGTTTGCGACAGAGGTGAGCCGCGCCTAAGTCGAACTCTTCAGGATGGCGTGGAAACCGCTCGCCATCACCTGATGCCGCTTGGACTGCGCTTGCGCTGCATCCTGAAACGGGCCGATCTGCACGTGGAGAAACTTGTCGTGTTTCTGCGAATAGATTCCCGCGTGGAAGCCCTTCTTTCGCAACTCCGCCACCAGGCGTTCGGCATCTTTGCGATCGGCGATGGCGCCCACCTGCACCATGATGTGAGCGCTGCTTTTTTCGTTGGCCGCCGCATTTTCATGCTGAGCTGAAGGTGCGGGCATTGCCTTTTTCCCGGCCATGGGAGCGATCGACTGGGCGATGTGGGTCGCTGCAACCGGACGCGAGACTACCGAAGGCGCCGACGGAGTGTTCCCAGTAGGGTGCGCATCGGCCTTGGCGACGACATTTGCGATGGGGGAGGGCCGATTCGAGATATCGGCTGGTTTGGACGGCGCTGGCAAGATGGGCGATCCTGCCGCGTTGCTGCTCACCGGAGCCGAGTTGATGGAAAGCGAGCGCTTTGAGGTCCCGGCCCCGCCGAAGGAGTACCCGAGGCCAAAAAACACCGCCGAGACCAAGGAAGAAGCAAAGAAGATTGCAAGGATGGTGCTGGTGCCCCAGTGCGCTTCCACCGGATCGTGAACGTCGATATTTTCTTCGAACAAGGCCGTCATCGCTATACATCTCCGCCAGGTTTGGGTAAGACCGCTTGACCGACTTGCTTCAGCAGCGAGACCAGTTCCAGCGGCAGCGGAAACACGATGGTGGTGTTTTTCTCCGCGCCAATTTCGCTGAGCGTCTGCAGGTAGCGCAACTGCATGGTGATCGGCTGCTGCGCCAGAAGCGTTGCCGCCTCTACCAGGCGCTGCGCCGCGTTGAACTCGCCTTCCGCGTTGATGATCTTGGCGCGCTTTTCTCGCTCCGCTTCGGCCTGGCGCGCCATGGCGCGCAACATCGACTCCGGCAGGTCCACCTGCTTCACTTCCACGCTGACAACTTTCAATCCATAGGGCGAAGTGTGCTGGTCGATGATGGTCTGGATTTTCAAATTCAATTTCTCGCGATGGGCCAGCAACTCATCCAGTTCCACCTCGCCCAATACCGATCGCAGCGTTGTCTGCGCAAACTGCGAGGTCTGATAGACGTAGTTCGATACTTCCACCACCGCCTTTGCGGCATCGATCACCCGCAGTGTAATCACCGCATTCACTTTCAGCGTAACGTTATCGCGCGTAATGATGTCCTGCGCCGGGACTTCCATCGCCTCCTGCCGCAGGGAGATGCGCACGATCTGGTCAAATGGCCGGAAGACGAGGACGATTCCTGGGCCTTTTGGAGAACTGAGCAGACGGCCCAGGCGGAAGATCACCCCGCGCTCATACTCCTTCAAAATTTTGATGGAACTAAACAGGTAGAACGCCACGATGACGATGACGACCAGTACTGCAGTGGATGGCATGTTCAACTCTCCCCGAGCATGGAACACTCGCCTTAGGTTGTATAGCACGGGCCGCGTGCCAATCGGGCGCGAAACCGCTTTCAGGAACCTCGCACGTCACGTTCAACTTCCAATATAAGTCCCTTACGGTCACGGATCAGGACCGACTCCCCGGCGGCGACTGCATCGCGGGAATGCGCCTGCCAAAGCTCCCCCCGCACCAGCACCTGTCCGTTCGGATTCAACGCGGTTTGTGCCACCGCAATGGTCCCCAGAAGCGCTTCGCCACCAGTCTGCACTTTATTGCGTCGAGCACGCACGGCAATCGTGGTAAGGAAGATGGTAATCAGGCCGAAGCCGATGCCCGCGCCAAGAGCGGTCCCCAGATGCACGCGCATCTCCGGGATCGGCCCATTCACCAGCGTCAGCAGGCCGAAGACAAGACAGCCGATCGCAGCCAACCCGAGAATTCCATGAGTGGTAAATTTTATGTCCAGCACAAACAGGACCAGCGCGCCGATGAGAAATCCCACCGCCGTGTACTCCAACGGCAGCAGGTCCAGCGCAAACAGAGAGATCAACACCAAAAGAGTTCCCAGCGCGCCAGGAACGATCGCGCCCGGCGCATTGAATTCCAGATAGATCAACAGGCCGCCGAGGATCAGCAGGAGCACCGCAAGGTTGGGGTCGGTCAGCGTGCTGAGAATCCGTTCTCTCGTACTTGGCGGCATCACTTCGACATCCGCGTCCTGCGTGTGCAGCACCTGCTTCGCCCCGCTGAAACGCGTCACAGTCGTGCCATTAAGGTGGTCCAACAGCGTGGGGATGTCGGGAGAAATAGCATCGATCAGCTTCAGGTTGAGAGCTTCCTGATCGGTATACGATTTCGAATTCAGCACCGCATCCTGAGCCGCCTGCGCGTTGCGCCCTCGGCGCGAAACGTAGGAGCGGAGGAAGGCCATGGCATCGTTCTCGATCTTGGTTTTCAGGATCGGGTCCATCTTCTCGCCCTCGAGAATCGGATGCGACGCTCCCGTGTTGGTGCCAGGAGCCATGGCGGCGACATCGGCGGACTCCAGAATGAAAAATCCAGCGGAGGCGGCACGGCTCCCAGAGGGCGCAACATATACGATGACCGGAACTTCAGATTCTTCGATGGCGGCGACCATGATGCGTGTCGAAGTCAGCAGGCCGCCCGGCGTGCCCAGTTCGACCAACACTGCCTGCGCATGAATGTCCGCGGCATGACGCAGCCCGCGCTTCAAATAGGCCGCGCTGATCGGTTGCACGGTATCGTGCAGCGGCAACTCCACCACCACTGGCCGCGACTCCGCAGCCTTCGCGAGGAATAAAGCGCCGAGGCCAAGCCACCCCACCAGTCCCAGCAAAGCGAAAGCGGGCCGCGGCAAACGAACCCACATGGATGGAGAATTCCGTGCTGTACCCATGTCGATCACGCTCCCGCGCATCACTGCTGTTGCCCCTGCTGCGTCTGAATCGCCTGCAGAATTCCCTTGGCTGCGGTGTTATTCGGCTCAAGACGCAGGGCATTGTCGATGTTGCTGCGCGCCCCCGTCAAGTCATGCTGGCTAAGGGCGATTCGCGCCAACACCAGATAGGCCGCGGCATTTGGTCTCGTTTGGAGAGACTTGTTCGCTTCCTGCTGGGCGATTTTCATGCTGCCGGCATACTCATGCACTTCGGCCAGACCGGCATAGGCAGCGGCGCTGCTGGGATCCGCGGCCAAAGCAAGCTGAAACTGCCGTTCCGCCTCCAGCAGCAAGCCATCGTTCACATAGGTCGTGCCTTGCTGGCACAGCCGTTGCGCGCGTTCCGCCGGCGGCATCGAACGCAGCTTCATCGCGTTCATCTGTTCCAACGCAAAGGCGCCCTGCCGCAATGAGCTCTCGTCGTAGGTGCGGGCAATACGTTCCAGCGGTTCGTAGTCCGCGCTGGTTGCATCGGAGACTGCCGGTGCGGAGGTTGAACCCGATGCGCTCTGCGTACCGGTTGTATCCGGCTTGTCTTTCGCAACGCCGGTCGAGTCTGACTGATCGTCCGCGTTGGTAACAACGCTCCGGTTTGCCGATGCATGGGTCTCTGCCGCCGCTGGTTTCGCCGGAGACACAATCAGTTGACCACTCTTCAGCATCGTCAGGTTCTTGCGTAGGTCCTGCGCTTCCTGGTCTTGCGGGTGCAGCGAAAGGGCATGCGCCACCGCATTCAGCGCCGCTGTATAGTTTTTTTGACGGCGCTCGGAGACCGCCAGGTTGAACCAGTAGTCCGCGCTTTGCGGATCCATCTCGACCACGCGCCTGAAAAACGCGGTGCCATTCTGGCCGCGGCGGTTGAACGCGATTCCCTCGTTGTTCAGGACCTCCGGCAGGGGCAAAACCGAAGCGATGGCGGAAAATTCCGTCTGCGCGCCGACATAGTTCCCGGTGTAGAGGTCACTGAGTCCGGCGTAGAACATGGCTTCCAAGGACAGCCGTCCGCCGTTGGGGACTTTGCCGAACGCGGCCTCCGCCTGGTCATATTGCTGGTCGTCGAAGTACGCCAGTCCCAGCGCAAACCATGCCTGCACATAGCCTGGGCTGAGCTGCACGGCTTTCGTCAGGTGCCCGATCCGCTCCTCGATCCCCGGCTCGACCAATCCGCGGATGTAATTCTCAAAGGCATCCAGTCGAAGATCGCGGCTGGCCGCGAGAAATGTCGGCTCTTCCAGATTCAGTTTGGGGTCGATCCGCATGGCCGTCTTCCACGCCAAGTCGTCCTCAATGTTGATCAGTTGGTCCAGGTCCCCTTCCTCTTCCAGCATGGGGCCCATGCTGGGACCGTGCATCTCCAGGACCCGCGCTGTCGCTCGAATGCGGCCATTGGCGACCGTGTAATTGCCGAAGACGACATAGTCGGCGTCCAGCGTTTGACCAATGCGGTACGCGGTGGCCTGCGTCGGACGGAAATCCGCGGGAAGTCCGAGATGTTGCATGGCGTAGCGGCGATCTTCGCGACGAATGGTCAGAAATCCAGCCGAGCTCAACCGCGCGTTCAAGATGTCCGGAAACGAAGCGCCAATCCAGTCCAGGCCGGGCTGCGTGGAATTGTTTTCAAAGGGGAGCACCCAGACCAGGTGTCCGTCCCAATCGGTTTCATTGGCAGACTCGGATAGCGCAACCGAAGGCAAAGCCGCCAGCGCGACCAACGCGCAAAGAATCAAGCTCCGCCACAATCGAAGAACAATCGCATTTTCTGTTTTCTTCACGACACTGGTGATTATAGAATTCTGCATTCGATTCAGTGGGAAAGCCTGGGCTGGAAGGGTTGCGTACTGCGCGACATCCTGGTCGCGACATAGGTCTGGAGTGGAACGGCGTTGGCGGGAAGGCCCACGCTTTGCCGGCGGTTGAACAGCAACACAGCGGTCCACAATCCCCTGGTCCTCGCCTCCCAAACTACATCGCCGCGCAGCAACCGCGCAATCAACGCGGGCGGCAGATCGTAATGGTAGCCGAAATATTCCTTGTTCCATTCTTCATCGCCAAAATGGGACCAGTTGAGGGTGTTGGTCAGCTGATACTTGGTCGCAAATACCAGGGCGGCGTCGTAGTCATGCAGTTGCGCCGCGGTTTCTATCTGCGGCCAAGAAAAATCGCCGATCGCCACCACGGGTACGGGCTTGCGCACATAACCCAGCTCGGGCCTTCGCAGCTCGTCGGTGGCGGGCCACGCTGTCAATACTGTTCCTCCCGGGGCGCGGCGAATCACCTGCGCAATTGCCTGCTGCTGCATCACGATCAGGCTACGATAGGTCAGGTTGTCTTCCGGCGTAAAGCGATATGGCGGATTGACGAACAATCCCGCCAGAAAAGCTACCGCACTCAGCGCGACAATCCACGGCCACTGCTCCACACGCCGTCGCCAGGTAGAAACACACAACACTAAAATCAGCGGATAGAGCGGCAACAGGTAGCGCGCCAATACCGCGCCTCCAGCCACGGAAAAAAACAGCAGATTGACCAGCAGAAGAATTCCGATCTGCGCCTGCACATTCCAGGAGATGCGCGGACGCTTGCTGCCATCCGCCTGACGGAGCGCCGGCAAGAACATCGCAGCCACCATACATAAGATGGGCACGAAAAGATTCATATAGACGGTGACCTGCATCAGCCGCTGCGCCAGCGCCAGAAAAAAACGGGCCACGTGCAGCGTCAGAACAGCGTTGTAGCGCACGAATTGCGGATTGCCGAAAATATATCCGGTCTTATGAAAATGGTAGGCATACCACGCACACAACGGCAGCGCTGGGATTGCGAACTGGATCGACGTCCGCCAATGCCCACTGGCCTGGGACGGCTTGCGGCGCGTTTCCAAAACATGCCACGCCGCCAGGGTCAACGGCATCGCAATGGCAGTTTCTTTCGACAACGCAGCCACCGAGAACCAGGCAGCTGCAATCCAGCCGTTACGCGCGGACGGCAACTCGTCCAACGCGTAAACCAGCGCCCACATCGTTCCAGCGGCCGCATAAATGTCCGCCTGCGCCAGCGTGCTTTGGGTGAACCAAACTGGGTAGATCGCAGTCAACAACGTGGTCGCGACAGCCACCGGGGTATTCATCAACCGGCGCACCAGCGCGAAGACTGCGGTCAGCGCGAATGACGCCGCCAGGCACGTCGCCAGACGCGTCACCACGGGGGTAAATCCCGACACCTTCCACCAAGTGGCCAAATAGATTGTCGGCAAAGGAGGATGGGCGTTGGTCAGTGTGGAATATGGGACCAGAGACCCAGTGCGGAAAAAGTCGTACGCCGCGGGAATATAGTAGCCCGCCTCGTCCCAAAAATAGGGCAAGCGCAGCAGCGGCAAATGCGTCAGCAGGACAAAGGCATATATGACCGGAAAAACGATCCAGGCCGGTACGGGCTCATCGCGGTGCTCCTGAAGCAAGAATTGTTGCAGCAGCGAATGCGGCCGTAAAGCGGGCGCGGAATTCAAAGGCTGATTCGAGGCTGGCAAATCATCGCTCCTCACAAGACGAAAGGGTGCGCCGAGGGACCTTCCAATCGCTGACGCGCGCCAACCCGGTTTAGTGTATCGGACCGTTGCCGGGCGCCGCTGGAAACGCCTGCGCCGGCTCTAGAGAAATAGGGCCGAAAGCCTGCTCATATTGCGCCAGATTCTGGCCCAGAAGGTTCCACAGCGCTTTGGCTTGCTGCGGGCTCAGATATATCCCTTGAAAATTTCGCAGTACCACCTCATTCGGAGAATCCTGTCGGGCAGCGCCAAAAACCAACATAAAATCCCACACGCTGGCCCGCACCTGCACGCTGTTCGCATAACCGTCGCGATAATCCTGCGCCTGGACAATGTTGATATTCGGAGAAGAATGGATTGGCTGGCTCATGCAACAAGGGTATCGCGAGTTGGACCCTGCGGGCTGCATCATTCTGCCAGGAAATCTCCGGTGCAACAGGAGACCCTGCCGGGGCCCCTGGCGCTTCATCCCGCGAGCGCGGGCGCGAAAGGGGCATTGAAATCAACATCCCTTTTTGGCAACTATCGAGTCGGACGCGGGTTACCATGCATACCAGTTGCTCGGTCTAGTCGTTGATGCATTTGTACGAATATAACAAGGCAGTTTGCCTTCAGTTAGAGAGGGAACATGAAACCCACCAGAAAGCAAGATGGATCTCCGGCGACCTCGATTTTCCAGGGTCTCACCGGCACGCTGCCGCGAACTCAGTCGCGTTGGCACGGAATCGGACGCGCTGCGTTGATGACCCGGCGGACATGCGCGCTTGTCCTCATTGCCCTGATCGTTCCCATGGGGCAGGGTGCGCTGTTGTTTGCCCAGACCGCTCCTCCGCAACAGGAGCAATATAATGGAACGCCTCCGCCGCCTCCGCCGCCAGATCAAAGTGGATCGCAGGATCAAAGTGGATCGCAGGACCAATATGGACCGCCGCCGGACCAAGGCGCTCCGCAAGGTCAACCGTTAAGTCCGGATGAGCTGGGACAAATGGTCGCGCCCATTGCACTGTATCCTGACGCGCTGGTGGCGCAGATTCTGGCAGCCTCGACGTACCCCACCCAGGTGGTGGAAGCGGATCGCTGGGTGCAGTCGCAGGGGAGTGTACCGCCGGAGCAGTTGGCTGCCGGCGCCAACGCGCAGAACTGGGACCCCAGCGTGAAAGCCCTGGTCGCCTTCCCGTCGGTCCTGGCCCAGATGGATAGAAACATTCAGTGGACGACCGACCTTGGCAACGCCTACTACAACCAGCCGGACGATGTGATGTCTGCCATTCAAATGATGCGAGGCCGCGCGCAGGCAGCCGAGGCGCCTACAACCGTGGCGGCGCTTACAACCGCGGGGGAAACTATAACCGGGCTGGCGGCAACTTCAACCGTGGAGCGCAACAGAATCGTGGCGGCACGTACAATCGTGGCGCGCAGCAGAGTCGCGTTGGCACGTACAACCGCGGCGCGCGGCAGAATCGCCGCGTGACTCAAACTCGGGGGAATAAAAATGGCAACAAAGTGCGCGCTAAAGGCCATACCCAATCCGGCGGTGGGCACCAGGGCGGCGGCCACGGAGGTGGCGACCACCACAACTAGGAGAGTTCCTGCAGCCTGACCGTAAACTGTCCTGGTTTGAACATGCAAGAGCCCGCATGCCACCTATGCTGGCTTTTTGCTGGTGCATTCCGGATTGCGATCGACCCTCTACGTCAACCTCTCATTTGCTACGCGCACCGATGACCACCAAACCGATTCCCCCGATGAGTGCAATCGCGCTCAAGACCGGCGGAATGGGTATGGTCTTGGTTTGTTGATGGCTAATTTGCACCGGCCCCATGTCGACAACCTTCTTCTCGTGGGTGAATGAAAATCCTCCCAGCGCGAATCCCACAACCCCGAGGAGGATGAGGGCGATTCCAATGATAGTCACAGGCTTCATTTTGAAGGGCCGCCTTTCTAAATCGGCCAGATTGGGAAATTGCCCGTAAACATCTGGTGCGAAAGGGGGGACTTGAACCCCCACGGTTTTACCCGCCAGATCCTAAGTCTGGTGCGTCTGCCAATTCCGCCACTTTCGCATGTTTAGAATCAATATTTTACAGCAGATTTTTCAGACCAACCTTTGCTGGTGTCCGATTTAGTGTCCGATCGTTTCAGCGAATATTGCATCATTTTATCGACTGCGGCCCTATTGTGGTCCGGGCTGAGATGTGCATATCTCATGGTCATTTGTATTGTAGCGTGACCCGCAAGCGCAGCCACAGTCCGAATATCCACGCCCAGGGCAATCGCATGAAGGAGCGCCTCAAGTGAGGCCGAAAAGTTCGGCACGGTAGTTATCGCTTGTGGCGGCGATCAGCCGTCTGGCCTTGATGCCGCCCTTTCGTTTCACAGGATCCATGCG
>JAJYUB010000067.1 GCA_021792795.1 Acidobacteriota bacterium | reverse complement strand
AACAAATACTCCCGACAGGCTTCCTCACTGGAAAAGCGAGCCTCCAGTTCGAGCAGATTCCGCGGATAATCTTCCACGACCGGAAACACTACAGGTTGGGGTCGCCTGAGTAAAGTAAATACCCAGTTTCGACATTCCGGCTGGCCGGTAAGAAAAATGCGTTCGTTGCCGGCGCGATTTTCCGTTTGAGGTCCTTTCGGCGGTGCGTCGAGCTTCCGCATTGCGCCGATTGCTTGCCGGTCTCCAGTTTCCCTGGCGGTTTCGCCCGGCTAACTCAGCAGCGGAGCGGCGAAGCGCATCACGTTATAGGCCAGGGCGCACCACAGCGCCACGCATCGGGCTTTTTTCAGGCCGCGCACGTGATTTGCGCCAGCCCGCGATAACTTCGCAGCTCGGCGTTGACGATCTCGCTGGTGGCCGCCCTTTCTTTTGTAGATTTCCTGGCCCTCCGGGCTTCGCATGCGGCGCTTCCAGCGCAGTATCGCTGGACTGTCGCCCGGCTTCGGCTCCAGTTCGCGCCCTCGGTTACCGGGCTGCCGCGCGGACTTGGGCGGCAGGAACAATTCCACTCCCTGCTCATGCGCGAGCTCGATATCTTGCGCGCGCAGGTATCCGCCGCCGAGCAACTGCTGTCCGACTTTCGCGCCGCTCCGCCGCTCCGGCCGCCGTAGCCGGACCGCTGCCTGGATTGTCTCCATCGCTGTTGTGCTCATGCTTCGCTTATACCGCGCCCCATCCCCCTACATACAACAAAAAAATGCGCCGCCCTGCTCAAAAAAGTCACAAGCTATGAGCGAAGCGAAGGACCTCGCGGTTTGGATCGGGCCACAAGGTCCTTCATCGCGGCGCTGCAGTGACCTTTATCCAAGATGACACCGCGTTCTCCATTCAGGCGTTGAGTCAGATTTCTCAAACTGGCGCGTGCGGGTATCGCCCTGGGTTCCGGCGGACTGCGCAACCCTGTTTCCGATTGCTATACCGTGGCCTGAAAACTTATACTGAAGGTGCTCTGGCGTGTTCGTCTGCAACTTGAGACGCGTGCCTCTTCTCTTCTGCCATCGGTTCCGCTCCCGCCCCGACGCGGTCCTCTGCCTCGCGTCGCTGGGCTTGGGAATGTTCCTGCTTTGCCCTTCCCCAGTGCTGGCCTCCGCTCCGCACCGGCAGAGCGAGGCCGCTTATGCCCGTGCCACCGCAATCCAGCGCCGCCTGAATGCAATTCCGGAGACCGAGCGAACGCGTCCGCAGTATGAACGCGCGCTCGACGCCTACCGCGCCGTCTATCACCGAGACCCCGCCTCGCCGGACGCAGCCCGCAGCATTGCCGCCGTGGCCGATCTGCTCGCTAGTGAAGGGCGCTGTTTCCACGATGCGAAACTGCTCCACGATGCCGCGGCGCAATGGGAATTCTTGCGGCATCAATATCCCACCAGCCCATTGCGGCAGCGGGCGCTTTTTGAAGAGGCCCAGATTCAGCAACACGATCTGCATGATCGGACTGCGGCAAAGAAAAGCTATCGCCTTTTTCTGACCCAGTATCCGCACGATTCTCTCGCCGAGCAGGTCCGTGCCGGTCTGCGCGGCGGATTGGTCGCGGAAGCATCGAGCCGCCACGTACATGGCGGGGCGCGGACGGAGACGTTTCCGGCAAAAATGTCCTTGCGGGAAGTGAAGCCGGTCCCCACGGGAAAAACCAGCGTCCCGGTGGGCGCAAAAACCCAGGCGGCGCCAGAAAATACAGCGGATGTGAGGCAGGCGAATTGGTTGCCAGTAGCAACCAATTCGTTAAAGTCGTTGCCTATGGCAACGATCCTTCAGGATGTCCGCTACTGGGCGGAAAACGGCGCAACGCGCCTGTCCATCGACCTCAGCGGTGCCGTCCCCTACCGCATCTACTCCGACCGGAACGGCCGCCAGATTACTGCGATCTTTTTTGGCGCGGATGCGGCCAAAACGCTGCTGGGCCATACGATTGGGGCATCGCAAGACGACAATCTTCGTTCCATGCGGGTGAGTATGTTGACCGCCAATCAGGCGGCGCTGGTGCTGCAGCTGAAACATCCGGTGAGCTTTACGTCCTTTGCCTTGTCCAACCCCTCCCGCTTGATTCTGGACCTGCACCCGGCGCTGTCGACCGGCTTCGCGCAAACTGACATGCCGCCAATTCAACACACTCCCACGGCCACGCCACAGACGATTTCGACGCAAACCAGGATCTCCGCGCCGTCCCAGATGCAAAGAAACCTGCAAGCTACGAATAGGGCAGAGGATGTCGAGGGCGCGGGCCGGGACGCCGCCGGGCCGCTTTCGCCGGCATACCCGGTCGAGCCGGCGACAAATGTTCAGCATTCCATGGCGCGCGTCCTGGGCTTGCGCGTTCGCCGCATCGTCATCGACGCCGGACATGGCGGGCACGATTCCGGCACGATTGGAGCGGATGGCGTGGAGGAAAAGGACATCGCCCTCGATGTGGCGTTGCGGCTGGGGCAGCTATTGCAGCAGCGGCTGGGCGCGGAGGTGATCTACACGCGCCGCACCGACAGGTTTGTTCCGCTGGAAGAACGTACAGCCATTGCAAATGCGGCGCACGCCGATCTGTTTCTGTCGATCCATGCCAACTCCAGTTCCGACCCGGAGGTTCGCGGTGTCGAAACCTATTTCTTGAATTTCACAGCATCGCCGGACGCGATGGAGGTGGCGGGCAGAGAGAATGCCGACTCCAATCGCTCGGTCTATGAGCTTTCCGACCTGGTGCGCAAGATCACTCTGAGCGACAAAATTGACGAATCGCGCGAGTTTGCCGGAGACGTTCAGCAGCAGTTGTATAGCGGCCTGTTGTCGGGCAATCCGGGGATGAAAAATCGCGGCGTGAAGCAGGCCCCATTTGTGGTGTTGATTGGGGCGCAGATGCCTTCCATCCTGGCGGAAATTTCGTTCCTGACCAATCCTGAGGATGCCGCGGAACTGGCGCGACCAAGCTATCGCGAGCGGCTTGCCGAAGCGCTCTATCGCGGCGTGGCCGAATACGTTGACGGGATGAGCGGAGTTCGCATCGCGAAAACAATCCCTGCCGAAGCCCTTCCCGCCCCTGCCGAATAACAGCCCGAATGATAGTCTGAGTTCGGAACCATGCTCCGGCCTTCGTCTGCACCTCGCCCGCTTTTTTCGCTGCTGATCGTCATGCTGACGACCCTTTCCCTGGGCGCGCAATCGCGCCCCGCGACCCATTCCGCGAAGCCGACTGCCCCCGCAACGAAGACAGCGTCGCCCACGGAAAATTCCCCTGCGGCATCGCAATCCTTATTGCCGGAAACATTCGCCGGTTGGCAACTGACTGGAACTCCGGAGCAGTCCACTCAGGCGTCGGCGGCGGATGCCGGAGATGCCGTTCCGCTTGTGGAATACGGATTCACTCGATATGAGGCTGCCAAGTATTCCCGCGACGATGGTTCGCTGAGCGTGAAAGCAATGGAATTCGGAGACGCAACGGGCGCCTTCGGGGCCTTCACCTTTTATCGCCGGCCGACAATGTCCGCTGTCGATATCGGCGGCGGCGGGGCCTTCGATGGCGCTCGCGTGCTGTTCTGGAGTGGGACGATCCTGGTCGACGCGAAATTCGAACACATCACGCCCATGTCCGCCGGTGAGCTGCGCGACCTGGTCACTCAGCTTCCGAAACCAACGGGCAATCAGGCGACCCTGCCGACGCTTCCCCGCTATCTGCCGCCGCAGCATCTGCAACCGGAGACGGTGCGCTATGCGATTGGGCCGCAGTCGTACCGGATGGGCGGCGGCGTGCTTCCGCCAGGGCTGGTGGATTTTGACCGCAGCGCGGAAGCGGTGACGGCCGAATACAACGCGCTGGGAGGCACCGGCACGCTGACCATCGTCAACTATCCGGATTCCGATATCGCCATCGACCGTGAACATGCGATCCAGGCGTACTTCGCAAGCCATGGCAGTCCGCAGTATCCCTGGACCCCGGCGCTGGCCGACAGCAATCCTCCGGCAATCCAGTTGCGCCGCTCCGGGCCGCTGTTGGCGGTGAGTTCAGGAAGCTATACCAGTGACGCCGCGAATGAGCTGCTGCAACGCGTGCACTACGAAGCGATTGTGACCATGGGTCATGAGAAACAACATTTCTCCGATCCAAGATTTGTCGCACAGATTATTTTGGACGTCGCATTTCTGGTTGGAATTTTTGCGCTTGTCGCGATTGTGCTCGGAGTTTTTCTTGGCGCGGGTCGCGCCGCGTGGCAACGATCGCGGAACAAATCCGGATTGCCTGGAGATGAATCTTCAGAATTTATCCGCTTGAATTTGAAGTGACGTCGCGTGTCGATTGCGATCGAATTGCTTGACGGAGCTTCGAAAAGTGTGGATCGAACCGGGCAGGCGAACCTTCCTCGATGCAATGCACGTATAACATGCATAAAATCAATGTGTTACAAAATAAATTCGGCGTTGGCAGGCGAAAATATGGAGAAAGGCGAGGTCTGGAGGGCGCTGGGGGATTTTCTGCAAGCCTATGGTTCTACAGTACTTATTTTTAACGGAAATTTTGGCCTGAAATGCCTTGACACCCTCCGGTGGGGCTCATAGTATGACGCCAGAAAGTTCTGATGGCTTTGCCTCCGTTGGAACTATTCTCCCTTGAAGGAAAGACCGCCCTGTTGCCGGGCGGTTTTTCCGTTTATAAACAACGTTGAAACAACAGGTTATGTTTCTACTGTTATTTTTTCCTATTCTCGCGACACTCTATTCGCTCCCGCTCGTCTTCGGATGGGTGGCCCCGAATCCGGTGTATGGTTTTCGCAATGAACGCACGCGCGGCGATCGCGTTGTCTGGTATCGCGCCAATCGTATTGCAGGGACTGCGATCGTCGTTGCCATGATGTTCTGCGTGGCGATCGAGTTCGCCGTTCCAGCGCTGCGCCGCACTCATGCGGGACATCTCACGTCGGTCTTGATTCAGATCAGCGCGCTGATCGTTGCGAACGCGTGGACGACGTTCCGCATTTTGACGAAGCGAACGCCGCGACGGTGACGGCCAGGGACGCCAACGCGACGATGCTTCATTGCGAATGCGGTCCCGGCGATGGCTGCAACTGCTCGTTCACCTGCTCCCACGGCGCGTTCTGCAATTCGGCGATGCGCTGCTTGGGCAGGCATTGCGGGTAGTTCTTCTGCAGGAAGTCGATCAACTGTTCGCGGACATAACAGCGCAGGTCCCATAATCTGCCGGAGTCGCGGGCGCTCATCAGCGCGCGGACCTGCATGGCCTGCGGAGTGAACTCCGTGACCTGCAGCACATTCACCTTGCCATCCCACAGGTCTGTAGATTTCAGGACGCGAGTCAACTCCTCGCGCAAGGGCGCAATGGGGCAGGTGTAGTCGGCGTAAAGGAAAAACGTGCCCATCAGGTTGGCGGAGGTGCGCGTCCAGTTCTGGAACGGATTTTCGATGAAGTAACTGAGGGGCACGATGAGGCGTTGCAGGTTCCAGATGCACACGACGACATAGGCGGAGGTGATCTCCTCAATCCTGCCCCATTGGCCGTCCACAATGACGACATCGTCGATGCGAATCGGTTCGGTAAGGGCGATCTGGATGCCGGCCAGAAGATTGGAGACGGTGGTTTTCGCTGCCGCTGCGAGCGCGAGAGAAGCCAGCCCCGCGGAAGCCAGAAGGCCGGCGCCAGCCTGCCATAGGCGTGTGTGGTTGAAGGTGTAGAGGACCAGTCCCAAGGCAAGAAGCCCGACGAACCCGATGGCCAGCCGGCGCATGACGGCCATCTGCGTGCGCACTTGCCGCGCGCGTAGGTTGTCCTCCCGGCTGATATCGTAACGTCGCAACAGAATGTCCTGCGCCGCATAGACGCCGCAGATGAGAAGCCACGCAAGGCAAAGGATGAAGAAGATGTGCAGGACGTGCTCGGCAATGTCCTCAGCATAGTTGGAGATGCCGAATGTTGGGACCGCCAGCATTGCGCTCGATACCATGAGCAGCCAGAATGCAGGTTTGCGAAACCGTTGCAGGGTACGGTGCTCCGTGGGCGAAGCGGACCTTCGAAGCAGGAGGTGAAAGACCACCCCATAGGTCACAAAGCCTGCGACCAGGGTCCCGCTGAGGACGAAAGAGCCAAACACCAGCCGATGCGCATGGCGTTCGATGAGCGGCAGTAATTGTTTTGAGGAAGCAAAAAAGACGAGCAACAAAAATTCGCGCATTCCTTCTCCATGTAGTGCAGTGTGTCCATGGACCGAGAACGGCGGAAAGTAAAAAGCCTAGGTATCGCTACGCGGGCTTTTGCGGTAGTCGCCGCTCTTGCCGCCGGACTTTCGCTCCAGCGCGATCTCCCGGATGACGATGCCTTTGTCCATGGCCTTACACATGTCATAGATGGTCAAAGCGGCGATTGAGGCTGCCACCATGGCTTCCATCTCCACGCCGGTCGGTCCGGCGGTGGCCGCTATGGCGCGGATAAAGATGCCGTTGGGTTGAATTTCCGTGACGACATCCACATATGCGAGAGGAAGGGAATGGCACATCGGAATCAATTCAGCGGTCCGTTTGGCTGCCTGGATGCCGGCGAAGCGCGCAACTTCCAGCGGATTGCCCTTGGGATTCGACGGCAGCGCAGCCAGCACGGCAGCGGACAACTCGACCATGGCCGTCGCTTCCGCTTCGCGCCGGGTGACCGGTTTGGCGCTGACGTCAACCATGCGCGCTCGGCCCGCGGGGTCGTAATGGGAAAGCTTGCCCATGACCAACAGCGTAGCAGGAACGGATGGCAGCTCGCGCAGGGCCCCAGGAATTCACAACTGGCGCCGGCGCTACGCGAGGAACTTACAATGAATTCTGAACTGTTGGAGCCACATCCGGCATCCATCTTGGGAAGGAATCGTAGCAACGGAGGAAGCAGCCATGGAGCAAAGAACCTTGGGAAAGGGCCTGAAGGTTTCCACGTTGGGCCTGGGATGTATGGGAATGTCCGATTTCTACAGCGGACGAGAGAGCGACCAGGACTCGATTGCGGTGATTCATCGGGCGTTGGAGTTGGGAATCGATTTTCTGGACACGGCCGACATCTATGGGCCGCATACAAATGAAGTGCTGGTAGGCAAAGCCATTCGCGACCGGCGGGACAATGTCGTGCTGGCAACAAAATTCGGCATCCTGCGCGACGCAACGACGGGCGCGCCTTTGGGAGTGAACGGACGGCCAGAATACGTGAAGAGTGCCTGCGAGGCCAGCTTACAGAGGCTCGGGATCGAGACCATCGATCTTTATTATCAGCATCGCGTCGATCCGAAAGTTCCCATTGAAGAGACGGTGGGCGCCATGGCGAACCTGGTGCGCGCGGGAAAGGTGCGGCACCTTGGGTTGTCGGAGGCAGCGCCGGCGACGTTGCGGCGGGCCGCGGCGGTCCACCCGATCGCCGCACTGCAAACCGAGTACTCCTTGTGGACCCGCGATCCGGAGGATGAAGTCCTTGCAACCTGCCGCGAACTGGGCGTCGGCTTTGTAGCCTATAGTCCGCTGGGACGCGGATTTCTGACTGGCCGCTTTCGCGAGCTGGAGGATTTGTCCGCCGACGACTATCGCCGCAATTCTCCGCGTTTTCAGGGCGAGAATTTTGCGATCAATCTTGATCTGGTGAAAAAGGTGGAGGAACTGGCGCAGGAAAAAGGCTGTACCGCTTCGCAACTGGCGCTGGCGTGGGTCTTGGCGCAGGGCGAAGACATCGTGCCAATTCCAGGCACGAAAAAGCTGCGCTATCTGGAGGAAAATGCCGGCGCTGCCGCAATCGAACTGACGGCTGCCGACCTGAAGCGCATTGCGGAAGTGGCCCCGCAGGGAGTGGCGGCGGGACCGCGATATCCGGAGGCCGCCATGCAGCATGTCAACCGCTGATCGTTGTCCGGAACGGCCGGATATCATGCTTTGTGAATCGCGATCCAGCTATTGGCTGGTTTTTTGGCGATGCGCGTGGGTGGTGTGGGCGGCAGGTTTTTCGTTGGCAGTTTCCGCCAGAGCTTGATCGATGATCGCATACAGATGTTCGGGGTCTACAACTTCGACATACGGGACCCCCGTGGTCCGATTGGTGACCACCCAGATGGTAGGCGTGTGCTCGACGCCGACGCGCTGTCCCAGCGCATAGTCCTCCTTCACTTCCGCCGCCAGTTTGCCTTGCGGATCGACAACGAACGGGAATCCTATGCCATGCTGCTGAGCAAACTTGTCAGCGAACGCTCGCAAGTCCGCTGGGGTCTCAATGCTGCGCTGATTGGCAAACACAGCATTGCGAAAATCGTCGCCTAATTTCTTTGACTTGGTATCGAACCAACGCGCGTCCACGGCGGCCTGAAAGCTCCACGCATGGAATGGCAGCGGAAAGTCGTAGCGAATCCAGGGAATGTGATATTTCGCGGCAGCGCCCATCAGTAATGGATTGTCTTGACCGCACATGGGACACTCCATGTCGTCGAACTCCACAATGGCCACGCGGGCGCCTGTGGGAGCCTTTAACGGCGTTGCATCGTGGACCTGAGTGTGTTGCGCGATCTGCGCACGAAGAACGGGAGCAGCGGTCATGAACGCCGCCAATACAACCAATACAAGAAGAGAAAAGGTTCGCTTCAAGAACACCTGCTGAATCGCTGGTTGCGACATGTTCTCTATTTTACGTCCTCAGCAGGAATTTTTTGCCATGCCGGGCGCCAGGACGCGGGTGGGGCCCGTCCGGCAAGCCGTTCTCCCGCGATGCGGAGAAAAGCAATCGCCATCAGGCCCCCCTCTAACTCAGGAGAACCCGTACCATCCGGTCCGAAGCCAGAACTTCGCAGTCGTCTGGGACGATGAGGTAACAATTGGCGCGCGCATTCGCGGCCAGATCGCCAGAACCCTGGGTCCGGATTGGAGTTGCGGTTGGGACTTGCGGCGAAGCGTCCAGATGGGCTGGAAGAAAGCGCGTCAGCCCTGGCTTCGAGCGGAGTTCGGACGCAAGTTTTGCCAGGGCGATGTTCGGCTGCCAGTTGCGTTCCCCCGCCAGCGCTGCCAAGAGAGGTTCGACAAAGACGCGGAACGTGACCATGGCGGAGACTGGGTTACCTGGCAATCCGAAGAAATAGCGGGCTGGCCGATCGTCTGTGGCAGGGACGCGGCCGAAGACGACGGGTTTCCCCGGTTGCATCCTTACTCCGGTAAAGAAAAACTCGGCGCCCATGCCGGCGAACGCTTCCTCGACCAGATCGAATTTTCCCATGGAGACGCCGCCGGTCAGCAGCAGCAGAGGCGCAGCATGAAGACCTTGGCGGATGGAAGCATTGAGGTCGTCGAGTCGATCCAGCGCCGGCGGTTGCCGCAAAGCGGTGGCGCCGGTCTGGTGGGCCAGGGCCGCCAGGGCATGGCTGTTCGAATCGTAAATCCGGTGGGATGGGATGGGCGGTTGCCGATCGCCGAAACTAGCCTCGGAGAGGGACGGCTGCGCCGATGCCTCTACTAGTTCGTCGCCAGTTGCGAGAATGGCCACGTTTGGCTTGGCGTAAACAGAAAGAGAAAGATATCCGCAGGAAGCCGCCAGCGCGACCTGCTCGGGGCCGAGACGCGACCCTGGCTCCAGCAGAACATCTCCGCGGCGCGCCTCGCTGCCCTGCGAAACGACGTTTTCCCCGGCAGCCAAGGTCCGGCCAGCATGTGGGAGCACGAAGCGCTGTAGCGGCGCCTTAGCGCCGATATCACGGCCGGATCCACGCTGGTTTTCTTGCGCGTGTTCGACCATCAACACGGCGTCCGCTCCTGGAGGCAACGGCGCGCCGGTCATGATCTCGACGGCCTCCCCGGTGACGAGAGGCGGATTTTCGGAGGGCCAGGGTTCTCCGGCGCGAAGCTGGCCAACGACGCGCAAGGGCATGCCGGTGGCCAGGTCCCGTGCCCGAACAGCGAACCCGTCTCGTGTGACGCGAGGAAATGGAGGCTGGTCGCGGTCCGCGATGAGCGGCGCTGCCAATCGACGGCCCAGCGCGCGGAAAAGCTCGCAGCGGATTGTTTCGCATGCGTGCGCGGCGAGAATGGCCGCACACTGCTCGGCGACGATGGAGGAAGCCTCAGCGAAGGAGACGGGAGCGTCGGTCACGCGCGATGAAGAAATTGGAGGCTGATTTTTCTGCACCCGAGCTGCCCCTCTGGGTAGAACGTTGTCACGGTCCCTGTACCCGGCCAACGGTCCCGCAATGCGGTTTTCAAGGAAAAGCCGCGCGAAGATCCAATCCCGCCGGGTACGCCGACGGTGGAGCCGCTCATCGCAAGCAACAGCGGCCCCCTGGGATCGCTGGGGAGCCGCTTGGTTATGCCAATGTTGCAGGAACGGCCGATGTGGATCAATGCTTCTTATAGGACGAATGAATGGTCTCGCCGGCCTGCTGCAGGATATTCTGCGCATCTTCGGCAAGCGGACCCGTGGGCGCCAGCGAAAGGAACTTGTGATAGGCGTCCGCACAGCCCGCGGGCAACACAATTTTGTTGGTCTTGGGATCGATGGTCGCATGCTGCACCAGAGACCATCCCTTGATGTAGTAGGCGATGGCACGATTTGGATCGGCGGCAATGGCTTTGTCTGCCGCAGCTCCCGCAGCGTCGCCTTGCCCAGTTTTGAACAGGACGATGGCTTCATTGGTGTAGTACATGCCTGCCTGTGTTGGGTCCGCCTTGGCAGCAGTCTCATAGGCGGTCACCGCGTCGTTGACGTCGCCGGACTTCGCCAGCGCCTCGCCCAGGTTATTGTCCGCAGCCGCAATGACATCCGGTTTCGGCGCTTTTTCGACGGCCAACAGGGTCAGGGCTTTTTTGTAATTTGTGGCCGCGTCAGGGTATTTCTTGGCGGCAAGCTCGCTGTCGCCCAGTTCGTACCACGTCAACCCTACATCGGGTTTGGCCTGGGTGGCCTGCGTATCCAGCGCGATGGCCTGATCGAAGTTCCCCGCCTTGCGCGCCGTCCGAGCATCGACGATGAGTTTATTTACATTCTTGATTTTGCTGTTTTCCTGTTGCGTGGCTGCATTTTGTTTGCGCACAATGGCGATCTGCTTTTGCACATCGGGCGGCAGCTTGGAAATATAGGCCTGACGGGTCATGTCGAAGTCGACCTGGGCATCCGTGCCGGCCGTGAACTTGACGTTTTGCTGGTAATCGATAATACCTTGCGTGATCTTGCCATCCTTGCCTTTGATATCTCCGAACAACAGGACGGTATACGTACCCGGCTTGATGCCTGAACCCTTATAGTCGCCATTGGCGTCCGTCATAAAGGTATCCAGCGCGGTCTTGCCGTCGGTCGTGATTTCGACCTTGGTGTTGACGACCGGCTGGTCCAGCGGGTCCTGGGCGTGCCCATGGATACTGGCTGTGGTCGCACCTGCCGCTGGGGAGGGGCTCGCAGTCGCTTGAGCCGCTGCCGATTGGGCCGACATGAAACTGCCTACAATCATGATCAATGTCGCACAAATCGCGACATTGAATACTGCCGAAATTGCCGCAAACATTTTTGCGGACCTTGAAGATACAGCGATCCGAATCTTTTCCATTTCCTCGTCTCCTCGGCACATCTCGGCGTGGTGATTTTAGCTCAACGCCGTTGATATTATTGCCACAACGCCATTCTAAAGCTACAACAGCACCAAGAACATTGCACCACCAACTTTCCTGACGACCCGAAGGTCGCTTGCAGCCGCATATGTTCTCGACTACGCTCCAACGTACGCAATTGGGTCCGCGGCGCACGCCTCCGCAAAGGCCCGCAGACGGAGAACGCAGCTGTCGCAGACCCCGCAGGCACGGTCCTGGCTGGAATAGCAGGACCAAGTGAGTTGAAAGGGCGCATTCAACTCCAGGCCAAGCCGGACGATTTCACTTTTTTTCAGGTGAATCAGGGGCGTATGGACCTGAATATTGCCGTGCCGGGTCCCGGTCTCGATCGCCTTCTGAAAAGCGGCATAGTAGGCCGGCCGGCAGTCGGGATAGCCGGAACTGTCCTGCTCCACTGCGCCGATGAAGATCGCTTTCGCACCGACGACCTCTGCCCAACTGACTGCGGCGGACAAAAAATGCGCATTGCGAAATGGGACGTAGGTGACGGGAATCTCCTCGCCGATCTTTTTGGCGATGGGGGCGTCGGGCACGGCGATGGTCGCATCCGTCAGGGCCGAGCCGCCAATCTGGCGAAACAGGTCAATTCTCAGCGGCAGGAATTGCCGCACGCCAGCACGCTCTGCGATCGCGCGGGCGCTGGCCAATTCCCGCTGTTCCGTGCGTTGGCCGTAGCTGAAATGAAGGGCGTACACATCGTAGTCCCGCGCTGCCAGGGCAAGGCAAACGGAGGAATCCATGCCTCCGGAGAGCGAGACCACGGCGCTGGGACGCGCGGACACGACGCTTTCATTTTTCATCGACATTCTCTTTTAACCGAAAAATCATGTTCTCGAGCGGCGCCTTCGCTTGCATTGACACAAACTCACTCGATGGCAAAACGATATCGAACCTCACTTTCACGCGCCTGGGCCATTCGAGAAGCGAAAATGATTTTTCTAGTCTTTCATTGTCGCCGGTTCGGGACCTGGCTCCAAGATTTCCAGGGCGGCCTCGGCATCCGTTCGCCGCACTTGGACTCGAATTCCGTCGATTCCCGGGACCATGCTGCCCAACATCCGAAAATAATTCTCTCCTTCGATGCTCGCCTCAATGCCAAAGGATGCCAACAGGCTGACCAGCATCTGCGCCTCATTGAGCGTGGGGCAGTGGCTGATGGTCGTCGGCGTGAGAGCGGCTTCTTCCGCTGCGCGTGTTGCCGCGGCATTTGGATCCGTTGGTTCCATGGCGATGGTGTCCTTGTCAGCGACTATACCCCTTTCTTCAGGGGCTCCCAGATGAACTTGTGAATTTGCAGGCTGAGGCGCGCTGGCAGATGGTCGGCCAGCATCCATTCCACCAGCAGGCGCGGATCGAGCACGCAATTGTCTGCCGTCCGCTGCGATGTCGGCGTTTTCGAAAATGCGGGCGACAGCAAAATCTGTCCACATCTTGCCGCCGGGTTGTGCCGCTGAATAAAGTCGCGGGCGAATTCATAGTCGGCACGGTCGGAAATGACAAATTTCACTTCATCCCGCACCGTCAGCGCTTCGAGATTGTCGAGATGGAAGCGTCCGCTTTCCCCCGACGCGGGGCATTTCACATCCATGATCTTATGGACGGCCTTGGGGACGTTTTGCAGCGGACGCTCGCCGCTGGTTTCAAGCAGGAGCGTATAACCCTTGTCGAGCAGGCGCTCCATCGTCGGCAGCAACTCCCGCTCCTGCAGCATCGGCTCGCCGCCGGTAAACTCCACCAGCTTGACGGGAGCCAGCGCGGCGATTTTTTCTTCCACCCGGTCAAGCGTAAACTTCTCGCCACCGCGGAAGGTGTATTCCGAATCGCACCAGGAGCAGCGAAGATTGCAGCCCGCCAGACGCACGAAGATGCACGGCAGCCCGGCAAAACTCGACTCCCCTTGTACGGAAACATACAGTTCAATCAGGACCACAGGGTCACTCGTAATAGGTTGCGGTGGTGGTGTCGGTTTCGTAGATGGTGCAGTCCTTGACGGTGACGCGGCCGTCGGTCATTTCTCGCAGTTGCACATTGGTTTCGTCGAAGAAATAGTGGGCCAGGTTTTCCGCCGAAGGGTTCAGTTCGATAAACGGAGCAATGTCGTTGATCATCTGGTGATCGAGCCGATCGATCACTGGCCGCATGACTTGCTTCAACTGCTTGAAGTCCAGCAGCAAGCCGGCGACGTCCAATTCGCGCCCGCGCAGGGTGATGCGGACCTTGTAATTGTGTCCATGCGGATTTTCGCACTTGCCACGGTAATTGCGCAGGTAATGGCCTGCGGAAAATCCCGCTTCCACGGTGACTTCGTACATGCTTTTCCTCTAGCGGCCCAGATTTCCGCAGCCTGTTCCATTGTATCCAGCGCGAACGAAATCGGCAGAAGTCGAGAGGAGATGGGAAAGGCTGCAAGCGCTAGGGCCGCTTGCCCTGGCGGCGTTCGCGTTCTTCGTAGCGGCGGCTGGCCTGCTCAAACAGATTTGTGAGCGTGCCAACCAGACACGACAGCGCTCCCAGCAAGAACAGGCCCAAGGCCATGGTGCGCCACATCTGCGCCACGCCGGGCAGGCCGGGCTCGTTGGAGCCATGGATCCACGACATGCCGAACGAAGCGAGCGCGAAAAGAACCAGCGCCGCCGACAGAATATAAAGATTGCGCGACATGGAGGTGACTTGCGGATGCTTCCCTCGCACCCGCTCTGCTCCCATGGTATCAGCAGAATCGGGCCACCAGAATGCGGGAGCTTCTCTCCAGGGAAGCCCTTGACGAATCTGCCTATCCATATTCATCGTACTGTGATTTCGCCTTAACATTTCTCGGCTAATTTCACTGTTGTACGAAGTCCCCGCGACTGAAATCACTAAATCCATGCGCCGCCAGTCCTCACTTCTCGAGTACGCGAGGAGCGCAAAACACAAACGGCACCTTTCATTTAAGGAGAGCTTCTTGATGCAACGTGTCTATAGATGGCTTTTTTGCGCTTTTCTAGTGTTGCTTTTTAACGGAACATTGCTGGGGGCCGCAGGGCCTGCCAGTTTTCATGGCACCATTACCAGCGCGTCAGGTACTCCCATTGCGGGCGTACACGTCACCGTGACGAATACAGCTACAGGAGCCGCCGCCAGCGCAGTGACCGGTCCGGACGGATCGTTCGACCTGTCGGGGCTGGCCGCCGGAACATATAACGTTGTGTCTACGATGCAAGGCTTTGCCGATTACACGCAAGATGGCATCATCCTTCAACCGGGACAAAATCTTTCATTCCAGATCACAATGAATCTGTCGTCAGTGTCACAGACAGTGACGGTGACTGCGGAAGGTTCTCCAGAAACTTCGGTCACGCAAGCGACCATCTCCAGAGCAGAAATTGAAGGCGTAGCCGGCCCATTTGGTAGCGCGGCGCAGGCGTTGACTGCGGCCCCTGGAGTGTTTGTCTATGGATACGGAGGCGTAGCAGCTACAGCGCGAAGTGAAGTTGTGGTGCGAGGTATCAAGGGCGGCTGGTCAAGCGTGAACGGCGATGTGCTGCGAAACGGGATCACCTTCCTGTTGGATGGCATCCCGATGAACAACATGATCTCAAACAATGGCGCATGGCAGACAACCCAAATCCCGATCATGGACATGATTTCCAATATCAACGTGGATTACGGTCCGGGCGCGCCTTCCAATCGCTGGTTCGACAGCCTCGGCGGCACAGTCAACTATATTCCCGCCCAGCCCAAGTCCACGCCTGGGCCTGCTGTGGCTTTTGGCGCCAATTTCGGCAGCTACAACACTTATATTGAGCACTTCATCGCAAGCACTGGCGTGTACAAAGGGTGGTCGGGAATCCTGGCCTCTGGATATGCATCGAACGATACATTTCGAGTCGGAACTACAGGTATTCCAACTTTTACTGCCCCATCATCCGGCTATTCCGCATACACCAAGGTTGACCGCTATTTTGACCGAGGCAGTTTTAGTATGGGATATTACCATGGAAGAAACACCGAATATCGTCCAAATTTTGTGCCATTGGTTCCAGTCACCCCGGCGTCGAACAACAACTATGGAGATGCGGTGACCACCACAGGACTTTATGGTCCAGACTCACAGCCCGGCACCGCTGTACCCGGCAACGTTCAATATTACAGTCAGCCGACAAGCGGATATTATTCTTCGCTTGCGAAGGCGCTCTGGTTCAAGCAGATCAAAACGCAAAGCGACATCGTTTACAGTAAACTCCAGGTCGCGCTGGCGCCTCGAATGATATTCAAGAACTCGGAGTGGTATCGACATGGCTATCGCCTGCATAACCGTGTGACGAATTACTATGGTGCAAACTACACGCAACCGAATGAATGGTACGACCCGGCCTCCAATACAGTAGGCTCGCAAAGTTCTGTGGACATTCAGGCCCCGCATGACGTAGTCACGGTCGGCGGTTACTGGATGCACGATGACTATCGCAATCCCGTGGCGCTCTTCAATCCCGCGCAGGGGACCAGCAGATACAATCCGGCATTTTTCAACAGCGATCACATGTATAACGACTATGGTTTCCTGTTTATCCAGGACCGCATCGATCTATTCAACAAACGGCTCATCATTACCCCAGGCGCAGCGGAACAGATGTTTCGCACGGATTACTACAATACAGGCCTGGTAGATTTTCCAAACGCTCCTCCAGCAAACGACCCTGAACAAGCACCAGATGCGCATAAGAACTTCTCGCATTTCGCGCCTTCGGTGGGTGCACAGTATCTAGTCGTTGACTGGTTTACTTTGCATGGCAACGCTGCCCTTACCTATCAAAACCCAGCCGACTCAGCGTTTGGCGCGAACCGGCCAACTAACGGCGTCGATCTTTCGACATTGAAAGCGGTCAAAAGCACCAATACGGAAGCTGGATTTCTGGTGACCAAGTGTCCAGCAGCGATTTTCGGTTCCTGTTCTGTGGATGCTACCTACTACCGCGACCAACTGGCCAACGAAACGGTCATAACTTCGGTAGCGAATTCAAATGTACCCGCAACAATTGCGCTGGCATCGGCACTCTATAACGGGGTATCGGTCAACTTCGATGACGCTCCTACCCGGCATTTACAGATACATGGAAATGGGATTATTCAGCACGACTATTTCCTCAGCTACGTCCCCAACGGTACATCGACTAATTACCGCAGCTATCCCATTTCAAATTCGCCGAAATACACCACGAATCTGGGCGTCACGACTTTCGCTGAATCGAACAGCAAGATATTTCAGGTGACTCCTGGCTTGTGGTGGCAGTATGTAGGAACGCGCTATCTCTTCAGCAATGTGACGACCGCGCCCACAACACAAAGCATGCCGGGCTATGGCGTAGTCAACTTCAATATGGATGCTACGTTGAATGGGATTGGGCATATCTTGCATAGCGTTCCTTCGCGCATGGCGGCATCGCCAGTCCAGCTCTCGCTGGGCGTCGAGAATTTGCTAAATAAAGAATACAATCCTACGGCCTATATCACCAGCGGAGGATACTTTGGCACCAGCTTCGGCGGCTATACGCTGGTCGATCCTGGCGCTCCACGCGAATACATCGTATCGATCAACTTCGGCGTCAAGTAGTTCGGCTCGAAAGAAGCAAATACCCAATCAAGGCCCCAGCTTCGATTGGGTATTTTTGCGATCGTTATTGACTTCTGCATAAATAATGCAATGGCCTAGCGCAAAGAAAAGCTCAGTTCGGATTGTGCGATGCAGCCACGCAGTTTTTGCTGTGAGTTGCGAATGCCGTCGATGGAACCGAGAATGTCTT
>JAJYUB010000132.1 GCA_021792795.1 Acidobacteriota bacterium | reverse complement strand
TGGATCTCGAATACCGTGTGCGCGCCGCGTCGATAGTCAGCCATCCATTAAGATTATCCCGCGGCGCGCTTGCTAAAGCCGTCGCCTAAAGGCGAGGGCTTCTACCCTCCCAGACTGGGACAGTGAGTATGAAGGCCGTCCCCCAAAAACGGAAACCCGAATCCGCCTCATTGCGCCATGCTCTCCACGGGCTCGCGCTTCCGGCCAGCGTGCCCAGGGCGCTCCAGAAGCGAGGTATCTATTGCACCCCCGGAGTCTCACTGGAACACCAGCACCTGGCCAAACGGTATGTCCTGCGCGGCGTGGAGTCCGGCGGCGCAGTCTCCGACATGGGCAGGGCGTGCGCCTTCGTTTCGCCTGAAGGAAATCCATTGCCGTGGTTGCAGTCGCTCGACTCGATTGCCGTGAATGGACGTCATGCGATCTTCCTTGCGGAGCGCATGGTACGCGTGGAGATGCTGCGCACCGTTAAGACATACGAGCTGGCGATCACGCTCCACACTTTGTCTCACATGCCAGGCCGCAATCGCTCGGAGGTTGCTTCAGCGCTGCTCTTTCGTGGTCGGGACGGTGTTCTCCCCGTCGATCTCTGGAAGGAAGAACACCGCGCGCTCCGGGGAAAGTTGACTCCCATCTTCTATAACCGCGCTGGAGAGGTGCTGCATCTGCCGCAGCGGTTTGAAGAGGCGGTCGGAAAAGTGACGGCGGCGGTTTGTTGCGTCGGCTGCAAGCATTCGCATGTCGGAGTGCCTCCAGTCGCAGGAGGATTGAGACCATGACGCATCCCATCAAAGCTGCGATCACAGTCGGCGAGCCGAACTGGACTCCGCTTGAGCTGCTCCTTCCTGCTTGTGAGCTCGAAAACTTCATGTACATGGGCCGAGTTGGGGAGATTGAGTTGTACAAGCACTGGCTCACGCGCCGCTATCTCAACATCAGTGCGGACGGCCAGCGGTTCTACCGCTATTCCGACGGAACGTATGTCGAGGTCACCAAAGCTGTGGCACTCGACCATGTACGCAACCGAGACAACTAGGAAAGGAACAACCACCATGGCAAAGAGCGTCAACAGAACATTTCTGCTCGGGCACGTTGGCAAGAATCCCGAGGTCGGAACTACACCGGGCGGCACGCTCGCCGTCAACTTTTCTCTCGCGACTACCGACCGGGAGAAGGACCGTCAGGGCAACTGGTCCGACAGGACCGTGTGGCACAACCTGGTCGCTTACGGCCGGACCGCGGAGATCGTGCGCGATTATGTGAGCAAGGGCACGCAACTCTTCATCCAGGGCAAGATACAGACGCGCTCCTGGGATGACAAGGAATCCGGGCAGAAGCGGTACTGGACGGAGATATTCGTCCATGATCTGACGCTGCTGGGCGGCGGCCGTGGGGAGAATGGCGGCTCCGCTCACAGCAATGGTCGAGACGACTCTCGGACAAGTGCTGGTGGATCAGGCTACCAGCGGCAGGGGATGGAAGGGCAATACGCCGACGAAGAACTGAGCCCTGATGAAATTCCCTTCTGAAACGGGGTTTGTTCTCTGCCGTGAACCAGGCGCTCTTCGGGGCGCCGTTTCTTTTTGAGGAGCTACCACGATGGCGATCAAAGAAGTCAAGACAAGCACGGAGTTGGACGCTCTGTTCACACAGCTGGCGGAGCCGTTTGACCCGAACGAGATCAAGTGGCGCGTTACACATACAACCCGGGATGGAAGCCGTGGCGCGGTCGTTGCATACGCTGATCCGCGAGCGTACACGGACCGTCTCAACCAACTGTTCACTCCGACTGGTTGGACCCGGACCTACGATGTCTCTACGGTATCGGCTGTCACGCGCATGAAGAAGGACAAACTCATCCAGACGGGCAAAGTTCTGGTGACATGCACCCTCACTATTACTGGATTGGGTTGCCATGCCGGCAGTGGTGAGGACTGGGCCGATGAGCCAAATGCCATGACAACGGCGGAAGCGCAAGCGTTCAAGCGGGCCGCCAGTTGTTACGGCTTGGGACGTTACCTTTACAACCTCGCCGAGATGTGGGTCCCGCTCAATGAGCATCGGCAGCCATTCGAATTCCCATCTCTCCCGCAATGGGCGCTACCGAAAACGGGTGCGCCCGTCAAGAACCATCCAGCATCCGGCCCGCGCCCCGCGGCAATCCAATGTGGGCCAATCGATCAGAGAATCACGGGCAAGATCGAAGGCTTTCGGCGCATCCTCGGCGATCCAATTTACGGAGAGATATTGTGGCGTGTCGCGCGAACGCAGAAGGCGAACGCCATCCCCAACGCGCAACTGCAGACGAATGTCGCGGAGGCGATGGAACGGGCCTCGCGGGGAATCCGCAAGGCGCACTCCCTGGCCGAGTCGATCGGCGATACGCAATTCGTCTCCGTGCTCGATCGGTTGCACATCGGGTCAATGACGACAATCCAGAATCTCGAAGCACTCAAGCATCTCGTTTCGGAACTCGAAGGACTGGCTGGGCAACCAGCCGCCTGAACGCCGAGGAGTCATGCAGTACCCCCGCCCTTTCGGCGCGGAGGCGTCACACGCACGGCGCAGATGATGCGTCGCGCTCCTGAACCTGCCTCGGCCCCTTCCCGGCGGGCTGTCTGCCTCGATAACTGCAAAACGTCACACACGCTGCGAATCCTCCGATTGACGGATGAGTCGCAGCGCCAAGGAGCTTTGAATGGGAGCCGAAGACGAGCATCCTCAAACATTTGTTGACACGCTCCGTGGTGAGCGTTGATGGAAAAGGCAAGGCATCGACCTTGTCAGGTGCGGATTAGGAAGACGAACGCAAGTGAACCGCTGATGACATGTCGAAAGTTGGAGACGATGTCGAAACCGGGGTCTGGTAC
>JAJYUB010000066.1 GCA_021792795.1 Acidobacteriota bacterium | reverse complement strand
GGTGCGTGATCGGGCTGCCGAGTTTGCGCGCGCTGGACCAGGCACAAGCAACGCGGATCTGGCTGGCGGTGGAGGCGACCGACATGCGCTGCGGCTTTGACCGTTTGGCAGAGCGGGTAAAAGCGGTCATTGGCCAGGAGCCGCTCAGCGGGCATTATTTTTTATTCCGCTCGCGCCGAGGCGACCGGCTGAAGATTCTTGTCTGGGACCGCGACGGATTCGTGCTGTGGTACAAGCGATTGGAATCGGGAGTGTTCAAGCTGCCGCGGGTGGATGCTGGAACGCGCTCGGTGGAGTTGCGGGCCAGCGAGTTGGCGATGGTCCTGGATGGGATCGACGTGTCGAAGCTGAAGCGCGTGCCGCGCTACGAGGGTGGAAAGAAAAAAACTACGCCGTCTTCGTCGCCAGCGCCTTCACGCGCGCATTCAGGCGGCTCTTATAACGCGAAGCTGTGTTGTCGTGCAGAATGCCCTTTTGCACGCTCTTGTCCAGCAGGGAGGCAGTCTGGTTGTACTGCGCCCGCGCTGCGGGAACATCGTTCGCAAGCAGGGCTTCGCGCATGGCGCGCAGGCCGCTGCGGAGCTTGCTGCGGTTGGCGCGGTTGACGGCGGTGCGCTTGACGGTCTGCCGGGCGCGCTTCAAAGACGAAACATGATTTGCCATGAAAATCTTCTCTTTTCGCTGAATCGGAAGTCTGTTGACCCAGACCGCTCCACCCTCCACCGGAAGCTGCCCCGATTGCGAATCGGCGCTCTCCGGGAGCTTGAAATTGCCTGTAGATCAGTTGCCGCAGGAGCGGGAAAACCACCTTCCTGCGCAAGCATTTAGTTTACGTGAAGGGCTTTCGCGGGTCAATTGTGGGAGGAATGATGGCGACACCCTACGATTGTGCTGCTGACTCTCCAGCTTCGGGGAGGTAAGGTTGTTCTGGTCCTTTGATGTAGTTTGTGACCTGTAGAATTTCGTAAACGGGCTTCTTTACTATCGTCCCCACGACGATTTGCCGCTCTAGCAAATCAACCGTCAACAGATCTGAGGAGTTCAGTCGGTACGTCCCGTCAGCGTAATCCTTCAGAAACACCTTGTCTTTGATGGTAGCGACGATGACTTCTTTCTTGCCGCGATAGAAGGACCAATCTCGGCCGTCATTCTCAAACGAGCCGCGTTTGGGGTTCAGAAATACGCCTACCTGGATATGTTCTTTCACAATCTCATTCGCAGGTCCCGTATTCAGAGATGGCTCAATGACTCCCCTCATGAAAGGGACATCATCACGGGTTACAATCACCTCCGTATCCTTGATTTCCTCTATATAGGTCTTAACATTCGTCACGAACGGCTGGTCTTCCATTGGTAAGACATAAACTTTGTAGATGTTGTTCGTAACGCTGGAATTGGAAAAAAGCTTGTGTACTGGTGCATGTATCGTGATGCTCCTGTCATCCTGCGATGTGTAGCGAAACTCCCCGGGCTTCACTTCTTCAACGACTTTCGGCCTCCCTTTCAGCCATTTAACGAGCTGTACTACCCCGGTACTTCCTCCCGAAATTAACCCAATCCATTCGAGAAGGGTTTTCACCTGCTCGACAGAATGGGTGCCAAGCAAATCCAGTACTTGTTGGAAATGAGTTTGGGGAAAGACTGTCAGGTCAACAATGAACGAGCCTTCGCGGAAAGGCTTGACGTTGACACCAATTTGGCGGCCGCTCGGGTTGACATCCCGATTGCTCTCTTGAATCAATTCGCCAAGCGAGAGAAGCGTTGGGGCAAGCTTGAAGACATCAATTTCTTTAATATCTCCATCAAGTTTATAGACGAAATTGACATGGTTATCAGGCATGCGATGCTTGCCCAATACTATGCCACAAGTTTCACCATCGTCTAAAATACGGACAGTCACTCGCCGGGTACCCTATCCTCTGCAGCCGTATCGCGAAGGATGGAAGAACCAGCATTCAAGGTCGCAAAGTCAGGATTGACGCCAGTTTCTCCGGCGCTCTACTGGTAGGAATTCTTCCTACCGCTTCGAAGAGGATCGATCATGGCCACGGTCGAGAAAATCAGCATTGCGTTGCCGCCGGAGATGGTGAGCATTGTGCGTCAGGCGGTCGAGACCGGCGAATATGCCTCCAGCAGCGAGGTGGTGCGCGATGCGTTGCGCGACTGGACGCAGAAACGCAGCTTGCGCCAGCAGGGCATCGACAAACTACGCCAGGTGTGGCGGCAGGCGTTGCAAGACAACAGGCCGGGCGTTTCCGCGAAGGGTGTGCTGGACCGCCTGGAACGAAAGGACAAGGCGCTGGCAAAAGCCGCCGGTTCCGCCAAGTAATACCTGCCTGCGCTGAAAGTTCTCTAAATCGCTGCGGAGAAAAGGCGTAGTCTACTGTTGATTTCTCGCTCAGAACCGACCGTGCCTTCAAGTCCAGCCCAACCCGAAAGCGCTGTCCCGTCCCGCAATCTCGACGACTGGGCCACCATTGCCGCGATCGGCACCCTGGCCTGCATCACGGACACCATGCTCCATGAAGGGGTGGGCCATGGCGGCGCGGCGTTGTGGAGCGGAGCCAGCCGCATTGTGATGACCACGGTATCGATGAACGCCAACCTCGACAATAAGTGGATTGAGGCCGCAGGCACGCTGGTCAACCTGATCGCAGCCGCCATACTGTGGCTGTTGCTTCGGACGGCGAAAATCCGGGCCCCCCGCGCGCGATATTTCCTGGTCCTGACGTTTGCTTTCAATGTATTTAGCGGTACCGGATATTTCCTGTTTTCCGGCGTCACGGATTTCGGCGACTGGTCGGTCGTGATTCAAGGGCTGCAGCCGCACTGGCTGTGGCGCGCCGCGCTGATCGCGATTGGGATCGCGGCCTATTGGTTCGCGATTGTCCTGGTGGGCTCACTGCTGCGGCCGTATTTAGGAGAGAAGGGCGGACACTCGCCGCGTTGCCGCCGCCTGACCTGGATTCCTTATGTGACCGCAGTGGCCCTGGCGGCCTGCGGTTCCATCTTCAATCCATTGGGACTGCCGCTGCTGTGGCAGTCGGCGCTGCCTGCCACCATGGGCGCAAACGCCGGCATGATCTCCATGGTCAACTCCATCCGTCCGCGTCCGCCGCAAGAGGACGACCCTGGCCCCATCTCCCGCAGTGTCGCGTGGATCGCTGCGGCGATCGTTCTGGCGTTGGTCTATGTGCTGGTTGTAGGCTGCGGAGTTCATCTCCGGTAGAGCCGAGATTTTGACGCTGACTCCTCCCGTGGAAACAGTACACTGGCAATATGAAAATCACCCGGCGGAGTCTCCCGATCTTGTATGCAGCGGCCCTGATCCTGGCACTGATTGGCGTACCGGCGCTTGTGCAACGCGCAGTCCATGCGCAGGAAGCTGCTTCCAATCCATGGACGGCCGCGCAGGCGACCCAACCCAGCGCGATGGTTGCCATGCTCGCCAACGGAAAGGGCGCGAAGCCCGTCATCCTGCAGGTTGGGTTTCAGGTCCTTTACAAAAGCAAACACATTCCTGGCTCCATCTATGCCGGGCCCGCCTCCAGCCCGGAGGGACTGCAGGCGCTGAAGAGCGCGGCCGGCAAACTACCGAAGAACGCGGAAATATACATCTACTGCGGCTGCTGCCCCATCGAGAAATGCCCGAATATTCGTCCGGCGTTTCAGGCGCTGAGATCGCTGGGCTTCACCCATCTCCATGTGGTGATGCTGCAGACGAGTTTCGGCCAGGATTGGGTCGCGCGCGGTTATCCCGTCGCCGGCGAGTCCGTGTCCATGCAATAGTTGGGCAATTGCCGTTAAAGCCCACTGCAAATCCGCTTCCATTCCGTGGACTGATTGATTCCGTCACAAATATTTTTCATTTGGCGATTGACGCAATCTTCCGGCGGCGCTACTCTGTGCCCATCATCCTCGTGCTCAACAACGCAGTGCGAACGAGTCGGCGGGCAAGCCCATCCCATGGGTTGGAACTCGTCCGGCAAGATGCCTCGCCGATGGCTGCCCAGCCATCCGGAGCGTCATCCCAGCAATCCAACAGAATATATCGTCCTCAGGCAGCCCGCGCTGTCTTCCGCCTTGGCGTACAGAAATCCAATGGAGGCACATAGTCTTAATTGATGAAGAAAACCATCGAGATCACCCCCAACATCGAGCCCATTTTCGGCACCCGCGACGAAAACCTTCACCTGATCGAAAACACTCTCAAAGTCCGCATCGACCTGCGTTCGGACGCTCTCTATCTGGAGGGCGAGCCGGAGGTGATTGCCCGCGTGGAGCAGATCTTCGCCGACTATGAGGCGCTGCGACGAGGCGGCGTGACGCTGCAAAATGGCGAGCTGAACGGGATGCTGAAACTGGTGGTCGCCGATAAGGCCGTCACCCTGCGGAGCCTGGTCGACAGTGGCAAGCAGCGCTCGACCGGCATTCGCCGCATGGTGCAGCCGCGCTCGGTGAATCAGCGGCAATATCTTGAGGCGATCGAACGCTCGGACATGGTGTTCGGCATCGGACCGGCGGGCACGGGAAAAACCTACCTGGCGGTGGCGATGGCGGTGGCCGCGCTGACGGCGAAAAAAGTTTCGCGGCTGGTGCTGGTGCGTCCCGCCGTGGAAGCGGGCGAGCGGCTGGGATTTTTACCAGGCACGTTGCAGGAAAAAATCGACCCGTATTTGCGGCCGCTGTATGACGCGCTCTACGATCTGCTGGAGCCTGACCGCGTCGACAAAATGCTGGAACGCAGCGTGATTGAAGTAGCTCCGCTGGCCTTTATGCGCGGGCGCACGCTGAACGATGCCTTCATCATCATGGACGAGGCGCAGAACACCACCAGCGAGCAGATGAAAATGTTTCTCACCCGCATGGGCAATAACGCCAAGGCGGTCATCACCGGCGACATTACCCAGATCGACTTGCCCAATCCGCGCAAGTCCGGCCTGATTGAAGCCATCGACGTGCTGAAAAATGTCGACGGCATCGACTTCTGCTATTTCGAGCAGGGCGATGTGGTGCGGCATCAACTGGTGCAGCGCATTGTCTGCGCCTACGAGGGGTATACCCGCGGCCAGCAGGAGCTGCCGCTTGGGATCGCCGAGCCGTTACGAAATGGGACCGACGACAAGCCGCACGCGCAAACGCAGTAATGTGAAATCGATGCGGCTGCGATACCATGCTTCATGCGATGATGATCATCGACCCTGAAGCCAACCGCAGTGCCCAAGGCAGAGCAGACGCGGAGTTCGCTCTCTCCGCGCTGCGTCCGTTTCTCCTGCGAGCGCGACGTGCCGTGCCTGTGGCGGGACAGGTTTCTGTGTTGCTGGCATCGGACAGCGCCATCAAACGACTGAATCGAAAATTTCGCGGCAAAAATCACACGACCGACGTGCTTTCCTTCCCCGCGCTCGAAATGCCTGCGCAAAAATCCAGCTCCAGCCAGCGTGCAAACTCGCGCTCGAACCATTCCGCCGTAGCCGGCGATCTTGCCATCTCGCTGGATGCCGCCGCGCGACAGGCGACGCAGTTTGGCCATCCGCTGATGATTGAGTTGAAAATCCTGATGCTGCACGGCCTGCTGCACCTGGCCGGATACGACCATGAACGCGACGCTGGAGGAATGGCCGCCCGAGAAGAGCAATTGCGCCGCCGCTTCCGCCTGCCCAGCGCGTTGCTTGCCCGCAGTATGGCCGAAACGGTCTCTCCCGGCCAACGCCCGATAGACAAAACCGTCCCGCGCAAGGCGGTCGCTCGTAAAATTGTAGGCAGGAAACGGGCTGGCCGCCCATGACAATGCTGCACTTCATTTTGGTTCTGCTGCTGCTCGCCGTTCTCACCCTCGCCTCCTACGTGAATCGGCTGTATTCGGAGATGGGAAAATTTCTCTCCCGCGAGTTTCAGGAGAATATCGATGTCTGGGAGCAGCAGATTGAACCGCGCCTGACGATGACGCGTGAACATGCCGCGCAATCGGCTGCCATCTTGGCGCTGCTCTCTCTGGCGTCGCTGGCGCTGGTGTTTGCGGATGTCGCGCTGCGCGCGCACTCGATCGATTCAGCGCACGTTGCCGGCGATATCGCGCAAACGCTGCTCGCCATCGTTCTGACCATTTTGCTGTTTCACGAATTTCTGCCGCAGTTGTTTTTCACCCGCACCCGCGGCCAATGGGTTGCGCGACTTACCGGCGTGTTGCGCGTTCTCTTCTACCTCGTGTTTCCCATCACGCTGGTGCTGGGCTTCCTGCTCTCCATCGCAGCCCTCGCGGAATCCGATCAGCCGCCGGCGGAGGAAGACTCCGCCGAAGCCGTCGACGCCCTGATTGAAGCCGGTAAAGAAGAAGGCATTCTGGAGGAAAGCGATCGCGCCCTGGTCCGCTCCGCCGTGGAATTCGGCGACAAGATCGTACGCGAGGTGATGACGCCGCGGCCCGCAATTTTCGCCGTTCCCGCCGGCATGAAGCTGGCTGAATTCTCGGAGCAGTTGCGCACCCACGCCTATTCCCGTGTGCCTGTGTACCGCGACAATCTCGACGATGTGGTCGGGATTGCATTCATGCACGACCTGCTGCACATCTCCGACATTGAGGCGGCAAACGCCACCGTCGGCGCCATTGCGCGGCCCGCCATGTTTACGCCGGAGACGAAAAACATTCAGTCTCTGCTGCGCGAGATGCAGCGCGACAAGCAGCACATGGCCCTGGTCATCGATGAGTACGGCGGCCTTGCCGGACTGGTCACGATTGAAGACATTGTGGAAGAGATTGTCGGCGCCATCAGCGACGAGCACGAAACGCCCGCCGCCGAAGAAACGGCGCAGCCGCAGCCCGACGGCTCCTACATCGTCCCCGGAAATTTTGAACTCAATCAGCTTGAAGATTTGTTCGCCGACTCTATTTCGCTGCCGCTGGCGGAAAACTACGAATCGACCACCTTAGGCGGCCTGGTGACCGAGGAGGCCGGTCACATTCCGTTTCCCGGAGAAGTGATTGATCTGGCCGGCCTGCGCATGGAGGTGCTCGAGTCTTCTCATCGCCGCGTCGATCGCGTGCGCGTGCGCCCCATTGCCGACAACACCCCGTACAAGACATTGCCATCTCCCTAAGAAGAGCGTGCTCCACTCGCGCGCATTGGTCCTCATCATGCGGAAGCATCTCGCCACTCTCGTCGAAGATTTTCAGCGGCATGGCAAGCAAATTGCCATTGTCAGTTGTCCCGGCAATCGACGTGTCGTCACGACGTATGCCGAACTGGCAACATTGGCGGGCCGCTTCTCGCGGCTGCTGGCGGGCCGTGGCATCGCGCCCGGCGAACGCGTTCTGCTTTGGGGCGCAAATTCCGCCGAGTGGGTCGCGGCATTCTTCGGCTGCGTGCTGCGTGGCGTCGTCGCGGTCCCGCTCGACGCGGCGGGGAGCGTTGACTTCGCCGCGCGTGTCGTCGCCGATGTCACTCCAAAGCTGATCGTCGGCGATGCGGAGCATCTGCAAAAATTGTCGCAGGCGGACTCGCCGGACTCGGCTGCGACAATTTCCTTCGAAGATTTTTCTTCCACGCTGCCAGCCTCGCCCTTGTTGCAGCCGGAGCCTTCCCTCGCCGCCGACACGCCGCTGCAAATCCTCTTCACCTCGGGGACCACCTCGGCGCCCAAAGGCATTGTCCACACCCACGGCAACGTATTGTCCAGCGTCGAAGTGCTGGAGCGCGAGATCGCGAAATATCTGCGCTACGAGCGCTGGGTGCATCCACTGCGCTTCCTGCACACGCTGCCGCTGAGCCACGTCTTCGGCCAGTTTATGGGCCTGTGGGTGCCTCCGTTGCTGGCCGCGCAGGTGCATTATGAAGACAATCTCGTCGCCGGCCACATGATGCATCGGATCCGACGCGAGCGCATCTCCGTCGCTGCCGTCGTCCCGCGCGTGCTGGAACTGTTGCGCGTTCATTTGCTTTCGAGCGACACGCGCTTGCAGGCCCGCATCGCAGATGTCCAGGGCCAACGCGTCTGGAAGAAGTGGTGGAACATGCGTGACGTGCATCGTCGTTTCGGCTTCAAATTCTGGGCCTTTGTTTCCGGCGGCGCCACGCTTCCTGAAGAGGTGGAGCAGTTTTGGAACGCGCTCGGCTTCGTGCTTGTGCAGGGTTACGGCATGACGGAGACGACCGCGCTGGCGACGTTGAACCATCCCATGCATCCCGCGCGCGGCAGCATCGGCAAGCCGCTGGCCGGGCGCGAAGTGCGCGTTGCCGACGACGGCGAAATTCTGGTGCGAGGGCCCATGCTGGCGGCGGGAACATGGCGTAACGGCGGCATCGAGCCGCGTACCGGCGAGTGGCTGCACACCGGCGACCTGGGAGCGATCGACCCCTCCGGCCAGATGCGTTTTCTCGGCCGCAAAAGCGATGTGATTGTCGCCGCTTCGGGAATGAATATTCATCCTGAGGACCTGGAGCAAGTGGTCCGCGCCCAACCTGGCGTGCGCGACTGCGTCGTGGTTGCGTGGGAGTCGCCGCGTGGGCCCGAGCCCGTCGCCGTTGTGATATTGCAGGATCGCGTCGAGGATACGAACCTGGCGCAGATACTTTCCGCCGCCAATCGCGGCCTGCAGGAATTCCAGCAGGCACGAAATGTTCTACGCTGGCCCGCGAATGAATTTCCCCGCAACACCATGGGGAAATTGTTGCGTCGCGAGGTGGCCGCGTGGGTCTCGCAACAGCTTCGCGACGAAAATGCGTCGGCGACGCTCACAGCCAGTCAGGACCCGCTGCTGCGGTTGCTGCAGCAGGTCACCGGACAACAAGTCGAGGGCCTCGACGATACGGCGGAACTTGCCACCCATCTCCATATCGACAGCCTGGGCCGCATGCAACTGACCATGGCGATGGAGGAGCAGTTCGGCGTTTCCATCAACGATGCTGAGGTGGCCGCTGCCCGCACCCTCGCGGACTTGCGCCGTCTGGTTCGCATCCGCCAACCTGAAACGGAAGAATCCGGCGCCCCATCCTTTGCAAAGCAAAGGGTGGGATTGGGTGCTCATCCGGCCGAAGTCCGCAGCGAAATTGATCGGGTGCCCCACGCTCGCGAAGCTAACGTGGGATCATCCACCGCAAACTATCCGCATTGGCCTTGGAGCGCGCCGGTACAGTTCCTGCGCATGGTTTTCATTGAATGGAAGGTGCGTCCGCTGGTGTGGCTGCTCGCCCATCCTCGCGTGCAGCGCGATCCTAATGCATTGCCCGCGCAACCGTCCATCTATGTCGCCAACCACGTCACCGCCTTCGATGTTCCGCTGGCGCTCTACGCGCTTCCGCGTCGCGTGCGACAGCACATGGCAGTGGCCATGTCTGCTGAACTGCTGGCGGCATGGCGCCGCCGTCGCGTCGCCGCTGGAGTGGGCGCGGGGCCGCTGCGCTGGCTGGCTCCGGTGCAGGCATTTCTGGTCACCGCGCTCTTCAATGTGTTTCCGTTGCCTGCGGGCGCTGGCCTGCGGCAGAGTTTTGCGCACGCCGGAGAAGCGCTCGACCGCGGCTACAATGTGCTCGTGTTCCCGGAAGGACAACGCACCCTGACCGGCGAGCTGCAACCATTTCAAACCGGCATTAGCCTGCTGGCGCAGGAATCGCACACGCCCGTAGTGCCCATCGCGATTGTCGGACTGTGGCAGGCGGCCCAGCAGCAAGGCTTCGCCCGACTGCGTCCCCACGGTCTTAAGGTGCGCGTTGGCGAACCGCTCCATCGGCAGCCAAACGAGTCCCACGCGCAATTTTCCGCTCGCCTGCACGATGCCGTCGCTCGTTTATCTTGTGCGCTCACTCCAGACTGAGCGGACGACTCGCGCACATGCCGGTGAAATCCATGCGGAAGAATTCAATCCGCTTACTGGCTTCGGCATCGGCTTTGTCCTGCCCCATTTTGAAAACTGGATGCGGTAGCGCCGTTCGCTGTGCGGTCCATGCCAATCGTCAAATTTTGATGAAGATTTTGCGGCGGTAGAGACTGTAGGTGAAAATCCAGCAGACCGCAACAAAGCCAAGCGAGTAGAGCAGCGAGGCGAAGGCCGCATCGGGCACGACGCTCAGAATGGACTGGTACAGCAGTTCCTGCAGGTTCATTCCCCGATGCGCGGGAATGCTGCTGAGCCCCGAGGCCAAAAGCTCTGAGAAAACATACGCGGTGATGGCGTTGGTTCCGAAGACCAGCAACGCGGTGGCCAGGGGAGACCGCGCCCGACCCGATGGAGCGGCAGGGGGCCGATCGAACATCCACATGAACAGCGCCAACAGCAGCATGCTGATACCGCCCGCGAACAGGACGAAGGAACTGGTCCAGAGTTCTTTGTTGATGGGGAAGGTAAAGTTCCACAAGCCGCCCAGGAAAATGGCGGCGAACCCGGCGACGGCGATGTTCCTGATTTTTTTTGCGAAGCTGTGGGAAGCGCGCAGCCATTGCGCCGTTAGCACGCCCAGCAGGGTCGTCGCGATGGAGGGCAGCGTGCTGCCCAGGCCGGTAATATCGTGCGTCCCGTCGGACAAATGTGACGCGGAGAACAGGCTGCGATCGACCCAGAAAGCGAGGTTGCCCAGCGGGTCCATGAAAGGAACGTCGCGCGTGGGTACGCCGTGGCCGGGTACGGGCATGAAGCGCAGCAGCATCCAGTAGCCGATCAGGATTGCGATGAACAGCGCGAGTTTGTCGCGCCATCCCTGGCTGAATAGATAGAGCGTGGCAACCACGAAGTAGCAGACGGAAATCCTCGGAAGAATTCCGAAGAAACGCATCGTGTGCAGGTTGAAAAAGGGAAAGCTGTTGACCAGGATGCCTAGCAGAAACAGAATGACGGCGCGCCGGACAATTTGCAGAAAGAGTTGCTGCTTCGGTATGCCCCGCGAGAGTCTCGACGACGTCGAAATGACGGTGGTGATTCCGATGATGAACAGAAACGTGGGGAAGACAACGTCCGTTGGCGTGCAACCGTTCCAGGCGGAGTGAAGCAGCGGCCAGTAGGCAGCACCAAAGTCGCCGGCATTGTTGACCAGAATCATGAAAGCGATGGTGAGGCCGCGCAAAAGATCGAGCGAGAGCAGCCGGGAGGGCTGCTCCGACGGCGAAAACGCGCCGCCAAATTGCGAACCGGGCAATGGGGCAGTTGCGAGTTTTGGACCCAACGCAGTGCGCTCCATTTTCACCTCTTGCTCCAACATTCTCTGTGGCTACGATAGTCGCAGGCGACCGTTCTTCCGGTCAAGGGTCGTTCTGTTGCGCCTCGTTCCGAGATTGGCAGGGACTTGCTCCCAAGTTTTCGCAGAGATTGAGGCCATTCATCCTTCCCGCTCACAACCGAATCGGAACGCAGTCATCCGTTCCCCGCATCGGAATGTTGCAGAGGAAACGCGGAAAAGCGTCTAAAATCAAAATTACCCTTTCATGGCTTTGACTCAGGTCCAGGTTTTGCTCGCCGTCTTGGATACGGCGCATTCCGCATCGTTGGCGCAAGTGCTGATGCAGGCAGGCGCAACGGTGTCGCTGATCCAGGTGCGTTCGACAGACCATCTGCTGGACCAGTTGCGGGAGCGTACTCCGAATCTGCTGGTGCTGGAACTGGATCGCGATGGCAGCCTGCTGGAACAGGTGCGGGCGCGGCATCCGTATCTGCCCATCGTGGCGGCAGTGGCCCGGCCCACCGAACAAATTACCTTCAGCATTTCTCGTCTCGGCGCGGAAGATGTGTGGACCCTTCCGCTGGCTGCGGAATCCATGGTGGAACGGGCGCAGGGCGTGCTGGAACGGCTTCCAGTTCCGCCGCCTGCCGTTGGCAATCCAGCAGGGGACGTGGCCGCCACTGCGGCGATGGCCCCACCGATGATCGAAGACGGTGAGGAGGTCGATCCTTCCATGCCGCTGCTGCCGCCGCCCGCCATGGTGGGCGCCAATCCGCGCATGGCGGAGATTCGCAACACGGTGGAGAAAGTTGCCGGCACCGATGTCACCGTCCTGGTCCGCGGCGAAAGCGGAGTGGGAAAAGAAGTGATTGCGCGTCTGCTGTTTGAGTATTCGCGCCGCCGGCAGAAGCCATTTATCAAGGTGAACTGCGCCGCCATTCCGCACGATCTGCTGGAAAGCGAGTTGTTCGGCTACGAGGCTGGGGCGTTCACCGGGGCCGTCCGCGACAAACCGGGCAAGTTTGAGCTGGCCAACCACGGCACATTATTTCTGGATGAGATTGCCGAGATGCATCCCATGCTGCAGGCCAAGCTGTTGCATGTGCTGCAGGATGGGACCTTTTCCAGGCTGGGCGCCAAGCGTGACATCGCTGTCGATGTGCGCGTGGTGTGCGCCACCAATAAATTGCTGGAGGAACGGGTCCGCGACGGTCTCTTTCGCGAAGACCTGCTGTACCGCATCAACGTGGTCACCATCTTCTTGCCGCCGCTCCGCGAGCGTCGCGACGAGATACCCGCCCTGACCGAGTACATGCTGCGAAAGTACGCGATTCAGTACGCCCGCCCGCTCCGTCGCCTCAGTCCGGAAGTGGCCCGCCGCATGACGGAGTACGACTGGCCCGGCAATATTCGCGAACTGGAGAACCTGTGCAAGCGGTTCGTGATTGTCGGCAGCGAAACGCAAATTCTTCGCGAACTTTCCAGCCGCGGTCCTGCCGGAAGCGACTCCCAGGACTCGCTGCGGAATGGCTCCTCCCAGGCTGGCGGCGATATCGCAAGTCCGCAGAGCAAGCAGGCGGACAGCGCGACCGCTCCCTCCCAGGCTGGGGACATTTCTTTGTTGGAAGTTGGGCGCCGCGCGGCTTGGGAGGCGGAACGGCGCGCTATCCAGGAAATGCTGGAAGTTACGCACTGGAATCGGCGCGAGGCTTCCCGGCGTTTGCAGGTCAGCTACAAGGCGCTGCTGAATAAAATCAAGCAAATGCAACTGGAAGAAGACGCCTCTGCCGACCGGGCCGGAGGAAGCACGAAAGAGAAACCTCCTATCCAATAGTGGTATTTCGATGCCACGTTGGCCTAGAAGGGCGGTTGAGGCGGGCAACGGTCACGCAGGCACTCGAGGGATTTTTAAACCTCTGAGTGCGGAAGTAACTAGTTTGATTATGAATGAGTTAGTGGAATTCATGGTTCCTGGGTCAGGGAACTGCGACAGGAAATCATCACGCGGTCCAGTTTGGCGCCTTACTTGCACTACTTATAGGCAACTTGAGGCATTCCAATCAGCAGTCCTCTATCAGAACCATGTCCCGCTGTCCGTGTCGCTCTTCAAGACGAGTGGCTCCCATCCTATAATTTCCTGCCAATTCCTCTTCGTTAGCCTCGATGCAGGGCCCGCCAATGCGGGCCTTTCGCGTCTTCCGGTGTACCCGCCCCAAGTCCCAGCATAAAATTCAGATGTGGCAAAGACCGGACCTCCTCAGCCCAAGCATTCCAGACTGCCGGAAATGGACACGCTGTTCCGCCTCGCTGGCCTGACCCGCGGCCCGCATCGGAAGGCGACCGCGCCCAGCGGAAGCGGTCTTGCGCGCAAGAAAAAAACGGCGAGCACGACAAAGAAACGACGCGCTCGCGCGGTGTCCAAGTTTCTAAAACCTGGGCAAACAAAAACCGGCCCGGACATTCTTCGCGTGCCGCAGTGGAAGCAGTATGGCTGGCTGATACACGGCTTTAGTACCCGCCGCGGAGGCGTGTCCACGGCCTACCGTCCGGGAGTTCGAAAGCCGGGCTGTGGCGAGCTGAATTTAGGGTTCACTGCGGTCGACTCGCGCGAGAATGTGGAGCGCAATCGTGAGTTGTTCGTACAGGCATTGCTCGACGGTGCTGACCGGAAAGCGCGACCGGGCCAAGCCAGAAAAGTCAAGCTGCGATTGTTGCGTCAGATTCATTCCGGATTGGTACACCGCACAACCGGTCGTGTCGACGCGGGCGCCGAGAGCAAAGAGTCCCTGCGCGGCGACGGGATGATTGCGACGGGGCCGGGCGCGCTCCTCGGAATTCAGGCCGCGGACTGCATCCCGGTGCTGGTCGTGGATGTGCGGCAGCGAATTGTCGCCGCGTTTCATGCCGGCTGGCGGGGAACGTTGGCCCGCATTGTGGAGCGCGGTGTCGGGCGTCTTCGGGCGGAGTTTGGCAGCCTGCCCGGCGACCTGACGGCTGCCATCGGGCCGGGCATCGGACGCTGTTGCTACTCCGTCGGCGAAGAGGTGCGGATGGAGTTCGATTCGCAATTTGCCTACGCCGATGCGCTGTTTGAAGAAGTCTTCGACCTGGACCCGATCAAGGAAAAATATCCCATGCTGTTTCTCACGGCGCGCGCCCCCGGCCACAGCAACTTGGGGCCCAGTTTGCATCTCGACCTGGTCGAGGCGAACCGCCGCCAGTTACTCGACGCGGGAATTGCACCGGAGAAGATTTACGCGCTGCATCTCTGCACGGCTTGCGATACCAGGCGCTTCTTCTCCTACCGCGCCGAGCAGGGATTCACCGGTCGCATGATCGGCGCCATCGGCATCCGGACCTGATCCGCGCGATTTTGTCAGCGAACCAGCGCCAATGGCGCATTGACGGAAACGATTCGATCGCGCCCCTCTGCCTTGGCCTGGTACATGGCCGAATCGCACTCGTGCAACAGGTCGTGAATCGTGATCGTGGGATCGTGGCCGAAGTAGGTGGCAACGCCAATGCTCAACGTGACCGTGATGCGGTTTTCTCCCTCCATCCCGTGCGCCCGAGGACTGGCCATCGAGATGGAGTCCACATGGTACTGCAATCGGTGCGCGACAATCAGCGCCGCTTCTGCGTCCGCATTCGGCAAAAGCACCACAAATTCCTCGCCGCCCCATCGCCCGACGATGTCGATGTTTCGCACGGAATTTCGCAGCTTCTCCACCACCTCGCACAGCACCACATCGCCGAAGCGATGGCCGTGACGATCGTTGATCGCCTTGAAATGATCGAGGTCGAACATGATCAACGAGAAAATTTCCCCGCTCCGCGACGTCCGCAGCAATTCCTGCTCGCACAATGCAATAAAAGAACGGCGATTGTAGATGCCGGTCAACGGATCGATGCTTGCCAGATGCTCCAGCTTCAGTCGAATCTGGTGGCCTTCCATCCAGAACACGCCAAACCCCAGGCCGATGGCCGCGCCAAGAAATACCACGGACGCGGTGGCCTCCAACGGGTTCGGCAACTGCGGGTTGGTCGGAGTTCCAACGATGAGCACAATCGCACTTCGAGCAAGACTGAACATGCCGAGCCCAACCAGAAGGGCGATGTTGAACCATACCGGCGCATCCATCCCCTCCTGGTTTGTCTTCTTCAATTGCCACGCGCACTGGGTCACTTGCGCCGCCACCGCGACTCCGAACACGGCAATCGAAACCTCCCGGATATTCCGAGAGTGGCGAAAGACGAAAAAGGCCAGCGCCTGGAGAAGGAATACAACCGTTCCCAGCCTGGGGAGTTGCACGCTGTACCCAGTGATTTCAAGAAAGCAGACGTGCAGCAGAATCAGAGCCAGCAGAATCAAGCCGTATGCCAAGGAGAGGGGGAGGTTCCCGTTCTGGCCGAAACGCAGTGTGAAGACCGCGGCCCCCAGCGCCCCGCAAGCGAACGAGGCTCCCAGCCAGCCTACGCCTTGAAAAAATGGATTGGTAAAACGGACGATCAGAAGCCCGATGCATCCACCGGAAAGCAGAATCGAGCCAACGACCAGGATGATGTGAGTTTCCATGCCAACCACAAGTGGAATTATCCGCAACTCTGCGAAGACGGTTCACTTTGCCCGCAGTTTGGTAATTTTACCCCGAGTGTAGCCCGCTTTGCCGCCGGCTGCGAGTGACGAAAGTGCTATCTCGAAACTGGGCCCCCATTTTGGGGGCCCAGTTTCCGTTGTCCCGTTCGCCCTCCCGGGTCAGCCGGCCTTGGCGCAATTTGCGAACGGTGGGATGTCCCTACTCCCAGATCAACAGTGCCGCACTCCCCGCGGGAATCTCGCATTCCGCGCTGCCAAGGCTGACGGAAACATGTTCCACCCGGCTCGGCCTCGACGAACCCTCCGCGCCTACCGGCGACCCTGCAAAGGTCGTGTCCTGCTCGTCGTCCAAACTTGGCGCGATCAGTCGCTCCAGCGAGATGCGCTCTGCCGATGCATTCGCCTGAAGCTTCAGGCGCACATTCTTCTCCGCGTCCTTATTGATCGCCACTGCCCGCAGTTTGCCCTGCGCGTCCTCTGCGGCGTAGGCAACAAACAGCGGCCCGGCATCGCCCGTATTCAATTGACTCTGCACCATGCGGCCGCCCAGCAATTTCGCCATCACCAGCAACGCGTAATATTCCGGACGCGCCACGAATCCGTTTTCGAGCGTGCCGACAATCGGCGCATACCAGCCATATCCGCCGCCGTGGAAGTTGATGCCGCAGCCGCCCACCGCCAGCACTTGAAACATCAGGTCCAGCGCCCATAGCGACGACGCGAAGGTGTTGCTGACGCCCGGCTTGCCGCCGCCATAACAGGAGTTCGTCTCCGTCAGCCGATACGGAAGGTGCGATTCCGCCATTGCCTGCCGAATCCTCGGCACTCCAGACTCCCAGCGCGGATTTTCAGGGCCCAACAGTCGCTCAATATTCATGGCGGGATTGCTGGCTGGCCCCAGCGCGTAGTAGTGCGTGGACAGCTCCACCGCGTCCTTGCCAAACTGCTCCGCAAACGGCGCCAGCCATTCGCTGCCCGACGTGTCTGGACCGGCAAACTTTGCGCTTGGGACGAGCGCCTTCACCGCATCGCGAAACGTTTTCCAATCGCCGGCGAACGCGGCATAGTCGTAGTCTGGCGAACGCAGCCCGTTTTTGCGGAACAGGTCCGCTTCATTTCCAATTTGAAAACTGATCAGGCGATCGCCCAGCGTTTCGGAAACAAACGCCGCCTCTTCCGCAGCCTGCGCGGGCGTTCCTTTGCCCAGATTCAAACCATACATGGCGCGCCAGTCGATCATGTCCAAAAACTGCCGCAGATTGCGGATGGACTCCGGAGTGGTCCGGGTGTTCGGCGGAGGTTTGTGCCCATTGTCCGGCCCCACCGGCGCAGACGACTGCGCGGCTGCATTCTTCGCCGGATGCGGCGTCCAGAAGGCATATTCGCTGGAGTTGCCGCCGATGCGAAGTACCCCCTGGCCCAGCGGACGCAAAAATCCCGCGAGGCCGGCATTCGCCGTAGAAAAATATTCCGGATCGGACAATTGTGCCGTCTCATAGCTGAGTCCGAGAAAGTCGTTCGCTATGGGCTGTCCTGACTGGTTGGGTTGAATGGTCAGACGGGCGGAAGCACTGGCAATCGCGTCGGCCCGCAACACCCGAGGAAACGCGGACAACGCAGCTGTCGCAGCCGTAGAGCGCAGAAATTTTCGACGATTCATGGCGAGAACAGTGAACCACCCCGCCCACGGAAATGCAAGCTGGACGAAGACCGGGCAGAAATAGATTCTCCAAATTGGCCTCGACGGCACTTCCAATCTGCTCATACCACTTTGCCGTCAATCGTAGAGTAATTAAGCGACCTGATCGGAAATCCACGGGAAGGCGGTCATGGAGCGAAGCTTCTCTGGCGCTTGGTGCAAATGGCGCAGGCTTGTCTCGACAACGTCCATTACCTCGTCCAGGGTATTGAAGATTTGATTGCGTATATCGTTTTCGCGAATGTACTCCCAGACGTGTTCTGCGGGGTTCAACTCCGGCGAGTAGGGCGGCAGGGGAAACAATCTCATGTTGGCCGGCACGATCAGTTCATGGGCCTTGTGCCAACCGGCCCCATCCAGAAACACGATGCAGTGTTCATTGGGAACCAGGCCCAACCAGGCGGAGAGATCCCGGCCTTTGCGGAAAGTGATGCCGTTACCGATGGCTGCAACGAGCGCCGTCGAAACTAGCGGTCCAAAGCCGGGAATTTCCATTAGACGGTGACATG
>JAJYUB010000012.1 GCA_021792795.1 Acidobacteriota bacterium | reverse complement strand
GCGCCAAGGTTAAATAACTGAACATCGCCGACTGTTTCTGATCGTCTCCACGCATACTGATTGGATACAGCAAAACCGCGAAAAAAGATGTGACCGCCATCAGTCAAGGAGTTTTTCCGCAGCCTGTTTAGCGGCGCGTGGATCGGCAATCTGGCCGTCCTGGAACCGTACCGTCCCTGGTTCATCGGCGCTGCTCTGATCGCGTTGTTCTTTGCGGGTCGGCGTATCTTTCGTCGCGCAGATGTGTGCAAGCCGGGAGAAGTCTGCTCTCTGTCGACCACGCGCCGCGCTTACAAAGCGCTCTTTGGCATCGTCGCGGGCTTGGTGATAGTGGCCCTCGCGTTCCCCTACGTTGCTCGATTCTTTTACTGATCCTCAACCAATTAGGAGCTTTTTTATGAAACGAATCGTTACCGCAACTATGGCCGCCGCTCTTTGTGCCACGCCTCTCTGGGCAGCTACAGAAACCACTACCTTGAAAGTTCCGGGGATGACTTGCCCCGTCTGCCCGATAACTGTAAAAAAAGCCCTTCAAAAGGTTCCGGGAGTCTCCAGGATTGACGTGAACTACCCCCAGAAAGAAGTAGTCGTCACCTTCGACGATGCGAAGACGAATGAAAAGGCGTTGGTAAAGGCCACAACGGAAGCCGGATATCCAGCGAAGTGCGTCAAAACTCGCGAGAACTAGTCCTGCGGTGTGCGGAGCAGGTTTCTGTATCGCAATGCGGGTATTGCGGCCACACATGCAATCAATCTATCTGTCGCAAGAGTCTTTGCAGATGCGGCGCACAAAAGCATTGCGGGTCCAATATCTCTCTTCAGAACATGAATTTCATTGCGCCCTGCAAAATGCGCGGAGGCGCGGCGCTAACGGCTTTGCCAAAGGTCGAGCTGCCAATGTTCCCATCGACCGACGACGGACCGTTGAACTGCGCATGGTTGAAAACGTTGAAGGCCTCGACACGGAACAGCATCGACTTCGATCCGGTCAGCTCCAGGCTCTTGGCCAGCGCCATATCGTAGTTGACCGCGTCTGGGCCATAGAAAAACCGCCGCTTTGCCGTGCCCGGAGTGCCCAGCGCATTCATGGTGAACGATGCGGTGTCGAAGTAGCGATTGCCCGGCTTCCGCGGATTGTGATTCAGATGAAGCGGGCCGCCGCTATAGTCGGGTTCGTCGATGCTGCTGTTGTTCACTCCGTTTGGATTGCTCCCAATCAACGAGTTGTCTCCGTTGTTGATCATGGTGACGGGGAAGCCGCTCGCGAAACGTGTGATTCCGGAAAGCGACCAGCCGCGCGTCAGCCGGTTCGGATGTACGCACAGATCAATCGGCAACTGGTACTCGTAACTGAAAACAAAGTTGTGCTTTACGTCGAACGCAGAGAGCGCATAGCTCAGCGAAGGTTGGAATGGATTGACCTCTTCGCCGATGTTTGAAGACTCGTCCATCGACTTGCTGTAAGTATAGGAGCCGACAAATTCCAGCCGACCGCTGCTGTGCCGTGCGCTCAGTTCCAGCGCATTATAGTTGGCGTTGCCGATGGTCGATTGCAGCGCATCGCTTCCGAAGCTCGATCCAAGCGGTCTGCGGGTGCCGTGGATGGTTGCACCGGACGCAGTGACGAACACGTTGCTCTCGCCATTCGGCCCACACGTCGCAGAGCCCGGAGCTACGTCGCTGGGGTGGCTCAGAATGAGGCACAGAGCTGGGTCCCCTGGGTTCGCTTCCCGCAGCACCAACTGGTGATGGCTGGATGTCCCAACATAACTCGCGCTGAAGACAGTCTTCGGTCCAGCCTGCCGATCTATCGAAAGCATCCACTCCTCCGTGTACGTCGGTCGATTGTGAACGTCGAATCCAGGAATACCGCTGAGCGGCTTATAGGTGCTCCAATCAATGTTGGAATCCGGATGGCTCCGCGAGGAATTCAGCGGGGCGAACATATACGGAAAGGGCTGGCCATAATCCTGCCCGTTCGATGCCGTCACAAAGGGCGTGGCAAACAGCGGCGGCGCTGGGCTGGAATACGTGGTGCCATATGGCGCATTCGCCGCCAGCACACTGATCGAAAGCGCGTCGATCGAGGTATAAAAATTACCGAACCCCGCGCGAATGCTGGTGGTTCCTGGAGTACCCAGAACTCTACCGAGGAAGCTGCCTGTCTCCGCCTGCGGAGTCCACGCGACGCCGATGCGTGGCGCAAAGATTTTCTCATCGACCGGCGCAATCGTGTCGGGAATTCCTGGATCAGTCGGGTACAGGATGCCCGCGGGCGCTCCGGGAAAAACTTGCGACTGCGCTCCCGGAACAAAGGTGGAGATCTGGTTGTATTTTTCCGTCCATGGCGCGATGCGGTCCCAACGCAAACCGTAATTCGCGGTAAGGTTCGGCAGCGCGTGCCAACTGTCCTGCGCAAACAACCCGACATATTTGTTGCGAGCATAGAAAGGGTTCAGTTGGCTCTGGTTGAACTGGCTGGGAATGCCGATCAGGAAATCCGCGAAGTCCACTCCCGTTTCTGTTCCAGCGAAAGCAAAGTTGCCGTTGAATTGTGCTATGGCGTTTGCGTTGACCTGGTCGAAATGGAGATTGCCTCCGAACTTCAGAATATGGTTGCCCAGCACCCGTGTGAACGTATCGGAAACTTGATACGTGTTGTTTACCTGAATCAACTCGTTCGCGGCCGCGCCAATGGAGTAGGCGTTGAAGTTCACATTCTCCACGCTCTGCCCTTTAGGATCGAGAGCAACAATGCTGGGCGTGCCGTCTGCGTTTACAAAACCCTGCGACGCGAGGCTGACATTGCGACCGCCCACAGGCTGACCAAGATTGGTGTCATCGCGCAGGTAACTCAGGTGAAATTCGTTGATCGCAGTCGCCTGGAAACTTTTCGTATTGCCTAATGAAATCAATTGTGCGCGGCCCGTAGTGAGCGCATTGAATCCGGGAACGCTGGCGCCGCTCTGCGCCACCGGATATGGATTATCGAGATCGAAGTCATCGATAAAGTAGTATGCGGAAATCGGGCCCCAACGCGTGTCCGCATCCAGGCGCACCGCCCCTTTGTCATCGCGCAGGGTCTGGTTATAGGCCGAGGTGGAAAATGTGCCTGCGGCGGAATTTGGCGCCGGAATATATTGCAGCAGCCTCTGCGCGGGAGCGGCCCAGACATTCTGCGGAATTGTCGCATTCGGAAAGACACACTCCGCTGAACCATTGCATCCCGGCGTGTAATACCGCTCGCCCGATGCAACGGTGTAACCCAGCTTTTGCGTCAGCAGCTCGGCAAAGTACGGCCCGCTTACCGTTCCCGTCAGGTTGCCGGCAAGGTCTGCCAGATTTCCCACGCGGTCTGCGTTCGACGGAACGCTGAGGGTGCCGGTATCCACGCCCTGCGTCTGTCGCGTGCCTTGATAGTCCGTGAAGAAAAAGATTTTGTCATGCCGCACCGGCCCGCCCAGCGTGCCGCCGAACTGGTTTTGTCGGAATGCGCCACGAGTGGGAGAAAAATAATTGCGCGCATCCAGGTCGGTGTTGCGCAGAAACTCGAATGCGTCCCCATGAAATTCGTTGCTGCCGGATTTGGTGACCACGTTGATCTGGCCGCCGCTGAACTCGCCGTATTCCGCATCGAAATTGCCGGTCAGAATGCGAAACTCCGCGATCGCATCCAGATTGGGAACAATGGCGCTCCCATCGTTGACGCCTTCTTCAGAATCAGCGCCATTCACGCTGAAATAGTTCGCGGATTCTCGCTGACCATTCACAGAGATCGTTCCAGGATTCGAATTTCCCGAGGGTTCAAGGGTCGTCGTCCCAACATCCTGGACGGTGTTTGAAGTAATTGAGGTTGAGGGTGCAACGCCGGGCAGTAGCGATAGAAGATCGGTATAGCTGCGACCGTTCAAAGGAACAGCGGTCATCTGCCGACCGCTGATCACCTCTCCCATCTGCGTGCTGCTGCCATCCACATGCACCGTGTTGTCGGTCACGTGAATCGTCTGCGCCGCGTCGCCTACCGCAAGTGTCGCATCGAAGGTGAGGGCCGCATTCGTGTCCAGCACGATTCCCTTTCGTTGGTAGCCGCGAAATCCCAGCGCGGCGATGTCCAACTCATAGCAGCCAACCGAAAGCACGGGGAACATGTACTCGCCCTTGCTGTCCGTCCGCGCACGGTACAAAAGCCCGGTATCGACTTTCCGCAGGGTGATACTCGCGTTCGCCACAACACCGCCGAAAACGTCTTTCACTGTGCCGGAGATGCTTCCGCCAATACTTGCGCGAATCGGTAGGCAAGACATGGTCATTGCGGTAAACATTGCAATCGCGAAAACGATTCTGCATATCCACTTGCTTGCGGCGCGCAAAGGACTGTTTCCGATTCCCAGAAATGAAGTCCGCAGAGAAAAGATGGAAAAAACAAAATTGCTGTTGAAGGCAGGTAGTCTGCCTGCTCCTATGGGTATCCGCGTCCTGCAAATCATTCCTTGGGGCCTCACAAAGCATGCAAGCGGTTGTCGCCCGGCAAGCGAAAAAAAATCGCCGACCGGCGAAACGGTTGAAACTTTGCGGGCAGGGACCCTATAGTGAAGGAAGCCCGCAGTCAATCTGGCTGTGGTCGTCCAGGTCCACGCGAACTCCGCCAAGAGTTGGCCGCGTGGATCTGGCTCTTCAATTTTCAAAACCTCACGGCAATGCCTCCTCCTGCGCCGCACACCGTCGGCACAGTCCTCCAATTTCCAAACGCATCACCTGAATGGAAAACTCGTTCTTCTTGGCAATCTCCCGCTTCAGCCGCTCAAATGTGGGAGTAGCAAATTCCTCGATTTTTCCGCAGCCGAAACAGGCCAGGTGTAGGTGGTCCTTCTGCGTCTTCACCTCGTAGTAATGCTTTTCTCCGTTCAGGTGCATCAAGTCCAGTTCATCGATCATGCCGTGGCGTTTGAGCAACTCGATGGTTCTGTACACAGTCGCCCGATCGATGTTCGGATCGCGTTTGCGCGCCAACTTCCATAAGCTTTCGGCATCCAAATGGCCCTTCGCCTCCTGGATCGTCTCGATCAAGGCGCGTCGTTGCACAGTCAGGCGGATTCCCCGCTCGGCCGCTTCGATCAATAAATCGTGTCTCTTCAGCATCTCGATCCAGTTGCGACTGTGTCGCATATATAGAATATACGATAAATTCGGTCTTATTTCAATAGCTGGCCCCATTCCGGCACGTTTTAAACCGCGATGCTTGAAGCGATCGAACTCAATCTTTCCTCTTGATTCGTCGCGATGATTGCAACAAACGGCCTCACAGGCGGGCGTTGTGTACCCCACGGTAGAATGAGAAGAACATCGCAGGTAACCCCTATTCGAATATTGCAAAATCTCCTCCTGGTTCTTTCCACAGCTTGCCTCACGATGCTTGGCGCCCATGCGCAAGCGCAGACGGCCGGAATTCCCCCCGCCTCATCGATCGCACCTTCTGTCCCCGCTCTCGCCCAGTCCGCCGTCCCGCCAGGACGGTCCCCCAGTTCGCCAACCCCGCTGGCAAGTCCCACCGCTCAATTCGGCGTGGGAATCGCTGGGACCGTCACCGCCCCCGATGGCCACGTGATCGTTGGCGCTGTGGTCACCCTGGTGACGAAGCCCTCCAATTCGCAGCAAACCGCCCTTACCGACGGCGAAGGAGCGTTTCATTTCACCAGGCTGCCCCCGGGAACGTTTCAAATCACAGTCACTGCGATCGGCTTTGCGCCCTGGGTTTCGCATGACATTGCACTCTCCGAGAACCAGCAATACCAGGTGCCCGAAATATCGCTAGAAATTGCTTCCGCCAGTACAACCGTCCACGCCGTCTTTACCGGACACGATCTGGCGGAACAGCAAATGCATCAGGAGGAAAAGCAGCGGATCCTGGGCGTGTTCCCAAACTTTTACACCAGCTATGTTTGGAAGGCGGAGCCGCTAACGTCAAAGCAGAAGTTCGAGCTTGCATGGCGGTCATCCATTGATCCCGTGACATTTTTGACCACGGGCGCGATCGCTGGAATTCAGCAATGGCAAAACGATTTCAGCGGGTATGGTCCGGGCATCGGGGGCTACGCCAAGCGTTACGGCGCCAATTATACCGACGGTTTCGTCGGCGTCATGATCGGCGGCTGGGTTCTCCCATCCGTCCTGCACCAGGACCCGCGCTATTTTTACAAGGGCGTCGGCAGCATCCGCTCCAGGGCGCTGTATGCCCTCTCCACGATTTTCATTTGCAGGGGCGACAACGGGCGCTGGCAGCCGAATTATTCCAACGTGCTGGGTACATTTGCCGCCGGTGGCATTTCCAATGCCTACTATCCGGCCAACGACCGCGGGTTCCAACTGACCATGGAGAACTCGCTCATTGGTCTTGCCGCCGGAGGAGGAACGGCTTTATTGCAGGAATTTCTGATCCGAAAACTTTCACGCGGAGTTCCGTCGTCGTCTAGCACGCAGCCGTAGACGCAATCGGGCAGCCACACCCGACCCCACGCCACTGCATTCCACGCAGGCGTACTTCCTAAACTGACGTATGCAAGATCTCCAATTGATCTCCTCGCTGGATATTTCCCCGCTCGATCGATCCCGTCGGCAACTCAATCACCGAATGAATCCTCCAGCTTACTCCGCTCGTCCTCCACGGACGCAGCTTCGGCCACACCGCGCACACGCGCAGTTCGCGGTCTAGCCCGATCACGTCGATCGGAAACATCATCCCGAACGTATGCACGCCGGAAGAAGGCACAATCCACAGGCCTGCGTCCGCGTCTAGCCGCCTCCGGCCAAGCAGACCGACCAGGCGCCGGAGAAATGTATCGGCGACCGCAATCCGCGTTCCGATCGCAGCCGCCCGCGTCTTGTTCCTGATTGTTACCTGCTCCATCTCTATCGATCGCAACTTTTCCGCCTGCTGGGTGACCATGCTTCCACTCGAGGTCGCTAGGCGGATTTCCGTTTGCGACGAACGATCAAAACAGCAAGGACGACGACAAACAGAATGCCTGCAACCACCTGTATTCCTGTGCTGAGAGCCATGATTGTTTCTCCTTTCTACAGAATGTCGGAGCCGGACTGCGCCTCCATCAGGCAGATTTTTTCTTCCTGCGCAGTATCAAGATGCCGAGCACCGCAACAAAAAGCACTCCCGCGATTACTCTCACGATCAGGGATGAATCCATCGCTTGTTCCTCCTTTCCGCAGGGCATACAGCAGACCCTCGCTATTTCTTGCCAACCCCTGCTGCTCTCTCACCGTCCGGTCGTCACCGGGCCAAACCGGCAAGACCGCGGCCAATGCTCAACACGGCCGGCGCCAGTAGAACGATAAACATGCTGGGAAAAATGAATAAGACCAACGGGAAAATCATTTTTACCGTCGTCTTGGCCGCCATCTCTTCCGCCCGCTGCCGGCGCTCCTGTCGCATACCGTCCGCGAATATGCTCAGGGCGCGCGCAATCGGCGTCCCAAATTTTTCCGTCTGCGACAACATGCTGGTAAAGGAGGCAATCTCGCGCAGGCTGGTCCGGTCCGCCATGCTTTGCCATGCGTCCATGCGCGGCTTGCCGGCCCGCTGTTCGCGATTGATCTGCAAAAATTCTTCATTGATTTCCGGATGGCTGATGCTCAACTCCACGCCGACCCGCAACATGGCCTGGTCGAGGCCAAGACCTGCGTCCACGCAAATCACCAGCAAATCGACCGCGTCCGGAACACTGCGCCGAATCCGTTCCCGACGCGCTTTCACCGCGTGGTCCAGCCAGAAGTCCGGCGCAAGGTAGGCCAGCGTCGCCAGGCCCGCAACCCAGATGAAGGTGTTCGACGGGATAAAGCTGCCGAGGGCAATCGCGGCCACCGGTCCTAGCATCTGTGCGGCAAAGTATTTTTCTGCAGGGCCCAGTCCACGCAGACCGGCATTCGCAAAGCGCTGTCGCAGGCGCTCTCCCTCGGCCAGACCAATCTTCGCCCGCAATCGCCTGACCAAACCCAGCAACGCCTCCTGCATGCGTTTTCTTCGGCTTGCGCGGACTTCCACCAACTGGGCGCTCGCCGTCACTTCCAGAACACGGCGCGTCGATCTCGATGCGCTGGGGACCGCCAGCGATGCGAGAAAAAACGTTCCGCAAAATAGCGTGCCTGCAAATGCCAGATAGAAATATCGAATCATGCTCTCTACACCTGAATATCGACAATCCTGCGAATGAAAAAAGTGCCCGCCAGAATTAGTCCGGCTCCCACATACAACAGCTTGTGGCCCACTGGATCGTGGAGAAGAATGCGCGCATATTCCGGGTTGATCAGGCTGGTCAGCACCAGCATCAGTACAGGCAGCAGACTGAGAATCGTACCGGTCAACCGGCCTTGCGCGGTATGCACGCGGATCTCGCCCCCAATGCGAATGCGCTCGCGGATCACGTGCGAGGTCCGATCCAGGATTTCCGTCAGGTTGCCGCCTGTCTCCTTCTGCACCAGCATCGCGGTCACCAGAAAACGCAGGTCTTTTGAGGGGACGCGGTCGGCCATTTGCAGCAAGGCGTCCCGCAGCGGCAGACCGAAGTTCTGCTGGCGGAAAACTACGTTGAACTCCGTCGCCACGCCGGCGCCGGACTGCTCGGAAAGGACCTCAATGGCGGAGCTGAGAGAATGCCCTGCGCGCAAGGCCCGCGCCATCAGATCGATCGCGTCCGGAAGACCGTTGTTGAACGCCACCAACCGCCGCGTGCGCCGGTTCTTCAAAAACATCGTCGGGGCCATCAGACCCGCCACGCCGACAATTCCATCCAGCAATATCGCCGGAAAAAAAACGTATGCAGCCAGAAATGCCAGGATTCCAGCCCCCCCGCTGTAGATCACGAACGCGCCGATCTTCCAGCCGCAGCCAGCCTGCGTGGCCAATGTCTTCAGGTCGGCCGAGAACTGAAAACGGTTCAGGAGTTTGTCCAGCCATGGAAATTTGCCCGGCTCATCCAGCTTCAGGATCCGCTCCGCGTCCCGTTGCCGCGTCTTATCGGCCTGCCGCGCCAGATGGATGTCTCCGACTCGTCGCTGCACAGCTTTTTCCCAATGCGTCTGGCGTGTCAGCCATGCGGCCAGCGCGAAACTGGTGAGAAGCATCCCGAGAAAGACAAGAACAAGCAGCATAGAACGGACTCCTAGGCATCCATCGAATGGTCCATCAAATTCAGCGGCAGGGCGATTCCAGACGCCTTTAGTTTTTCGGCGAACTTGGGAATGATGCCGGTACCGTAAAACCTTCCCTTCACCTTTCCCTGACTGGTGATGCCCTGCTTTTCAAACAGGAAAATGTCCTGCATGCTGATCACGTCACCGCTGGTGCCGGTGATCTCGCTGACATGGGTGACGCGGCGGGTGCCGTCGCTCATGCGCGAGATCTGCACTATCAGGTGGACGGCGGCGGCAATCTGTTGTCGAATCGCTTTTTCCGGCAGCGCGATATTTCCCATCATCGCCATGGTTTCAATGCGGGAGATCGCTTCCCGTGGATTGTTGGCGTGGATGGTCGTCAGCGACCCGTCGTGCCCCGTGTTCATGGCCTGCAACATGTCGAGCGCCTCCTCGCCGCGCACCTCGCCCAGCACAATCCGGTCGGGACGCATTCGCAACGCGTTGATCACCAGCTCCCGCTGCCGTACCGCGCCGCGGCCCTCCACGTTGGGCGGGCGGCATTCCAGACGCACCACGTGGTCCTGTTTCAGTTGCAGTTCAGCGGAATCCTCGATGGTCACGATGCGCTCCCGCTCCGAGATGAAACTGGAAAGCACGTTCAGCAAGGTCGTTTTGCCGGCGCCGGTCCCTCCGGAAACGACAATGTTCATGCGCGCCCGCACCGCGCCTTTCAGCGTCTCCATCATTTGCGGCGTCAGGCTGCGGTTGCGCAGCAGGTCCTCGGCTTCCAACGGGATGCTGCCGAACCGGCGGATGGAAAGGATGGGGCCATCGACCGCCAGCGGGGGAATAATGATGTTGACGCGAGAACCGTCTTTCAGCCGCGCATCCACCATCGGCGACGACTCATCGATACGCCGGCCCACGGCGGAAACAATCTTGTCGATGATGTGCATCAGATGGACATCGTCTTTGAAAACGACATTGGTTTTTTCCAGAATGCCGCGCCGCTCCACGTAGACCGTGTTGTGGGTGTTCACCAGAATGTCGCTAACGGTTGGGTCTTGCAGCAACGGCTCCAGCGGCCCCAATCCAAAGACCTCATCCATCAGTTCTTTTGCCAGCCGGTCCCGCTCCGCCGAACTCAGCGGAATCCCTTCTTCGCCGATCAATTGATGAATCAGGGTCATCAATTGCCGCTGGGCGGCGGGGTTCCCCTGGATGAACGGCAGCTTCTCCAGGTCCATTCGCTTGATCAGTTCCCGATGCACAGCCGACTTGATCTGCTGCTGGGCCTTCAGCGAGACCGAGAGCGGCAACGGTGTTGGCAGCGAACTTCGGTCCGGCGTCGTCATCGGCAAGATGGCTTCAACCATGGGGGTGCCTCCCAACAGTCTTGCGGATTGTGCTGGCAACATGAATGGTCATCTCCAAAACGCAAAACGATTTCGCTTCGGGGTTTCCGTTTCCGGGTTGGACTGCGCACGCACCAGCCGGTTCGCCCATTTACTGATCTTCGTTGTGAACTCCGACCGCCGCTGCGGCGACAGCGGTTCGCCCGCATTGATGGCGCGAACCAGTTCCGCGTAACTGTTCGGAATCGTCACCGAAACCGGAAACCGGACCGCGCTTTCCACCTGCTCCGCGCTGACAGCATCGTTTGAGGAAGAACGATTGATGGCGATCCGCAGCTTTGGCGCCGTCCGCGCATCCAGTCCAAAATTTTCCACATGCCGCGACAGGTCGCGCAAGGCTGCCACATCCGGCGTCGCCACCAGATAGACTTCATCGGCGGAGTCGATGATGGTCGAATTCACATTCTGGGTCTCCAGCGAGGAATCGAGAATCACGTAGTCGTATTCGCTGCGGAGAAATGCCAGTACGTGTTCCATGTCGTGCGGGCTGCTGCTGTATCGGACCGCGCAGGTGTCCGGAGAAGGAAGCACATCCAGGCCGCTGGGATGCCGCGTCAGGAACCCGGTCAGCAGCTCCACATCCAGCCGATCGACATTGCGAATCAGTTCGTCGAAGTAGTAGGGATTCTCCGTCAGGCCCAGGTACAGGCAGACATGCCCCAGTTGATGATGATGGTCGATCAGAAGCACCTTTTTCCGGTGCTGGCGGACCAGAAAGGTGGCCAGGTAGACAGCCAGCGTGGTGGCCCCCACGCCTCCCTTCACTCCAAACAACGCGATCAAGCGCCCAACATTTTTTGAACTGTCGGGCGCAACCGCCGCGAACCGCGACTGCAGCCTCCCCATCATGTCGGTGAATTGAGGCAGATCGAACGGGCATGGCAGAAATTCGCTGCATCCGGCCCGCATCGCCTGCAGAATCAGTTGCTCGTTGCTGCGCTTTGAAACTGCAATAACGGCAATCTTCCCAGGGAACATCTGATGCAGAATTTCCGTCGACTCTGCCGCCTCATCCGGCTTGCGGTCAAAATCGATGATGGCGATCTGGGCCGCCGACTCCTTCACCCGCTGCGAGAATTGAGGGCGCTTGTGGCGTCCCATGTAATCGTGAAATTCACCCGCGAATTCCGTGTCCGTAGCATAGGCGCAGCCATCCATCACGTTGGCCACCGTTTCCGGGTCGACGCAGACCGTGAAGACCGCAAACCTTGCCGAACTCGAGTTGTGCGATTTTGCCGTCATGGATTCAAGGTTTCGTAGCTTTCTTCGCCGCCGGAGTCATGGAGCGGTCGAACTGGCCGGCACTCATGTTGGGAAGCGCCATTTCTGGCGTTGCCGGGTGCGTCTCCTGTTCCAGCGGGTCAACGACGTTGGCCGTCACGATCACCACCAATTCGGCGACGGAATGAGTATTGTTTTTCGACTTGAACAATTCCCCGAGAATTGGGACATTGGCGATTCCCGGCGTCCTGTCCAGCAGCACCGTGGTCCGGTGGTCGAGCAGTCCGGAAATGCTGAAGCTTTGCCCATCGCGCAATTCCACCTCCGTCTCCGCGCGCCGCGTGGAAATGGCGGGCACGGTGTAGCCGGAAAGGGTGACCGTATTGGTGTAGTCGAGCGCGCTGACTTCCGGGGCCACCTTCAAGAGAATGGTGCCATCGGCATTCACCGTGGGAGTGAATTTCAGCTTGACTCCATACGGCTGAAACATGATCGTGACGGAGGCAAAGTTCCCCGCTCCTCCCTGGATCACCGGATAAGGGAACAGTCCGCCGGAAAGAAAGTCTCCTTCATGCCCGCTGAGGGTGGTGATGGTCGGCTCCGCCAGTATCTGCAGGATGTTTTTCGCTTCCAGGTCCGCCATCGCCGCGCCTATATTCAGCTTGGAGTTATAGAGCAGAAAATTGAGCGGATTGCTGACCGCCAACCCCACCTGGACTGGGCTTCCGCCCGACCCCGTGGTGGTGCTGGTCTGGGTGGCCCCGACGCTGGTGAACTGCTGGGTGCCGGTACTCGATGTGTTTCTGCCGCCACTGAAGAAATTGAAGCCGAACTGGTCCAGTTTGGTCCGGTCGACTTCCGCGATGCGCACCTGCAGCCGCACCTGCTGGGGATGGACATAGGTGACGGCCAGAGAACTCACCACATCTTTGGAATACGAGGACGCCAGCTTGATCGCCTCCTGGTACGCCGGGTCTCCGATCACCGTGCCGGACAAATACACGCGCCCTTCCTGGGAATCCACGTGAACGTCCTGCCCCGGCAGCGCTTCCTCAATCGATCGGCGAAGCTTGGTGACGTCCAGATCGGCCGACACCGCGTACAACACCGATTGCCCGTTGGCGTTCCACAGCGCGACACTGCTCGTCCCGGGCTTCACCGCCGTGATCACCACTTCTTTCGGACTGGGGATAAAAGACTGCAGCACCGTGGGGCTGCCCACGTACACGCGGTGCAGCCGGTCGGTCGTCTTCAAGAACATCGAATGCCCAATCAGCAGATGGAGGGGGACCTCCGTCTCCTGGTTCAGCAGGTCGGCACTCAAGGGAAGACCGATCGGCTGCGGGGCCTGCGCTCCCAGCGATGCCGTGGACGCCAATGCCGGCAATGCCGAGGGCATTGGCGCGGCTGCCTTTTTTGCCTGTCCTGCGGCCGCCCTTCCTGCCTGTCCCAAGACAGGCGACCCCGCCCCCATGGCGAGCAACGCAAGCAGCGCCAGGATCCGGATACCAGGTCGAATTGGATTGCCTCGATTCAAATGCCTCTCACGCAACAAAACCTGCTAAAAACTGACTCCTGAGTGTTTATCTCCAATTACCGTCTCGACGACCTCGGGCGCGCGCTTGGTCCGCCTGCGGATCGCAGCCGCCTGCACGCCGGATATTGCCGGGACAGTCCCTGGGATCAACTGAGAAAGTCCGACCGGTGGATCGTCGGCCTCTCCCTGGTCCGCGCTGTTGCGCAGGACAAAATGAATCGTGCCTTGCGTGCTGGCCAGCACCACCCGCTCGGCATCGTTCGGCGTCACCAGCACCGTGACCACATTCACGCTCGACGGTCTGCCATCGAGGTTGGGTTGCACCTGGCTTCCGGCCGCCAGGACTTCCACGTTCTGCAATACTGTCGCGGTCGCCGGCTCGGGTGCCGTCTCCGAGCGGTAGGTGACCAGGACATCGACATGCGAACCGGGAAAAAGAAATCCAGCCACTCCCACAACCTCGTCCGACCGCAGCGCCAGCGCCCGCATTCCATCCGGGATTTTTGTTGTCAGCCCGGTGCCGGGAATCGCCAGGTCCCGATCCAGAATCGGCGCGCCCTGCGCCAGCGGATACAGCAACGATCGCCCAATCACATCCTGCGGCTTGAGAAATGCTCCCACCAGGGGCACAGACACCGGCCACTGGACTGTCTTGAGTTTGGCCGCCTGCAACACTTCTCCCGCCTCCAGTGGAGCGGCCGCCGCCACATATTGCTCGGTGGCCACGACCGCGCTGTGAAAATGCAGTTTCCGGCTGAGCAGGAACGTGCATCCACCGGAAACCAGCAGCGCGATCAGAAATGCCGAACTCAATCTCCGCCCGATCATCGCGTCATCTCGTCCCCGTCTGCATCAGCAGCACAATCCAGCATCCAGCCGCAATCGGCACCCCATACGGCAGGCGCAGCGTCCGCGGATTGTCCAGATTCATGTCAGGATGGGGCAGAACGCCAGCCACGGCGTGATGGTGGATCAGGGTTCCTACATTTATCAGCGTTGCCTTCAATCGTCCTCGCGCGACCGCCAGCGCCACAGCCATCAGTCCCCCGGTCAGCGCGATCGCCAGGAACAACTCCGCAAGATGTCCGAATCCAGCGATCGAGGAAACCGCAGCCACCAGTTTCACGTCCCCGGCGCCCATGCCTCCGGCGACAAAAAACACAAAAAATACAGCTCCTCCAACCAGGCCCGCGGCCGCTGCCATCCCCATTTGTCTCCACCCGCCCGCGCCCAGGTGCAGCAGCAGTCCGAGCACAACCGACGCACCCGTCAGCAGGTTGGGAATGCGCCGGCTTCGCACGTCCGACACCGCGCCCGCGGAAGCGCACAGCGACGCGAGCAGCAGATACATGCAGTCGGGAGAAAGCTTCATGCCAGGCCACCAGGGAATTGAATCGGCAAATGATTCAGTCGTGAGAATGCTTGCAAAACAGTTTCCTGAACTGGCCGCGTCTGCGCGCTGCCAGAACACGACACGGCGATCCACGCTTGCCGTGCCACGTGGCCTGGATCGTCATGTCGCGCTTCCCTTTCAGGAAGGTCGAACGATTCTCGAGGCCATGCTGTCCCGCCTGTGGGATGGAAATTACGCCGCGCTCGACAGCGTGGTGCCGACGGTGTTGAAGGCGTTGCCAATGTCGTTGGCTAGCGTCTTCATCCCGACCAATGCCCCCAGGGCGATTAACGCCGCAACCAACGCGTATTCGATCAGGTCCTGACCGGAGTCTTCCTGTACCAGGCGGATAAAAAGTTCTTTCAGGTTTGTCATCGCTGTTTCTCCTTGAGCGTTCTCTAAAGTTGGTTTATTCCGACACTTGCCACTTGCCCCGGAGAACTCAGGAGACATGTCTGGAAGCGGCATGGCAGTGTGTCGTTGCAGTGAATCCTACTCAAGGTATGCGGGAAGAGAGATGGAAATTGTAGTTACCAGACGGTACTGACGTAACGAATCTAGCGAGGTACTATAGTTCCTTCCCAAAATGAGACTCGACGGAAGCGGCCTATTGCAGCATTCCCACCTTCAGCAATGGGGTCGATGGCATGGGATTGAGCGCCATCTTGATCGCGCCGCTCCCAGTCAAGCTCACCTGATCCGCAACAATCTGCCCCAGCACAAAGGTTCCAGTGCTGGTACCACCATTCAGACTGAGGAGGTCGGAGTAACCAGTGGAGTGGAAATAGAGCGCGCCGGAAAAAGTAAGAGCGCCCGAGCCGGTGAACTGCGGCTGGGTGGCATCGCCGTGGTCTTGATAGAAAAGCAGGCCGCGACTCCCGGGAGCGCCGCGCGAGTCGGTGGTATCGCCGCCGGCGTCCCAATACGTGCCATTGGCCGCGCACTGCCCCACCAGAATATTCCCGTTCAGCGTGCTTGGCATGTTCAGCGAAGCGACGGGGGCGCTGCCGTCGCAGGTCAGCGCCGTGGACGGCACCGGCAGGTCGGAGTTGGAACATCCCGAGCATCCTGAAATATTGATCGATCCGGCAAGAAAGTAGAACATCAGTCCGTCGGTTTGTTGCGCCATGGTGCTTGAAATTGGACTGCACGTCGGAGAGCAGGGAGTTGCCATCCGCAGCGTCGAACTTCCGCCTGAATTCAATGAACCCCCAAGGAAATAGATGCCGGGCAAAAAGATATACGTGTGCCAGCCATCCGTCGTAATGCCGGCGGGATAGTATCCGGGGGCGAGTTCGATGCAGTTATTGCTTGGATCGGGGCAGCCGTCGGCCCCCGCCTTTCCGCTCGCCGCTTTCGCAACGGAGATCCCGTTGGTCGTGCTTAATGGAGAAATCAGTTTGACGGAGGCCGGCGCCGCGACACCCGCATACGGGTCGCCCACCGGCAGCGCCCCTCCCGTCCATCCGCCCGTCGTGCCGCCGTTGAAGCCGCCGCCCCAACATGTCGTAGGCGCTTGCGACGGCCCTCCTGAAATGCCGACGCTGGAACCGGTGCCCTTCGGACCGCCAAGGCTGGTGTCGATCAAGCCAGAAGGGATGCAGTCGATCGCGGTCGGGCTGGTGGAATTCACCTGCAGCGCCCGTTGCGGGCCCCCCACAATCGTCAAACGGCCTCCGCCGCTGTAGGTGAATGCGCCCGACGCGCTGGTATTCAAGACAATCATGGGCGCGGCCTCTGGGATCTGTGTCGTACCGCAGGTACAGGAGGCGGCCACTTGCTGATATGAGGTTCCGTGAATGGTGTAGAGGAAGTGAGTTTTCACGTTCTCCGTCACCACAACCTTTAGAAACGGATACGAAGTGATCGTCCCCGGGGGCGTGGTGACATTGGGGACCGAGGTCGGAAAGCTCCATGCGACGGAATTCGAAGGGCTGCCTGGCGTCAGACCCGCCCCGTTATATCCGTTGGCGTTGGCATAAAAACAGATTGTTCCCCCACCCGTGCTGCAGTTGGCCGAGGTCCCCGGCGTGAAGCCCATGTTTGGCAGCGCCATGCCCGCCGCCAGCGCCGCCATGTCCATCGCGCCCGCCTGGCAGGCTGAGTCTGCCGCCGTTTGCGCCGCCTGGCGATGGAACCAGAGGTTCGTCAAATCGACCGCGAACCCCACCATGGCCAGCAGAAATATCGTCAGCATCAACAGCAGCGACACCATGATCTGTCCGGATTCTCCGCCGTCCATCCGGGCTGCGGAAACCGCGGAAATTTTGCCGGAGACTTTCGTGCTTCTCTTTTCATTTCGCATCGGTATCTGCCTCCCCTCCGGGCAGTCGTTAGTAGATGATCCGTCCCTGCGCGCTTAGTTGTACTGAGTTGGCTATGCCGGGCAACTTAATATAGGGCACATAGGTGTAATTGATGGTCACATCCACGCGGGAGGGTGGGTTCGAAGCCAGGTCCGGATAGGCCACCTGGACGGTCATGTTCGTCAGGTCGTGAAACGAATATGCGGCCGCGCTTTTTACAATGGCGACGACATTGGCGCCCGATGCATCTCCGCACCCGCTGCTGGGCCCGCTACAGTTTCCGCTGTCCGTCCCATGCACAATGGCATAGCGCACGCCCTGACGGGCCGCATCCCCCAGCACGCTGTAGGTGTAGGTCAACATGCACAACTCAAACAGCCAGAACACCATCGGGACCACCAGCAACAGCGACAGCGCGGTTTCCACTACCAGCGAACCTTCTTCGGACTTGAAGCGTCCAGGTGCAATCCGGCGACCGGATCGACGCGGATGGAGGCGGAAGGCCGCCCGCGCCGCGTGCCGCGCCATTTGTCGCGCCCACCGCCCACAGGTATCGGACGCTCTGGGCAGAGATGAATCCGACTCAGCCATTTAATCCAGCTCCCGCATTGAAACCTGCCGATGAAACTGCATCGACGGCAGCAGGGAGTACGAAAAAAAGCTGAGAGGGATCGGCGGTTGCACCGTATAGGTGACGTCGACGCGATTCAGAAAGAAAGTCGGCGCTTCCGGATCGGCCGCCGGAGTATAAGCCGTGCCCGTGGGTCCATAGCTGGCGCACTTCGTCACGTTGTTGCTGATGCCGACGCTCTTGGAACATACCTGCACGCTGGTGGTCGTCGAACTTGCGGCCAGGCTGGAAAGATCGCCAACCGCGAGCGCGGCCACCGAAGTATAGGTCGTGATCGGCCCAGCGGCCGGCAATGAGCTTTGCGCCGGAGACGCGAACCCCTGTATCGAATATTCGGCCGCGTTGCGCGAAGCCGAAGTGAGGTTCGCCGCAACGATAAAAAAATATCCAAAGTCCACCGCATACGCCACCAGCAAAATCAGGATGGGCAGAAAAATCGCGGTCTCGACCAGGCTCTGCCCGCCGTCGTGTCGAAACGCCAACCTGTTCCCGGTCCTTCGCATACTTCGAAATCCTCCCGCGTCCATCGGACCGTGCATGACACGGCTGCACGCGCGTATCCATCCGGCTCACAGACCCGGCTCCCATACCCTGCTGCGCGAACCGGCGCGAATCCGGCCAGATCATGAACTCAGTACCTTAGTAACTCGTGGACAGATCGAGATTCGGCGCGATGGATCGATACTTTGGGTAATATCTTGCTACACGGGTCGCTTCCAGAGGCAGGAATTCTCAACTTTCATGGTTACTTGTGTAATTCCGTCCGAAGAAAAAAAGGCGCTTCGGCGGTTTCCGCCACCGCTCAAGAAACTGTGCGGCTTTCCTGTTCTGCTGGCTGTTCTGCTTGCGCTCGTTGTATTTCTGGCGGTCCCCAAAAAAATCGCCGATCCAGACATCGGCTGGCACCTGCGCAACGCCCAGGTCCAGATCCAAACCCATGCCTTCCTGCGCCGGGACCTCTATTCCTTCACCACCCAGGGCAAGCCTTGGATAGACCACGAGTGGCTCTCGGAAGTTCCCTTCTACCTGGCCTGGCGCGCGTTTGGTCCACGGGGTATTTTTTTGGTCACGGTCGCTGCGATTGAGACCATCCTCCTCGGCATCCTGGGGTTGGCCTACATCGAATCGAAAAGCATCAAGGCCGCCTTCCTGGTCTCCTTTGTCGCCATCTTTCTGGCTGGCGTCTCCTTCGGCCCGCGAACGCTTTTGTTCGGCTGGATTTTTCTCGTCCTGGAACTGGGCCTTCTCGCTGGCTTTCGCCGTGGCCGCGATGTTCTCTGGGCGCTCCCGTTGGTCTTTTTACTGTGGGTCAACGCCCACGGCTCATGGATCATCGGTCTCGTGCTGCTGGGCCTCTTCGTCGCGTCGGGCTCGGTAGAAGGTTCCTGGGGATCGATCGGGGCGACTCGCTGGAGCCGCCCGCAGGCCCGCAAACTTGCCTGGGTGTCGCTGCTGTCGACCCTGGCGGTCTTTGTCAATCCCTATGGCTGGCGGCTGGTGCTCTATCCCTTCGACCTGGCCTTCCATCAGAAATTGAACATCGCCAATGTCGATGAATGGCGCAGTCTCGATTTCCACTCCCCACGAGGCAAAATCGTGCTGGCGACGCTGGCGGCGGCCATTCTGCTGCAACTGGTTCGGCGAAGACGGTGGATGTTGCACCAGGTCCTGTTCCTGCTGGTCGGGACCTATGCTGCCCTGACCTATTCGCGCTTTCTATTTCTTGCCGCCATCCTGGTTGTGCCTTTTCTGGCAGAGGACCTGTCGCAGTGGATGCCCTACCATGCCGACCGCGACAAGCCCTGGCTCAACGCCGCCATCATCCTCGGTTCACTGGTTGCGGTGGTCCTTCTATTCCCCTCCAATCGACAATTGAACGAGCACAGTGCCAACATCTACCCAGACGACGCGACACTGACGTATCTGCAAAACTTTCATCCGCGCGGAAACGTCTTCAACGACTACCTGTGGGGCGGATATCTGATCTGGAATGTGCGCCAGGTCCCTGTCTTTATCGATTCACGCGTCGATGTGTTTGAGCGCAATGGAGTGCTCGCGGACTATTTGCGCGCGATTCGAATTGAGGACAGTCTCCAGGTCCTCGACAAGTATTCCATCCAATATGTCTTGTTTGAAAACCATCGCCCACTGACCTACCTGCTGCAACACACGTCCGGCTGGAAGGTCGATTACCAGGACAAGACCGCCATCCTCTTCGAACGAACGAAGCATCTAGCGCAGGGAAAAGAATGAGCCCCACAGTAGAGACCGGAATGGCTGACCACCCCAGCGCACGAACACCGCGCGCGCCGGTGACCCCGGTGGAAATCGAACACGGTATTCTGGCCCGCGTCCTCTATGCTCTTGCCACTATCCAGTTGGTATGGGCCTATCACAGCCGAGTGCCGTCGTACCTTCGTCTGGATGCGTACGAGAGCGGACTCGAGCGCACACCGTTTCAGAGTAGGATTCTGATGATGCTGCTGTTGCGATGGGCGCATCACAATGCCTTTCTTGTCCGCCTCGTCGATCTCGTCTCCAGATTCACGCCCATCTATCGCTCCCACATCACTCCGGAAACGTTCGTCCTCGCTATTACAGATACTCTCGGCGTCGTTCTTGCCGGATGGGTGGCAACGCGCATCTACGAAGCTGCCTCCGAGCGCCAATTGCTGACTGCGTATGTATACCCGCTAGTGCTGGTCTTCTGCGTCACCAGCTACATACTGCTACCCTTGCAGTCATTTCGTTTCTACTATGACCTGCCGAGCCTCGGGTTCTTTTCCGTGGGTCTATATTTGATTTACTTTCGCAAGAATCCGCTCTTGTTCGCGGCCTTATTTGTCGTCGCCACCATCAACCGTGAAACGACGCTGATACTGTTGTGGTTTTTTGTGCTGGCGGCGATCACGGAAGGACATGCGGCCGACTGGCACCGGGCTTACGCGCCGCGAACGCTTGCCGTGGTCGTCCCACTAGGACTGTACTGGGCTGGATGGCACATCTTCGTGGGACGAATGTTCGCCCATAACCATCTGGAATGGATACGCCACTATGTGGTGAATGCGGTTCTGCTGGCGTGGCCGCCGGCATGGCCGCAGTTGTTCAGCGCGGGCTGTTTTCTGATTCTTCCCATTCTCGTCTTCCGCCGGTGCGTGAAGGACGCAACGCTGCGGCTCTGGCTATGGGTGCTGCCCGTATGGTTCGGCATCATGTTCGTCTATGGCATCCTGGTGGAAGTCAGGATTTTTGGAGAGCTGGTTCCCTATCTCGCCTGCATGTCCGCGCTGATCGCGGAACAGGCCATTCTGGCCCGCTTGGCGACCCATGCGGGGCCATGCGACCCGCCGCGAATCCATCCCAACGCAATCGCGCCGCCCTCTCATCGAGAAATGGCGGCGCGGTAAACATCGAAAACTACGGAAGCGGCTGAAATGCTCTACCCGTGTTCCGCCATGATCTCCGCCAGCACTTCGCGGCTGGGGCGGACGCGCTCCGGCGACAGCGTGGCCAACGGCTCATCCACCATGTTCAGCATCTCGGTGAAGTCCGGCTTTTGCGTATTCACGTAGAACACGCCGGTCAGGACCTCCTCGTTTGCGTGCGCTTCCATCAACAAGTTCATGGCGCGCGCCTTATCGGTGGGGTCGTAATCCTCATGAAGCTTGCGCAGGCGCAGGTGCGATCCGTCGTGCAACTGAACGTCCACCGTCGTGTCGTGGTCGTACTCGACGGCAATGTCCTCGAAGTTAGATACAAATCCAACCTCGGCGACCGGCTCCTCATGTCCCTGCATAAACTTGTAGCTCTTGGTGGAACCTTCATGATCGTTGAACGTGACGCAGGGCGAAATCACATCCAGCATCACCGTTCCCTTGTGCGCAATGGCGGCCTTCAACATGGCGGAAAGCTGCTTCTTGTCGCCGGAAAAAGATCTTCCGACAAAGGTCGCTCCCATCTGGATCGCCAGCGCGCAGGTGTCGATCGCGGGCAGATCGTTGATGACGCCCGACTTCAGCTTCGATCCGATGTCGGCGGTCGCGGAGAACTGGCCCTTGGTCAGCCCGTACACGCCATTGTCTTCAATGATGTAAATCATCGGTAGGTTGCGACGCATCAAGTGGACAAACTGCCCCATTCCAATCGATGCGGTATCGCCATCGCCGCTGATGCCGATCGAGCGCATGGTCTTATTGGCCAGCAAAGCGCCGGTCGCAACCGACGGCATGCGTCCATGCACGGAGTTGAAGCTGAACGAACGAGACATGAAGTACGCGGGCGACTTCGAGGAGCAGCCGATGCCGCTCATCTTCATCACGCGCTCGGGCTGGACGCCCATCTCGTAAAAGGCTTCCGTAATGCGCTCGGAGATGGCGTTGTGGCCGCAACCGGCGCAGAGCGTGGTCTTGCCTCCACGATAATCCAGGATCTGGAGTCCAATGCGGTTCGTCTTGGGCTGGGGGGGCTGGGGAGTGACGGGCGTGGTCGACATGGTTACTTGACTGCTCCTTCTTGTGCGGCAATGACGGTGGTGATCGAGCGTGCGTCGATGGGAAGTCCGTTGAAGTGTAGGACGGAACGCAGTTTCACAACCTGCGCCGGGTCAAGGTCGACTTTCAACAGGTTCAACATCTGCGAATCGCGGTTCTGCTCCACCACGTAGACCCGTTCATGCTGGGCGACAAAATCGTGGATCTCCTGCGTAAACGGATAGGCGCGAATACGAAGATAATCGGTCCCCAGCTTGGATTCGCGCTCCAGTTGATCGCGGCCCTCGATCACCGCCCAGTGGCTGCTGCCAAATGCGATGATGCCAACCTTCTGCCGGCCCTTCCCTTCGACGATTGGCTTCGGCACCAGCGTTTTCGCGGTCTCGAACTTTCGCGCCAGCCGCTGCATGTTGTTCTCGTAGTCGTCCGGGCGCTCCGTGTACTGCGCCTTTTCATTGTGGCCGGTGCCGCGCGTAAAGTAGGCGGCGTCTGGATGGTCGGTCCCAGGCAAAGTGCGATACGGAATCGCATCTCCGTCCACGTCCTTGTAACGTGCGAATCCGCTGAGTTCCTTCAACTGCTGGGCATCGAGGACTTTGCCGCGGTCGATCGGTTTTTCTGGATATTCAAACGGCTCCGACATCCAGTTGTTCATTCCCAAATCGAGGTCCGACAGAACAAAAATCGGCGTCTGCAATTGTTCCGCCAGATTGAACGCCTCGGTCGCAAACTCGAAGCACTCCTTCACCGACCCTGGAATCAGCATGACGTGTTTCGTGTCGCCATGCGAAAGTCCGGCGATAAACGTCAGGTCCCCTTGCGACGTGCGCGTTGGCAACCCCGTCGAAGGGCCGGTGCGCTGCACGTCGAAAATCACGCCGGGAATTTCCGCGTAATATCCGAGTCCCGCAAATTCCGCCATCAACGAAATCCCAGGACCGGAGGTTGCCGTCATCGAACGCGCGCCCGCCCATCCGGCGCCCAGCACCATGCCAATGGCGGCCAGTTCGTCTTCCGCCTGCACAATCGCAAAACTCGCCTTGCCGTCCGGCTCAATGCGATATTCCTTCATGTACTCGATCAGGTCCTCCACCACGGAAGACGACGGCGTGATGGGATACCAGGTCACCACCGTGACCCCGGCGAACATGGCGCCCATGGCGGCAGACTCGTTGCCGTCGATGATGATCTTGCCTTGCGTGGCGCTCATCGGCTCCACCACATACGGGTCCTGCTTGGTCAGCGAACTGGCGGCGTAATCGAACCCGGCGCGGACCGCGCTCAGGTTCAACTCGGCTGCCTTCACCTTTTTGGCAAACTGTTTGCGGACCGTCTTCTCCACCCACTCCATGTCGATCGAAAGCAGTTGCGCCGCCACCCCCACATACACCATGTTCTTGACCAGCTTGCGGATCTTGGCTTCCGCGCCCGTGGATGCAGCCAACTGGTCGAAAGGGACCGGGTAATAGGTCAGGTCCGCGCGCGAATGGTCCAGCTTGAGCGACTGATCGTAGATGACGGCCCCGCCGGCGCCCAGCGAAAGCACGTCCTGCTGGGCAGTCTCCGCGTTCATGGCGATCAGCACGTCGATGTCCGTTTTCCGCGCCACCCAGCCATTCTTGCTGACCCGAATGGTGTACCACGTAGGCAGCCCGGCGATGTTGGAAGGGAACAGGTTCTTGCCCCCGACAGGCACGCCCATGCGGAAAATGCTGCGCAGCAGGACACTATTGGCCGATTGCGAGCCCGAACCGTTCACGGTCGCAATCTGAATGGAAAAATCATTGACGACTTGCTGGATGCCACTGGCAGGACTCGACGTTGGCTGGTCCTGCACCACAAGTTCAGGAGTGGTCATTGGTTGATTGCTTTCCTTCCATGTTTGGGGATATGTTTCATCGGTACATCCATGGAAATTCTCGCCGAATTCTCATGGCGAGCCTCTCGATCTGGCATTCCCGCAAACCCAGCAGGTCTCGGTCATCTCCACGGAATTTCTCCACCGTTCGCCTCATTTTTATTGTAGTCCAGGGCCACCCAGATCGGCTTTCCGTTGCGGTTTTCCAGGCGGTCGTATCTCAGCGATACACAGCGACACCTTCATGGATTTTTGTCGTCTTCGCCGCCGATCTCACGGCCCTTACTCAACCGTCGCGCGAAGCGTGTAGCTGCTCAGGGTCTTGATGTAGTTGCCGCGTTCAAAAGGAGATGGATCGGGCACCGAGCGGCGGCTCAAACTGCCGCGCATCTGGTCGATCGATTCGTATTCGTGTTCTTCAATCCAGCGCATCAGTTCGGCCCGCATAATTGCCAGTCGATCGACGCCCCGCGCCAACAGTTCTGAAACCGTCATCGCGACCTGCGCTCCAGCCATGATCGCTTTCAAAACATCGTGCGCGCTGTGGACTCCCCCGGTCACGGCCAGACTTGCCCGCACATTGCCGTACAGAATCGCCACCCAATGCAGCCGAAGCAGCAATTCTTCCGGCCGGCTCAATGCAAGCCGTGGGACCACGTCCATCTGATCGAGATCGAAATCCGGCTGATAGAAACGATTGAAAAGGACCAGCGCGTCCGCCCCGGCTTCGTCGAGTTGCCGGGCCAGGTTCGCAAGACTCGTATAGTGCGGAGAAAGCTTTACCGCAATCGGCAACTTGGTATTTTGCTTGACTTGGCGCACCAGATCCACAAGCCCCTGTTCGACCGGGCCGCTGGCTACCGCGGGGTCCGTCACCAGCGAGTAGGTATTCAGCTCCAGCGCGTCCGCGCCCGCCTGCTCAATCTCTTTGGCAAAACGCACCCAGCCGCCCGCCGTGGCCCCGTTCAGGCTCGCGATTACAGGAATTCCGGCCCGGATTTTGGCGTGGTGCAGCAGGCCGAGGTACGCATCCTGGCCCTGGCGATAATCCTCATACGCCGGGAAATAACTGAGCGATTCGGCAAAGGATTCCGTCCCCCGCGTGATGTCGCGGTCGAGCGAGTTTCCTTCCAGAGAAAGCTGCTCCTCAAAAATCGAAGGCAGTACCACTGCGGCAGCCCCGGCTTCTTCCAGACGCAGAATGTTCTCCACGGATTCGGTCAGCGGCGAGGAAGAAACCAGCAGCGGATTTTTCAGCTTCAGGCCGAGATAATCGGTAGTCAGGTCCATCATTTTCCGTCCTTGCCTCTGCCCAACGCCACCACTTCCCCATCCTGCTCCGGCGGAGCGATATTGGGAGATTCAGAGCGTCCCGCCATCGCCGCCCGCCCGGAATAGACGCGCCATTCACGCTCGACATCGTCTTGCGCTTCCAGCAGCAGTTTCTTCGCCACATCGGGATGGCTGCGCGCCAGCATGGTGTAACGCGCCTCGTGATAGCTGTATTCCTTCAGCGGAATCGAGGGCGGCCTGGAGTCGAGCTGGAACGGGTTCTTCCCTTCCTCGCGCAACGCCGGGTTGTAGCGCATCAACGGCCAGTAGCCCGAGAGCACGGCATTTTTCTGCTGCTCCATTCCATAGGCAAGGTCGTAGCCGTGCGCGATGCAGTGGCTATAGGCAATGATGAGCGCCGGACCATCGTAGGCCTCGGCCTCTTGAAAGGCCTTGACGGTTTGCGCGTCACTGCCGCCCATCGCGACCCGCGCGACATACACCGAGCCATAGGCCACGGCTTCCATCGCCAGGTCTTTCTTGGCGTTGGTCTTGCCGCCCGCGGCAAACTTCGCCACCGCGCCGCGCGGCGTCGCCTTGGACATCTGACCGCCCGTATTCGAATAGGTCTCCGTATCCAGCACCAGCACTTTCACGTTCTGCCCCGAGCCAAGCACATGGTCCAGTCCGCCAAAACCGATATCGTAGGCCCAGCCATCGCCGCCCACCATCCACACGCTCTTCCGCACCAGGGAATCGGCAATCGCCAGCAAGCTGCGAACATCGGAAGGATCCATCAGATCGCTCGCGTGAGGCCCCTGCTCAGAGAGACTGCGTCCCCCCTTCAAATCGGCGGCCAGTCTTTCTCGTACCAGCCGAACCCGCTCCCGCTGCGCTTCAATCTCGATTTCCGTGGTTTGCTTGGCCGTCAAAATCGCCGTCACCAGCACGTCGCCAATCACAGGAGCCAGACGCACCAGCAATTCTTCCGCATATTTTTTTTGCTGATTCAGCGCCAGCCGCATGCCCAGGCCAAACTCGGCATTGTCTTCAAATAACGAGTTGGACCAAGTCGGCCCGCGACCGCTCTTGTTGACGGTGTACGGCGTCGTCGGCAGGTTGCCGCCGTAGATGGATGAACAGCCGGTCGCATTCGCAATGTAGAGGCGATCGCCAAAAAGTTGCGTCAACAGCTTGATGTACGGCGTCTCGCCGCAGCCCGAGCACGCGCCGGAGAACTCAAACAGCGGCTCCAGCAGTTGAATGTCCTTCACCTGGGTATGGGCCAGACGGCTGCGGTCCACCGAAGGCAGCGACTCGAAGAAGTTCCAGTTCTTCGCTTCCGCTTCGCGCAACGGGGCCTGCATTTCCATGTTGATGGCCTTGTGCTTGGCTTCGCTCTTGCTCTTTACCGGGCAAACCTCGACGCAGATACGGCAACCCGTGCAATCCTCCGGCGCCACTTGCAGCGTGTACAGCTCCTGCTCCATGCCGCGCCATTTCGGCTTGGCGCTCTTGAACGTCGGCGGGGCCTGCTGCAACATCGCCTCGTCGTACACCTTGGCGCGGATCACAGCATGCGGGCAGACCAGTACGCATTTGCCGCACTGAATGCACAGGTCCTTGTCCCACACCGGAATCATCTGGGCAATGTTGCGCTTCTCCCACTGCGCCGTTCCGGTTGGAAATGTCCCGCCCGCCGGCATCGCGCTTACCGGCAATGCATCACCGTGTCCGGAGGCAATCGCGCCCAGGACGTCATGCACAAAGGCCGGGGCGGCTGCTGGGATGATCGGCAGAATGTCGAACGACGCGGTAATCTTTTCCGGCAGCTTGACCGGATGCAGATGGGCAATCGCAGCGTCCACGGCGGCAAAGTTCTCCTGCACCACCGCTTCGCCCCGTTTGCCGTAGGTCTTCTGGATGGCTTTCTTGATCTGCTGAATGGCCTGGTCGCTGGGCAGAACGCCGCTGATGGCGAAAAAGCAGGTCTGCATCACCGTATTGATCCGGTTGCCCATCTTGGCTTCCCGCGCTACGGTGTACGCATCGATCACATAAAACTTCAACTGTTTTTTTAAGATTGTCTCCTGAGCTGTTCTAGGCAAATGGTTCCAGATATCTTCCGGCCCGTACGGCGCGTTCAGCAAAAATACCGCTCCCGGCGCAGCCGCTTCCAGCACGTCCATCCGCTCCAGGAATGAAAACTGATGGCAGGCCACAAAATTTGCTTTGCTGATCAAATAGGTGGAACGGATCGGATCGGGCCCGAAACGCAAGTGCGATGTTGTCACCGACCCGGACTTCTTCGAGTCGTAAACAAAATATCCCTGCGCGTAATTCGGCGTCTCCTGGCCGATGATCTTGATGGAATTCTTGTTCGCGCCTACCGTGCCGTCGGAACCGAGCCCGTAGAACAGCGCTCGCACCGTCCGCGGATCTTCCGTGGAAAACTCCGGATCGTATGCCAGGCTGGTATGCGTCACATCGTCGTGGATGCCGATGGTGAAGTGGTTCTTCATGTGCGGATTTTTCAACTCGTCGAAGACTCCCTTGACCATCGCCGGCGTAAATTCCTTTGAAGACAGACCATAGCGCCCGCCAATGATGCGCGGCGGCTGCGCAAAGTCCGACTTGCCGCTGGCAAACGCTTCGCTGAAGCTGGTCACCACATCCTGATACAACGGCTCGCCCACCGCTCCAGGCTCCTTGGTACGGTCCAGCACCGCAATGGACCGTACCGTTTTGGGAAGCGCTGCAAGAAACGCGTCCACGGCAAACGGACGATAGAGATGCACTTTCAGCAGGCCGATCTTCTCGCCCTGCCGGTTCAGATGGTCGATGGTCTCTTCCACCGCCCCCGCAGCCGACCCCATCAGAACAATCACGCGATCGGCGTCTGCGGCGCCCACATAATCGAACAAATGATAGCTGCGGCCCGTCTGCTCGGCAAAGCGGTCCATCACATCCTGCACAATCGTCGGGCAAGCCAGATAGAAGGAGTTGCAGGCCTCCCGCGCCTGGAAAAATACATCGGGATTTTGTGCCGTGCCGCGCAAAATCGGCCGGTCGGAACTCAGCGCGCGCTCCCGATGCGCGGAAATATACTTCTCCTCCAACAGCGCCTGAATCGTCTCATCGGAAATAGTTTTCGCCTTGTTGATTTCGTGCGAGGTACGAAAGCCGTCAAAGAAATGGAGGAATGGGATCCGCGACTCCAGCGTGGCCAGGTGGGCGATCAATGCCATGTCGCCGGCCTCCTGCACGGAGTTCGACGAGAGCATGGCATAACCCGTCGAGCGGCAAGCCATCACGTCGGAATGATCGCCAAAAATGGAGAGCGCATGGGTCGCGATGGAGCGCGCCGTCACATGAATGACGTTCGAGGTCAACTCGCCCGCAATTTTGTACATATTCGGGATCATCAGCAGCAGGCCCTGCGACGCGGTAAATGTGGTGCTGAATGCTCCCGCTTGCAAGGCGCCGTGCATCGCGCCGGCGGCCCCGCCTTCGCTCTGCAATTCCGCGACGATGGGGACCGAGCCCCAGATGTTCCTGCGCCCTTCTTCCTTCCACTGGTCGGCCCACTCGCCCATGGTGGAAGACGGCGTAATCGGATAAATGGCGATCACTTCCGCCAAACGGTAAGCGACGGCCGCCGCAGCTTCGTTTCCATCCAGAATTGCTGTTTCCTCTTCTCTCATTGCCTTCCCTTCGCCTTCCATAATCTTCCTACAATGAAAGGGTCCCCAGATGTGCGCTCCATCACAACGCATCGTTACAATTGAAGTGTATTTTTTTTCTTAGCGGTTCGCACGCGTGCGTGAATCTGATACGGTAGAGAGTTCAGACAAGATGACAAACAGCCCCTATTTTCCTGTTCTTGTTCTGCTGGCCGCAGGCGTCGGTTTTGCCATTGCGCCGCTTGCCCTCGCGTGGATTTGGGCATGGAAATTTTCTCCGCGGAAGCCCGGCCCCAGCAAGAATGCAATTTACGAGTGCGGCCTGGAATCGGCGGGCGATGCCTGGATCCAGTTCCATCCCGGCTACTACCTGTACGCAATCATTTTTCTGGTTTTCGATATCGAAGCGGTCTTTCTTCTGCCCTTTGCCGTGGCCTTTGCCGGCCTGACATTCGCAGCGGGAATGGCCATGCTGGTTTTCTTGCTTTTGCTGGTCGAAGGTCTGGTCTGGGCGTATCAGAAACAAGTGCTGGTCTGGAGTTAAGCTCCAGGCCGGCGACGAAGGCTGCACCCGGGATTCTCAGGTTCGAACCAACCGCAACACTTGAAGGTTTTCTCTGATGGATGAACATCTGAAAACAGAGTTGAGAAAGCAAGGGATCGTTGCGACCACCCTGCAGGAACTGTACAACTGGGGCCGCAAAAACTCCCTCTGGCCGCTGAATTTCGGCCTCGCTTGCTGCGCCATTGAAATGATCGCCGCCAGCATGGCCCGCTACGACATGGCGCGGTTCGGCGCGGAGGTGTTTCGTCCCTCCCCGCGACAGGCGGACCTGATGATTGTCGCCGGCACCGTCACCAAAAAAATGGCCCCCCAGGTGGTTCGCCTTTATAACCAGATGGCGGAACCGAAGTACGTCATCTCCATGGGGGCCTGCGCCATCTCAGGAGGTCCCTTCAAACAGGGCTACAACGTGCTGAAAGGGATTGATCGCTACATCCCTGTCGACGTCTATATTCCCGGTTGCCCGCCACGCCCGGAAGCCTTGATTGACGCGTTGATGACGTTGCAAAAGTTAATCGACAAGCAATCTCTCACCGGAGCCGACCGGCCCCGCCATTTGCAGGCCGAAGCGCCCAGCGAATTTATCGTGCCGCGGTTTGGCGCGCACGATTTGGAACCGCCGCAAAATCCCGAGGTATGGGACGCTCCTTTAGTGAATATTTCTTTGGCAGGGACGGATGACGCTGGAAAACATTAAATCCGAAATGGAAGCGAACGTCCCCGGCTGCGTGCTGGAAATCGTCGGCAACCCCAGCCCGTCGGGCCAGCACTCTCTGCGGATCGATCCGGCACATGCGGTCGCCATCGCCACCTTCTTGCGCGATGCCGAACACCTCCGCTTCGATTACTGCTCCAACGTCACTGGCATCGACTGGCCGGGTAAAGAAATTTCAGAAAAAGTCAAAGCGAAAAAACTTGTGGACGGCGCGGAACAAGAGGTCGAGGAGATCAGGAAGACACAGACCATCGGCCATCTTGAGGTCGTCTACCACCTCTACTCCATGGAGAAGAAACACGGCCCCGTCATTCTCCGCATGCGCACCGAAGATCGCGCCGAGGGGGTCCATCTGCCGTCTCTCACCCACGTCTGGCGCAGCGCGGACTTTCAGGAGCGTGAAATCTTCGATCTCTACGGCGTCATCTTTGACGGGCATCCCGATCTGCGCCGCATCCTTATGTGGGATGGTTTCCAGGATCACCCCATGCGCAAGGACTACGTCGAGCCCGACGATTACGAATACGAGCCCACGGCGCATGACCAGGTCCTGGAACGCGCCCGCCAACACCGCACCGTCATGGGGGCGCAATGATCGCCGCGACCGAGCCCGTCCGCATCCTTTCAAAATCGCCCACCGATGACGGCGAAGGCCAGTTTCTGGAAGTCTCGATGGGGCCGCAGCATCCCTCCACGCACGGCGTTTTCCGCATGGATGTGGTTCTGGATGGCGAACGCATCGTCAAGCTGAAGCCGGTATTCGGGTATCTCCATCGCAACCACGAAAAAATTGCCGAGAATGAAACTTACCTCGGCTCCATGCCCTACACCGACCGGCTGGACTATTTCTGCTCCCTCACCAACAATTGGGCCTACGCGCTTGCGGTCGAAAAGCTCGCTGGAATTCAAGTTCCCGAACGCGCCGAGTACATCCGCATCATTACCGCGGAGCTGACCCGCTTCCAGAACCATGCGGCCCTCATCGGATTTTTGACCCAGGACATGGGCGCCAGCGGAACGCCGCTGATGTACGCCTTTCGCGAGCGGGAAACCATCCTCGACCTGTTCGAGTCGCTTACCGGCGCGCGCATGATGTGCAACTACATGCGTTTCGGCGGCTGCCGCGTCGATCTTCCCGCGGGATGGCTGGACCACGCGAAGCAATTTGCCGCCACCCTGCCGCGTTTTCTGGATGAGTTTGAACGGCTGCTGGCCACCAATGAGATACTGATGGCCCGCACCCAGGGCGTGGGCGTGTTATCGAAGGAATTTGCCGTCAATGCCGGCGTCACTGGCCCCATTCTGCGCGCTTCCGGCGTCAATTACGACCTGCGCAAAGTGGACAAATACGGCATCTACGATCGGTTCGCTTTCAAAATTCCGCTGGGCGAGCATGGCGACACCTACGACCGCTACATGGTCCGTCTGCTGGAAATGCGCGAGTCGCTCAACATTCTCAACCAGGCATTGAAAGACATCCCCGACGGCCCGATCGTCGATCCAAAAACAAAGATTCGCGGATTCAAGCCGAAACCCGGTGAAGCCTATGGGCGCATTGAGGCGCCCAAGGGGGAGTTGGGCTTTTATCTCATCAGCGATGGAACGCCGAACCCGTATCGGTATCGCGTGCGTTCCTCCTGCATGATGAACCTGACCGTGCTGGAGGAGTTGTGCATCGGCCGCAACGTTGCCGATGTTGTAGTGATTTTAGGGAGCATTGACATTGTGATGGGCGAAGTGGACCGATGAACGTCGGCCAGATGCGGGCCGGGTGGCCCATTCAAGCCGGGGTCCCCGGCGAGCGATTTTTGCTCGCTGGGGTGGAAGCCGCTGTATGGCTTGAGTGGGGTTGAATTGAATTGTCATTCCGACCGAAACGAAGCAAAAAAGTAATTGCTCGTCATTCTGAGCGTAGCGAAGAATCTAGGCATTGTTTGGAACTTTGAAGTCGAGGTTGAAACTGTGTTCGGTGAAGGCATCCTGAAGGGTCTGGCGGAAACCGCCCGGAATTTCCTGGGCAGCTATGTCAGCAAAAATCGACTGACCACCGTCCAGTATCCGGAAGAGCGGTTGCCGCAGATTGAGGCGTATCGCAATTTTCCCTTCCTCGTCTACGACGGCGAAGACTGGCAACAAGGGCTGCGCTGCGTCTCCTGCTTCATCTGCGAAAAGGAATGCCCGCCCAAATGCATCTTCATTGAAAAAAGTACCGACAAGAAGCCGGACGCCGTCGGCAAGCCCCAGTTTTACCCCACCGTTTTCAACATCGACATCTCCGTCTGCATGAGCTGCCAGATCTGCGTCGAGGTCTGCCCCTTCGATGCCATCAAAATGGACACCGACTTTGAACTGAGTACCGGCAACCGCTTCAGCGGTCTGCTGTGGGACAAGAAACATCTCGCCAAGTCGAACGAACATTACCACAAGATTCACCCCACGGAAGCCGCCGCCGTGGATGCGCAATTGGCCGCCGACCGGGCCAAAACGGCTGCCAAAGCCAAGGCTGCCGCCGAAGCCAAGCCCGCCGCCGCTCCGGCGACCCCTCCACCTGTTCCTGCTGGGAGCGAGAAATGACCCCACCCCCCATCCAGCAAGCCGACCAGATTTTTGTCACCCTGCAGCATCGCGTCGTCGGTTATCTTCCTATCAAATTCCAGTCCATCGCCGATGTCATCCTTTCCGTCGTCGCCATCGTCCTGGTGTTTGCGCTCTTGTTCGCGATTACCACCGTTCTGGAGCGCAAAGGTCTGGGGCGGATCCAGAACCGCTACGGCCCTAACCGCGTCGGCCCTGCCGGTTTTTTTCAGCCCATCGCCGATGGCGTGAAATCGCTCACCAAAGAAGACCTGGTTCCCCGCACTGCCGACCAGTTGGTGCATTTTATGGCGCCTGTGCTGCTGGTCATCGCCGCATTTCTGGCCTATGCCGTATTGCCCGTCGGCCGCAACATGGCGCTCGTTGACCTAAATGCCGGCGTCCTGTTCTTTTTCGCCGTCGGCACGCTGGTGGAACTCGCCGTCTTCATGGCAGGATGGTCCAGCCGCAATAAATATTCGCTGCTCGGGGCCATGCGCGCCATCGCCCAGATGATCAGCTATGAAGTCCCGCTGGTCCTCGCCTCCATCGTCGTCATCATGGCGGCCGGCTCGCTTTCCACCGTCGCCATTGTCAACATGCAGACCGGCTACTCCGGCATCTGGCCGCACTGGTTCGTCCTGACACCGTGGGGGTTCGCCGGCTTCAACCTGTTCATGATTGCCGCCACCGCCGAATCCAACCGGTCCCCCTTCGATCTGCCGGAAGGCGAATCGGAAATCATCGCGGGCTATTACATTGAATATTCCGGCTTTAAATTTGCCCTGTTCTTTCTCGGCGAATATCTCGGCATGTTTGCCACCAGCGGCCTCGCCATCACCTTGTTTCTCGGCGGATGGGCCGCGCCCTTTTCGTTTCTGACATGGATTCCGTCGTATCTCTGGTTCTTCGCAAAATTATTGCTCATGATTGCGATCTTCATCTGGATTCGCGGCACGCTTCCGCGCCTGCGCATGGACCAGCTTATGAATTTTGCGTGGCAATTTATGCTGCCCATGACGCTGATCAACGTGTTCGCCGCCGGCGTCTGGCATTTCATGCCAGGCGGCGTGATACGCTGGCTAGTTTGCGCGGCGCTGCTGATCGTTCCAGCCTTCCTGCTCAGTCGCGGCCTGAAGCAGGGCAAGAAGTTTGCCGCCAGGACCTATCGGTTTGCAGACTAGTCGCAGAATAATTTCGTGATGGCTGTCACTGCCGATCGTATGGCAACTGTGACAGTCTGATCTTCGGTCACTGAAAGAGTTGGAACTACATTGGAGAACTCGTCGAACCTGACATGACAGCGACCTTCCTCATTCTTGCCGCCATCACCATCGCCGGGACCGTGGCCACGATGGCCATGCGCAATCTGGTCCATTGCGTCCTGGCCCTCACCCTGGGCTTTGCCGGACTGGCGGCCCTCTATCTGCAACTGGGCGCGCAATTCGTCGGCCTCACGCAGATCCTCGTTTACGTCGGCGCGGTCGCCATCCTGGCCGTCTTCGTCATTATGATGACGCAAAAACCCGCGCAAACCACCGAGTCGATCTTTTCCTCCTTCTGGTTGGCTGGTAGCCTGATCGCCGCGCTGGTGTTTGCCGTTCTCGGTTGGGCGATTGTCTCCAGCTCCACTTCTTCGAGGCCCCTGCCGCCGCAAGCCGAGGCCGCCGTCCGGCCCATCGGCGACGCTCTGATGCACAGATTTGTATTGCCGTTGGAAATCATGGGCCTGCTGTTGACCGCCGCATTGATCGGCGCTGTCGTCGTTGCAATGCAGGAAAAACGGGGGACGGCATGAGTTCGCTGACCGGTTATCTGCTCGTCTCTGCCCTTATTTTTTCGATCGGCCTGGCAGGCGCGCTCACGCGCCGCAGCGCCATTCTCGTTCTCATCGGCATTGAGCTGATGCTCAACGCCGCCAACCTCAACTTCATCGCCTTCTGGCGCTATGGACCAAACGCGCAAGCGCTCACCGGCGTCATGTTTGCCATTTTTTCCATCGGCATTGCCGCGGCGGAGGCCGCCGTCGGCCTGGGCATCGTTCTGGCCGTCTATCGCCATTCGAAAACCACTGAACTCGACCGGATGAACTCGATGAAAGGCTGAGAAAGAAACCGACGACATATTGCTGTGTACTGGAACTTTGACCGCGAAACTTTCACTGCGAAACCCATCGCAGACTTTCAACTGCTGTTCGACCTTTGAGACCCGATGACCTGGATTGTTCAAAACTTGTGGCTGGTGCCCGCATTGCCGACTGTGGCAGCCGGGATCGGCGCCTTGGCGCGCCGCCGCAATCGCGTCCTCGCCGCTTCGCTCGCCATCGGCTCCATGTCCGTCTCCTTCCTGCTGTCCGTCGTTGCCTTCGCGCATGTTCTCTCGCTCGGCAATCGGGGACTGGCAACTCGCCAGGTCGTCGATTTTCGCTGGTTTCAGTTTGGCAACCAATGGTTGAAGCTCGGCTGGATGCTCGATCCGCTCACCGCCGTCATGCTGGTGATGGTCACCTTTGTCGGCCTGCTGATCTTTATCTACAGCGTCGGCTACATGGAGCACGACGAAAACTTCACCCGCTTCTTCTGCTTCCTCGCGCTGTTTGCCGGGGCCATGCTCGGCGTCGTCCTCTCCAACAGCCTGCTGCTGCTCTTTATGTGTTGGGAACTGGTCGGCCTCACCTCCTACCTGCTGATCGGCTTCTGGTACCACAAGCCGGAAGCGGCGGCCGCGGCGAAAAAGGCCTTCATCGTCACCCGCATTGGCGACCTTGGATTCTTTCTTGGCATGGCCTGGTTGTATGCCCAATCCGGCACGCTGCTGTTCTACGATAACGGCGCTGGATGCCTCGAACACGCTGCGCTTGCCGTGCTGGTTGTCCACGTAACCGCTGTGGGGATGGCCGCCTCCACTGGCATCGCGTTGCTCATCTTCTGCGGCGCCGCTGGAAAATCCGGTCAGGTCCCGTTGCACGTCTGGCTGCCCGACGCGATGGAAGGCCCAACCCCGGTCAGCGCCTTGATTCACGCCGCCACCATGGTCGCCGCCGGCGTCTTCCTCATCGCGCGAGTGTATCCGCTGATGAGTGCTCATGCCGGACCCGGTCTCGGGCTCACCCCCACCACGGCCCTGATTGTTGTCACCTGGGTCGGCGCGATCACCGCCGTCTTCGCCGCGCTCATCGCGATCGCACAGTACGATATCAAGCGCATCCTCGCCTACTCCACCATCTCGCAGCTTGGCTACATGATGATGGGCCTGGGCGTCGGCGGCGTGGCCGTGGGAATGTTCCATCTCATCACCCACGCCTTCTTCAAGTCGTTGCTGTTCCTCGGCGCAGGGTCCGTCATTCATGGCTGCAATGGCGAACAGGACATTCGCAAAATGGGCGGCCTGCGGAAATTCATGCCCATTACGTTTTTGGCCTACGCCGTCGGCATGCTGGCGCTCTGCGGATTTCCGCTGTTTTTCTCCGGCTTCTGGAGCAAGGATGCGATCCTGCACGCTGCGAGCACGTGGAGTGTCTCCAGGACGCCCTATTATCTGGGCGCGTTCGGCGCGCTGCTGACCGCCTTTTACATGACGCGGCAGGTCTATTACGTGTTTGCCGGCGCGTCGCGTCTGGACGCATCGACCGCTGCCTCCGCGCACGCCTCGTCCCACGCCACAGCGACGCCCCACGAGAGCCCCGCGATCATGACGATTCCGCTGACCATTCTCGCGGCCTTTGCCATGCTGCTGGGATTTGTCGGCACGCCCGCTTGGCCATGGTTCCAATCGTTTCTGCAGGACCGGGGAGTCGCCCTGCATCTCGCGGCATTCTCAGAACCCGGCTTGCTGCCGGTCATGCTGTCCTCTTCCCTCATCGTCCTTCTCGGCCTCGCGCTCGGCTGGTGGTTCTATGGCCGCAAACCCATCGCCAGCGCCGAGGCTCCGGATTCCTTCGGGCGACTTCAGCCCCACGCGTTCTCCATCCTTGGCCATGCGTTTTATGTAGACGCGCTCTACCGCGCGACCCTGCTTCGCCTCAATGCCGCATGGTCCCGCATCTGCGACTGGCTCGATCGCTGGGTCTGGAACGGCGCGGTGCAAACTGTCTCCTATACCGTGCTCGCTTTCGCGTGGCTCGACAATCTGGTTGACACAAAAGTGGTGAACGCGGGCTTCGACGAGGGCTGCGAAACCGTGTCGCGCAGCGGCCAGGTTCTAGCGCTGCTGCAAGGCGGCCGCGTGCAAAGTTATCTGCGGATGATCGGCGTCGCGCTGGTTGCGCTGGCCGTCTTTCTGCTCTGGGGAGCGACGCGATGAACGCCTTCCCGTGGCTCACCGTCCTCACTCTCGTGCCCGTCGTCGGCGCTCTCTTCGTGCTTTCCTTCGGCGGCAGCAACAAACATGTTGCGCGCTGGCTGGCGCTCATCTTCAGTTTCCTGGCCCTCGCACTGACGCTGAGTCTTTGGGGCCATTTCGCCCCCGCTTCCGGCGCGCTCCAATTTCAACAACAAGTCCCGTGGATCGCCGCTCTCGGCGTCGAGTATCACGTGGGCATCGACGGCCTCGGCCTGTTGATGCTGCTCTTGACTTCCATCGTCGTCCCCATCGGAATCCTGGCGTCGTCGCAGATTCAGGAACGCGCGGGACTCTATTTCTCGCTCATGTTGCTGCTGCAGGCCTGCCTGTTCGGCACCTTCACCGCGCTCAATTTCTTCCACTGGTTCATCTTTTGGGAGCTCAGCCTGATTCCCGCCTTCTTCCTCATCAAGCTCTGGGGAGGATCGCGCAGCACCGCCGCCGCCACGCAATTCCTGGTCTACACCATGGTCGGCAGCATCGCGCTGCTGCTCTCCTTCCTCGCCATCTTTCTGGCGACCGGTAAATTCGACTTCATCGACCTGGCACAACTGGCGCAGCAGGGTCAACTGATGCCGGCCGTCATCGCGAAACTTGACTGGCACCGCTTCACGCCGCACCACGTAGCGCTGATCCTGTTTGCCGGAGCTTTTCTCGGCTTCGCGGTCAAAGTCCCGCTGGTCCCATTTCACACCTGGCTGCCTTCCGCCTATGCCGAAGCGCCCACCGGCACAACCATCGTGTTGACCGGCGCCATGTCGAAGATGGGACTCTACGGCTTCCTGCGCATTCTGCTGCCCATCTTCGGCGCGGAAATGCAGCAGGTACTGACGCCGCTGTTATGGCTCGCGGTCGCCACCATTGTCCTTTCCGCCTATGCGGCACTGGCGCAAAAAGACCTGAAGCGAATCTTTGCCTACTCCTCCATCAACCACCTCGGCTACTGCCTGCTGGCCATCTTTTCCGTGGTCAAATTCACCGGAGGCGACGCCGCGCTGACCACGGAAAAATATGCGGCCATGAACGGCGTGATGCTGCAAATCTTCAACCACGCGCTCACCGCCGCCACGCTCTTCTGGTTCGTCGCCATGCTGGAAAAACGAACCGGCGGCCTGCGCGGCCTGAACGATTTTGGTGGCCTGCGCAAAGTTGTTCCGGTCTTTACCGGACTGATGGGCATTGCCCTTTTTTCCTCCCTCGGCCTGCCCGGCCTGAACGGCTTTGTCGGAGAATTTCTGATCTTTAAAGGATCGTTCCCGCTGGTATCGTGGGCCACGTCGATCTCTTTGCTCGGCCTGCTGGCGACGGCCATCTTTATTCTTGGAATTTTGCAGCGCGTGTTCTCCGGCCCGCTCAACGAGACATGGGCCACGCTGCCCGACCTGACAACCGTTGAGCGTCTGTCGCTGGCGCCCGCGATTGCATTGATGTTTGTGCTGGGCCTCTATCCCCAGTTGGTCCTCGGATTTGTGAACAGTACGGTGATGCAGATGGTGCAGCAACTCAAGTTTTAGAGCAATTTCGCTGTTAGCGTAATGTCTGGGTGCCCTATCCTAGGTTCCCACGATCCGAGCGTAGCTCGGTGGGAAGCTAGGGTGGGATAGAACGAAGCCCGCATTACAGTATCAATGATGATGTTCTAGTTACACGATGGATCTGGCATTTTAACGATGTTGGCTTGGACAATCTACATTTCGTTTCTCGGGGCGCTTCTGCTCCTGCTGCTGCCGAAAAGCAACGCCGCGGCGGCGCGCGTCCTTGCGCTGCTCGCGGCGCTGGTCACGTTTGCCATCACGCTCGTGTTCTTCCTGCAGCATCGCACCGGAGAAATGCTCACCGTCACCGACGTGTCTTGGATTCCCTCGCTCGGCATTCGCTATCACCTAGCCGCCGATGGCATCAGCCTGGTCTTGCTGTTGCTCACCGGAATCATTGCCGTTACCGGCATTCTGTTTTCCTGGAACATCGAACATCGCGCCAACGAATTCTTCGCGTTTTACCTGCTGCTCATCGGCTCGGTCTATGGCGTCTTTCTCAGCTACGATCTGCTGCTGCTCTTCGTCTTCTACGAGATCGTCATTATCCCCAAATATTTCTTGATCGCCATCTGGGGTTCCACGCGCCGCGAATATGGGGCCATGAAGCTGGTGCTCTACTCCTTCATCGGCAGCGCCATGGTGCTGGTCGGGCTGATCGCCGCCTACGTCGTCGCCGGCGCGAAAACCATGGCCCTCGGCGACCTCGCCGGCTTTCCCTTCTCCGCGCATTTTCAGATGTGGGCATTCCCGCTGGTCTTCGTCGGCTTCGCCATCCTTGCCGGCCTCTGGCCCTTCCACACTTGGGCCCCGACCGGCCACGTTGCCGCGCCCACCGCAGCTTCCATGCTGCTCGCCGGCGTCGTCATGAAGCTGGGTGCCTACGGATGTCTGCGCGTCGCGATGACCTTGTTCCCGCTCGGCCTCGCTCCATGGGGCTTTCACGTGCTCGGCCTCGGCTCCTGGCGCGAAGTCTTCGCCGTGCTCGCCGTCATCGGCATCGTCTACGGCGCCATGGTCGCCCTGGTGCAAAAAGATTTCAAATTCGTCATCGGCTATTCCAGCGTCAGCCACATGGGCTTCATCCTTCTCGGCCTTATGACGCTGAACCAGATCGGCCTTTCCGGCGCGGTGGTGCAGATGTTCTCCCATGGAATTCTCGCGGGCCTGATGTTCGCCGTCGTCGGACGCATGGTGTATGACCGCACCCACACTCGCGAGCTGGCTCTTCTCGGCCCTATGGACCTCAACAAAGCCATTCCCTTCGCCGCCGCCACCTTTGTCGTCGCTGGAATGGCCAGCATGGGCCTGCCCGGATTCAGCGGCTTTGTTGCGGAACTGATGATCGTCATCGGCGTCTGGCACGCTTTCCCAATCCTCACCGTCCTGGTCGGTCTGGGCCTCGTTGTCGGCGTTGCCTATATCTGGCGCGCCATGCAGAAAGCATTCTTTGCGGAAGCCGATCGCGCCTCCGCTGCGCCCCACGCGCCTCTGCCGCCCATCACGCTTCCCGAACGGCTCGGCGCCATCGTCTTGATCGTCGCCAGCGTCATTGTCGGCCTGTATCCGCAAGTGCTCTTGAACATCATTGTCCCCGCGCTGAATTCGCCGCTGTTCAACGGCCTGCGCCAAGGGGGCTGGCGATGAGCACCGTCAATTACGCGCAACTTTGGCAGCTTGCCCTGCCGCAAGTCATCGTGGTCGCAGCCGCGCTGATCGCGCTGGCCGTCGATCTTCTATTGCTGCGGATGCGACCCACGCACACGCGTTTCACCGTCGCCGCCCTCTTGGGGTCGCTTGGCTGCGTGCTCGCCATCGTGCGCCTGGTTCTCGCTCCCGCGCAGGTAAATGTTCTCGACGGAACGCTGCTCGCCAACCCGCTCACCCATCTTGTCCAGGTTGCGTTGCTTGTGCTCGCCATCGCCACGCTGTTGATGGCCACAAATTCCCGTTTCACAGAACACATCGGCGAATTCGTTCTGCTCATCTTGGTCGCCACCGTCGGCAGCATGTTTCTTGCCAGTTCCCAGGATCTGCTGGTCATTTTTATTTCACTGGAATTGCTGAGCCTGTCCCTCTACATCCTCACCGCCTTCGACAAGCATCGCCCGCACTCCTCGGAAGCCGCGCTTAAATATTTCCTCTTCGGCGGAATGTCCGCCGCCTTTCTGCTGTTTGGCTTCAGCCTGCTCTATGGCCTGTCGAATTCGACCAGCCTGCCGCGTATTGCCGACGCAATCCATGCCTCTGGCGCGACCGGTTCGCCGCTGAATCCGCTTTTGCTCATCGCCATTGTCACCACGGTGATTGGCTTTGGCTTTAAGGTCGCCGCGTTTCCGTTCCACTTCTGGGCGCCGGACGTGTACCAGGGCGCGCCCGCGCCCAGCGCCGGGTTCATCGCCTCCGCCTCCAAGGTCGCCAGTTTTTTCATCTTCTTTCAGATCATGGCAGTCGGCTTTGCCGGCGCGGAAGGCAGCGCCGCCTGGATGCGCTTCACAACGGGCTGGGTGCCTGTGCTCGCCGTCGTGGCCGCGCTCTCTATGGTGCTGGGAAACCTGGTCGCCATCGTCCAGCGCAGCGTCCGACGCCTGCTCGCCTACTCCGCCATCGCCCACGCCGGCTACATGCTGCTCGCCATCGCGTCCCACACCCAGCAAAGTCTAGGCGCGCTTCTCTATTACGTGATTACCTATGCGCTGGCAACGCTGGGGGCCTTTGGCGTAGTCGCAATCGTAGAACACCGGACCGGTGGCGATCGACTTTCCGACTTCGACGGACTCAGTCGCCGCGCTCCCGTTCTCTCCGGCTGCATGTTTATCTTCCTGCTGTCGCTTGCCGGCATTCCGCCGCTCGCCGGTTTCTTCGGCAAGTTCTATCTCTTCGTCTCCGTGCTCGGTTCCGGCCCCGGCCTGCTCTGGCTCGTCGTCCTCGCCATTGCGATGAGCGCCGTCTCCCTTTACTACTATCTGCAGGTGCTCAAGCGCATCTACGTCGCCAATCCTTCCGAAGAAGTTGCCAATGCATCCGCCGATGCGACGACAATCGGGACGCCGATTCTCAGCCAGGCCGTCGTCGTGCTGCTGGCCGCCGGTGTGGTCCTGTTCGGATGCGCTCCCCACCTGCTGCTCCATTGGATTGACGCCGCCATCCGGACCACAGGTTTTTAGAACAAACGCAGAATTGCTGCCGATAAAAAGAGGTGTCATCCCGAGCGAAGGTCGCCGCGACGACCGCAGTCGAGGGACCCGCTTCTTCTCTGTCTATTACAATAATTCTGGTTTTGCTATCGTTTGTGAAATTTAGTTCGGCGCGGACCCGGGCGCTCCGTTCCCTGGCGTTCCGCCCACCCGGATCAACAACCCTTCCGTGACCTCGCAGGCAAGCTCCTCCGTCATTGCCGGGCACGCGCATGTGCAACGGCAATTGAACCTTTGGAGTCGACGATGAAATTGAAAACAGCATGGCCCCTCGCACGCATCCTTTGCATTCTGCCGCTCTTTTTCGCCATTCCATCCCACGCGCAGACCGCATCGCCCAAGGCCGTGTTTACCATTGGAGAATTCAATCGCTCCTCAGTCGACCTCGCCGGAGGCACTCCGCAACAGCCCGTCAACTTCATCGTTGGAACCAGCACCGCCTCCAAGGATTGGTATGCCACCCAGCGCGTCGGGCCCGCTCCGACTCCCGCTGAAACGACCGCGTCCCAGTCCGCCGCCCTAACCGTGTCGCCGCAGGCCGCCCCATGGACCATCCGCTTTTCGCTGGCCAACACGCCCGCGCCGTCCTATCGGTTCCACGTCGCCCTGCTCATCGAAAGCTCCAGCGTGCCCGCGCTCCGCGTCGTCATCAACGGCAAATCCGGGACCTTCTATCTACAGCCCAAGCTCGACACTGAAAACGGCGACCAGGGCAGCGCGTTCTACGCCGCGTATTCCCGCGCCGACGTCGAGTTCGATTTCCCCGGCGCGTATCTGCATCGCGGCGCGAACGCCATTACCCTGCAGGCGGTCGAGAAAGTTCCCGCGTCCCTCCCCCATGCAGCCCTGCCTGCGGATGCAAGCTTTACCTACGACGCCATTGAGCTTGACCGCAACTCGCAATCGTCAGCCGCCAACCACGCCACCGCTCAGATCCTTCCGACCATTTTCTATCAGCAGCGGTCCGGTCAGTTGGAAGAATCCGTCGATGTGATTCTGCGCGATCCGCGACCCGTACAGGCTGGCGCTCCCGTTGACCTCATCCTCGCCGGCAAACACTACCATCAGGCGCTTCAAGGGGCACAGGACTTCGGCGAGGAGAAACTTTCCTTCTCTGTTCCAGAATTTCCCGCGCATACTGTCGCTGAAGTCTCATGGAACAACGACGGCCACGCGCAGCACGACAAAGCCTTCATCGACCCACAAAAGAAGTGGACGCTCTTCCTCGTTCCCCACATCCATCTCGATGTCGGCTACTCCGATTACCAGGGAAAAGTGGCCGCCATTCACAGCCGCGTCATCGATGAAGCGATGCGGCTCATCGCGCAACATCCCGATTTCCGCTTCAGCCTCGATGGATACTGGCCGCTGCAGCAGTACTTCCAGACGCGTACGTCTGCCGAGCAGCAGCGCGCCATCGCCGCCATTGAGAAGCAGCAACTCTACCTGCCCGCGCAATATGCCAACCTGCTCACCGGCTTTCCCACCGCGGAAACGCTGGTCCGCTCGCTCTACGCCAGCGCCGACTTCAGCCGCCAGCACGGCACGCCCTTCAACTACGCCAACATCACCGACGTTCCCTCGTTCAGTTGGTCCTACGCTTCCATCCTCGCCTCAGCGGGCATCCACGAGCTGTTCTCCGGCAGCAATAACTATCGTGCGCCGGTGCTGCTGCAGGGCCGCCTCAATGAAGATTCGCCCTTCTGGTGGCAAGGCCCCGACGGCCAGAAAGTTCTCCTCTGGTATTCCCGCCACTACATGCAAATGCAATTTATGTTCGGCCTTCCTCCCTCGCTCTCCACAGGACACGACACGCTGTCGCTGTTCCTGCAGATGTATCAGCACCCCGGCTATCACGCCGACGCCGCCATTCTCTTCGGCACTCAGGTGGAAAACACAGACCTGTTCCCGCAGCAGGCCGAGCTGGCGCAGCAATGGAACGGCGTCTACGCTTATCCCCACATCCAGTACTCTGGATTTCACGAGGCGCTCAAGAACATCGCGCAACAGTTTGGCAACGACATTCCCACCATCAGTGGAGACGGTGGCCCCTATTGGGAAGATGGCATCGCCGCCGACGCCTGTTCTGCTGCGCTGGAGCGCCAGAATGAAGCGCGTGGCCCCTCCGCCGAAGAACTTGCCACCCTCACATCACTGGTCAATCCAAACTACGCAGCCGACACATCGGGTCTGCGTCGCATGTGGACCAACATGATTCTGGCCGACGAGCACACCTGGGATTCCTACAACAGCATCTCCGATCCAACCAGCAAAGAAGCTGTCGACCAGCTCGCGTTGAAAGATCTCTACCCCGTCAAGGCCGCTGCCCTGGCCGACTTCATCGCCCGCAACAGCATGGCTTCCATCGCCAATTCCATCTCCACCGGCACCGGCAGCATCATCGTCTTCAACACGCTCAACTGGACCCGCAATGGAATTGTCTCCCTCGACCTGAACAACAATCGGGAGATTGTCGACACCTCCACGGACCAGGTCGTTCCTGTCGAAGTTCTCGACGGCAACAAGAATTTCCATCACGTCCGCTTCGTTGCCCAGGACATTCCTGCCGTCGGCTACAAGGTCTACCACTTGCGCGACTCCAAAAAGACGCTTGAACCCGCCGCCACCACGCAGACCACCACTCTCGACAGCCCGTATTACCGTGTCACCCTGGATCCCGCCACCGGCGCTGTGCAGAGTATTTACGACAAGCAACTACAGCGCGAACTCGTCAACCAGCAAAGCCCCTACCGCTTCGGCCAATATCTCTACGTCACCGGCGGCGATAAAGCGCCGAACACCCTGCTGCAGTACAGCCACGTCTATCCGAAACCGGACCTCGACGTTCATGCCGCGCAAAATGGCCGTCTCATCTCGGTCACGCGCACGCCGTACGGCTCGGTCGCTCGCCTGCATAGCGCCGACACCAACACTCCAGAAATCTCGACGGAGGTTCGACTCTTCGACCATCAGAAAAAAATTGAATTCATCGAAGACCTGACCAAGAAAGAAGTCGACACCAAGGAAGGCGTCTACTTTGCCTTCCCGTTTGCCATGGACCATCCGCAGTTTCAATATGAAATTCAAACTGGAGTGGTCGATCCGTCCAAGGACATGTACCCCGGCGCCGGTCATGAATGGTTTTCTGTGCAGAACTGGGTTTCCGCCCAACAAAACGGCCTGTCCGCCACCGTCATGCCGCTCGATGCGTCCCTGGTCACGCTCGGCGATATCAATCGCGGTCAATGGCCCAGCATCTTCGGCTCGCGCCCCGGAACCATCTTCTCCTACGTCATGAACAATTACTGGGACACGAATTATCGTGCCGGCCAGGGCGGCCATTTCCGCTTCCGCTATGTCATCGCCAGCGCGCCCGCCACCGATGAGACCCAACTCAGCCGCCTCGGATGGGAGGAAATGACACCGCTTGAAAAAGACGAAATCACGTCCCAGGACAAGGCCCTCAACACACCCGGCCCGCTCGACGGCAGGCAGGCCAGCTTCCTCCACGTCAACGATCCAAGCCTTGTCTTGACCGCGTGGAAGCCCGCCGAAGACGGCCGCGGCACCATCCTTCGCTTCCTCGATATAGGCGGGGCCACGCGCACCGTCAGTATTGAAACGCCGTTATTGCCGCTGCAACAGGCCTGGCGGACCGACGCTGTTGAAAGAGATCGATCGCAGCTATCGCTGTCTGGACCGCACGGATTCCAGTTCACCGTTCATCCGCATCAAATTGTCACGGTGCGGCTCATCGCCGCCGCCACGCCGGCAACCTCCGGCCACACATAACACCCGTCTTCGCAGGCGCAGATTATGATATCCACATGGAACTGACTTGTATGCCCACCGTCCGCAAGCGCGCAGCATTTGCATGCCTCGCAATTTTGTTTACGATTTCTCCGTATCTCACCGCCACCGCGCAGGACGATAAGGCCACCGCCGACGCGTCCCAGACCGACAAGAATAAAACCCCGCCGCCTGCCGATAAAGCTGCAACCGACAAGGCCGCCGCCGACAAGCAGGCTCTGCCGCCGCTGCCTGCGGACGCCCACGTCACCCAGAGCATTCAGCTCGACGGCAAGACCCTTCACTACACCGTCACCGTCGGCAAATTTCCCGTGCGCGATGCGGATGGAAAAATCACCGGCGACGTCGTCTACACCGCCTACACCGTCGATCAGCCGGATCGCCCTGTCACCTTCGCGCTCAACGGCGGTCCCGGCGCATCGTCTGTCTATCTCAACTTCGGCGCCATCGGCCCCAAGCATCTCAATTTCGCCAATAGCGATGAAAGCCCCTCCGAACCTCCCACGCTCACCGACAATCCCGGGACCTGGCTCGGCTTCACCGACCTCGTCTTCATCGATCCCATCGGCACTGGCTATAGCCGTTCTCTCGTGCCGGACGCCCAGGCAAAAAAAGACTTCTACTCCACCGAGCCTGACATCCACTATCTGTCCCGCGTGATCTACGACTGGCTGGTCAAAAATGACCGCATGACCTCGCGAAAATATCTGGTCGGAGAAAGTTATGGCGGCTTCCGCGGCCCCCGCATCACGTATTATCTGCAGTCGCAGCTTGGCGTCGGAATGAACGGCGTGGTGTTGGTCTCGCCCTATCTGAATCCGACGCTGGAAGCGCATGACAACCTTTCTCCCATTCCCTGGATGGTGACGCTGCCTCCCATCACCGCAGCCCGCCTGGAACGCGAAAACAAACTGACGCCCGACGCCATGAAAGATGTAATTGCCTACACCGAAGGCCCTTACGCCACCGCGTTGATTGCAGGCCGCTCCAATCCCGCGGCCACGCAGGCCATGATCCAGCACGTCACCGAGCTGACCGGGCTCGATCCGCAGTTCGTCAAGAATTCCGGCGGCCGCCTGGAAACCGGCGCCTACCTGCGCGAGGCATGGCGCGAACAAGGCAAGATCGGTTCCATCTACGACTCCAACGTCACTTCGTTCGATCCCTTTCCCTATGCGCCGGAACAGAAGGCGAACGATCCCATCCTGGCCGCCATCATCGCGCCTACGACGGAAGCGATGGTCAACTTCGTCACCAACACCGTGGGCTGGAAAACGGACGCGCAGTACAACGCTCTGTCCTATCAGGTGGGCGAAATGTGGCATCGTGACGACGTTCTGCGCGCTGGTTCCGTCACCCAACTGCGGCAGGCCGTCGCCGCCGATCCCAAGCTTCGCGTGCTCATCGCTCACGGCTGGAACGATCTGTCGTGCCCCTTCATGGGCTCCATCCTGGCCGTCGACCAAATGCCGCTCATGGGCGATCCCACCCGTGTCGCCGTCCGCGAATATCCCGGCGGACACATGTTCTATACCCGGCTCTCCAGCCGCATGGCACTGCAGAAAGATGTGATGGCGATGTACGCAATCCATTGATCCGCCGCCGCTGCGAAAACCCTTCGTCCATCTGTCCTCTAAAATAGGGGAGTATGGACTTTCAGCTTGTCAGTGACTACCAGCCGCGTGGCGACCAGGCCCGCGCCATTGATGAGCTGGTCCGCGGCATTGTCGGCGGCGAAAAACATCAGGTACTGCTCGGCGTCACCGGCTCTGGCAAAACCTTCACCGTCGCCAAAGTCATCGAGCAACTCAACCGCCCCGCGCTCATCCTGGCCCACAATAAAACTCTGGCGGCGCAGCTTTATCACGAGTTCAAGCAATTCTTCCCTAACAACGCCGTCGAGTATTTCGTCTCCTATTACGACTACTACCAGCCGGAAGCCTACATCCCAGCCGCCGATCTCTACATTGAGAAGGAAGCCACCATCAATGAGCAGCTCGACCAGCTTCGCTTGTCCGCCACTCGCAGCCTGTTTGAACGCCGCGATGTCATCATCGTCTCCTCGGTAAGCTGCATCTACGGCCTTGGCTCGCCCGAGGCCTACTACGGCATGTTGATGTTGCTCGAACGCGGCCAGAAAATTCGCCGCGAGGACATCACCCGCCGCCTCGTCGAAATTCTCTACGAACGCAACGATGTCGATTTCCGCCGCGGCACATTTCGCGTGCGCGGCGACGTCATTGAAGTCTTCCCCACCTATGACGAGAGCGCCTATCGCATCGAGTTATTCGGCGACGAGATTGAAGCTCTCTCGCAGATCGATCCGCTCTTCGGCACCGTCAAGCAGAAATATTCTCGCCTGCCCATCTATCCCAAAAGCCACTACGTGGTGCAGCCGGAGCGCAAGAAGACCGCCATCGAGGGCATCCTCGCTGAACTGGCCGTTTGGGAAAAAGAAATTGAAAATCAGGGCCGCATGGTCGAGGCGCAGCGCATTCACCAGCGTACCCGCTTCGACCTGGAAATGATCAAGTCCATGGGCTACTGCCATGGCATCGAGAATTATTCGCGCCATTTTTCCGGCCGCCTTCCCGGCGAGCCGCCACCGACCCTGCTCGATTATTTTCCGCAGGACCATTTACTCTTCATCGACGAATCGCACGTCACCGTTCCGCAACTCCACGGCATGTGGCATGGCGATCGCTCCCGCAAGCAAAACCTGGTCGAGTATGGCTATCGCCTACCCTCCGCCATGGACAATCGCCCGCTCAAGTTTGAAGAATTTCAAAGCCGCACCCATCAGGTGACCTACGTTTCCGCCACGCCCGGCCCGTATGAGCTGACCCAATCCGGCGGCGTTGTCGTCGAACAAATTATTCGCCCCACCGGTCTTGTCGATCCGCAGGTGGAAGTTCGCCCAGTACGCGGCCAGATCGATGACCTTCTCGCCGAAATCCGCGAGCGCGCGAAAAACGGCGAGCGCGTCCTGGTCACCACGCTCACCAAGCGCATGGCGGAAGATCTGGCCAGCTACTACACAGAAGTCGGCGTGCGCTGCCGCTACATGCACTCGGAAATTGAAACGCTGGAGCGCGTCCGCCTGCTGCGCGACCTTCGCAAGGGCGAATACGATGTACTCATCGGCATCAACCTGCTGCGCGAAGGACTCGATCTGCCAGAGGTTTCGCTCGTCGCCATTCTCGACGCCGACAAAGAAGGCTTTCTGCGTTCCTCCGGCTCGCTCATCCAGACCATCGGCCGCGCCGCGCGCCACATCCACGGCCGCGCCATTCTCTACGCCGATAAAATGACCGACTCTATGAAGCAGGCCATCGGAGAAACCGATCGTCGCCGCGCTATCCAGACCGCCTATAACCAGGAGCACGGCATCACCCCCACCTCCATCCTTCGCCCCGTCGATATGACCCTCGCCGGCATTCTGAAGGCGGAATATTCCGACGTCACCGAAGAAGTCGAAGCCATGCCGGAAAGCTTCCACGCCGAAGAAGACCTCGACGTCTACATCGCCAGGCTCGAAACCTCCATGCGCGAAGCCGCGCAGCGATTTGAATTCGAAAAGGCTGCCAAACTCCGCGACACCATCCGCGACCTCCGCAGCAAAGATTTCCTCTTCGACGCCCCCAAAGACGCCGCCCCTTGATCCATCAGTAATACGACCGATAGCTGGCGGCATCCAATTCGAAAGATTCGCTTTCAGAACCTACTCGGATAATTGAGGAGATGACTGGGAATTGGCCTGCTGTGGCTCGATAAATTGCGTTTTCTCGTGCGCATGACGAGTAAGGGACGGAAGGGGACGGGAACTTGGAATGTAAGATGCAGAATAAGAATTCGCTAAATAATCGCAGAAGCGCACCTCGATTCGATGATGAAGGGACCTGATTTGCGCATCACGGTTTCCAGGAATAGTGAAGAGCAACCTACCGTATACCGCTCGCCCTTTTTCGATTACGGTCTCCGCCGTTTTCACATTTAAGAGATCGTCGTTATCGATCGTGATCTGCTCGTTGCCCAGCGTCAAAACATATGGCCCAACAAGATAAAATCCTTTCATCGGTTCCGAACTTTCTCCGGCGCTATAAATAGCAGACCAATTTTGAGTAATTGACGGGAGCCCAATACTCACAATCCTGGCTGCTATAAAAAAGACTGTCATGTCTTTCGCGCTGTCGTATACCCAAATGATATTGTCCAGGTCGAAGATAAAATTTGGACGCGCTAGGTCCATCCATCGCCTGCTTGCAACGAGAAGTAACAGGGATAATATCAAGGCAACCGAAAGCAACCATATCGGAGTTATCCAAAGTGCAGGGAGGTGGGTGTAGTAACGTAGCACTGCCCTTATCCCCGTACCGACGCCGCCAGCTAGGAGCGTCGCCAGAATTGCGTAAGCGCCTTGGAGCCGAATGATCCAATCCAGAGTGTCTTTCAGCCACTTGAATTTTGGCATGATTAGAATGGTCTCACCTCCTCGCGATCTGTGTCGAGATATCTCCATAGACACACGATCCACCAAGAGCCAATCCACAGCACCAAGCAGACTAGGAAGCTTCCTCCCGTGGCCCACGTGACTCTCACAGCCTCATCGTGTATGGTTTCGAAAGCGAACGGAATCCACTTTGTCGGAAGCACTCGTTTCGAGCCGCGCCATCGATGACCCTGAACTCTTATCTTGTCCGCGGAACATTAGTCGGCGCCCTGGGCGGCCTGCTCTTCGGTTTCGACACTGCCGTCATCGCCGGCACCACCCACATGCTGACGCAAGTCTACGCGCTCAGCAGTGGCCAGCTCGGCTTCACCGTCTCCAGCGCGTTGATCGGCACTGTCATCGGCGCCATGCTGTCGGGCATTCCCGGCCAGCGCATCGGCCGCCGCGACACCCTACGCATTCTCGCCATCGCGTACGTAGTCTCCGCCATCGGCTGCGCGCTTGCGTGGAACTGGTACGCCCTGCTTTTCTTTCGCGTCATCGGCGGCCTCGGCATCGGGGGCAGCTCCGTGCTCGGCCCCATGTACATTGCGGAGATCGCTCCCGCACAATGGCGCGGCCGCCTCGTCGGAACATTTCAGATCAACATCGTCCTCGGCGTCCTTCTCGCCTACATGTCGAATTTTTACATCGAGACATTCCATCTCGGCATGCAGCAATGGCGCTGGCAGCTAGGAGTGGCGGCCGTTCCCGCGGCGCTGTTTCTCGTCATGCTGCTCACCATTGGCCGCAGTCCGCGCTGGCTGGTCATGCAGGCCCGCATTGAAGAGGCGCGCGAAGCGCTCTTCCGTGCGAACACACCAGACCTCGAAGCGGAATTGCAGGACATCGTCGCCTCGGTTCACCTCGAACGCCAGGCAAAGGACGAGCCCCTGCTCACCCGAAAATATCGCCTGCCAATTTTTCTCGCCGTCAGCATCGCCATCTTCAACCAGCTCACCGGCATCAACGCCATCCTCTATTACATGAACGATATCTTCGCCGCCGCCGGCTTCAACAGCCTCTCCGCCGGCAAGCAAGCGGTCTATGTCGGCCTGGGTAACTTGTTCGCAACCCTCGCCGCCATCTCCGTCATCGACAAGCTGGGCCGCAAGACCCTTCTGCTCATCGGCTCCGTCGGCATGGCCGTCTGCCTTCTGCTGGTCGCGGTCATCTTCCAGGTCCCCGGCCACCAACGCTATCTGCTGCCGCTGCTGGTCTTCTACATCGTCGCCTTCGCCATCTCGCAGGGCGCGGTCATCTGGGTATATCTGGCGGAAGTCTTCCCCACCCGCGTTCGCGCCAAAGGACAAAGCCTGGGCACCTCCGCCAACTGGATTTCGAACGCCATCATCTCCGGCATCTTCCCCGTGCTCGCCGTCAGCCACGCCGCGCTTCCATTTTATTTTTTCGCGGCCATGATGGCCCTGCAATTCTTCGTCGTGCTCTTCATCTATCCAGAGACCAAAAATCTCAGCCTGGAACAGATGCAGCGCAAGCTCGGCATCGATTAGATCGATTTCACGATTCGTGTAATGTCATGGGTGCCCCATCCTAGCGTAGCTAGGGTGGGATGAAACGAGATTCACCTTACAGGAACGCCGAAAATGCGTGGGGCCTTCGGAAATCGTCTCGATTGCTTACAATCACTAGAGACCTATGCCGACGTCATCCGATCCGCGCACCCCGCTGCTCCATCTGATTGCCACCCTGTCCTTTCGCCTGGGAGAGTTCACCCTCTCTTCCGGCGCGCATAGCGACTACTACATCGACTGCCGCACTACCACGCTGCATGCGGAAGGCGGTCGCCTCGCCGGCCTCGCCCTCTACTATTTGATTCGACAACACAAACTGCATCCGCAAGCCGTCGGCGGTCTCACCATGGGCGCGGACCCGCTCGTCTCCAACATCGCATCCGCCAGCGCCTGGGACCATCTGCAGCATCCGGAAGCTCCCCTCATCCACGGCTTTCTCGTCCGCAAGTCGGAAAAGACCCACGGCACCGGCCGCCGCATTGAAGGCTTCAACCAGCCCGGCGCGTGCGTCGTCATCGTCGACGACGTTTGCACCACCGGCGCCTCAACTATCCAGGCCATAGAGGCCGCCCGCGATGCTAAATTTCAAGTGGTCGGCGTGCTTTGCCTGGTCGATCGGCAGGAGATGAATGGCCGCGCCGCAGTCGAAGCCGCTGCCCATGGCGCGCCGTTTCTATCTTTGTTTACCGCCAACGATGTCCGCGCCGCCCATGTTGCCGCAAAATAATTCCGCGTCGCCGCATGCGTCGCAGCATCCATCTTTACACCGGAGGAAAACGCCATGGCGCAAACGATGGACCAATGCACTCACCTCGATCAAGTCCGTCCCGTCACGCCGCGCACGCCTGAAGGTTGTGAGGAGTGCCTGAAGATCGGCGACGATTGGGTCCATCTTCGCCTCTGTCTGGAGTGCGGCCACGTCGGCTGCTGCGACTCATCCAAGAACAAGCACGCCACCAAACATTTTCATGCGACTAAACACCCCATCATGCGCTCCTTCGAGCCCGGAGAAAACTGGGGCTGGTGCTACATCGACCAATTGGAACTCGACTTTTCCTGAAACCATCGGCTTCACGGGTCAATCCTTCGCCGCCCTTTGCGAAGGGTAGGACAGAAAGACGTTCGCGCTACAGTCGCTCCAAAGTCGCCCAAAATTCTCTCGCGAATCGACGGTAAAATAGAAGCTCTATGATCCCCACACTTGAATGGACTGATGCCGGCGTGCGTTTCCTCGACCAGACCAAGCTGCCGCTGGAAGAAACCTACGTGCTCGCAGAAGACTACCGTGCTGTTGCGGAAGTCATCCGCGCCATGATCGTGCGCGGCGCGCCCGCCATCGGTGTCAGCGCCGCCATGGGCGTCGCACTCGGCCTGCTGCGCAGCCGGGCAGCCGATATCCCCCAACTCGACGAAGATCTGAAAATCATTTGCGACACCCTCGCCGCCACCCGCCCCACCGCCGTCAACTTATTCTGGGGAATTGAGCGCGTCCGCCAACTCGTCCGCGCCATGTCGCAGGAACCCGGCGCGACCATCCCGCAAATTCAGCAGGCCGCCGTGGCCGAAGCCCGCCGCATGTACGACGAAGACATCGCCGCCTGCCGCGCCATGGGTGCCTTCGGCGCGGTATTGATGCCCCGCACCGGTGGCGTGCTGACCCACTGCAATGCTGGCGCGCTCGCGACCTGCGGCTACGGCACCGCCCTCGGCGTCATTCGCGCCGCCGTCGAACGCGGCCACAAACTGCATGTCTACGCCGATGAAACCCGGCCATTCCTGCAAGGCGCCCGGCTCACCGCGTGGGAGCTGCTGCATGACAACATCCCCACAACGGTCCTCTGCGACAACATGGCTGCCAGCCAGATGCGCGCCGGAAAAATTAAGGCCGTCATTGTCGGCGCGGATCGGATCGCCGCCAACGGAGACGTCGCCAACAAAATTGGCACCTACGGCGTAGCCGTCCTCGCCAAGGAACACGGCATTCCGTTTTACGTGGCCGCTCCCTGGTCCACCATCGACATGGCCACACCGACAGGCGATCGGATTCCCATTGAAGAACGCGCCGCCAAAGAAGTCACCCACTTCAACGGCAAGCAGATCACCCCTTCCAACGCGGAGATTTCCAACCCCGCCTTCGATGTCACGCCGGCAAAATACGTCACCGCCATCATCACCGAATTAGGCGTCCTGCAACCGCCCTACGAAGATGCATTGCGCCTCGGCGTCGAACAAATCGCGCACGCCCACGCCGCTTCGTAAGTCGCGGCGTTCATCGGTCATTAATCTGCGAACATCAACTTCACATTCCCGCTGACGATCAATTTCGGCTCGGTCGCCGCCTGCACTTCTCCCACCGTAATTCCAGGAGCAATTTCTTCCAGCAGCAGCCCCTCCGGTGTCACGCGAATATACGCCAGCTCGGTCACAATCGTGTCCACCACGCCCACACCCGTCAGCGGCAGCGTGCAGCGCGTTAGAATTTTTGGCCGTCCATCGCGCGTCGTATGTTCCATGGCGACAATCACGCGGCGTGCGCTGGCCACCAGGTCCATGGCCCCGCCCATACCTTTCACCATCTTTCCTGGAATCATCCAGTTCGCCAGGTTGCCTTTCTCATCCACTTCCATCGCGCCCAGCACGCTCAGGTCAACGTGGCCGCCGCGAATCATCGCGAACGAGTCCGCGCTGGAAAAATATGCCGTCCCCGGCAGCTCGCTCACCGTCTCCTTGCCCGCGTTGATCAGGTCTGGGTCCTCCTGCCCCGCCAGCGGATACGGCCCCACGCCCAGCATTCCATTCTCCGACTGCAACACCACTTCCATTCCCGCGGGAACATGGTTCGCCACCAGCGTCGGCATGCCGATGCCAAGATTCACATAAAATCCGTCGCGCAATTCCTGCGCCACGCGTTTGGCAATCCTCGCTGCCAACTGCGCGCGCTGGCCTGCGGGCGCGGCCTTGTCCCCCTTCAGTTCCCCGCCGGCGTTGGAATTCGATAGAGTGTTCATGGGTGGGCCCATTCTTTTTTCCTGCTGCAAATACCCTCGACTTCGCATGACTTCTTTCTTCAATCTGCGGGCTCCATCGTTGTTGCGCGGCAACCTGCTGGCTCTCCTCAGCCTCGTCATCTCATTTCCACTGGCGAAGTTTCCCTTCGATCAAGCCAATCCCGCCATGCTTCTGCCCATCATTGGAGCTACCGCAGGCATGATTGAAACTTTCCGCTGCATTCGCATCCGTTGGAGCTGGTACCACGGCGCAGTCCTCATCAGCCTCTACATGGATGTCCTGATCTTGACCATGATTCTCTTCCTCGCGCTGTATCCTCTCATCGTCAAATAAAGCAAGCAGATCATCGCGCTGGGAAACGCGGGTGTCCCAGGTCTCGTCCGCTGCGGGTCGCCGCTGCGACAGACCCGGGATTCTGCGGCCCTAAAATCGCGGATGCGGTATCGCTCGGTCAAAGACCCGGCTGGAAACATATGTATCATGCCGTTCGCACCGTCCGCCGCTCGATCCGCTTCTCGTGCTCGCCCAGAATCATTCGCTGCACATAAATTCCCGGCGTCATCACCTGGTCCGGCTCTATCTCCCCCGGCTCGACCAACTGTTCCACTTCCGCAATCGTAATGCGTCCCGCCGCCGCCATCATCGGATTGAAATTCCGCGCCGTCTTGCGATAGATCAGGTTTCCCATCCGATCGCCCTTCCACGCTTTGATCAGCGCAAAGTCTGCCCGCAGCCCGCGCTCCAGTAGATACATTTTCCCGTCGAACTCGCGGGACTCCTTGCCCTCCGCCACCACCGTGCCCACGCCTGCCGGTGTATAAAACGCCGGGATGCCCGCGCCACCCGCTCGAATCCGCTCCGCCAGCGTGCCCTGCGGAATCAGCCTCAGGTCCAGCTTGCCAGCCAGCACGCGCTCCTCCAGCAGCTTGTTCTCGCCCACGTAGCTGCCAGTGTGAGAATCGATCATGTCGGCTTCCAGCATGCGTCCCATGCCGAAGCCATCGACGCCCATATTGTTGCTGATGGTATGCAGATGTCGCACGCCCTTGCGGACCAGCGCGTCGATCAGGTTCTCCGGAATGCCGCACAGCCCGAATCCGCCGAACATGATGGTCGCGCCGTCGGGAATGTCCTCGACGGCGGCATCCGCTGTGGGCCACACCTTATTCATGCTTCCTCATTCGCACAACTTCTGTCCATGCCGCGGTACATCGCCGCGGAACCTCTGGAGAATATCGCAGAGCACGAGAATCCTCCAAGAGTTTCCACTGACATCGAACTCATCAATGCCTTCGCATCATTCTTTTCGCTCATTTCGCTCGCGCAATGGTAGGATGCTGGCAACTCCGCTGCGCGACGCATATCGATGAGAACCCGCCGCAGTCGGTTGTATCCATTTCGAACGAGGGAGATTCGTCATGCTCAAAGGCTTTCGCGATTTTGTTCTGCGCGGCAACGTTGTCGATCTGGCCGTTGCCGTCGTCATTGGCGCCGCCTTCACCGGCATCGTCAATTCCTTGGTGAAAGACATCATTAACCCGTTGATCTCGGCCACCGTCGGTCAGCCGAATTTCTCCACCCTGGTGGCCCACGTCCACGGCGGCGCCATCACCTACGGCAACTTTCTCAACGCGCTCATCTCGTTTCTGATTGTTGCCACCGTCATCTATTTCGGGGTGGTCCTCCCGGTCGGCAAAATACTTGCCAAATTTAAACCGGTACCTCCCGCGCCTCCGGCCATTAAGACCTGTCCGGAATGTCTCAGCGAAATTCCAGCGGCAGCCCATCGCTGCTCTCACTGCACGCAGGCGGTCGCGTGACACCGCATCGGCAGAATGTGAATCCTATTTCATCGCATCAAGGTCGATACATTGCAACCTGTCGCGCTTCCGCAGAATCGGTTCGCGGCGAAAAGCGCGACCCATTAGAATAGGTACAGAGACTCAACCCCAGAGGTGCCTGTGAAAGAATCCCGCGAAACTTCCGAGCTGCGCAAGCTCCCTATGATGCCGATCCGCGACATGGTCATCTTTCCCTACATGATGACTCCGTTCGTCGTAGGCCGCGAATCCAGCGTGCGCGCCCTGGAAGAAGCGCTCACCGGCGATCGCAAAATCTTTCTGGCGACCCAGCATGATGCCGGCCAGGATGAGCCCACGCAGAAGGACATCTTCACCACCGGCACCATCGGCAACATCGTGCAAAGCGTCAAAATGCCCGACGGCAACATCAAGGTGCTCGTCGAAGGCATTGAACGCGCCAAGGCCACCGAGATCGTCGACACCGATGGCTTTTTTGTCGCCACTCTCCGCGTCAGCACCGTCGAAACCGAAATGACCAAGGTCGTCGAACAGGTCATGCAGCGGGTCTCCGGCTTGTTTGAGCAGTATGTCAAGCTGCAACAAGCGCTCAACCTGGAAACGGTCGCCGCCGCCGTTCGCATGGAAGAGCCCGGCAAACTCGCCGACACCATCTCGGCCAATCTGCAGTTGCCTATTGAAGAAAAACAGATGCTGCTCGACATCTTCGATCCTGTCGAGCGGCTCCATCACCTGGTCGGCATTCTGGAAATTGAAATCGAAAAGTTGAGCATGGACCGCAACGTCCAGTCCCGCGTTAAGCGGCAGATGGAGCGTGCCCAGAAAGAGTATTACCTCAACGAAAAAATCAAGGCCATCCAAAAGGAACTGGGCCGCGGCGAGAAAAGCGAGTTCGACGAGCTGAAGAAGAAGATTGAAATGGCCGGAATGCCGAAAGATGTCTTCGAAAAAGCGACGCTGGAGCTGAAGAAGCTTGAAGCCATGCCTCCCATGTCCGCCGAATCCACCGTCTCCAGAAATTATCTGGACTGGATGCTGGCCGTTCCGTGGAAGAAAAAATCCAAAGAGATTCGCTCCATCGATCACGCTGAAAAAATTCTCAACACCGACCACTACGGCCTGGAGAAAATCAAGGAACGCATTCTCGAGTTCCTCGCCGTCCGCCAGTTGGTGAAAAATCCCAAAGGCTCCATCCTCTGCTTCGTCGGACCTCCGGGCGTCGGCAAAACCTCGCTGGGAATGTCGATTGCCAAAGCCACGGGACGCAAATTCGTTCGCATGTCGCTCGGCGGCGTGCGCGATGAGGCTGAAATCCGAGGCCATCGCCGCACGTATATCGGCGCCATGCCCGGCCAAATCCTGCAATCCATGAAGAAGGCCGGCACAAAAAATCCCGTCTTCATGCTGGATGAAATCGACAAGATGGCCTCCGATTTCCGCGGCGATCCCGCCTCCGCTTTGCTTGAAGTGCTCGACCCCGAGCAAAACGGCACCTTCCAGGACCACTATCTCGACGTGGAATACGATCTGTCGCAGGTCTTGTTCGTCGCCACCGCCAACGTCCTGCACACCATCCCCGCGGCACTGCAGGACCGCATGGAAATTCTGCGGCTGCATGGCTACACTGAGGACGAAAAGGTCGAAATCGCCAAGCAATATCTGCTTCGCAAACAGCGGGAGCAGACCGGCATCGACGAGAAGAATCTCGTCTTCACCCAGGAAGCGCTGCAGGAAATCATCCGCTCCTACACCCGCGAAGCCGGCGTCCGCAATCTTGAACGCGAAATCGGCAACGTCTGCCGCAAGGTCGCGCGCCGCATCGTGAAGAACGGCCCCAAGCACAAGGAAGAAATCACCGCCGCCAATTTGCAGGAATTTCTCGGCCTGCCCAAGGTCCGCCACTCGCAGGTCCACGAACAAAGCGAAATTGGCCTGGTCACTGGCCTCGCGTGGACAGAAGTCGGCGGCTCCATCCTCTCCACGGAAGTCCAGGTGCTCGACGGCAAAGGCAAGCTGACCCTCACCGGCCAGCTTGGCGAGGTCATGCAGGAGTCGGCCCAGGCGGCCCTCTCCTACATCCGCAGCCGCGCCCATCACCTCGGCCTCGGTCGCGACTTCTACCGCAGCCTCGACATCCACGTCCACGTCCCGGAAGGCGCCATTCCCAAGGACGGTCCCTCCGCCGGCATTACCCTCGCCACCGCCCTCGCCAGCGCATTGACCCGCATCCCTGTCCGTCGGGACATCGCCATGACCGGCGAAATTACGCTGCGAGGCAAGGTCCTTCCCATCGGCGGCCTGAAAGAAAAACTGCTCGCAGCCCATCGAGCCGGCGTCTTTGAAGTGATTCTTCCCGGAGAAAACAAGAACGATCTCGCCGAGGTCCCGGACAATTTAAAATCAAGCATGAAGATGCACTTTGTGGATCAAATGGATGAAGTCTTGAAGATCGCTCTCGAAGGCCCGCTGCCGGAAATTGCCCCAGACGCCCCCGCTCTTGGCGAGCATGGACTGCTGGCCAGCGTTCCCACCCCAACCCCGATGGAAAACATCGCCCCGCAATAGAGCCACCCTCATTGCATTCAGACAAAGAAAAGCCCGTCGCCAAGACCGGGCTTCTTCATTTCCACTTCAGAAAAATCCTCTACACCACCAGCTTCCGGATCGCCTTGTCGATCGTCTCTTTGGGCACGTATCCTACAATCTGCTCGGCCACTTTGCCGCCTTTAAACAACAGCAGGGCCGGAATGCCTCGTATCCCATATCGCATGGGCGTGGCGGAATTGCTGTCCACATCCATCTTCATCACCTTCAACTTGCCCAGATATTGGGTCGCAACTTCGTCCACAACAGGCGCCAGCGCCCTGCAAGGCCCGCACCACGCTGCCCAAAAATCCACTAGGACCGGCTCAACCGACTGCAAGACTTCTTTCTCAAACGTCGCATCCATCACTTCCAGTACTGCCTGACCTGCCATTCACTTCCTCCTTGGAGATTGCCAAAACCGACATTGCCGCATTCGGGCCGCGTTGTTAACTTCCGCTCTGGCAGCGCGATCTGCGCCTCTACTTCTCCAGAATACAAGATGCGCCAGGAACCGGTTTGGTCGCAGGCTTGGACCAGATTCCTCCAACAAAGGAAAGGCCCGCACTTCCCACTGCGCGGGCGCTCCGGAACATGAATATTTGGACAAAAGAAAAGCGCCCGGATCTTGTGAAAGATCAACGGGCGCGAGAGCAGCCCTCCCCCAGAACTGCCCCTTGAAAAAGAGGTTAGCGGCGGCGAAGTGTATTGTAAACAAAACTTGAGTAACATTATTTGAGTTACCGTCACGGGCTTCCCTTTATGGGTTAAGCCCCTGCATTCATGGGAGTATCCCGGCGCACCGTCGCCCCCGCTCCCTCGCTCTCAAACCCGCATTCGATCACTTCGCAGCTCGATCGGTTCCCAAGCGCCTCCACTAGCCGCCTTTCGAGGCCAGCCTGATCCAGATTTCGTTCCACCACCAGCAGAATTCCTGGCCCTGCCCCGCTCAACGCCGCTCCCAGGATGCCAGGAGCCCCCGCCAGAGGCAGCAGTGTCCCCAGCAGCGGGCAAATCGCCACCCGGTAGGGCTGGTGCAGGCAATCCAGCATCGCCGCCCGCAGCAGGTCGTCCCTGCCGGAAGCGAAGGCCGCCACCAGCAGTGAGCTATGTTGCAAATTCTGTACGACATCCGCGCGACTGTAAAAGTCCGGCAGCAGCTTTCGCGACTCCTCCGTCCGCACTGGGTCCCGCGGCAACACCATCACCGCGCTCCAGTGCTCGGGGATCTCAAACCGACCCACAGCAATGCTCGGATATCTCACCGGCGTCTCGCCGTGTTCCGACGCCGCACGCGGCGCAATCGCCGAAACCGTCATTCCCCCCAGCCAGCAGGCCGTGGCATTGTCCGGGTGGCCTTCCAAAAATGCCGAGGCGTCCAGAATCTCCCGCTCCTGCCAGCCCAATTCGCCAAACTCGACCGCCAGCGCAATGCCCGCCAGCCGCGCCGCCGCCGAAGATCCACAACCCATCCCCAGCGGAATTCCATTCTTCACACGCAACTGCAGCGGCTGGATCGGTCGGCCATTCTCTTCCATCAGCCGCTTGTACGTCTCCAGCACCAGGTTGCCTTCCAGCTTGCCGCACGCCTCGGTGTCGCGACCCTCCGCCGCAATGCTGAACCGGTCCGCCGCCTCGGCATCCATCTCCAAATGCATCTTCAGCGCCAGCGCGCCCGTATCAAACGCCGGCCCCAAATTGGCGGAGGTCGCCGGCAATCGCAGATGCACGCTCGAAGCAGTCTTTCTCATCCCCGCACCGCCGCCTCCAGCACCCGCATCACTGCCTCCGCCGTCGGCTCCAGCACCTGCGGAGCCGATGCCAGCGCCTCCATCTGCTTCCGCTGGTCCGCGCCCATCGCCGCCGTTTCCTGCGCGGTCAATAACTTGCCCCGATGAAAATCGATCGTATATTCCGGGTCCTTCAACGTATGCCCGGTCAGCAGCAGAACCACGCTTTCCTGCTTCCCGACATGTCCCTGCGCAACCAGTTTTTTCAACCCCGCCAGCGTCACCGCCGAGGCCGGCTCGCACCCAATGCCCTCCGCGCCAATTTCCGCCTTGGCCAGCGCAATCTCCTGCTCGCTCGCCTGCTCGCACCAGCCGCCCGTGCTCTCCAATATCCCAACCGCCTTCTTCCACGAGGCCGGATTTCCAATCCGTATGGCACTCGCCCGCGTGTGCGCCTCCACGGGAGAAAATTTCTTCCCCTTGTGTTCGGTCCAGCTTAGAAATAGCGGGTTCGCGCCGTCCGCCTGAATCACGCTGATCCGCGGCAGCCGATCGATCAGACCCAGCGCCCGCAGTTCCAGAAATCCTTTGCCCAGCGCCGAGCTGTTCGCCAGGTTTCCGCCCGGCACAATCAGATGGTCCGGCACCTGCCAGTCCAGCGATTCCGCCATCTCAATCGCCGCCGTTTTCTGCCCCTCCAGCCGGTACGGGTTCACCGAGTTCAGCAGGTACACCGGCGCGCGCCGCACCAGTTCCGCCAGCACCGACACGCAGCCATCAAAATCCGTCTTCAACTGGCACGTCACTGCCCCATAATCCAGCGACTGCGACAGCTTCCCCCACGCCACTTTTCCCTCGGGAATCAGCACCAGCGACCGCATTCCCGCCCGTGCCGCATACGCCGCCATCGAGGCCGAAGTGTTCCCCGTCGAAGCGCACGCCACCCATTCGAATCCCCGCTCATGCGCCACCGATAGCGCCGCCGTCATCCCCGTATCTTTAAAGGAGCCGGTCGGATTCATCCCCTGGTGCTTGGCAAACAAATCTTCCACGCCGAGACTCGCCGCGCAGCGCGGCAAATGATAGAGCGGCGTGTTCCCCTCCTCCAGCGTCACCACGTTGCGCTCGTCCGCCATAAACGGCAGCAGCTCGCGAAACCGCCACACCCCACTGCGGTCCAGCGGCCCTCGCGACAACCGACGCCTCCGCCAAAGTTCTTTCCAACCTTCCACCCCATGCGAGGGTGGCCCATTCAAGCCTTTTGTTGGCTTGAGTGGGGCCAGGATGGAATCTGGGTGCCCCATCCTAGCCGCGTCGTTTGCGGCTAGGATGGGAGAAGTCTTCTCCCTGGAAGAGGATCCACGAACCAGCAGTTCCGGATACTCCACTTCAAACAGGTTGCCGCACTCGCGACAGCGAAAATCCTCCGCCGCCTCCGCTCCGGCAATCTCCGCCCCACACCCGATGCAATGCAATCGGTGCGCGGTTGTCGGCTCAGAAAGTGTTTGCTTTTCCATCATGAGATACGTCTAGCGTATCAGGTCAGGATCGCACATTCCCCCATCCCCATCGGCGAAACATGTGTGCCCCATGTCTCGCCTCTGAGACATGAGATTGCCTGCAGCCGGGTGCCCCATCCTTCGCGCCCTTTGCGAAGGGTGGGAGGGAAACTACTCGATGGTAGTTTCTGTGTGCTCTGAAGCAGCGTGGGCCAACCGCCCTCTTCGATTGACGACGAGGCGATGGGTCTAGCGTGATCTCTTTGTGGCTGCTTCCACGATCTCATTACGAATAGCATCGTAAGCCGCGCCCAATTTCCGCGCATCAAGGTTTTCAGAATGATGCATGACCGCCGCGCTCCATCGGTTTTCAAGATTAAGGTTCTTCACATCCGCAGCGATGAATATGCGGTCTCGAATGACCCTAAAGCAGTTCGACTGCGCTTCGACGATCCGATATTCTTCTTCACCACTCAAAACTCTGCCTTGATAACGCTTGAGCGCCATTCGGAGTGACTCAGCGAGTGCCGTCAAAAGTTCGCTCCACTCCTCCTTGCGGCGATCAAGTATCCACTGTTTACGTTGAGACGATTGTGTCAGGAAGTGACCGACAGTGATGCCTCCGAGTGTGCCGCCAATGCCAAGCCCAGCGACGATGAGTGTAACGGTGGATTGCTGCATTAATCTTTCACGCCAAGAAAGGACCGGAGTATACCGTCGTCGATAATTCTCCAGGACGAATGGACAAAAATATCTGTAGAGCCGTCGGCTCCTTGGGACGTTTCACTTCTTTCCGCTCTAATCCCCGCTCCAAGTCGATCCGCTGCCCCGCTGTCTGTAGAACCATCCAGCTCTCGCTCATATCCACTCCCTCTGCATTGACTGATTCCCGAAAGATTGTACGCCAAGGTACCGGGTGCCCATACTCGGTGGGATCGACAGATCCTGCACACTCGCGTCGCCCAACCAATCTACTTGCTCACAGAATCCCCAGCGCCATACACCAAAAATGGCGCATCCTCTGCATAATCGCGCTCGATCCCCGGGCCTTTCAGCGTAAACCACACATCGTATTCCCCATTGGTCAGCTTCAGTTTCGGATCGCCGAGCTGGATGGCCGCCGTCGCGATAAAACTGCCGTCTTTCGCAGTGAGCCATGCCACCGGCACTTCCTCCAGCTTCGAACCTTTTTCGTCGACCAGAACGAAGCTGCCTTTCCAGTCTTTGGACGGACGCTGCGCCAGCTTGCCGACCGGAGTAATGCGCGCCAGCGTCCAGAGGACATCGTCCGGAGAAAATGAATGGCTCGGCTCCAGTTGGATCGTGCAATTGCCGGCCTGCAAGTAATTTGTCGTCGACGCGTGGTTGACGGCTTGCGGCAACGGTGGAGCAAAGACGCACGATTTGCCGATCGCCAGCGAACTGATCCGAACCGTTTCCCCGGGACTGGGCGACGCCACTGTGAGTTCCCTGGTCGCTCCCACCGCAATTTTTCCCGTCGGATCCGCAGCCGCGATGCGCAGCCGATACGCCCCGGGATTTACGTCTGCGGAGATCGTCCAAACCGGCTCAGCAGAAGACCAGTCCATTCGGCCCACGATCGTTCCCATCATCAGTCCAGTGTCGATTTGTTGCATCTGCATCGCCACTTCCACGTGGGGCGGAGGAGGCGTGGCCGAGGCCCAGAGGATTCCCGCGCTGATGATTTGGGTCCCTGTATGGCCGCCGCGATGCGGAAAATATTCCACTTGCGTGCCCAGTTGCAGCGGCGAGCCGGCATCCGAAGACGGCGATTGCAGCGCCTGCCGCAGCGCTGCCGAGCCTTTGGACAGTTCCTGCAGTTGCGCCAGGCTGGGCGCCATGTAGAACGTGGGAGCGTTCACAATCGCATCTCGACGCCGCGACGTGACGGACACGGCATGCGCCTGCCCATCCATCTGTTTCGGGTCTAGATGCACATCGAGATCGTACGCGCCCATTCCATCCTTCTGGATCTCTTGGATAGTGTCGTCTGCAAAATTGGAGATCCAGCCCTCCAGATGGTCGTCCCGAGTCAGCAGCATCCATGGGCCAAAGCCAAGCGTGTAGTAGTACGGGAACAGTCCCCGCAGACTGCCGATTTCGTGAAAACTGTCGGCGGCATAAATCACAACGCCAGCGCTGCGAGCGGCGAACGCCACGTCGTGGGCCTCAAAGTTTTCGTAGACCAGCGTATCGCCGTCGAAAGCCATCTCGTGAAAGATGTCTCCCAGCGACATCGCAACGCGGCGTCCAGGGAGAACGCGCATACTGGCAATGGCAAGCGAGGCGGTCCGGCGCCAGCTTTCGAGATCGGTATTGGCGGGATTTTCGTTTCGAATCCTCTTGAGCTCCGCAATCGCGGTAGCCATGTCGCGCGTGTACGCGGTCTGTTCGCCGCCATCGTCCAGAATGGAAATGTTCCAATCCAGGTTCGGCTTCGACTGCAGGCTGGTGAGCGCGTCGTCGATCGCATCGTTGCGGTACTGCGGCCCATCGAACGGGAGGATGATCAGCAGGTTGGGACGGTCCTCCGGCTGCCCTGTTTTCGGGTTGACGGTTTGGTCCCATGGCCGCGAAAGTTGAAAGCTGCGCGGTTTGCCATCCACGTCCAGAATCAGGTCGGACGCTTTCAGGCCGTTGACCGCCGCAATCGTGGTACGGCCGAAGACATTGATCGGAATTCGCAGCGTCTGCGCCTGTTGGATGAACTCCGGCGATTCCGCTTGCGCGGCGGTGGCAGCGTTGCCCTGTCCGTACATCGGTAATTGAAGGACCGCGCTGCAGACCGCCAAGATAAAGACTGCGATCCATTCCTGTTGATGTTTTTCGCTCACCCGCCACTCCCAGCTACTATCCGAACATATTCGAGCGTTTCCGGTCAGCCTGTTGGATCGATTTCCTCGCCGGACAGCCCACCCTCCGCATCATTTCAATTGGGGCGCGCGATCCTTTCGTCGCTGCGGCGACCCAAGGGCCTCTGCATTTGCCTTGCTCTATTCGTCCGCCGAGTCCTTCATCTGCTGGTGTTTCCCCAGGACCTCCAACTGATTGCGCCAATCGAGTGAGTCGAGGAACGCGCTCGAACCGCGCCAATCGTCCGCAATTTTTACGAACAGCTCCAGATGCACCTGCATGCCGAGGAACGATTCCAATTCCTTGCGCGCTGCAATGCCAATCTGCTTCAACATCGAGCCGCCCTTGCCAATAAGGATCGCCTTTTGCCCGGAGCGTTCACAAAATATCGCCGCGGAGATCTTCGTCAGCGGCCTCGGCTTGGGTTTGCCCGGCAGCGGCGCGCGCATCTTACGTTCCTCAAATCGCTCAATCACTACCGCGCTGGAGTACGGCACTTCTTCGCCCGTCAAATTCAGGATTTTTTCGCGAATGATTTCCGCCGCCAGAAATCGTTCCGGCTGGTCCGTGAACTGTCCCTTGCGAAAATGCCGCCGCCCCTCCGGCATGTACTCCACCAGCTTCTCCACCAACCGCTCCAAACCGTCGCCGCCGCGCGCCGAAACCGGAATCACCTCGGTGTAGCTATGCAGCGCGCTGAACTGCGCAATCAGCGGCAGCAGCGATTCCTTCGTATCGATCGCATCAATCTTGTTCAACACCAGAAACACCGGGCACTCCAGCTTCTTCACCATCTCCAGAATGTAAACGTCTTCGTTCTCCAGCGAGTGCTCCCGCGATCTGCGTGGTGCTTCCGCCGCAGGCGCAGCGATCTCTTCTTCCGCAGGCGCGTCGAGATCGATTTCTGTCACTTTTTCTTTGGCTGCTGGCAGGCGCAGCCGCCGCGTCACGTCCACCACATGCAGCACCACGTTGCGCGTTTCCAGCGCGCCGTAGACCTCCTGCAACATGCGCTTGTCCAGCAGATTGGCGGGCTTGTGCACGCCCGGCGTATCGACGAAAACGATCTGCGCCGCCGGATGCTTGCCCTTCACCGCGTCCACTTCCAGCACCCCGTGGATGCGGTTCCGCGTGGTCTGCGGCTTGCGCGTCACAATGGCGACTTTTTCGCCCACCAGCGCATTCACCAGCGTGGACTTGCCGGCATTCGGCCGGCCCAGTATCGAAACAAATCCAGAACGAAGAGGCATAGCTTCCAGTATCTACCCACCGCCGCGTGACAACGCAACCGGCCTCTTTGGCGCTCGGTTTACGTCCTCGCCGAACGAATCATTCGGGTAGCGCACTGATAGCAATCTCCGCCGCATGTCCGACATTTATCCGGGGGCCTTTGTTGCTATTCGTTGTAGTGCAGCAGGCTGAAGACATCAAGCCCTTCAAAGCGCTCGCGCCCTTTTAAAAAATCCAGCTCCACGGCGAATGCAAGCCCGGCAATTTCCCCGCCCAGTTGGCGCACCAGCTTCACCGTCGCTTCCATGGTGCCGCCGGTGGCCAGCAGGTCATCGACGATCGCCACGCGCTGTCCGCTTTCGATTGCGTCCAGATGGATCTCCAGCGCATCGGTGCCGTATTCCAGGTCGTAGGTGACCCGCGCCGTTTTTGCCGGCAGTTTTTTCGGCTTGCGTACCGGCACAAACCCCGCGTTCAGCCGATACGCCAGCGCCGGACCGAAGATGAATCCGCGCGCCTCAATGCCCAGCACCAGGTCGATGTCCTTCTCAAAATAATGCGCGGCCAGCGCATCGATCAGCATGGCAAAACCGCCCTTGTCTTTCAGCAGCGTGGTGATGTCGTAAAAAAGGATCCCGGGCTTGGGAAAGTCCGGTACAGTGCGAATCAACTTCTTCAGCGGCTCACAATCGATTTCCAGTCGTGACATTTGCGGCGGTTCTCCTTCTGATTTGTACTTTTCGGGTCTATCCAATCGCGCCATCTCTTAAGGCCGGGTGCCTCATTCAAGCCGTCTTTTGGCTTGAGCGGGATTGCAAACTTCAGGTGCCCCTCCTCGCCGCATGTCGGGGTCCCCGGCGGGCGATTTGTGCCCACAGGGGTGACTGGGCGGCCACGGTGGGATCAACAATTGTCATCCTGCGGTCGGCGCCCGACGGAGGACCGCCGGCGCTCACCACGCTCCTTCAATCTCAAATGCCTGCAGGCTTTCCGCCTCGGCTTCCGGTCTCTGGCGCTGCTCAATGCCATCGACACGCGAACCACGCGAGCCTCGCGCCAAAATTGCGTGCAGCTTGCGGATCTGCTCTTCGCTGCCCGCCGCCAACACTTCCACATCGCCGTCCGCGGTATTGCGCACCCAGCCGCGCAGGCCAAGCTCAAAGGCCTCGCGCTGCACAAACCAGCGAAAGCCCACCCCCTGCACGCGACCTTTTACGAGATAGTGGCAAACCGTCACAGCAAGGGCAGTGTCGCAGATGGAAAGAGAATCGCGCAACCCACGGAATATAAATTCCGCCTGCGGTTTCGCCGCCAATCAAATGACATGAGGAATCAGCGCCTTGACCCGCTGTCGATAGGCCGTGTACTGCTCGCCGAAGGTTTCAGTCATAAACTTCTCCTCCGTGCGCAGCTTCAACCACAGCGCGAGTGTCGCCACCGCCACCGCGACCAGGCTTGCGAAGATTCCGCCGACGATTGCGGTGCCCAGCAGCGCCAGCAGAATGCCTGTATAAATCGGATGCCGCACCCATGCATAGGGGCCATGCGTAATCAGGACGTGATTCTCCTTCACAGTGACCATTCCGCTCCAGTTGCGCCCCAGCGTAAAACGCGCCCAGACAGCAAAGCCGAGCCCGATCAGCATCAGCAGCAGGCCAATGTACTGGATATCCGCCGTCTTGGGAAGAAAATGCTCACGCAAGATTCCGAATCTTCGGCCTGCGATATAGAACGGGGCAAGGGCCAGCAGGACAACTGACATCTGCAGAAGGCGGGAATCGATGCTTTGCCGTCGAACGCTGCGCTTTTGGGTGAACGCCGCCAGCAGCCAGAAGCTGCCGAACACGATCCAAATCCACTTCACCGCTGCATCGGGATTGATCAACTTAACCACCGCCCATCGGCGAACAAAATCCACCGTGCTTCTTTATACGCCAGAGGTCGGATTTTCGTTCCGTTGCGCCCACGAAAAATGCGGGTTTCCCATGTCTGTCTCTGCGGTGACCCGCGGCGGCTGAGACATGGGTTCTGAATTCACATGAAAGAGGGAAGCCGTCTATGCGCGCGACAGGTACGCGCCTTCCGCCGTATCCACGCGGATCTTTTCGCCTTCGTTGATGAACGCAGGCACCTGCACCACCAGCCCGGTCTCCAGCTTGGCCGGCTTGGTCACAGAAGACGCAGTCGCGGACTTCAGCCCCGGCTCCGTTTCCACCACCGTCATCTCGACCGCCTGCGGCAGGTCGATGCCCACTGGGATGCCATCGAAGAAAGACACTTTGATCGGCAGGTTGGGGATCAGGTATTCCACCGCATCGCCCAGCGTTTCGCCGTTCAAATTCGTCTGCTCGTAGTTTTCCGTGTTCATAAAGTAGTAGTCGTCGCCGTCGGCATACAGAAACTCCATCGCCACTTCGTCCACCACCACCCGCTCAATCGGGTCGGGCGAGCGGAAACGATGCTCGTACATGGCGCCGGTGCGCAGGTTGCGCAGCTTGGCCTGGATAAACGCGCGCAGGTTGCCGGGGGTGCGATGCTCTACCTTGAAAACGGAATGCAGTTCACCATTGTGCTTGATGATCATGCCGGGACGTAACTGTGTGGCGGGAATCGCCATAAGAAACCATGCTCCTTTATTGTCGATGGCGGATTACAGAGACGGCAATGCAGAAAATACCTGAGTCATTCTGAGCGGAGCCAAGAATCTATGCATTTGCCTTTTCGGCGATACCGGGATTTCTCGCTTCGCTTGGATGACGCAATGAGATTTGTATTGCACCAACTGTCAATCTGCTTCAATATCTGTCGGAATTTCGTCCGCGGCAACTCCGCCGCCGAACGCAAGGGCCTACCCCTCCAGTGTAGCCTAGCCGCCGCAACCTTGACTTGCCCCCGCCGGTTTTGCGGCATGGGCTCATCCTTATGATGGCAGCGAGATGACGATGGCCACAGTGATAAGAAGCACCATCGTTTGGTGAAACGCCACGATGGTCCCCGGATTCTTCGGCTTGAGATTGACGGCATGGAAAAGCAGGAATCCCACGGCGACCTGTGCGACGGCAAGGTAAAATGCCACGGGATAATTCGGCATAAGCCATCCCAGTGTAGCCACCACGGTCAGGGCGGCAACGATATGGGCCGCCACAGTCCAATGCGCAAGCCTCCTGGGTCGATAAAAGGCCCCAATGGACTGACCGAAGCCCCGTTGCCCAGTGGTCATACCACCCAGAAACACCGCCAGCAAAAGCGCATGGAGGGCGACCGTGAACTTGAGATAAGTCCAAAATGCAACGCCGGGGAAAGCAAGTCCGGTGAGATAACTGAGAAAGACTCCATAGGCCAGGAGTCCATGGATGCCATGCACAAAGGCCGGCATTCGACCGGACAATACATAGAGGGTTCCTATTCCGAACAGTGCGGCGATAATCACGAGTGCCAAACCATTGATGGTCGCGGAACTGGGCGCGAGAAAAACCAGCGCCAGCGCGATAAGGCCCACCACGGTGGCCACCAGCCGGTGCGCCGCCTCGGGGTCCCCGCGCACCATCAACACCAGGATATTTCGCGTATAGGGCCAGTTGGTTCCCAGGGAGAGCCCATATCCAAATCCCTCGACAAGACTGCCGAGAAGAATCAGGATACCGGCCAGGAGGACCTCAGTAAGAAACAGCCCGCCAACCAGCGCCGCTCTGCCAGGTTGCACGCCAACACTCGCCTTCCAAACGCCTGCAACAATGGCGCCAGCCACCAGAGAGGCGACAAGCACCCCGATCGCGCGCACCGTGCGCGTCATTTCTCCGTCGATGGCCGACAAGACCGGCACTGCTTCCGTAGTATGTCGCGTGGAATTTGGCTTTTCAGCCGTGTTGACGTTTGCCATTGCTTCAAAATAGCAGATCTCTATCGGCGAACAGTGACACGCATCACGAGTCATGGACAAAGCGCCGGGGTGCCCCAGGTCTCGATTTTGAGACCTGGGATCGTTGTGCTATCCATCGGTTTGCTCCGCATGGACGCCGAGGCCCCATCCTTCGCGTCTTTGTTTTTGCGAAGGATGGGCACAGCAGGCGTGGCAGCGCGCTTTATCCCAGGATCGAGTGGGCGATCCTGACCCACCACCCGGAAGCGTCGCGCCAGGTGTAATTGACGAAGGCCTGGGACACCATCAGCATCGGCAGCGCGACGCGATACACCACGTGGATGCGGCGGTTGACTAGAAGATCGCGCGCGACGCCGAGAAGGATGACGGCGTCCAGGCAGAGGAAAAAAAGTTGTTGTTAAACAAATAAAGGATGCGACCGAAGGCTGCATCGAGCAACACGCAGGTGGCGACGAAGATGAGACGGCGATGGAACTCCGGCTTTTTGCGCCAGAGGACGGCGAGGCCGAAGCAGACGCCGAAGGCGAGCATGTCGAAGAAGGGTTCGATCAAAAAGGCGTCCGCGCCGGACTGGTGGAGACGGACCGTGTCGAAGCGCGCCATGACGATGGCCGTGGTAATACCGAGAGGAACCATGACGGTGCCGAGCGCTGCGCCGAACCAGCCCAGGGAGCGGTGCATGCGCACATGATGGGTGCGGACCAGTGCGGACTGAAGAATGAAGGACACAACCCAGCTGGAGAATGCGGCCGCGTGGATCCAGAGGAGGAAGGGTCGCGACAAAGTCGCATGGAAAAGGTTTTCGTTGACAGTATGGCTGAAACCCCATACGACAATGGCTGCGACGAGCAGCGACATGACGAAGTAGAAATACTTGTCCAGCAGACCGTTTCGGCCGGTGACATGGCTTTGTGGGCGCACAAGTAACAAGTAAGGGTTGAGGTACGGCGGTCATGGTTTCAGTCCTGTGCGGGCCGCTCTTTGCGGAGCGAAAGCGAGATGCATGGGAGGGATGGGCCGACGCAGCTTGAAGGCTAGCATTGCAGGCAATTCGCGGTCAACGAATTTTCCACGCGAATCCGGTGTGGCGCGGATGGTGCGCACGGTGTGGCTGGCAGGATCGCATCGCGGAAGGGGCAGTCTTCGATGGGACGCGAGTGGTGTGCTATTCTCCGCATGTGTCATCCGCTGGAACACCGCAAAATCCGCGCACTCCTCGCCACGGCGCGGTGGTGCGCGTGACGCACTGGCTGACGGTGCTGGCGTTTTTTGCGCTGCTGATTACAGGCGGAGAGATTGTGATTTCGCACCCGAGGTTCTATTGGGGTGAGGTGGGCAATTCGACCATGCAGCCGCTGTTTTCGCTGCACATTCCGGCATCGAGGGACACCGTGCCGACCGGCTACAACTACGTGATGCCGGATCAGAATGGATGGAGTCGCTATCTCCATTTTCAGGCGTCGTGGCTGGCGGTACTGACGGGACTGATCTACGGGATCGCAGGATTCTGGACGGGACATTTTCGCAGGGACCTGATACCAGGGCGAGGCCAGAGAACGTGGTGCGCATTTCGCAACGTGATGGCGAAGACGTTTCGTCGCGGACCGCCGGATGCCGCGGAAGCGCGCTCGTATAACGTGGTGCAGCGAGCGACCTATATGATCGTGATCTTCCTGCTGTTTCCGCTGGCGATCTGGACGGGGCTGGCAATGTCTCCGGCATTTACGGGGGCATTTCCGCTGACGGTGATTGCGCTGGGGGGAAGGCAGTCGGCGCGAACACTGCATTTCTTTATTTCTGTTGCGCTGCTGCTGTTTGTTGTGGTGCATGTTGCCATGGTGTACCTCGCGGGATTCAAGAGCCGCATGCGGGCGATGATTACGGGCCGCGCGGTTGAGGAGGAGCGCCCATGAGTCCAATGTCTCGGCGAAGGTTTTTGCGGGCGGGTTTGGCAGCGGCCGCGGGAGTGACGGGAATTGCTGCGGCCGATCGGCTGGCGCATCGGTATGGATTGATTCCGCCGGATGGTGGTGGAATTTACGGTCCGGGAGAGACGCTGAATTATGCCGCGCAGCGGTTGCTGACGCCGCATGCGCCGGCCCGCGAGTTTCCCCGCAGCATGATTTCAAAGACGCCGTTCGCCAATGCAGTTGCACCGCAAAGCGACGCATTCAAGCATCTGCAGGCGGGTGGATTTGCGGACTGGAAGCTTGCGGTGGATGGCATGGTGGCGAGGCCAACGGAATTTTCTTTGGCGGACCTGAAGCATTTTCCGGTACGCAGCCAGATTACAGAGGTGGCGTGCGAGGAAGGCTGGTCCTATATTGCGGAGTGGATTGGCACGCCGCTGCAAGGCATACTGCACGAGGTTGGAGTGATGCCACAGGCGCGCTATATCGCCTATTTCTCGATCTACCCGGATTGGTGGGACAGCATCGACATGGGCGAAGCGGCGCATCCGCAGACGTTGCTGACGCTGGGAATGAATGACGGGGACCTCCCGGTATCGTTTGGCGGACCGCTGCGGCTGCGCGTGCCGCGGCAACTGGGATACAAGAGCGTGAAGTACATCACGCGTCTGACGGCCACGGACAGCATGAAGAAATTCGACAAAGGTCTGGGGTCGGCTGCGCCCGAGGGCGGGTATGCGTGGTGGGCGGGGATATGAGGGAAGGCGCGAGTACCGCTGAGGATGGCGGTTGACTTCGAGCGAAGCTAGAGCGGGATGGAGCGATGTCCGCGTCGCCGTAACAGTGAAGAACAAAGACGTGCCACTACCCGAAGATCTTCGCGAAGAATCTTCCGATTTTATGGAAGAATCCTGACTTTTGCTTCGGCTTTGGCGGGGCCGGTTGCGCCATCATCACTGGCCCTGTATTCACAGACGGCCCGAACCCCGGCGCAGGCGCGGTAGCTACTGTGGCCGCGCTTTCCGGCGTCGCCATGCCAGACGGCGTTCCCGTCGGCACTGTCTGCTGCGGCGCGGTATAGCTCAGCGTCGTCGTCACTTCGGAATGAGTTTCTCCCGGTGGCACTACTGGCGTCTTCGGAGCGGCGGGCGGGGGCGCCAGACCTTCACTTTCCGCCAGCGGAAACGCCGTGTCCGCCGGTGTCGAGCTCGGCCCATCCGGATGCGCTGGATTCTCCGTCTTCTCCGCAGCCTTCGCAGCCACCGCTTCGCCCGGCTTGGCCACTGCTTTTCCAGGTTCGGCAGGCACGCCGCCGCTCGCGACTGAAACCACAGGCGCCGCTGGACAGCCGCACGGCTGCGGCTCATTGTCCACTACATCGCGGACGCTGCCATGCTCAAATGTGACCCGCTGGTTCGGCTGCACGCGATACACGCCCGGGCCCATCTGCTCGCTCACCGTAACGTAGGGCGCGTTGTTGCCGCGGTTAGCCACGCAGGTGTCTCCATGATCGTTGAGCCGGATGCGAACGTCCGCTTGCCCCGGCCCCGATAGCAGAATGCGCAGATCGGGAGTCAGCACCACGTCGGAATTTTTGCCGACCTTGTAATGCGCCTCAATCGCGCCATGGTCCAGCGCCACCATCAGCGGGCTGTTGGCGTCGGCTGCGTTATATTGCTGCGAAAGATGCACGGTGGTGGTCGCGCACAGGTCCAGTTGCCCGCCGCGCGTCAAGTGGATCGGCAGCGTCACGTTCCCCGCCGTCACGGAGCTGCCATTGCCCAGCGATGTGCCCTCTCCGGTCAATGTGACCGCGCCCGAGACTTGAATTTTTTCCGCTGTGGCCGAAGGGTCCAGGCGCCCGATCGCCTGCGCCGCGATGGCCGGCGACGTGTTCGGCTGCGATGGAGTTTGCTGCGCTCCCGCACTCCCCGCCACCAACGCAACCGCGAGCATCGTCAGGCATCCCGCGACGCAACCAGGACGCAAAAAAAACATCCTCTACTCCAGCTTCAGAAAGTTGGCGATCAGCCGCGCACCATCGCCCGTCAACACGCTCTCGGGATGGAACTGCACGCCTTCAACCGAAAAATTGCGATGGCGCAGACCCATGATCAACCCCTCGGAGCGCGCGGAAATTTGCAGCTCCTCCGGCAGGCCGTCTTCCGACACAATCAGCGAATGGTACCGCGTGCAGATCATCGGGCTCGCGATGCCGCGAAAAATTGTGCGGCTATCGTGCTCTACAGAACTGGTTTTGCCGTGCATCAATCGCGGCGCGCGGATGATCCTGCCGCCAAACGCAGCGCCGATCGCCTGATGCCCCAGACACACTCCCAGGATAGGAACTTTCCCGGCAAAGTGTTTCACCAGAGGAATGCTGATGCCCGCCTCCTGCGGCGTGCATGGACCCGGAGAAATCACAATCCGTTCCGGCGCCAACGCTTCGATCTCCTGGATCGTCACTTGGTCGTTGCGCCGCACTTCCACTCCTGCGCCCAGCTCGCCCAGCACCTGCACCAGGTTGTAGGTAAACGAATCGTAATTGTCGAGAACAAAGATCATAGGCGGGCAGAGACGTCTGCATTCAGGATATCAAGGCTTGCGGCGAATCCCCCGGAACGGCTGCGATGCAATTATTGCGTCCGTGCCCGCTCGATCGCCCGCACAACAGCTTTGGCTTTGTTGACGCTCTCTTCGAACTCTTTCTCCGGGACCGAATCAGCCACGATGCCGCTTCCCGCCTGAATATGCCCCTGCCGTCCGCGCATCAGCAGGCTGCGGATGGCGATGCAGGAGTCGAAATTGCCGGAGAAATCCGCATAGAAAACGCTGCCGCCGTAAACCCCCCGCCGCGCCGGTTCCAGTTCTTCAATAATCTCCATGGCGCGAACCTTCGGCGCGCCGGTCAACGTGCCTGCGGGAAAACAAGATCGAAACGCATCCACCGCCGACAGCTCATGCCGCAGCGTTCCTTCCAGCGCGCTCACCAGATGCATCACGTGGGAGTAGCGCTCGACGAACATCAAATCCTTCACATGCACGCTTCCATATTCGCTCACCCGGCCCACATCGTTCCGGCCCAGGTCCACCAGCATAATGTGCTCCGCCGTTTCCTTTTCATCGGCGCGCAACTCAGCTTCAATGCGGCGATCGTCCACTTCGTCCACACCGCGCGGCCGCGTGCCGGCAATCGGACGATACTCCACTGTGCGCCCATGCACCCGCACCAGCAGTTCCGGCGACGAGCCCGCCAGGCTCGTATCCCCCGGTCGCCGCAATCCCATCCGAAGAAAATACATGTACGGCGAAGGGTTCACAATCCGCAGCGCGCGATAGATGGAAAACGGATCGACGCCCGGCTCTACATCGAACCGCTGCGACAGCACCGCCTGAAAAATGTCTCCCGCCGCAATGTAATCCTTGATGCGCTCCACTCCCGCCAGAAAGTCCCGCTTGCGCGTGCGGGGCTTTAGCTGCAGTTTGCCGCTTGCTGTGTGCCGAATATGTTTGGGCAACGGCTTTGCCAGCCGCCGCTCCAGATCATGCAATCTGCGAACCGCGTTCGCATAGGCCGTTTGTGGCTTGTGGCGCTGCAGGTCGGCGGTTGCGATCAACAAAATCTCCTGCTTCACGTGGTCGAATGCCAGCACCGTATCGAAGAACATCAGGCAGGCTTCCGGCATGGCCAACTCATCTTTGGCCGTTTCCGGCAGCTTTTCTATCAGGCGGACCGCGTCGTAGGAAAAAAATCCCACCGCTCCGGCAGTAAACGGCGGCAGGCCTGGCAGCCGGGCCGCAGCATGCCCTGCCAGGGAGTCGCGCAGCAGCTCAAAAACATCTCCTTCGCCGGTCTCAGTCTTGTCGCCCGTGTAGGTCGTAATCTGGTCGCCGTGGGCAAGGATCTTTTTGTAGGGGCGAATCCCCATAAACGTATATCTTCCAACGTTTTCGCCGCCTTCGACAGACTCCAGCAGAAACGCTTCCGGCTCCCCGTAAGCGACGCGAAGAAAGGCCGAAACCGGCGTCTCCAGGTCGGCGGTCCAGGACTTGCAAATGGGCACCAGGTCATGGCTGCGCGCCAGACGCTGAAATTCAGGCAAGGTCGGTGTAATGGCAGAATGAATTGACATAAATCAACGCCAATCGTACACGGTTCAGGGCCAGTTGCGTATCAGGATTTTTTAGATGCGCGCCAACCCGCCTCCAATTGCGCCCGCGCGACGAGGATTCTACGTGCATGCTACCCAGAGCATCTGTATTATGCTGATGACGCCAACACCGACTTCCTCTGACCGGAGTGACCACTGGGATGCGTGGAAATAACTTGGTGTCGTTTGCGCTAATTTTGTCAGCTCTCACTCGCCCCGCGCTTGGCCAGCATTCAAAAATCCCGTCGTCGGCTAAAACCGCACGGCACTTGAAAGCGGATTTCAACAGAAGCATCTTTTACAGAAACAAGCTTGAGCTCTCCTATGAAGTGGGCTGGCTTCCCTGGAACATTCCCCTCATTTTCGACGTTTTTCTGGGCAGTCCGTATACGACATGGCCGCTGAAATACACCATGGTCCCCAACATCGCTTCGCTCCGCTGGCAGGTGGATGGCATCCATGGCCCGTCGGTCCTAAGGGGCAGTACGGACTTCACCTTCAGCGGCTCCTACACTGCGATTCCGAGAGGGGCGGAAACACGGTATGCGGCCTTCGACTTCGGTATTCGGCGTAACTTCATCCCGCGTAACTGGAGAATTGTCCCCTATTATGAAATGCGGGGCGGCGTGGGAGACATCAACGCGAAGGGGCCGGACGGGGTGCTCTATGCGCAGGGACAGGACCTGACATTCACCTACATGATGGGCAGCGGCGCACGATATGACTTCAATCCCCGGTTTAGCCTGGCCGCCGGAGCAACGTACATGCACGTCTCCAATGCCTACTTGTCTCAGCCAAAGTATGAGGATTTTGGAATCAATGTCTGGGGCCCAATCGTTGGCTTCAACATGCGCCTGGGCAAGCCAAAACGACCTTCTGCGCCATAGGGACAGTGGCAGTCCCGGACCGGAAGCTTCGCGGCCAGGCTTGGCTGCCGTCAGCCGCGCCCCAGCCCCTCCACGCGGAATCTTCATGCAACCTCCGATTGCATGCTTGCCGTGCGCGTCACCGCCAGCACGCTAATGTCGTCTTCCTGCCCAAATTCTTGCGCGGCCGTGGCAACTTCCGCTGCCGTGATCGGCTGCTGCAGCATCGTGTTGATGCGATCGAAGCCAAAGAGCTGGCCCTGCTCGTCCTGCGCCTCGGCCACGCCGTCGGACATCAACATCAGCCGGTCGCCGGGAGCGAGTTGGAAGTGCATCACGGAAAACTCCGCGTTGGCGATCATGCCCAGCGGCAGCGCGCCTTCCATCGGCATTTCTTTGCCATTCAGATACGGCGGCAGATGCCCGGCATTCGCCAGCGCGACTGCGCCATTGGCTTCGATGCGCAGAGCGAGGCAGGTCGCATGAGCTTGGCCTCGGCCAATCAACCGGCGGTTTAGCGATTGAAGCATTGCAAGCGGGTCGAAACTGGTGTCAGTCGCGGTCCGAATCGCGCCGACGATCAGCGCCACCAGCATTCCCGCCTGCAGGCCATGGCCGGCGACGTCGCCGGCCACAATCAACACACTCCCGTCCAGCACGCTGCCGTCGGTTGCGTGGGGGATAATCTGGAAGAAATCGCCGCCCACCTGCTGCGCCGGGCGGTATTCGCTTTCGAGCGTAAAGCCGGGGAGGACCGGCAGCGCCTCCGGAATCAGCATCTGCTGCACCTGTCGCGCCTGCTCCATCTCCATCCTGAACTGCTCGCGCTCATGCTGACCGCGCAGAAACCGCCGCAGCAGCAGCACGGTGATGATGGCCAGCGACAGAATGGTAGCGATACCGTTGATGCTGATACCGACTCCAAAAGGATAGACAATCGTCGGCACATGCAGCACCAGTAGTTCTTCCGAATACCGCGAGAGGAAAACCAGCAGAACAGCGGGGAGAGCCAGCCAGCCCTCGGCCCTGTCCTTGCGAATGCCACGGACCGTCACCCAGACGAGCAAAACGCCCAACAACAGCTTCAAAACAAGGTTGAGCGGCGAAAGCCAGACAATAGCATGGACGGGCACCAGTCCGCCATAGAGCGGTGCCCGCAACATGGCTGTAGCCATGCCCAGTGCCACCACCAATCCCCAGACTATGCGATGCAGCCGGGCCATCCCGCCCAGCCGAAACCAATACGCCCAGAACAGCACCCATATACCGATGGTTGCTGGCGTCAGGACCGCATCCTCGAGCAAAAAGACTGTATTTCCGCCCATCCAGGTGGTGTAGTTTGCGACGAGGTTCATGCTCTGCAAGGACAGCATGGCCGCGCACGCGAGACCGAGCCAAACATAGGCCGGTTCCTTACGGTCAAGCCAGAAAAGGCCAAAGGCCACCAGCAGGGCCAACAGTAGAATCGCAACTTGGAAAAAAGCGATATAGTTTCCGCGATCTTCGGCATCCCAGTCCAACTGGAGCAAGCCGCCTATGGCGGAAGCCTGCCCCAGCACCGGCGGCCCATGCAGCCCCCCGGCATCCGGATCCACCAGCGGAGTGAAAGCGCCCATCCACATGCGGATGGCGAAAGTCACCGGGCCGCCGCGGAAATTCTCCGGCAGCAGAAAAGCCCGCGGCTGGGAAAAATATGCGGCGGCGCCGCGCGCCGTGAACCGGCCAAACTCGCCGACATACTGTCCATTCACATAGATCTGGTAGGCGTCGTCGACGTCGTCCGGCATCTTGAGCGCGAGCCGGGTCCGCCCATCCTGCACGTTGGTTGTCAGCCGGTACCAGGCATAGCCGGAGTGGCCTTTGTAGCCGCGCGCCGTCCATCCTAGCAAGTAGCCGCTGCTGCCGATCACTGGATCGAACGATCCTGGCGGCGGGGTCAGATCCATCGTTGCCCAGGCGGAGTCGTCGAAGCCCGGCTGCGCCCACGCCGGGGCGCTTGCGCCCTTCGCCTGTGGCGAATCGCCGGTGTGGAACTTCCACGGCCCGGTCAGTGGGGCGCTCGCGTTGCCCAGCGTGACCTGCTGTTGGGCGTGCGCCTGCGGCGCGAGGAAGGACACAAAAACCGAGAGAAAAAGTACAGGGAAAAAGTACCGAAGTCCGCGCATGGCTGGTTTGGCCGCCTAAGAAACTTCAATCGTGTGCTGGGCGCTTTATATCACAAGGAATATGCGGCTGGATGCGGGATTGTTCCATCCCCACTCAAACCAACGGAAGGCTTGAATTGATGGGATAAGGACGAAGGCTTCTACGATGGACCTATGGTTTTTGGTTGAGGACCAGGAACTGTGGGAACAAGGAGAAGCCTTCTATGAAGATTATAGGTTGTGATTTTCATCCGAGTTGGCAGCAAGTTGCGGTTTTCGATGCGGAGACCGGCGAGATAGCAGAGCTGAAGCTGGTGAACGGAAACGGCGAAGCGGAGCGGTTCTATGGCGAACTGGAAGCCCCGGCGCTGGTTGGGATGGAGGCTTGCGGCAACAGCCAGTGGTTCATTGAGTTGGTGGAGCGGTTGGGCCATGTAGTTCTGGTAGGAGATGCGGCCCAGATACGTGCCAGCTATGTGCGTCGGCAGAAGACGGACCGGCGCGATGCGGGACACATTTTGAAGTTGTTGATGGAGGGCCGGTTTCCGCGCTTGTGGACTCCGAGCGCGGAGCAGCGGGACATGCGGCAGTTGTTGATCCACCGCCACAAGCTGGTGGAGATCCGCAGCAGGGTGAAGAACGGATTGCGGCACCTGGCGCTGAACAAGGGGCTGCAGAAAAAGAGTTCCCTGTGGAGCGTTCGGGGGAGGGCTGAGTTGGAAAAGCTTCCTCTGCAAGGCTGGACGGCGCGGCGACGCGAAGATTTGTTGCATCTGCTGGCGGAGTTGCATCGGCAGATCGACGAGTTGGACCGGGCAGTAGCTGGCGCGGCGGAGGAGCATCCTCAGGCGCGGCTGTTGATGACGCAACCTGGGGTAGGACCGATTACAGCACTGGCCTTTATATTGACCATCGGCGATGTAAGCCGGTTCCAGCACAGCAATCAGGTGGCCAGCTATCTGGGGCTGATTCCGCGCGAGCACAGCTCGGGCGGCAAGCAGCGGCTGGGTGCGATCAGCAAGCAGGGCAACCGCTTTCTGCGCCAGTTGTTGGTGGAGGCGGCGCAGTCGGCGGTGCGGCTGGATGAAGGATTTCGCAGAGAGTATCAGGCGCGTTGCCACCGCAAGCCGAAAGGCGTGGCCAAGGTGGCGGCGGCCAGGAAGTTGGCCGTGCGACTCTACTGGATGTTGCGGCAGAACGTCGGTTATCCAGAGATCGCCCATATCGAGAGCAGCCCGCGGGTGCCCCTGGTCGGCGCAAGCCAGACCGATGAATTGATTGGGCGCTCTCGCATCCGGCAGTAGGCTGGATGTCCGCATGGAAGCATCATGGCCAGCAGTCGGTGGCCGTATCGATGGTTGGTGAGGCGTAATTGCCCGCCGTTTGGTGATGCAGCGTGAATCTACCGGAGCTCTGGTCCTCAACCTCTCTGGCAATTCAAGCGGTGCTCACGCATCGCACAGGCGAGCTGTGCCTTGACAAAGCCCTCGACCTTATCGAGGGGCACCCGCCTGCTGCGCATGGGCGTTCGGCGCAATGGCTGCAAGCAAAAGCGAGAGAAAAAAGATAGGCAAATGAAATCGGAATCCGCGCATGGATGCGTTTGGCCGCCTGGGAAAGACAATCCGGTACTTGCGGGCTTTATATCACAGCGACCACCTGCCGCTTGCTTCGGGCCAGAAGGATGGCTACTGTGGCGCGCTGCGCTCCCTGCATCCGGGCAAACTTCAGGATGCGCGAGCGGACTTCGTCCGATGTCTTGAAGATCCGCGGCAACTCTGGAAGGGGAATCTTCAAAATCTCGCTGCGCAGCCGCGTGCGTCCGAGAAAAAGCGGGGCCACTTTCAAGATTTCTCTTTCTGCCTCAACCGCTTTCCAAGGGGATTGAAGTCCTCTCAAAAAAAAATAGTTGCTAAGGCAACTAAAAAGGGCCAATTCGTCCCAATTGGTTGCTAAGGCAACTATATTGCTTGCACTAGAACTGGTGCAGCTTTCGGCGCAATGAAATATTTTATGCACCATGGTTGGTGCGTTTTCTGGGGCGGCAAGATTTTTGCACTGGATGGGGTGCAGTTTCTCGCTGAAAAGACTCGACGCCGTACTCAGGCGACGGGAGATGTGCTTGTCTCCCGTGGCTTCGTCTGCTTGACAGCCAGTGGAATGGACAACGCGGAGGAGCATCGAGTCCGGTGGCAGCGTGCAGGATTGCTGGACGAGCGCGCCGCGGTTACCATGCGGACGTACGAAAGTAAGCATGACAAACCCCGCGGCCGACAATGGCAGGTTTTGCCGGCGCTGATTGTTAGTACTACAGTTGCAGATAGAAAATAGCCCGATTGAAAGGGCTGTAAACCCTTGATTTTTCGAGAGCAGTACGCGAGCCGGTCGTGATGAAAATCAGGAAATAACATTAAGTGCAACTGTAGTACTAACTATTTCGATACTGAAGACCGTTACTGAAGTCACTTAAGAAGATACGGCAATAAAGTTCTTGACATCCTTAATTCCCCTGCTATTATTCCAGCCGTGTTCGACGGTCGCTTCTCACCTTATCTGTAGCGCCGCCCATAGATATTCATGTCGACGTTCAACCGCACTGGCTTTAGTTACTCCTCATCGGGGCACTCATGCTTGAATTCGGGCTTCTTTATATAGCATATCAGCGACCCATTCAATTAAGCCTTGGTTGGGTCACCTCCGTTGTTCCTAACACTATTCTCCACCTCGTTCCAGCGAATCGTACTCGCCAGGAGGCTGCCTTGTGATTACATGCAAACTCTATACCCGACTTTGTTTAGCTGTATCGATCATGCTCATTGCGAGCGCTACTCCAATGGTCTCGCAGGATACTGGTACTACACGGATAAGGATGCTCGATAGTCTTGCGCAACAAGCGCCCAGCAACTCCGATCCATCAGATCTCATTCAAACCCTATTAAGAACCAGCTACTCTCCTTTATTCTCCGCAATTCCAGCTAATGATCCGCTCATAAAACAATTGGTTTCCTTACATTCAGCGGCGGTTCCAGTACAAAACTCGCCAATTTCAGACAACAACATAGCAAGTGCGTTTGATGCCTGGCGATACAGCATAGGCATGCGCAATTTTCCACCGACAACAAATAGGGATGTCCACTATTACCGCATCTTTTTGAGCCATTTCGCTCCTCATCTCATACCTACAAATAAAGCCGTAGGACAAGTTGCTTGGCAGCTAACTCCAGCTGAAGCTATCTATGTTCTTGACTTGATGATGGGAAGCGGCGGAATCCCGCCAAACGTTAACTCATATCGTCACGGCCAGCAAACAGCAAACACGTCGGAGATATCAACAACGTCGCCTGTAACGAAAGAATATTGGCAGAATGTTTCACATTTTTATGCAACAACCTCCCTTGTGCAGAGAAATGCAGAACTCTCTGATATTGTCCGGCAGTTAGGGATCACATTTCAGGACACTTCATCCGCTGCAAATACGGAGAAGTAGGAAGCCAAGTACCCAGAGGAGAGATTATGCGACTTCGACGTTTGGTTACACTTTGTTTTATCGGTATAGCAGGTACGACAACAGCCTTGATACTTTCTGGATGTGGAGGCTTTTTTGTCCCGCCTACTGGTGGGCCGGGGTACTCTAGCATAACAACAATCTCGACCCTGTATGAAACTGTAAACGTAAATTCGAGCGTTCCACCCTATTGCCTAGTGCCAATACCTGACCAACCTATACGCGGTTCTTTATACGATCTCACCAGTCCTTCATCTTATCAGGGGTCCGCCACGACCTTCGGGCCCGCAGCCGGTCAACCTTATGACTTGCAAGCCGGGAATACTGGAAATACGGGTTCAGGCAGCGTGAATATTCTAAATCTGAAAGTTCCTGAAATGTACGAAGTCGGATTCAATTGGGATATTACGAACCCATATCCACTGCCGAAGGGTTGTCAGACTGGAAAGGGAGCTGGCTTGAGCCAAAAGGAATTGCCAGAGCCAAACTATTACTACAACTTCACCACGTTAACGAATTATGGTTCTTATCCGATCGCCTGTACCTTCTACGACCAATGTGGACCATATGGAACAGTAAATCAAAATCAGCAGTTTTCATTGGATACTAACCTGCCCTCATCGCTTACTGTAAAAGCGTCCAGCCCATTAAGCACCGCGTATGGAAGCCCTATGTTATTGATCTATAACCGTACAGGAACATCTGTCGCGCAATCCAATGCAATCAGCATTGCTGGAGATGGAGTAACTGCTACTTTCCCCTTTCCGTCGACCTCTTCTGGCCCATTGACTGAAGATATGTATGGAACTGCGATTGTAAATACGAATTCAGATGGGTCGCAGCATTATGCTGGCGGGACTGGGTTCTTTGCGATCGGCCATTACGACACGACCTATCCATCCGCCTATGGCGTCGCGGCCGGGGTGTTACGCACTATGATTCGGTTCTATAGCAGTATTTGTGGGTGAAGAGGCGGTGGAAAAGGCGCTGCGCTTGGAAATCCCGCAAGAGGGGCGGGATTTCCACTTTTCACACCGCGCCTGCGGCGAAGGTTAACTTTGCAGGCTCTACAGCGGAACTGGTGACCGGAAGAAAGTCCCGACGTACTTGATTCTTAATCTGTTGATGTATTCATGCAATCAATTGAAACAAAATCGGTTAGCTGGTGATACTTCGCAGGATGCTCGCTTGCCTTCTTCCATTTCAAACCCACAGATTCTGCTGAGGAGGCTATGATTCAAAACTGTACCCAACTTCCACGAGTGCCTCAGACATGTAATACGTCCAGTTTTACAACACAATTCCCAATCGTTTCTTCCTGGTCGCAAAATTATGTGGAATGGAACAATAAGACTTTGGGCGTTGGCATCAATCCATCAGCCGTTGTTGCTTACGGAGGAAGCTCAAAATCGACAACGCTCGTTTCGGGATATGTCACAATCGATACAGATCAGACCGGAACAGGGTACGCGCTTGTAACAAATACCGGAAGCAACAGCGCAACCTTCATCAACTTGATTTACGGTACTGTGGTGGCGACAACGGGAGTAGGCAGACAACCTGTAGCTGCTGCCATAGCCCCTGACCTTGGCACTGCTTATGTGATCAATTACGGGGACGGCACGATTTCTAGGATAAGCTTGATCTCTTACGCTGTAGAGAGCACGACTTCAGTAGGACCGAATCCTACGTCGATTGACGTGGACGCATCGGGGAATCTTTGGGTCGGTGGGCCAGCATATGTCAATGAAGTCAACCCAAGCTCTATGGCGGTTGTATCAAGCATGCCAATCGCCGGAAATGTTACATCGCTTGCAATTAGCAATGCCCTAAATCGCGTCGTCACGACAGTTGCCGCCAACGCAAATGGGACAGGTGGTCAGATTGATTATGCAAGCGGCAGATCCTCAGTTTCAAGCCTCGACCTCACAAGCCACGCACAAATGACCACTGTGGCCCTTGGTGGAACACAGCCTTATACAAGCTCTATTGTTCTCTGCATAAATAATGCAATAATAGGTATTGAGGAGCAAAATACCTATGCCGAGATTGAAGGGGAGCGCCGATCTTCTGGAGGACCGGCGCAGACGAGCTTTGGTGTTGCTGGATGC